>NZ_JAFIFQ010000124.1 GCF_020831925.1 Alkalimonas sp.
CGCCCTATGTGATTGCCGCCCTCAGCGATTTGCCCACACCCTGCGCCGGCTTTGAAGCGAATGGCGGCTACTTGCTGGGCTCAGATTGTCTGGGTTTAACCGCCCTGCCCACCCGGGATGCGCTGCTGCCAGCCTTGGCCTGCCTGGCATTGGCTGGGGATACACCGTTATCGACGTTGCGCAACACCCTGCCCAAGCGCTTTACCGCCAGCGATCGGCTGCAGCACTTTGCCCGCGAAAAAAGCGATGCCTTGCTGGCCCAACTGCACAACCAGCCTGCCACCCTAATGCAGTGGCTTGGCAGCAGCGCAGAAGAGGCTGCACAGCAAGCCGACCAGCTTGGCATCGACACCACCGATGGCCTGCGCATCACCCTGCCCAATCAGGACATCGTGCATTTGCGCCCCAGCGGCAATGCGCCGGAACTGCGTTGTTATGCCGAGGCGCAAAGCGCTAAGCAAGCCGCCCGACTGGTGAACGTTACCCTAGAGGCGGTGCAGCAGCGCGGATAAAACTCGGGGGACTGAAGCCGCCGGCGAAGCACCATTACGGGCAGCTTAGTGCGACACCTCAGTCTGCGATTACAGCTCTGCCAACAACTGCGCCAACTGACGGGTGCGTTCGTAGCGTGAGTAAGCCGCGATATCAGCAGGCACTTGCTCCGCTGGCAAAATGCCTTGACTGTCCGCCACTGCCTGCGCCGGGTTTTCCGGCGCTTGTCGCTGCGCCGTCACCTGCTGGCGCAAGGCTGCAGCCACGGCCTGCACACCATTGGCACAGTGGCAATGCGCCAATGGCTGCAGGGTTTGATAGGTCGAGCCTTTATCGGGTGTCACGGCCAGCACCGGCCTGCCGGTTCGGATGTAATCGTACAATTTGCTTGGGATCTGATTGTTAAACAAAGGCCCCTGGATCAGCAACAAGGCATCGGCCTGGCCCATTTCGGCCAGTGATTCCAGATAAGGCACACCGGGCAAAAAATGCACCAAAGCGGTTATGCCAAGCTGCTGCAGCAAGGCATGCTGCTCTGCAGTGCCCTCAAAACCCCGGAAGTGCAGCGCAAAGTTGTGCTCATCAATCAGACCCTGCTGGTGCAGCAACGCCATGGCATGGTACAGCTCGGACGGGTCCCGCCCCTGCCCGTACAAAGCACCACTGTGCAGCAGAATAAAGCGCGAGTCGTTTCGGGATGCTCTAACGGGCAACCCACGAAAGTTGGCTTCATCAAAGCCATTTTCAATCACAGCAAATTTGCTGAGTGGCTCATCCGAGTAAAGCCGATGGTATAATCGGGCAGCATTTTCGGTGGTAAAGACCGCTGTTTGGCAATAGCGAATGGTTTGCTGTTCAATCCACTTGGCAATGCCACTGTAACGCCGGGCGCTGGCATCGTAACGACACTGCAAGGGATCGCGGTAATCGGCAATCCAGGGCAAACCACTGAACCGCTGCAACCGATACCCAATGTAATGGGCGGTTGAAACCGGGTAGGTACTCCAAATCACATCAGGCTGATACTGTTTGATCAGCCGTTTACCCGCCGGGATGGCGGTCAGCGCCCAACTCCACCAGCGATCCGGCACGCAACTGAAACCGAGGTATTTGCCTCGCCAGGATAAATCACGGGCCGCATCCAGCGCCGCACAGCGTTCAATGTGCAACACGTCCGGGCAACCGGCTGCGGCATCGGTTTGCTGGTACACCGAGGCTTTCACGGTAAGCACCACCACATCCCAACCAAAGTCTTGCAAATACTGGGCAAACTTGTAGGTACGCTGCACGCCGGCACTTTGGCAAGGCGGGAAGTCGAGCGCTATCATCAGGATGGTTTTGCGGGTGGATACGTCAGTCGCCATCGGCTGCTCCGACGTGCGGTTGGGTACTGCGCAATAAACTTAGCATAAAGCGACTTTCCGAGGTTGGCCAGGGGGAAACCCGATGCAGGCAAAGCGCCTGTTTGGCGACATCGTGGTTGCTGCCGGGATTGGTGCTGACGGCATAGCGAAACCCGGCTTGCTTCACCATGGCAATGTGGTGGTCATCAAAATCACGGCCATACTGGCCATTAGGGTAGGCAAAGCTCACCACCTCGCGCTGCAGCAAGGTTTCGAGCTGAGCTTTGCTCTGCGCAATTTCCTGATACGCACGTTCGTCGCTTTCCAACGACAAAATCGGGTGATGCACCGAGTGCGCTCCAAACTCCATGCCAGCCTGGGCCATCTGCTGCATCTGCTCTGGCTGCAAAAACTGGCGACCGCTTGGCTTCGCTCCGGTTTGTTGCTGCAAGCTCAGCAAGCGTTGTTCGCGCTCATCCAGCGGCAGGT
>NZ_JAFIFQ010000051.1 GCF_020831925.1 Alkalimonas sp.
TAATGTTTTCAGCCAAGGTGCCCGACATCAGCTGGTCGTCCTGCATCACCGCGGCAATTTGGCTGCGGTAATTACGCAGGCCTAGTTGTTTAATCTCGATGCCATCCACTTCCACCTTGCCGCTTTCAGCAGGCAGTAAACCAAGCATCAGCTTCATCAGCGTGGTTTTGCCGGTGCCGGAGGGGCCGATAATGGCGATATTGGCCCCCGCTGGGATATCGATGCACAGATCGTTAAACAGCAGCGGCTCGTTACCGGCGTAGCGAAAACGAATATTGGTTAAGCGAAGCTGGCCGCTGATATCACGGCTGGGTTGGTTCAACCCTTCGTCCTCTTTATCGGTTAGCGCGATATCGGCCAGGCGGTCTAGATGCAACCGAGTCATTTTAATTTCGATCAGCTTGTCGATTAAAGCCGCCATGCGGTTGGTGAATTGGGTTTTGTAAGCCAAAAAGGCAAATAGCATCCCCACAGTGATATCACCGCTAATCACAGTAAGCGCAGCCAGATAGACCACCAAAATGTTCTCGAGGCCAAACAGCAACTGATTAATGGTTTGGTAGGAAATCTGCCATTTGCCCAAACGGTAGTTTTGATTGATGGCATCGGCATAGCGGTTCTGCCACAGGTTCAGCCGCTGAGCTTGCTGGCCAAACAACTTAATGCTTTGCATGCCCCGCACCGTTTCCATAAAGTTGCTTTGCTCTTTGGCGCTGGCCATGATGCTGGTTTCAGTCAGTTGATGCAGCGGGCGGTACAAAATAAAGCGAATAGCAGCATACAGCAGCACAGCAATCAGCACCACCAGCGCAAGTTTGGGGCTGTATAGAAACATCATCACCAGTACAGCGGTGGCCATTAAGCCATCAATCACCCCCTCCACCAGGCTGTTGGTCAGCAGTTCACGCACCGAATTGAGCGAGCCAAAACGTGAGACCACATCACCCATATGGCGTTTATCGAAATAACTCAGTGGCAAGTGCAATAGGTGGCGCATCAAATTGGTGGCCATTTGTACGCTCATCACCGAGCCTAAATGCAGCACCACCCAGCCGCGCAGCGTTTGGGTAACCACCTGAAACAACACCAGCAAGCCAAAACCAAGCGCCAACACCACCAACAAGGGTTTATCGTGGCTAATCAGCACCTCATCCACCACCAACTGGGTGTAGTAAGGCGTGGCCAGTAAAAATAGTTGCAGCAGCAGGGACAGCACAAAGAGCTTCATTAAGGAAGGCAATAAGCCTTCGACTTTGCTCCAAAAAGCTGTCAGGCCGAGCTTAACGCGTTCGTCGATTTTTTTAAATTCGTTGCTGGGGGTCAGCTCTAACGCGACGCCGGTAAAAGACTTATCCACATCGCGCATGGATAAACGGCGCTCGCCCATCGCAGGGTCTAAAATGGTAATGCCATTGCGGTGCACTTTTTTCAGCACCACAAAGTGGTTCATTTCCCAGTGCAAAATGCAGGGGGTTTTCAGATTCTTTAAATCGTCCAGATCCAGCTTCAGCGCCCGGCCGGTTAAGTCCAGCTGATTGGCCAGCAGCATCAACTGCTGCATAGTGGCACCTTTAAAGGACACACTGTAGCGATTACGCAGTGTGGTTAAGTCCAGCTGATGGCCATGGTGATTGGCAATCATCGCCATGCAGGCTAGCCCGCATTCAGCGGCTTCGGATTGATGGATCATTAAAAAGTACCATTAAATACTAGTCAGTTCCGTTGATAACCATTCGGATTATTACTGTTTATTACGTTTACGTAAACTCAACTTTCCGCCCACTGACATCTAATTTTTGAGACGATCACAATTGATATTGGGATTATTGTGATAAAAAGAAGCATGGTAAATATTGGGAAAAAAGCCATCTTCATTTCTTTTTCACTAAAAAATAATGAAAGAATAAAATCTGCGATAGATCCCAACTGAAGAATAGCAAGAACATTATTTAAGCATCCAATAACCATTAGAAAAAGCACAGTGATTGATGCAGCAGCAGGAATTTTCATAAAAAACCGGTCAAAGCGCCCCATATCCCCCATCCCTAAGATAATCAACCAACGCTTCGGCAATAAATCATATCCAAATGAAATAGACAAAAACAACAAAAGCAAGGGTAGGATTTTCACTTGATTGAAAAAAATTGAAATAAAACTAGTGTCAATAATCTTTGGATTCAATTCATAAAACAAATCTCCCGAACGACTTAGAGCAAAAGAGGTTGTATACGAATCAATTAATGATAACGCTATGTAAAAAAAAGAAAAATAAATACATATTATAAACCGACTCACTTAGTATTCTCCATAATTATAGAACCATACAGCCTGTTGCGAGGCTGTATGGTTGCGTTGTGTCAATTAATCAGAAATAATTGCTATATAGGCTAAATGAACACCTTGAATAGCCAAGTCTATTGCTACGATACCCAGAGCGAAAGCCAGGGGAGCCATACCACCACTAACTTCATCAACTTGATCAAATGTTAATTCTTGCATACTATCTCTCCTTGAGATGATTTTAAGTTACGTAGGTACCTGAAGGACTACAATTGCCCTTTCAGGCTTAAAATCGGCTCAAACAACCAGCTGATTAGGCTGCGTTGTTCCAGCACGATATCTGCGCTTAGCAGCATGCCCGATTGCAGCGGGACGCTGTTGCCGTAAGCGCGGATCTCTTGCGCTGCCAGCGCTACCTCTACCCGGTAGACTGGCTCCTGCACGGCGACAGGCATATCGACTTCCCCCGGAAGCACGATAGCCTGCGCTGTGCGAATCACTTCCCCTTCGTACAACCCAAAACGCTGGTACGGAAAGGCATCGAACCGAATGCGGGTGTGCTGGCCTGGCTGCACAAAGCCATAGGCTCGGGTGGGTACCAACAGCACCGCAGTAAGCTTGGCGTTTTCCGGTAAAATGGTCAGAAATGGCAGCTGGCTATTCAGGCTGGTGCCAATATCGGCCACCAGATTGGTGATCCGGCCCGCTATTGGCGCGGTGATGAGTAACTGATCACGAGCATCCAGCTCTACTTTTTGCTGCGTTAAGCGTGAGCGGTCGGTATCCAGTAACGCCAGTTGCTGCGCTTGCTCGACAGGCAGGCGATCGAGTTGCCCCCGTAATTGTTCAATGGTGGCTTGCTGCTGCTGACTGGCCGCGCTGAGTTCGGCCAGTTGCTGGCGAATGCCTAAAATAAGTTCTGCTTGTTGTTGCAGCTCCAGCTCAGAGATAGCACCCTGCTGCTGCAATTGCTGGTAATTCTGGTAGCGGTTTTGCTGCAGTGCCAAGCGCTCTTGTTGCAGTTGCTGCTGGCCCTGAAGCTCCTGCAGCATGCTCTGGCTCAGTAGCAAGCGACTGTTAAGCTCGGTTTCCTGCTGGGAAAATTGCTGGCTCAGTTGTTGCTGGCGCAGGCTTAATAACTCGGTTTGTTGCACCAGGCCCTGAAAAAGACTTTGACTGAGCGACAGGCCATCGGCCAGATGCTCGGGGATATGAATAAGTGCCAGCGGCGCACCGGCTTCAACCTGCTGACCATCTTCGACAAAGAGTTGGCTGACAATACCAGGGCGCGGACTACTGACTTTGGCAAGGCCCAAGTCCGGCTTTAAATAACCGGTCACTGTTTCTTTGCGGTGAAAAGAGGAGAACGCCAAAAAAGCAATCAGGATAGATACCAGCAGCAACAAGGTGATGGTGAGCACACTGCTGCTTAGTGGCTGGGCAATCATCACATCACCATCCAGCTTGGCGGCCTGCTGCTTAACCGCATTGGCGCGAAACAATCCTTGTTCTGACACAATAACCTCTGTACTTCTATTGGCCTGTTAACAACTGCAAACATCTGTAAACGAGGCGCAATTTACGGATGGGGGGGGTAACAGTCAAGACTTTGTTATATAACTTTTTGGAATTAATAAATCACTAAATTTACAACATCTATTTTTTTAGCAAAGAAACAGTGGCTTACTGCCTCGAAAAAACAATCACTCCAGCTGTGAATGATTTAAATTTTTTTAGCCATGTTTGGGCAAGCTGTAGCTTCGCAGCTGAAAAACAGAGCACGTCAATGTCAACCCGGTTCTGTGATCTATGTTCTGGCATATAACCAAGGATTCTGGACAGGCTCCTGCCCTGCCAGTAGACTGGCGAGCTACTCGTTTTCGTATTTTGGAGCAACTCTCAAATGCTTGCTTTTTGGTTTCGTATTCCGTTCTGGCAGCGTGTGCTGGGCGCTATGTTGCTGGGCATTGGCCTGGGTGTGGTCTTTGGTGAAAAAGCCACGGTGCTGCAACCGCTTGGTACCCTTTTTATCAATGCCATCCGCATGCTGGTGGTGCCCTTGGTGTTTTTTGCGCTGATCACCAGCATTACTTCCTTAGGCGATACCTTAAAAATGAAGCGACTGGCGGTAAAAACCGTTGGTTTGTTTTTGCTTACCGCCATGATTGCCAGCCTGATTGGCTTAACGGTTGGCAGCTTGATGGACTTTAGTACCATTAGCGAGCTAACCACCACCGAAGTGCGTGAGCGTGATATTCCGCCGGTAGCCACCGTGCTGACGAACTTAATTCCAACCAACCCGGTTGCCGCTCTGGCCCAAGGTAATGTGCTGCAGATTATTGTGTTTGCTGTGCTGGTGGGTATTGCCATCAATGTGGTGGGTGAAAAAGCCGAACCGATGCGTAAAGTGATGCAGGCCGGTGCCGAGATCATGTACCAGATCACCCGCATGGTGCTGCAACTAACCCCAATTGGCGTGCTGGGTTTAATGGCCTGGGTGGTCGGCAGCTTTGGTCTGGAAACCTTGCTGCCACTTGGCAAGTTTATTCTGGCAATTTACCTTGCCTGCTTTATCCATATCCTCTTTACCTACGGTGGTATGGTGCGTTTGTTTGGCGGTATGTCGCCGCTGGCGTTTTTTAAAGCCATCTTGCCCGCCCAACTGGTGGCTTTTAGCAGCGCCAGCAGCTTTGGAACCCTGCCGGTAACCCATAAAGTGGTGACCGAGGATCTTAAAGTCTCCAAAAATTACGCCAGCTTTGTGCTACCGCTTGGCGCCACCATCAATATGGATGGTTGTGGCGGTATCTATCCGGCCATTGCGGCGATTTTTATTGCTCATCTGTATGGCATTCCATTGGATGCGACCAGTTATCTGCTAATTGCTATTACGGCCACCCTAGCGTCCCTTGGCACCGCTGGCGTGCCCGGCAGTGCCATGGTGATGCTGACGGTGACCTTAAGTGTGGTGGGTTTGCCACTGGAAGGCATCGCCTTTATTGCGGCGGTGGATCGCATTATTGATATGATGCGCACGGCCACTAACGTGACCGGCGATACCATGGTGGCCCGGGTTGTAGCTTACTCTGAAGGTTTGATTGAGCAAGAAGATGAAGCGCCGGCTGCAGTTACAGCCAGCTAGTTTTTCAGCGCTTAAGCCGGTAGCTGAATACCGGCTTCGCGCATCCGCGCCAGCTTGTAGCGCAAGGTGCGGTCACTGATCCCCAGGCGCTCTGCCACATCTTTGCGCTTGTTATCACAAGCCCGCATCGTCGCCAGGATCAGGCGATGCTCCTGCTCGTGAATTTCCTGCTTAAACTGACTAACATCGGCATCCGCTTCAGCAACCCCGATAGCAGGTGTTGCTAACTCTTCAATGTAAATATCCTCGGCCGTGATCACGCTATCGCTGTGAATAATCAAGGCCCGTTGCATCACATTATCCAGCTCGCGCACATTGCCAGGCCAGCTGTGCTGCAGCAGTTTTTGAATGGCGCTGCCTTCCAATTGTGGGATAGCAATGCCATCGCGCTGACAATGACGCTCCATCAAATGTTCGGCCAGTGGCAGAATATCTTCCGGCCGCTCACTAAGCGCTGGCCAGTTCAGTGGAAACACATTCAGTCGGTAGTACAGGTCCTCACGAAAACGGCCTTGCTGCACCGCTTCTTTTAAATCACGATTGCTGGTGGCCAGCACCCGTACATCCAGCTTGATGGTTTTGCGGCTGCCTAAACGCTCTACTTCCCGCTCTTGCAAAACACGAAGTAACTTGGCTTGCAGATTTAAATCCATTTCGGTGATTTCATCCAGCAAAATGGTACCCTGCTGGGCTTGCTCGAACTTACCCGGGCAGGCCTGCACCGCCCCGGTAAAGGCGCCTTTCTCGTAGCCAAACAAGGTGGATTCCAGCATATTTTCCGGAATGGCCGCGCAGTTAATCGCAATAAAAGGGCCATCGGCACGGTGCGATTGCTGGTGAATGTATTGCGCCAACACCTCTTTACCAGAGCCACTAGGGCCCGTTACCATCACGCTGGCATCGGATTTGGCCACTTTGGCCGCCAGGCGTACCAACTGCTTGCTTTGCTCGGCTGCAACGATAGGCTCAATACCGGCTAACTGCTCAGCCGGCACATAACGGCCCACCATATTGACCAGCACTTCCGGTGAGAAGGGCTTGGATAAGTAATCTACAGCACCATGGCGCATCGCCTGCACCGCATCGTTGACATTGGCATAGGCGGTCATAATCAACATGGGTATATGCGGGTACTGCTGACGAACTGTCGCCAGCAGCTCAAGCCCGGTGATACCAGCCATCTGCACATCACTGATGATCAGCTTAATGCTTTGTTGTTTCAGTTGAAGCAAAGCCTGCTCGGCGCTATCGGCAGCAACCACCTGATAACTGGCTAAAGTGAGGGTATCGACCAGCGCCTCACGCAAGCCAGCATCATCTTCTACCACCATAATTTTAGTGGGCGTCATGGGCATTCTCCTGCGTGTTGAATTTGGTATTGTGCAATGGAAGTTGCAAACGGAAACAGGCCCCGCCACTACTTTGTGGTTGATAACTCACCTGGCCCTTGTGGGCATTCGCCACCGCCTGCACCACCGCGAGGCCAAGACCGGTACCTTGGCTGCGGGTAGTAAAGAAAGGCTCAAAAATTTGCTGCTGTAAATGGTCTGGCACACCAGGGCCATTATCGCACACATCCAACAGCAGCCAGTCACCCTGCTGCTGGCAACGGATGCTAAGCTCTGCCTCTTGGCCGATAATTTCCAGGCTGTTGTGCAACAGATTCTGAATAGCACCTGCCAGGCTGCTCTGATTAGCCCACAGCTGAAGTTGTGGCTGGCTGAGATCAATGTTCAATGTAGCGTTATGGGCTGCCAACTGCACTTCAATACCCGCCTGCACTTCCTGCAATAAGGCCTCAACCGATATGCAGCTGACACTGGCTTCATTGCCGGAGCGGGCAAACAGCAGCATATCATTGACCTGCAGCTCCAAATCCTGCAAGCGGGCCACCAGCTTTTGTTGAAACACCGACTTGGCATCATCGTTCAGCCGTTGATTGGTCAGGTTTTCTGCATAAAGCATGGCCGACGACAGCGGCGTACGAATTTGGTGCGCCAGCGTGGCCATCATTTTGCCAAGGGTAGACAACCGCTGCATATGCGCCAATCGGCTTTGCAGCTGACGGGTTTCGGTTAAGTCAGTCAGCACAATCAACTGCCCTGGCTCAGGGCTAAGCGCACTGATAGCCAGTTTTACCCGGCGACCATTGTAGAGGGAGACCTCCATGCCATCGTCACTGCGAGGGCGGAACGAGCGGGTAATGACATCCAGCCAGCGCTGACCTTGTAAGGGCTCACCCAGCATATCCAGCGCCATTGGATTGGCATCCGCTACATAGCCACGTTCATCCAAAACCACCACCCCAACAGGAAGCATGGTGACCAAATGCTGCATGCGTTCACTGGCGGCTGAAGCTGGTTTTAGGTAGCGGCTAAAATCGGTCACCACATCAGGGGTCGATTCCAACTCAAACAAAGATCTGGCGGTATGCATGTCACACCTCTACGAAGCATATCAGGTTCTCTAAGGTGAACCATGCAGAGAGCGTGCCATAAATAATCTTTTATGAAACAACCAGATATAAATTAAAGTCAGGAAGTTGCTGCGTCAGGATTCTGACGCAGCGGTTGGTTTTAGTCGTCTTTCGCCAGATTGTACTTGCGCATTTTCTCCACCAGAGTGGTGCGGCGCAGGCCCAGCATATCGGCAGCACGCGCCACCACAAAGTCATGTCGTTCCAGTGCCTGGGTAATAAACTGAATTTCAAGCTCTGCCAGATGCTCTTTCAAATCGATACCTGTGTGCGGCAGTTGTGGATCGATTTGGAAAGCATCGCTATCCGTCAAATCACTTAAGGTGACTTCATCATCATCGCTTTGAAACAGTTCATTGAGCAGATCACGTTCCTGCAGTGACTCGGGGTAATCCGGCACATAGCTGTCTACTTCCAGATGTTGGTAACGCTGCGGCAATTCTGCCACATCAACCACTTGATTGGGGTACATGATGGCCATGCGTTCTACCAGGTTCGCCAGTTCACGGACATTGCCCGGCCAGGCGTGAAGTTTCAAGCTTTCCATAGCCCGCTCAGTAAATTTTACCCGAGCATGCCCCGCCATTTGCTGGCGCTGGATCAGTTCCTGGCACAGCTGTGGTAAATCTTCAGTGCGCTCCGCCAAAGCAGGGGTTTCAATCGGAAACACATTCAGCCGATAAAACAAATCTTCACGAAAACGGCCGTCGGCAATCATTTGCTCCAGATTGCGGTGGGTAGCCGCAATAATACGCACATCGGCTTTGATTGGCTGATTGCCCCCTACCCGTTCATAGATGCGTTCCTGCAGCACCCGCAGTAACTTGACCTGCATTGGCAGCGGCATGTCGCCAATTTCATCCAGAAACAAGGTGCCACCCTGTGCCAGTTCAAAACGGCCTTTGCGGGTAGAAAATGCACCGGTGAAGGCACCTTTTTCATGACCAAACAGCTCACTTTCTAAGAGCTCGCCTGGAATTGCACCACAATTAATCGGCACAAAGGGGCCATCCGCCCGACGGGATAATAAGTGAATATTACGTGCCACCACTTCTTTACCCGTGCCGGAATCACCAAGGATCATGACATTCGCTTCAGTCGGTGCGACTTGTTGAATCAAAAAGCGAACCTGCTGCATTGGCTCGGCAGAGCCCACCATATCCACGAGGCGAGCAGTCTGATCTTTTCGCTGTTGCCCAGGCAGTAAGCGGTGATACTCCTGACAATCACGTAAAGATTGCATCAGGCTATCGTAATTAAAAGGTTCGGTGAGAAGTGCCACCACATTGCCAAACTGCAACAAGGCATCCTGGCTGCTATCCAAGACTAAAAACGCTGTAGCAGGAAACTGTTCGATGAAGGATTGAGCCTCGCCAGCAAGTTCACCCAGCAACACAACGGCAGGCTCAGATTGCTGCAGATTTCGCCGCAAGTCTGCGGTGGATGTCAGTTGATGAGGTTCCTGCACAAAATCGAGAATGGTACTAAGGCGCTGCTGGCGCGGAATATTGCTATCAACAAGATACAACTTGGGGGTTGAGCGCATAGTCACCGAGGATCGATTATTCTGATTATGCCCTCATTGTAGCGAAGCATGACCGGCTTGCCAAACAAAAAGCGCTGGAAAATTGACGTGACGTCAAATTTCCAGCGCTTTACCGAATAGAGACGGGCTTTTAATTAGCCGCCCAGAATACGCAACGCCTGTTCCTGCTGAACCCGGCCCTGAGCAGCCACACTAATACTGGACTGCAGTAAAATATTGCCGGCGACCTGATCACTAACGGCTTTGGCGTAATCCAGGTCTTCAATCCGGCTGCGCGCTTCTGACTCGCCGATGCGTTGGCGATCAATCACACTAGCTGCCGCCTCAAAAGCATTGATGGTAGCGCCGGTATCGGCGCGCAAGCCACCGACCTGCTGCAATGATTGCTGAACATTGCCCAGTGCTGTACCCAGTTGATCCGGGTTGGTCAGATCAAAATCAAACAAGTCGCTGTTTGCCAGCAAAGCGTTGACATCATCGGTCGCCAGACTCAAGCTGCTATCACCTGTACCAAAAGTAACATCACCGCTTTGGTTAAACAGGCCTTTACCTGCAAACTCAGTGTTGTCAATAACCTGACGGATATTTCCCAGTAACTGGTCTGCTTGTTGTTGCAGCGCTTGTCGCTCACTGGCGCCATAAATACCATTGCCGGCCTGAATAGCCAGGGTATTTAAATCCTGCAAATTCTCTTCGATGGCCTGTAAGCCCTGATCGTAGACCCGGGCCAAAGACACGCCATCGTAAACATTGCGCGTGGCCTGTTCACGAGTATTAATATTAGATGTCAATTGATTGGCGATTTGCAGGCCCGCAGCATCATCTGCAGCACTGTTGATACGCCGTGCAGTCGCCAATTTTTTGAACAAGTTATCTTGCTGTGCAATGGTTTGATTCAAAATAGAATTATTATTGCTGACTTTCATCCGGACCACCTCACCAAAATGATATGTTTAAATTATAGCCAAAAACCGCGTTAGAAGCGAGTTTCTTAGCGCCCAAGCTTTGATTTTGCAGCCCAAGTAGAGCTGAAAATACAAATACCATTCGATGTCGGCACAATTTATGCTATGTTCAAGCAGTTACAGAGCGGCATGACAGAGGTGTAGACCATGTTTGATGGCAAAACGATACTTATTACCGGTGGTACCGGCTCATTCGGCCACAAATACACCCAGACCTTACTGGCAAGATACAAACCAAAAAAAATCATCATCTATTCCCGTGATGAACTAAAGCAGTATGAGATGCAGCAAGTCTTTCATCAGGACTGCATGCGTTACTTTATTGGTGATGTTCGCGATGCCGATCGGCTGCTCCGAGCCATGCGAGGTGTCGATTTTGTGATTCATGCCGCAGCCTTGAAGCAAGTGCCCGCCGCCGAATACAATCCGATGGAATGCATTAAAACCAACATCAATGGTGCGGAGAATGTGATCAATGCTGCCATTGATGCCAATGTAGAAAAAGTCATTGCGCTGTCCACCGATAAAGCAGCTAACCCGGTCAATTTATATGGTGCTACCAAACTGGCATCGGATAAGCTGTTTGTCGCGGGTAACAACATCGCTGGCGGAAGCCGGCCTCGATTCTCCGTGGTGCGTTATGGCAATGTGGTGGGCTCGCGTGGCTCAGTGGTGCCGTTTTTTCAAAACCTGATTGAAAAGGGTCATGATCACCTTCCTGTGACTCATGCTGAGATGACCCGCTTCTGGATCACCCTGCAACAAGGGGTCGACTTTGTTCTAAAGAACTTTGAGCGTATGTTGGGTGGGGAGATTTTCGTCCCTAAAATCCCGTCCATTCGCATTATGGACTTAGCTAAGGCGATGGCACCAACGATCCCAATTAAAGAAGTGGGAATTCGCCCAGGCGAGAAACTGCATGAAGTGATGTGCCCGGGTGAAAACTCGTATCACACTTATGAGTTTGCTGATCACTTCGTGATTGCTCCATCCATCAAGTTCTTCAACCGTAAAAATAGTTTTGATATCAATGCACTGAATGAGAAAGGTAATCTGGTACAACCTGGTTTTGAATATGCGTCCAATACCAACCCGCATTTTCTTAGTGCTGAGGAGATCCTGCAGTTTAATCTGGAAGCCATGCAATGATCCCTTATGGCCGTCAGCACATAAGTCAAGCCGATATTGATGCTGTACTGCAGGTACTGCAAAGCGATTTTTTAACGCAGGGGCCGGCCGTGCCGGCTTTTGAACAGCAGTTGTGTATTCTTACTGGGGCAAATTATGCCATTGCCATGAACAGCGCCACTTCGGCGCTTCATCTGGCTTGCCTTGCCTTAGGTGTTAACGCCGCCAGCAGAGTCTGGACTTCGCCTATCAGCTTTGTAGCCTCCGCCAATGCTGCCCGCTATTGCGGTGCTCAGGTTGATTTTGTTGATGTTGACGCAGAAACCGGTAATTTGTGTATTCAGGCCCTGCGCACTAAGTTGGAACAAGCCAGAGCCAAAGATACCTTGCCAAATGTAGTGATTGCTGTGCATTTGGCTGGCTTGAGCTGCGATATGCAGCAACTGCGTCATCTTGGCGCCGAATTTGATTTTCGCATTATTGAAGATGCCTCTCATGCGGTTGGAGGCCAGTATCTGGGCCGGGCGGTAGGCTCTTGTCAGTACAGTGATATTACGGTATTTAGCTTTCATCCGGTAAAAATCATTACCACCGCCGAAGGGGGTATGGCGCTGACCAATCAACCAGAGCTTGCCCAGCAGATGCAACTGCTACGCAGCCATGGTATCACGCGCGAAGAAAGCCAGATGACAGAGCCGTTACATGGTCCTTGGTATTACCAGCAATTGCAACTGGGCTACAACTACCGCATGACCGATCTGCAAGCGGCTCTGGGGCTAAGTCAAAGTACCCGGCTACAGGAGATCATCAGCCGTCGTCAATTACTGGCCAGGCGCTATCAGCAGACATTAGCCGGCTTACCACTGGACTGCCCAACCGAGCCGGAGAGTACCTTGTGTAGCTATCATTTGTTTATTATCCGTCTGCACGATAAAACCAAACGCAAAACCGTGTTTGCAGGCTTGCGTCAGGCTGGTATTGGCGTCAATGTGCATTATATTCCTATTCATACCCAGCCGTATTATCAGCAACTAGGGTTTGATTGGGGGGATTTTCCGGTGGCCGAAGATTTTTACGAGCGCATTATCAGCCTGCCGCTTTACCCAGAACTGACAGAGCAGCAGCAGGACTTTATCTGCGAACAGCTGAAGGCATTGTTATGACAGTGGCTATAATCCCGGCCCGTGGCGGCAGCAAACGCATTCCAGGCAAAAACCGTCGTGATTTTTGCGGTGCTCCCATGCTGAGTTACCCCATCAAGGCGGCGCTTGCCAGCGGCTGTATTGACCGGGTCATTGTTTCGACTGATGATGATGCCATTGCCGAAGTTGCCAGGCATTTTGGCGCTGAAGTGCCCTTTATGCGGCCGAAAGATCTGTCCGACGATTACACCGGCACCACAGCTGTTATTCGTCATGCCTTAAAGTGGCTAAAATCGCACGGTGAGCTGCCGGAATATGCCTGTTGCCTTTACGCGACCACACCGCTGCTGCAGCCGCAGGACTTGTGCCAAGCGTTATTATTACTTAAAAAATCAACTCGCCATTTTGTATTTAGTGCAGCCCGCTATTCGTTTCCAATTCAAAGAGCCTTACTGCAAACCGAGGATGGCAGTGTTGCCCCTTATGATCCGGCTAGTATTGGTAAACGCTCGCAAGATCTGCCGGAAACCTTTCATGACGCTGGCCAGTTTTACTGGGGCCGATCAAACAGCTGGTTAAGTGGCGAGCACCGGATGTTTAGCGAGAGTGCCAGCATGTATCTGCTACCGGATCACCGGGTACAAGACATCGATACACCAGCAGACTGGCGCAGGGCTGAGCTGTTGTATCAATTGCTTCATAACGACTCCGACCATGAAGATTTGCATCCGCACCGATAGCTCCAACCGGATTGGCTCCGGCCATATGATGCGTTGCCTAACACTGGCCAAGGCACTCAGACAACAAGGGGCTGACGTACATTTTTTCTGTCGCCCTCACCCAGGGCATAGCATCCTACTCGTCGAGCACGCAGGTTTTCAGGTCACAGTCCTGCCACTGCACTCCGCATCCAACCAGCTAAGCGGCTACCAAGAGTGGCTCGGCTGCACCGAAGCAGAGGATGCCATCGACTGTTTAAGGCAACTGCATGCTCCGGTTGACTGGCTCATTGTCGATCACTATGGCCTGGCGGCTAATTTTTGCCATGCTATGCGAACCAGCTGCCAGCGTATTTTGGTGATTGATGACTTAGCCAATCGACATCATGACTGCGATTTGCTGCTGGATCAAAACCTGGTCCCAGATTACCTGCAGCGCTATGACAGTTTGCTTGCTCCTAAGACCCCTCGATTGCTGGGGCCTGCATATGCCCTACTCAGAGACGAGTTTTACCAGAACGAAACCGTAAAACGGGAACCCGGACGCTTGTTGGTGTTCTTTGGCGGTAGCGACCCCTTCGGCCTGACCCGAAAAGCGATCGAGGCTATTCGTCAACTTGAACTGACTCCGCTGCATGCTGATATTGTGATAGGTCAGTCGCATCCTGAGCACGATCAGCTGCAGCAGTTGTGTGACAGTTCGTCCAGGCTGCAACTGCATGTGCAATGCAGCACCATGGCCACATTAATGCGTCAGGCCCAGCTGATGCTGGGCGCTGGTGGATCAACCCACTGGGAGCGCTGCATCACTGCCCTGCCCGGCCTGATAGTGACCGTGGCTGATAACCAGATTGCAACCACAGAGTATCTGCACACCTCAGGCGCCTGCCACTGGCTGGGGGCTGCTGAACAGCAGACTATAGCCGGCTTTAAAAGCGCACTGCATGACTGGCTACAACAATCGGAGCAGCTCGAGCTGATGGGACGCCGGGCTGCCAGTCTGGTGCCACTTTCGGGAGGTCCTCGCGCTGTACTAAAGCATCTGTTATCGTAACTGTCGTCAAACAACACTATAGTTAATGACAGAGCGCCTGCGAAGGCTAAACGGAAGGAGATTTGATGGTGGAGCAACCTCCTCAGGCAATGATCGCATCTGAATCCGACGATGCACCGATGGATTTTCTTGCCGATGATGAAATTGAAACGGCGCATCAGGGCATTTGGTCCATTTTAATTGTGGATGATGAACCTGAAATGCATCATGTCACCACCATGGCACTGCGCGATTACAGTTTCCAGCAACGAAAGCTATCTTTTATCAGTGCGCACAGCGCAGCTGAAGCCAAATCCATCTTGCAGCAGCAAAATGACATTGCACTGATCCTGCTCGATGTGGTGATGGAAACCGACGACGCAGGCCTGAAGTTGGTTCGTTACATCCGTGATGAATTAAATAACCATCTGGTACGCATCATCCTCCGGACAGGCCAGCCCGGGCAGGCACCGGAGCAAAAAGTGGTGCAGGAATATGACATCAATGATTACCGCTCCAAAACCGAACTTACCGTGCAGCGGCTTACCACCACCATCACCTCTGCACTGCGAGCTTACCTTGCAATCAGTCAACTGGAACAACTGAACCAAACGCTCGAAGCCAAAGTTGCCGCCCGCACCCGGCAACTGGAAGCGGCCAATGCCAAACTGAAACAGTCTCTGGCTGAGCTTGAGGCCGGTGAAAAGGCAGGCAAACAGGTTCAGTTTAAACTATTACCACCTGCGCACTGGGACTGGCACGCCTTCCGGTTTGAGCATCAACTGCATCCATCCGACTACATGAGTGGTGATTTTGTCGATTATTTTGCCATCGATGATAAGCACTGCGGTTTCTATATTGCCGATGTGTCCGGCCATGGTGTGGCTTCTGCCTTTGTCACTGTGTACTTAAAACGCTTTATCAGCTCGCAACTCGCACGATTTAGGCAACAGCAATCCAGGTTGATTTTAGAGCCTGCGGCCTTGCTAAACGCATTAAACAAAGAGCTGCTCAAAGAAGGCATAGGCAAGTACATTGCTCTGTTCTATGGCGTCCTGGACCGCGCCAATCAGCAGCTTACTTTTGCCAATGCCGGAGCCTTCCCCTGGCCTTTGCTGCAGCCTCAAGATCAGGCAGCACACTGGCTGGAGCTAAAAAGCACTCCGGCCGGTATGTTTGACGCCGTCAAATACCAGGACAGCCAGATTGATTTTACACCGGGCACGGCCATGCAGCTATGCTCCGATGGCTTGCTGGATTTACTGCCAGGCGAGACCACCGAACAAAAGCTGGATCTGCTACAACAACATGGTGTGACCGAGCTAGCACAACTCTTTACTGATTTTAAGATTGATGTCAGCCAATCCTTGCCGGATGATTTAACCGTCCTTAGAGTCCATTGTCCAGGAGATGCCAATGAGCGATGAGCAGATTCTGTTTGCCTGCTTGCAGGATCACTGTTATTTCAAGCTAACCGGTGAACTTCGTTACACTAACGCCATCGGCATGGACGATCTGATTGAGCAGTTATTCGAGCAGGAGCAGCCAGCTTGTGCTCAGGTGGTAGTCGATTTAAACGAGGCCAGCTTTATCGACAGCACCCACATTGGGCTATTGGCCAGTCTGGCAAGACATTGCCAGCAACATCAATTACCCAGGCCGGTGCTGTTTTCTACCAATACTGAAATCAACCAATTATTACAAGGACTCTGCCTTGATTCCGTGTTTGATTTTGTTGAGCACCCGACCAATCAGTCAATCGATATGACCCCGCTGCAAAGTGGGCAAGCCAGTGATCAGGACAAAGGTGAGATGATTCTGCGGGCCCACGAAGCATTGCTGGATTTGAGCGATAAGAACCGGCAGGAATTTAAGCCCGTGGTGGATTTACTACGCAAGCAGTTACGGGATGATTAAAGTCAGTTGTCAATTGGCCGATAAAACAACAGTGAGCCATTGTCTAACCAGCAGTGACATGACAAACAAAAAGATAGCCGATACAATGACTTTAACGGCCAGCCAGCAGTCTCAGTGAGGTTTTTTATGTCCGATATTATTATTGGCCAGTGTTCCATTGGCCCTACACAGCCTCCCTTTATCATCGCTGAACTGTCTGGTAATCACGATCAATCGCTGGAGAAAGCGCTGGCGATGGTTGATGCCGCAGCTGCTGCCGGTGCCGATGCTATCAAGTTACAAACCTACACAGCAGATACCATGACGCTTGATGTTAGTGATGGAGAGTTTTACATCGATGATCCTGCCAATCTCTGGCATGGTTATTCACTGCATAAGCTGTATCAGAAAGCCATGACCCCTTGGGAGTGGACTGCTGCAATTTTCGAGCGAGCTCAGTCGCACGGTATGCTCGCTTTTAGTACACCTTTTGATCTAAGCGCCCTGGTTTTTCTGGAGCAGCTGCAGGCCCCCTGTTACAAAGTCGCTTCCTTTGAAAACACCGACCATGCTCTGCTTGCTGCTGTGGCCCGTACCGGTAAGCCTGTAATCGTATCCACGGGTATGGCCAGCCTTTCCGAGCTGGCTGAATCGGTCGAAGTTCTGCGCAACAATGGTTGTAAAGACCTTATTTTGCTCAAATGCACCAGCAACTATCCAGCGCGCCCGCTGGATGCCAATCTGAACACCATCCCCCACCTGGCAGAGCTATTTCAGTGTCAGGTTGGGCTATCCGATCACACCACTGGTGTCGGCGTATCCGTGGCCAGTGTTGCCCTTGGAGCCAGTGTGATTGAAAAACATTTTGTACTGGACCGCAGTGAAGGTGGTGTCGATGCTGAGTTTTCACTCGAGCCAGCGGAGTTTCGCCAGTTGGTGGATGAATGTCACCGGGCCAAAGATGCCTTGGGCCAGGTTTATTATGGTGCCACGGAAAAAGAGCTGGCCTCGCGCCGCTATCGCCGCTCTCTGTACATAGCCGAAGATATCCGCGCAGGGGAGCGCTTTACGGCACAGAATCTGCGCTCGGTGCGACCGGGCCTGGGGCTAGCTCCCAAGTACCTGCCGCAGTTTCTTGGTAAGACAGCGGCCTGCGATTTGAAAAAGGGCACAGCCCTGAGCTGGCAACACCTTAACGGCAATTTCGACGCTGGCAGCAAGGGGTAAGCTGTGTCAAACTACTTGGTTGCAACCATCAAGCCCTGGAATATCGAAGCCTTCCACCGATATAGCCCTCAGCTGCCTGGCAACTGGCATCTGATATCCTCACGGGATGAGCTAACTGAAACTCTGCTGGAAAAGCTGCAACCAGCGATGATTTTTTTCCCGCACTGGAGCTGGAAAGTACCAGACTCCATGCTTCAATGCGTGCCTTGTGTCTGTTTTCATATGACCGATTTGCCCTTTGGCCGCGGTGGTAGTCCATTGCAAAACCTGATCCTGCGCGGTCTTCGCGATACCAAGTTAACGGCTCTACAAATGACCAGCGAACTGGATGCTGGTCCAATCTACGCCAAAACCGATTTATCACTGCAGGGCTCGGCACAACAAATTTTTCAGCGCGCTGCACCTATAGTTTATCAATTGATAGAGCAGATTGTGACAGAGCAGCTGCAGCCTAAACCTCAACAAGGCGAGGTTGTGGTATTTGAGCGACGAAGTCCTTTGCAAAGCGAACTCCCCCAAACAACCGATGCCAATCAGTTGTATGATTTTATTCGTATGCTGGATGCCGATACCTACCCAAGAGCCTTTGTCCGACATGGCAACTGGACGATGGAGTTGTCGAACGCCAGCTTGAATGCTGCAGGAGAGCTCAGTGCTCAGGTCCGTTTTATTGCCTCAAAAACCAACGAGCAAGTGGGAGCCAATGCATGAATACTGTCCTGGTGGTCGCCGCTCACCCTGATGATGAAGTACTCGGCTGTGCTGGCACGATAGCATTGCACAATCAGTCGGGTGATCAGGTTCATGTGCTGTTTCTGGCCGATGGTGAGCAATCCAGACCAGCCCACCAACAACAGCAATCAGCACGGCAAGCAGCCGCCAGGGCAGCTGGCGAGGCTCTCGGCGTCACTTCGGTGCAATTTTTAAGCTTTGCCGACAATGCCATGGACTCAGTACCCATATTGCAGATTGTCCAGGCCATAGAGCCTGTTATTGCTCAGCTGGCACCGGATACTATTTATACCCACTTTGGTGGCGATTTGAATATCGACCACCGCATCAGCTATCAGGCTGTTCTTACCGCCTGCCGGCCACAACCCGGTCACAGCGTACGACGCATCTACTGTTTTGAAGTGCCTAGTAGTACCGAATGGGCAGCTCAAAGCGGGCCTGTGTTCCGGCCAACACTCTTTATCGATACGCACAGTGTACAAGACAAAGTTGAAGCTGCCTTGCACTGCTACGCGATAGAGCTAAGGCCCTTTCCTCATGCCCGCTCGATGCAAGCCATACTGGCACGCCAACAGCTGCGAGGCAGCAGTGTTGGATTACCACTGGCTGAAGCCTTTATGATAGAGCGGGAACTCAGGGCCAAACCATGAGTACGGTGAAACACTATCCGCGCAGTACCTTTCGTTTGCTGAGCGAAGACGAACTGAAACTTGTCTGGCAGTGGCGTAATAAAGCGTCCATTCGCGCAAATATGCATCATGATGCCCTCATCAGCTGGGAGCAACATCAAGCCTGGTTTAAACAATTAAACACAACCGGTGTGGTTTTCTTTGTGATGTGGCAAAACAAGCGTCCCATTGGCGCTCTGTATTTTCAGCCCCACTCTGATACAGGGCTGGAATGGGGCTGTTACCTTGGCGAAACAGATGTTTGGCCAGGCAGTGGTTTGCTGCTGGAGATTGCAGCACTTGATTACGCCACAGCCCAAAGTCATTGCAAAACCCTGCATGCGGAAGTCCTGTCGTTTAACCACAGCGTGCTTAAACTGCATCTGTTGTTTGGTTACCGGGAAATTGACATCATCCCATCAGCTTCAAAACGCAATGATGCCCACTATCAGGTGCATCACTTTTGCTATGCAACGGCTGACTGGCAGTCGAACCGAGCCACGATACTGGCTAAACTACCAAAGCAAATTGCCAACGCAGCTACCTTTATAGAATTTATCAATTGATAGGATTTTGTGTGGACTTAAAAACTCATATCCAAAAAACGCTACGTGAGGTTGCCGAGCTGGCCAACTGCCAAATCAGCGAACCGCTGACCGATGATACAGTGTTGCTGGAGAGTGGCCTCGACTCACTCGGCTTCGCCATGCTGGTTGCCCAATTGGAAGAGGAACTTGGCATGGACCCCTTCAGCGAGATGCAGATTGCCGTCTACCCCAGAACCTTGGGTGAGTTTATCCATATCTACCAACAGGCAGCTGGATAATCATGATGGCTTTCTGGCAACAGTTACCACAGCTTCCTTCTGATCGACTGGCGGTGGATGGTGCTTTGCCATTAAGCTTTGAGCAACTGCTCAATACAGCAACACAGCTTCGCAGTACACATCCAGAACTGCATGGCAAGGCTTTGGCGCTAAAATACACCAGCACAACAGAGTTCCTCTGTGCCCTGCTCGCTTTTGACGGTTGGTGCTCAGCTTTGTATCTGCTACCAGACTCACCGCAGGAGCTGGCTATGCCGGCAGATCTGATGCATTGGCCAGCCGATGCTGCAGCAAAAGCGCCGCTTAGCAAACTCCGCCACTCGACCGAGCCAACGCTTGAAACCGTCTGGTACTTAGCCACCTCTGGAACCACAGGCACGCCAAAATGGATCCCTCATCGCTTTGCCAGTTTATGTCGGGCCGTTAAAAGCAACTCTGCCTCAGCATTACGTTGGGGGCTATGCTACCAGCCCTATCGCTTTGCTGGCCTGCAAGTCCTGCTGCAAAGTGTGCTAAGCGGTGCCTGTTTGATCGACGCCAGCAGCGGAGATGCGCATCAACGAATGCAGATATTTAAACGCTATCAGATCAATGCACTTTCCGCCACACCATCACTTTGGCGCCAATTGCTAATGACCAATCAGCTGGCTGAACTGCCCTTACAGCAATTGACGCTCGGAGGCGAAATTGCCGACCAGTCGTTATTGTCGATCCTGCGACAACTGTTCCCGACAGCCCGTATTTTGCATATCTATGCCTCAACTGAAGCCGGTGTTGGCTTTTCCGTGTCTGACGGTCAGGCAGGCTTCCCTGAGGCATGGTTACAGCAAACGCGCTCTGGGATCCAAATGCGCATCAATGCAGAGCAGCATCTTTGCATCAAGCCTGCGACAGTCCCGGTCAGAAGCCAACATATCGTTGTAGATGCGGATGGTTTCATCGACACCGGCGATGTGGTGCAGTTGCAATCGGGACGTGTCCAGTTTCTTGGTCGTGCCAACGGTGCCATCAATGTTGGTGGCAATAAAGTTCATCCAGAGCAGGTTGAGCAGGTGTTAATGCAGCATGAGGCCGTATTGCAAGCCAGAGTCTATGGTAAAGCCAGCAGTGTACTTGGTCAGTTGGTGGTCGCCGATGTCGTGACAAAACCTGGCTCTGATCATAAAAAACTGCAAAGCCAGCTGATGCAACTCTGCTTAACACAGTTGCAGCGCTATCAGATCCCAACACGGTATCACTGGGTAGCGGAACTTGCCAACAACAGCAGCGGCAAGTTAAGCCGTAAGGAATCGAATGTCTGACTTAGTG
>NZ_JAFIFQ010000052.1 GCF_020831925.1 Alkalimonas sp.
ACCGCAATATGGAAGCCTACAGCAACGACCAGCAACCCGCGGTGATGAACCTGTCGGTGCGCTATCAAATTGACAGCAGCCGGGTGGATGAGGTGTACCGTAATTTCGGTACCCGTCAGGCACTGATTGACCGCCAGGTCACCCGCATTGTGCTGGAAGAAGCCAAAACCGTGTTAGGCCAGTTCAATGCCGCCACCTCCATTCGCGAGCGCGGTCGTTTGAATTTGGAAATGGCGCAAGCAGTGCAACGCTCGGTCACCGGGCCGGTGATTATTTTGGGTGTGCAGGTGGAAGATGTGTCGTTCAGTGCTGCTTATGAAGAAAGCGTGGAACAGCGCATGCTGGCAGAAGTGGCGGTTGAACGTGAGCGGCAAAACCTGGAGCGCGAGCGGGTAGAAGCGGATATCGTACGGACCCGGGCTGCGGCGGAAGCGGATCGGGTGCGGGCACAGGCCCAAGCGGAAGCAGACAGTATCCGGCTGCGTGGTAACGCTGAAGCAGAAGCCATTCGGGAACGGGCCGCGGCACTTGCCAATAATCCACTGTTGGTTGAGCTGGTAAAAGCTGAAACCTGGGACGGCAAACTGCCAACCACCATGCTGCCTAACTCCACCGTGCCTTTTATCGAAGCCAATAAGTAATTGCTGCATCCTGTAGGCAGCGCGCCCGGTCATCCGGGCTCGCCGCCTACTGAAAACAGGATAAACCCGGTTTGTCTCCGAAGACATAGCTCATGTCCATCTGCTTCACACCAGAGCCTCTGAGCTTTGGCTGGTCCGGCAGATTCAGTCTACCGATGACGGCTCCGACAGAAAGTGCTGTTCCAGCTGAAGGCTCAATTGATACACCGCCATGGCATAGAGCGGACTATGATTATAACGGGTAATGCTGTAAAAGTTCGGTAACCCAACCCAGTACTCAATATGCTCCTTCTGCTGAAAAGCAAATAACCGCGCCGGGGTATGTGGCGGGACATCCACCTCAAACCTGATACCTGCAGCCGCTAACTCGGCGACACTATGGTTGAGTTGCAAATTTCTACCCTGCAACCAAGGCTCAGTATCCAGATGCCTTGCTACCTGCGCCGGCACAGCGACCACCCCACCCGCTTGCCAACGGCTCGCTTTAAAATAATTGGCCACACTGCCAATGGCATCCACCGGGTTTGAGAGTAAATCCCTCACACCATCCCCATCAAAGTCGATTGCGTAGTGACGATAACTTGACGAAATAAATTGTCCCAACCCCATAGCGCCGGCATAGGAGCCCATGGTTTCGCCAGGCGTGAACCCTTCTTCACGGCTTAACAACAAGTACTCTGCGAGCTCTTTTCGGAAAAAGTCTTGCCGGGGTGGATAATAAAAGCCCAGGGTGTACAAAGCATCCAATACCGGATACTGGCCCATATGCTGCCCATAATTGGTTTCAACCCCAATAATTGCAACAATGATGGAAGCCGGAACACCATATATCTGCTCCGCTTTCGCCAGTGACGCTGCATGCTGCGACCAAAACTGCAGCCCACGCAGCAGACGTTGCTCCGTTAAGAAAATGGGATAGTACTGATACCATGGCCGAGCCTCCCAAGGACGCTGGATGGCATTAAGCACATCTTGATTGAATTTTGCCTGCTCCATGACAGCCTGCAACTGCGTCGCATCAAACTCATGCTGCTCTATCATGCTTTGCATAAAAGCACGGGTATCTGCGCTTCCGGCTGCTGGGGCACCGTTCTGCTCAGCAAGCGCTGCTGCGGAACTGGACAAACACAAGATGAAGCAACAGATCACTTTTTTCCGACAATGCTGAAACACAGGATACAACTTCGATGACTCCATCAAAACCTCCTACTTTTGGTGTGCATCTACTCAACGCAGACAGCCAAAGACCAGACTTTTGTCATCGTCAACCCTATCAGGCATTGCCGCAACACCACATTTTTCTTAATTGTTGCGGCACACAATGACACAAGATGCCGCAAAATTAAAATCATTTATTCCAAAAAAAACAAAAAACAAAGAATAAAAGATTGAAGATTATTTTAATCATGCTAAGTTAGGCTGGGGTAGCCAGACAAACATGTGTGTCAGCTTTAAGGAATTGAGTGCCGAGCTTCAGACTGCCCACTTAGTCCCTCTAGACCACTTCCCTGACAAAAACGGAGCAACCATGAAAACCACAAACTATATTCTGGGTATGGATGGCGGTGGCACAAAAACCGTTGCCAGGTTAGTAAACACACAGACAGGACAGTCCTGGCAATCGCAGGGAGGCCCATCGTCGCTATCCTTGGGCGTGCAATCTGCGGTTGACGTGATTGCGCAACAAGCAGAGGTACTGGCACAGCAGGCCGGTATTAAGCTGTCTGATGTATCGCTGTTGTGCGGCCTGGCAGGTGCAAGCGAACATAGCTTGTGCCAAACAGCACAGCAGCGATTAAACCCCCACTTTGCCCAGGTTGAAATTTGCAGTGATGCAAAAACATCGGCTTGGGGTGCGAATCAGGGAGCTCCGGTTGCAGTCGTTGCCTTAGGCACAGGCTCTGTTGCTATGGAGCTAAATGAACAAGGCACAGAAACACTCATTGGCGGATGGGGGCTGCTGGCGGGTGATGAAGGCAGTGGAGCGAGGTTTGGTCTGCACGCTATCCATGCTTTTTTATGGGAGCTGGATAGCAACCAGGCATTATCTGCAACCGGACGCTATCTGGGCAGCATGGCGGGGCTGCAGCGCACGGATATTTTGCGCTGGCTTCGAACCGCCAAAAGTACCGACTTCGCCGCTCTTTTGCCGGCAATTTGGCAGCTGCAAAACCACTGCACGGTGGCACAGGCTTTGGTGCAGCAGCACCTTCAGGCCGTCATCCGCTTGATAGGTATCATGGATACTAAGTTACCACTTATGATGATTGGTGGTTTAGCAGATATAACAGCACCATTATTGCCTGCCAGTATCCAGCAGCGAATGCGGCCAGCGTTAGGGGATGCGCTCGATGGGGCCTGCATACTGGCAGAGCAGCTATTTGCACCATCCGGTACTTGCAACGTAAGGCAGGCCTGACGGCTGCATCGGCAACTACCTGGCTGAAGCACGAAAGTCGAGCAGCGCCTGATTAGAGGCCTCCAGCATTTTCCGGCCTGTCTCCGATGACTGTGTTAGCAAAATAAATAATGTATCGATCACCAGCTCTTGTGCCGTACGAGCCAAAATCGAGGATAAACGGGCAGAATTTTCATCGGCGACCGTGTGCAAGCACACATCCGCCAAACGAATGATGCTGTTACTGCCATAGCCGGTTAAACTTACAATCCGTACTTGATTCGCCCTGGCCTGTCTGGCGGTAGCAATAACCTCTGGGGTTTCACCCGACTCACTGATCACAAACAATAAATCGTCTGTGCTGTAATTTGCCACATTGGCAAGCTGCACATGAGTATCGCTCTCGGTGATGGCAGCCATCCCAAGTTTCTGCAGTTTTAATGTTAAATCACGGGCCACTAACGCCGACGCACCGATCCCGCACAGCATAATGCGTTTTGCAGTCAACAGCAGGTGGCAAGCCTGTTCGAAGGTTTGCTGGCTATTGATGGCCCGGGTATTATTCAGCACGGTAATTTTGCTGGCCAGTAGCTTATCGGCAGTAACATCAAAGCTGTCATCCAACGAAATTTGCCCATGCAGTTGGACCGATGGCTTTTCGGTGTCTTCATGCAAACTATCGCTTAAGGCAAACTTAAAATCGGTATAGCCTTTATTACCCAGCTTCTGGGTAAACTTCACCACGCTGGCTTGGCTCACTCCGACCGTTTCAGCTAGGGTGCGTGAGGAGAGGTAACGTATTTGATCGGGGTTGGAAAGAATAAAATCAGCTAAGCGTTTCTCACCCGGAGAAAATAAATCGCGTAAGACATTGATTTTATGTAATACAGACATTTTTATTTATCATTTATCACCAAGTTCACTCATTGTAGAGTATCAGAAATTATTTTTCATCCATTGAACGGCTTACTTCTTCCAACAAATACAGCACCGATTGATATGGTAGCCCACTGTGCTCAGTTAGCCCTATCTCACAGGTACGGCTGTTGCTGTAACCACGCTGACAATCAGCGGGAACTTGCTGCTTCAAAGTTTTAAGCGCATGTGCGTTAAGCTCTGGTAGCACAAAACCTTTATCACCGGCAAAGCCGCAGCATTCGATATCTGCTGGTACCACCACGGTTTCAGCACAGGCTTCGGTCAGTGCCAGTAACTGGTCGGCGCTGCCTCGGCGCTTACTGCTGCAGGTCAGGTGCAATAATACCGGCTCTTTCAGCTTATGCACTCTGAGTTGCGGCAAGACCTTTTGGTACAAAAACTCTGCCAGTTCAAAAAGCTCAAACTCGGGTTGGCCTGTTTGCAATTGTAAGGCGCAAGGTGAGGCATCGGTGAGCACCATCAAGGGCTTACCCGCCATGGCCTGCTGCAACTGCTGGATGGTGTCACTGCGCTTTCGGCTGGCAAGATCACACCAGCCTTTGCTATCCCAAGGTTGACCGCAGCAGAGATCCGGTAAGTTTTCCGGAACAAACATGCGGTAACCAGCGCGCGCTAGTACCGTGGAAAGCACGGTCGCTATATCACGCTGATCAGGCGCCTGTTGCTGTGGTGCAAAAATCCGATTGGCACAGCTTGGGAAGTACAGGACAGGAGTGAGTTCAGATGGCTTGGTTGGAACCTGGATGGCCTTGGCCCCTCTTGGCCAGGCACCATAATACTGAGGAAGTGACGATTTAATACGGCGCAAGCCCCTCGAAATACGGCCTAGTGATGATTCCCCCAGCAAGTTGCGGGCGATGCCTAGGCCATTTAATGCGAAGCGCGCCAGTTGACTGCTGGTGGCAAAGTGCTCGGCTACCCAGCCAGCAGCCCTCGGTGCCGGTTTTGCAATGGCCCGCACTGTTTTGATGTAATCGCCGGTATTGATCCCTACCGGACAGCTGCTAGCACAGAGCCCTGTGGCGGCACAGCTATCAATACCCGCATGTTGGTAAGCTGTTTGCACCTCAGCCAGAGCGGGCCCTATCAGCGCCGTCATCTGGCGCTGCATGGCGATACGTTGCCTTGGGGTCAGGGTGTAGTTTTTGGACGGGCAGACCGTTTCACAAAAACCACACTCAATGCACTTGTCGATCTGAGCATCCACTGCAGGCATGGCTTTTAAATGGGTGAGGTGCGCCTTCGCATCCTGGTTCAGGATCACGCCTGGATTTAGAATATTCAGCGGATCGAACAAGGCCTTAATGCGCTGCATTACCTGATAGGCCTCATCCCCCCACTCCAGCGCAACAAAAGGCGCCATATTGCGACCCGTACCATGCTCTGCTTTTAACGAGCCTTGAAAATCCACCGCCACCAGCTGGCTGACATCGGCCATAAAATCGGCATAGCGCTGCTTTTGCTCTTCGCTGGCAAAAGCTTGGGTAAACACAAAATGCAGATTCCCCTCCAGCGCATGGCCAAAAATAATGGCTTCATCGTACCCATAGCGCTCAAACAACTGCTGTAAGGCGGCTACCCCGTCAGCCAACCGCTCGACCGGGAAGGCGACATCTTCAATCACCACGGTGGTGCCGGTGGCACGAATGGCGCCGACGGCTGGAAAAGTGCCTTTACGGATGGTCCACAAAGCGGCATTGCGCTTTGCATCGCAGCTAAAACCAACCTCACGTTGGATGCTGGAGCGGTATTGGGCCAGTACGGCTTCAACCTCAATAAGATGGCTCTGCAGTTGTTCGTCGCTGCTGGCCGCCACCTCAATCAATAAAGCGGCTGCCGTGGCTGGCAGGCTGACAATCTCCGGCATAGCAGGCTTATCGGCCACGCTATGCAGGGCACGATAATCCAGCAGCTCCACCGCTTCTACCGGACAACCCCGCAGCAAAGCAACGCTTTCACAGCAGGCTTGCAAGCTATCGAACACAAAAAAGCCGCTGGCCCGATAAGGTTCCTGCGGCACCGTCTGATAGATTATATCGGCAATAAACCCCAGCGTTCCCTCAGAGCCAATCATCAGGTGCTTTAGGATCTCCAGCGGTTCCTGGTAATCAACCAGGGCATTGATGCCATAGCCGGTAGTGTTCTTTAGCCGGTACTTGTGTCGGATCAGGCTGCGCAGCGCGCTATTGGCATTTACTTCTGCCGCCAAATCGGCCAGGCCTTGCAACAAGTTAGGGTAGTTGTGCTTAAATGCCTGAACGCTTTGAGCGCAGGAGCTATCCAGCACCCCACCATCTGCCAGTACCAGTGTCATCTCTGCCACCGTATGGTAGCTGTTGTGCTTGACTCCGCAGCACATACCGGAGGCATTATTGGCCGCGATACCGCCGATCTTGCAACTATTGATGGAAGCGGGATCAGGGCCTATTTTCCGGTTATAAGGTAGTAGCAGTTGGTTTGCTTTGGCGCCGATGACGCCAGCCTGCAGCCAAATCCTGGCGCCATCCTCCATTACCCTAGCCCCTTGCCAATCATCCGACAACAGCAGCAGGACCGAATCCGAAATCGCTTGGCCGGACAAACTAGTGCCAGCGGCACGAAAGGTAATGGCGATGTGCGCTTCGCTGGCCAGTTGCAACACCGCCACCACCTGCGCTAGGCTGTTGGCACGCACCACCAGCTGTGGCAACAAGTAGTAAAAGCTCGCATCGCCACTGTACGCCATACGCCGCGGCAAGTCAGCAAACACCTCCGGCGCATCGCTCAAAGCTTCCAGTTGCTGTTTAAAAGTGCAATAGCGGACGTTTAACGCTGCCTGATGCTGGGTGGTCATGACATTGCCTTAGCGAAGTTCCGTATTAAGGGTAGAGCAAATAAGGTGCCCGTTGTTCTTTGAACGCAGCGAGATCGGCCTGCCAACCCGCCTTGATTTCTGCTTCCGACAACCCTTGTTCAATCGCCAGCCGCAGCGCATCCGTACCCGCCAGTCTATCCATAAAGCCTGCCGAGGTAAAAAAAGGCTCACCAGCCGCTGCAAACACCTGATACCAGCTGATCAAGTAACTTAAATCCAGCCCCTCTACCGGGGCGTGGCGCAGATCCTGGCCAAACACCTGTTGGTCTTTAAACTTCGGGTTGCTGGCGGCACCAGGGATGGAGCGCGGCGTAAAGGAAAACGGCGGCTCAGTATCGGCCACATACAAGGTCGGGTGCCCAATCACCTGGAATGGGAAGTCGGTACCACGCCCTTCACTGACCGGTGTGGCCTCAAAAAAACACAGCGAGGTATAGGCACGAATGGACTGGTAATTCGGCAAGTTGGGGCTGGGCCGAACGGGCAGGTCATACCGCATATCCCGGCGGTAATTCAGCATCGGCACCACGTACAACTCCAAAGGATGCGCGGTGTTCAGCCAGCCTTCTGACAGAATCATCTGGGCCAATTCACCGATGGTCATGCCGTGCAACAATGGAATACGGTGCATGCCAACAAAAGAGCGGAATTGCTCATCCAGCATGGGCCCATCCACAAACTCGCCATTGGGGTTTGGCCTGTCCAACACAACAAAAGGAATGCTGTGCTCGCTGGCTGCTTCCATCATGTAATGCATGGAGCTGATGTAGGTATAAAAGCGGGCACCCACATCCTGAATATCAAACAGCACCACATCAAGGTCGTGCATGGCCGCTGCCGATGGCTTTCGCGAACTACCATAGATGGAATAAATTTCTACGCCGGTTGCAGTATCCACACCAGCGGCAACATGAGCACCGGCGTCGTGATCGCCACGAAAGCCATGCTCAGGGGCAAAAATACGCTGCACAGTGATCTGTTGGCTTACTAAGTAATCCACCAGATGTTGCTGTTGCAGCATCGAGGTTTGATTGACCACCAGCCCGACCCGCTTGCCTGCCAGCAAGGGCAAAAAACGTTCGGTTTGCTCCACTCCCAATATCAGTGCAGCCTCTGTTGTTGCCCCAGCCTCGGTTTGTGATGACTGTGGGCTGCAAGCTACAATCAGCAACACCAGCACACAGCTTGTGAAAATTTTAACCATGAGTGACCTCCTGTATGGCACTACGTAACCGCCCCTGATGTTTAATGAGTAACTTTTGTCCCTTGTCGACATCCAGTCCGGTGACGAGATGCAAAATGGCAAGCTTGGTTTGATGGCCGGTTTTTTGCACTGCCTGGCTTGCTTGTTGCAAAGTGCAACCAGTCGCTTCAGCCACTATTCTGACGGCTCGGGCATACAGCTTTTCATTGCTGGCACTGACATCCACCATCAGGTTTTGGTAGGCCTTGCCACAACGAATCATACTAGCGGTGGTCAGCATATTGAGTATCATTTTTTGCGCACTGCCAGATTTCATACGGGTAGAGCCCGTTAAGACTTCCGGCCCAACAACTGGGCAAATGGCAATTTCAGCACTTCGGGTAACAGTAGAATCAGGGTTGCAGGTTACCGAAATGGTGGCAGCACCTAACTGCCTGGCATAGTTTAATGCATGAATCACGTAAGGAGTACGGCCACTTGCTGCGATGCCAACCAACACATCTTTGGCACTGAAATCAATGTTCTGCAAGTCTTCAATCCCCAGCTGGGTATCATCTTCAGCACCTTCCACCGCTTTGTGGATGGCCGAATCTCCCCCGGCAATAATACCAATCACCTGCTGAGCCGGAACACTGAAGGTTGGCGGACATTCAACCGCATCCAGCACCCCCAGTCGGCCGCTGGTACCGGCTCCCAGATAAACCAATCGCCCGCCTTGCTGGAAGGCGGCAACTATCTTTTCCACTGCGGCAGCAACCTGCGGCAGTACCGCTTTAATGGCAGGAGCCACTCGATGATCTTCCTCGTTAATCTTCTGCAGCAGCGCCAATGAGTCCAGCTCGTCCAGATTGTGCGTATCTGGATTTCGGCTTTCCGAAACCAACTGCTCAAGTTCACCTGCCAGTTCTATGTAATTCTTCACGACCATTACCTTGCATCTGTGGTCCCGTTGTCACGCAGTGTATAACGGGAGTAATTGTACAAACATCCATACTCAAACAGCTTAGGCTGTTTGCTCACGCAAATTCCATTGCTGTTGTGTTGCGCGGCAGGGTTTACCCGCCAAGCAAATGATGAAAGCGATGAGCGTGCCAAGGCAAAGTTGCCAGGTAAAGCCAATATCAAAGCTCCAGCTTTCAGGCAAGTAAGCTTGTAATGTATATGGCTGCAATGCCAACGGCACCAAAAAGCCAGCAATAAATGCCCAAGTCACACTGGTTTTACTGCCCCGGTTGGTAAACAAAGCGGTGAAATACACTCCCAGTAAGCCACTGTAGGAAAACACCATCACACTCAGAGCGAACGCCAACAACGGCATATCCGAGCTTTTTTGCCAGTAAAAGCAAATAATAGCCATGACAGACAGCGCCAATGCACTCATCACCATGCCGGCCTGACCCGCAGTCACGTAATGTTTTTCCGTACGTTGCCGCTTATGCTTTTGTACCCAGGGCCGGTAGATGTCCTGCACCAACACCGATGACATGGCATTCAGACCAGAGTTGATGGTGGATAATGCAGCTGCCACCACCCCAACAGTAACTAGGCCACGAACACCGGTTGGCATTTCGTGCAAAACATAGGACATAAATACGGTAATTTTTTCACCGGAGAAACTATCGGACATGGTGCCCCCCCCCGCAGCCAACATCAAATCGGGACGCAGATAAAAGACGTACAGCAACATGCCAATAAAAATAAAGATCAGCATCACCGGAATCACCATCACAATGGACCACAGTAATGCCTTGGAACCGCTTTTCGCATCTTTGCACGACAGCATCCGTTGGGTAATGTCCTGATCCAAACCAAAGGCTGCAATATTCAACAGGGTAAAACCAATCAGCGCGGACCAAAAAGTAAAAACCCCTGCCGAGGTAAAGTCCAACCGAAAATCAAATAAGGTTAACTTGGACATCTCACGGTCATGAGGATTGGCAAGCGCATCAATGATCTGAGAAAAGTCAGCAGGAATGGCGTACAGAAGGGAAGCAATCACCGCAAGCGCGGCAGTGACATAAACAATGCACTGAATCACATCGCTGTAGATCACTGAGCGGATCCCACCAACAAAGGAATAGGCGAGACCAGCAGCGGCAAGTAACACAATGGAAAAAATAACACTGCTAGCAGCGATGTCAGCAAACAACATCATCGAAACCGCGATCCCGGCCATATAGAGCCTGGCACCACTGGCGAAAACACGACCAAACAGATACAGAGAACTGGCTTGTGTTTTGGAACGGGCGCCAAAGCGTTGCTCCAGCAGCTCATACACAGTGCCCACTTTGTACTGATAAAAACGAGGAATCAACGCAACGGCCACCACATAGGCAGCAATGAAAGCGCCAATATTGGTCATTAAATAACTGAAATCCCCCCGAAAGCCTTGATCGGGGCCACCCAAAAAGGTGGCAGCGGACTGCGCAGTGGCCAAAACGGACACCGCAACCATCCAGACAGGCATCGAATTGCCCGCAAGGAAATAGTCTCTGGTATTGCCCGATTGACGCCGACTAAAGTACCAGCCAGTCAACGACATGACTGCGAAATACATGAAAAATGCCAACCAATCTGGCCATAGGAATTGTGACGTCATGAGCATTTTGCCTTGTGCTGGGTGTACTTCCGCAATCTTTTATACTATATTTCAGACAAATTAAAGAATAAATGATTACTCAAGTCAAGTAGAAGTCAAACAACAAGATGATTGATTCGCTTTAATATCGTCTGGAGGGGCCCTTGAAACGCACTGATTTTTTTAGATGTTCAGCACACACTTTATGCGCCTTAGTACTATTTCCGCTGTTGCTGCTGAAAGCATGCAGCAAACCATACACCGACGCCCAGTTGCGCGAAGATATCGCGCAAAAGCTGATGATCGATATTCGTTATTTCTGCAACGATGGTACCGTACCAGAGCGCTGCCGAACGCCGGTCACAACACTTCCCGATGAAATTGGAGCGCTCATCCGCCAGCACAATCTTGGCGGTGTCATCCTTTTCCGCGAAAACCTGCACAGCACCGAGCAAATCATTCGACTCACCCAAAATCTGCAACACGCAGCGCGGCAAAGCAGTGCGCAGCACCCCTTGTTTATCGGTATTGATCAGGAAGGAGGGCGCGTTTTCAGGACTCCCCGTGAATACACCACAGCATTTACTGGCAATATGGCTATTGGTGCCACGTATCCGGTCTATGGCACCCACTTTGCTAAGCAGAGCGGCACTGTGATTGGGGCTGAACTCAAAGCATTGGGCATTAACCTGAACTTTGCCCCCACCGTGGATGTCAACAACAACCGTGATAACCCAGTGATCAATGTTCGCTCTTACGGTGAAGATCCACAGCGGGTAGCCGAACTTGGTCTGGCTCAACTGACTGGAATGCAACAACAAGGAATTCTGGCGACCTTAAAGCACTTTCCAGGCCATGGCGATACCCATGTCGATAGTCATCATGGTTTACCCAAAGTCAGTCACCAGCGAGAGCGTATTGAGGCTGTAGAACTACTCCCCTTCCGGCACAGCATCAACCATGGGGAGCCGGCCATGGTGATGACCGCCCATATTCAGTTCCCCGCTCTGGATGACAGCAAGCTGATGGATACACAGGGAAACCATCAATACCGCCCCGCGACATTATCCCGCGCTATTCTGACCGATCTGTTGCGTACCGAAATGGGATTCCAGGGGCTGGTTATTACCGACGCGCTCGATATGGCGGGGATCAGCCACTTTTTTAGCCCAGAGCAAGCATTGATTGAAACATTCCGGGCCGGTGCCGATATAGCGCTGATGCCACTGCGTCTGCACCATCCGGACGATCTGAGCGGCCTAGAAAAGCTTATCGACGCTGTGGTGGATGCAGTCAGGCAGGGCGAACTCTCAGCCAGTGAAATCCAGCAATCAGCAGCGCGCATTCGTCACTACAAACAACACTACCAACTGGCAAAGGCTTTCAAAGTGAATACGAAGCAAGCCATCACAGCTGCCAAGCAACTGCTTGGCAACCCACAACATCGACTTATCGAACAACAATTGACCGACGCTTCAGTTACCTTGGTCCGTGGCACAACCCAACTACTGCATGATCAAGTTCAAGAACTCTTGTTAGTGATGCCCGAGCAATCGGGTTGTATGGCGCTGCAACACGAATTAAGCCTGGCCCGGTATGCTTTGAGTAGCCGTTGTTTGTCGATGGATGATTATCATGCCGGTGCATTCAGCACGCAATTGCAGGCAGTAGAAGCGGTAGTTGTTGGTAGCATTACCCCTGCCGCCAGTTTGGTCGAGTTTGGCGGCATGTATGATCAGAATACTACGGGCGAGCAGTTAAGCCCACAGCAACAGCAAGTGTTGATACCGCAATTGATCCACCAGGCAAAAGCAGCCGATAAACCTGTCTTCTTTGTCAGTTTGCGCACGCCTTACGACATCCCACTGCTGGCTGACGAAGCCGATACAGTGCTGGCTGTGTATGGCTACAATACACATCAAGTGCAGATCGATGGCCGCACCCTAGTCACGGGACCGGCGTTTGCGGCTCTGGCACGTGCCCTGACCGGGATATCAGAGCCCGAGGGCCAGTTGCCAGTGCGCATGCACTAAGAGGGAAAAGGATGTTTCACTACTTGAAGTGCTATGCCGATGGTATTTTGTCGGCCCTGCCAGCAGATCGGTTATTGGCAATTGATGCTTTTCGTGGCTTGACCATCACCGCCATGATTCTGGTGAATAACCCCGGCAGCTGGGCATCCATCTATGCTCCTCTGAAACATGCCGAATGGCATGGCTGGACACCGACGGATCTGATATTTCCTTTTTTCGTATTTATTGTTGGGGTCTCTATCCTGCTTTCGATTGGGACGCAGCAAGCACGGGGGACTACCAACGCCGAACTGGTAAGGCATGGTGCAAAACGCATGGTAAAGCTGATTCTGCTGGGTTGGTTTCTGGCATTGTTTTACTACAACTTTCGTGATCCATCCTTTAACTGGTTAAGCGATCGATTCCTGGAAATGCGTATCCCCGGCGTATTGCAACGACTTGGAGTTGTCTATTTCGCCACCCTGCTGATTGTACTTTATTGCCCCAAGCGGCATTATCTGAGCTGGGCGATCGGGCTTTGCCTACTCTACAGCGTGCTGCTGCTTTGGTTCCCCTACAGCGATGCTAATGGCATGCGTTATCAAGGCGAATTACTGCCCGGCAATAATCTGGCGGCCTGGCTTGATCAGCTGGTCTTTGGGTCTATGCACCTTTACGCCAGCAACAGCCGACCTTTTGCCTCTGATCCCGAAGGGCTGCTCAGCACCCTACCGGCAATCAGCAGCTGCCTGACCGGTGTGCTCGCGGCCCAGTTCTTGAAAAACAATGCCTGCTTAGGGCGCAAAGTACTGGTGATGGCGGGCTTTGGTCTACTCCTGATTGCAATGGCTCACCTGCTTGCCCCGATCTTGCCAATCAACAAACCGCTTTGGACCCCAAGCTATGTGCTGCTAAGTACCGGCTTTGCGCTAGTCGTGATGGCCATTTGTTTGTGGCTGATCGATTTGCGCAATTACCGCCGTTGGACAGCACCTTTTGTGGTCTTTGGAGCCAATGCCATCGCATTTTTTATGTTTGCTGGCGTTATGGCTCGCCTGTTCAGCCTGGTGCCACTGGGCGATCGATCGCTGCAAAGCCTGCTCTATAACGACCTGTTGCAACCTCTGTTTGGCAATTACAACGGCTCACTGGCGTATGCCCTGCTTTTTTTGGCTATGTCCTACCTGGTGATGCACTGGATGTACCAAAAGGGGTGGTTCTGGAAGGTGTAAGCCTCTCATCGCACTACTAGCCCCCCCCAAAGAACCAGAAGACGAAGCAATATTACAGCAGTTAAGTACAAATTCTGATCAAAAAAACTTGCTGTATCATTTGACAGCGAGCGAAAAATAATCAATTATTCATTAAAATAACCATGGTAAGTAATCTATTATTTATCATATAACATAGCAAAACAGGGATAACACTATGCATCGATCAAAAATTTTCAAAATTTCCGTTTTAAGTGCATCCGTCATCTTTGCCTGCTCTAGCCTGGCTGCCGAGGTTGATTCAACTGAAGAGGAAGACGTTGAGCGTATTCAGGTACGAGGTTTTGCGGCTTCGCAAGAGCGCAACCTGAACATCAAACGATTTTCAGATACCATTGTTGACGCAGTTACAGCAGAGGATGTGGGTAAGTTTCCAGATCAAACGGTTGCAGACTCACTGGCTCGGATCAGCGGCGTTCAAGTAGAACGAAGCGATGGTGAAAGTGACCGAGTCAGTATTCGGGGAACAGCGCCGCACTTGAATCTTACCTTGCTGAATGGTCAGAATGTTGCTTCGGCAACTGCTTCAACATCTATCCTGACACCGTCGCGCGGCTTTAATTATTCCTTACTGCCTTCTGAAGTGATACAAACGCTGGAAGTGCATAAATCAGCTCAAGCCAAAATTGATGAGGGCTCACTGGGCGGCACGGTCATTGTAAGAACCCGGAAACCGCTGGAAATGGAGCGGAACTTCTTAGCAGTATCTGCCAGAATGGCCTATCAAGACACCAGCAATAAGACCAGCCCACTGTTGTCTGGCTTTTATTCCTGGAAGGATGAAAACGAAGACTTTGGCTTTAATTTCAGTGCCGTCTACAAAGAAAACAATATCCAGCGCGATAGCAAATTCACCAGAGGCCTAAGCCGGGTTGTTCGCGATGACATGACCTATTTTGCCCCAGCAGAAGCGCGTGCCTCGCGTTATGAGTCGGCACAAGATCTCACCACCTTGACCGCAGCCTTCCAGTTTGCACCAACTGACTCCTGGTCTTTCATATTCAACAACTTATACTCTAAGGTTGATCAAGAAAATTTCTCGGTTGCCAATGGCGCTTATCTGATTGGTAGCCCAAATGATATTCAGTTCAGTAACCTGGCAGGAAGTCTTATTACCAGCGGCAGAGTTTTTCCAAACGCCAATGATGGTAACTGGCAAAAAGAAGCCTTATACACCGCCAATTATCACTTGGGGGGTTACCAAACCCGGGTGCATGATTTGCAAGCCACCTACAAAGCCGACAACTATACACTCTCGTTCCAAGCTGGTTTTACTAGGGCCAAAGGGGACATCAAAGATGACCAGGTAGAATTTCAGGCCGCTGCTGAAGCCGATTTCAGCATTGTCGGTGGCGACGTCAGCTATCGCTTTGACGATACCTTAATGCCAGCGGATTACAATGGTCTCTACACCCATCGCAACCTGATTTCCAACGCGCAAAAAGAAAGCTACTTTCAAGCAGACCTGAATTATGCGTTAAACGGTGATTGGTTTACCTCCATTGATGCAGGGGTGAAGTACCGTGCCCATAACAAAACGTCAGGCTTGTTTAAAGTAGTCTGGCATCCGAACGATCTTGGTGCAGCCCGACTGAATCAATTTACCAACGGCAGCTTAATCCAAGACTTTTTCGCTCAGGGTAACGAGCAACACGCTCTGTATCAATTTAATCATGCAGCATGGCAGCAATGGACCGAGGACACCACGCCACTGCGTGAGTACGATCACATGGAGTACGCGTTCGACCTGACAGAAAACATCGGCAATGCATACCTGCAAGGTAATTTCTCTGTCGATAAATTACGCGGCAACATCGGTGTACGCTATGCCCGCACAGAACAAACCAGTGAAGGCTTCGATTTTTGGATGCAATTCCCATGGGCTCCCGAGTCCTGGATCTGGACCCCTGTAGTGGTGGAGCGAAGCTACGACGATATCTTGCCAAGCCTGAACCTGAATTACAGCCTGGCGGATGATTTAATTGTGCGCTTTGCCGCTGCAAAAGTCATATCACGGCCAGATTATGACTTATTAACCAGCCGTCGCGGCTACAGAAAAACGGCATTCCACAATCCACCTAACCCGGGGTTTCAGGGGAATCCGCATTTAGATCCGTACCGCGCCAATCAATACGATCTATCTGCTGAATACTATTTCACCCGCGCCTCCATCGTATCCATTGCTTATTTCTACAAGGATATAAGCTCTTACATTGATGAGCAGTATTTCCCGGTGATGCTGCCCGATGAAGCAGGCAATCTGGATGAGTACAACCTGCGTACCCCTGTGAACACCGAAGGTGGAGTGAATCAGGGCATCGAGTTAAACCTGCAGCATAACTTCGGCAATGGCTTTGGTGTCCTGGCCAACTATACCTATGCCAATGCCAAAATGAATGAAGAAGGCAAAGAGTTACCCAACAACTCACGCCACACCTACAACGCCACGGTTTATTACGATCAAGGAGATTGGTCGGCCCGGATTTCCTACAACTACCGAGATCGTTACTACGCAGGTATTATTGGCGAGCACCGCTGGTACCAAAGCGGCTATGGCCAGATTGATACCAATATCTCATACAGGATCAATCAGAATTTTACCGCCATGCTGCAAGTGGTAAACCTTGGCGATGCAAAAGCCAAAGCAGAGGTGGGTGATGACGGTGTTCCTTTCAGAATCAACCACTTTGGTCGTCGCGTCTTTGCCGGTGTTCGTGCAACCTTTTAAACAGAGCACCATTCTGAAATCTTAAACTAAGCATTCAGAATGTTGGTTGAACAACACAGAAGCGCAGCTGGTAGGATGCCAGCTATCCAGCGCAGGCCTGAGGCCTGCGCTTTTTTAGTTGCTAAAAACTCAGCTGTATACCGGCATAGACTGAACGCCCCATACCGGGCACACCAATGCCAAAAGGAATCCCATTCAACGACATGGTGGTGCCCTGACCGACATAGCTGCCACCTGCCGGTAAGGTGTAAAATTTGTTCAGCAGGTTTTCTACCCCAAGATCCAGCCGCAGCGCTTGCCAGCTGTGGCTAAACCGAAGGTTGAGCAGGCCATAACCGGCGGTATCGATTTCATTGCGAATGCTGGATAGGCGCTGCTTGCCCGAGACCAGCTGCCACTCCAGGCTGTTGTCCCAGCCGGCCAATTGCTGCTGCAGGCTAAAGCGAGCTTGCCATGGCAGCGTTTGGTAAAGGCCATCTTGCGTGTCGGTATTTTTCGCATCCAGATAGCTGATGTTGCCATGCAGTTGCCACAGGCCACTGGCATTGGCTGCCAACTGAGTGGCTGCGGTGAAGTCCAATCCCTGCAGGCGTGCTGCCTGGTTTTGGTACTGCAGCACATTAAACTGCCCGGCTTGCCAACCGCCGTTGGTAGCAGCTGCATCGATGAAGTCTTTCACCCGGGTATGGTAGGCATTAAAACTCACCTGATGCAGCTGGTTGTCGCTTAACCAGTTCAAACTGGCCGAGACGGTATGGGCTTTTTCAGGTTTCAGCGCCAGGTTACCGACATAGCCATTGCCATCGCCTACCAGATTGTTCATGGAAGCGGCCATGGGCCAGAACGACCAGGGGTAGGTTTCGTACAAATTAGGGCTGCGCACTTTTTGGGCGGCACCCAGCTCCAGTTGCCAGTTTCGGCTCAGGGCATACCGGCTAAGCACCGTCAGATCCAGGTTGCTGTCGGTTATACGACGCTCGGCTTGATTAAAGGCGGCCGCATTCATCCCTTGCATGCCAGGCGCATTCATCGCAGTAGAGTAGCCTTGCACCGGGCTGGCATCACGCAGCACCGACTCCAGCCGGATCCCATACAGCAGCACCCAGTCTGCGGAAGCTTGCAACTCATGTTCGGCAAAGAAGGCCCGGCGATCGCGTTTGCCATGATTGATGTTCAAAAAGGTGCCCGGCCCCATGCCGCCACCGGATGCAGTCCAATAGTCGTCCAGCCGGAACTGCTGGTACTCAACACCCAGGCGAATGCTATCGGTAGCGGAGCGCTCAAACTCGGCACTTAGCCGGAAACCCAGCGTATCGGCATCGGAGTGCATTGGCATACCGGCAGCGCAGGTGCCATTGGGATCACCATGAAAACGAATGGGATCACAAGGATGGCCGCCGATGGCATTACTGCCATACCAAAATTGCCGATCTGGTCCAAAGTCCATAAAGTGCTCGACGCTTTCATGGTATAGCCGGCTGTGCCAGTGCCCCCAAGCGGTGTTGCGTTGCCAGCTCAGGTTGATGCGCTGCTGCTGATTATCCAGCAAGTCCATCCGTTGGTTTGGGTACAACTGGCTGGGCATATTCTGGTAGCCCAGCTGCAGATCGAACAGATCCTGCCGGGTGGTGAGCGCCAGCCGCAGGCTGTGATTCTGTGTTTCAAATGCGCTGGAACCAACTTCGTCCAGCGGCAGGCTGTGGCTGGGTCTGCCAGTGGCTGCCTGCTCTTTGAAGTTGGCGGCAGCGCGGTAATTATTCCCCCGGCTCCAGTTGCCGCTGTAACCGGCAAAGAGTGCCGCGCTGCTGTAATCCAGCTTGATGTTGGCCCCCCGGGCCTGATTGTTGCTGCGGTAAAAAGATCCGATTTCCCCGGTAACGCTGGCTTCAGCGGTAAATACCGGTGCTTTGGACTCACTGATGATGCTACCGCCAATGCTGTCACCGCCCAGACTGACCGGACTGATCCCGGCAAAGACCATGATGCGCCCCACATCGGTAGGCGCCATGTACGACAGCGGCGGGTTCATGTGATTTGGGCAGGCCGCAATCAGATCCATGCCATCCACTTTCACCCGCAGTCGGTCATCAGCCAGCCCCCGGATCACCGGCAAACCAGACACAGCACCAGCCTGCTGCACACTAACCCCTGCCAACATGGCCAGCAAGCTGGCGGTATCGCTGGTGGCGGCGGCCTGCTTTCGAATGGCGGCTGCATCAAGTTGTTGCTGCTGCGTGCCGCGCAACGGCTGTTGGCCTTCAACACGAATACGCTCAATGTCCTGGTCGAAGGCAGAAGCCGGATTGGCCATAAGGCAACCAAGACAGATGGCCAGCGTCAGTGGGGCTAGGGTAAAGTGATGCAAGGAAACAGTAGTCGCCATAAAAAATTCACCAAAAACACAGCCAGCAAACTGGGGTCGCTGAGCAGCAACAAAGGATACCGTCTATGTTAGGTGCTTATAACTTGCAAGGTAATGCGACAAAGTGTCGCATTACCAGAGCGGTACCGGAGTTGATGACCATTGAGCCAGGTGTTGATGGTGTTTTTCACCCAAAACTTATATGGTAGTAGCAGGCACTTTTCACCAAGGACTCTTTATGGCTTTGCTCCATTGCTCCCGAAGCTTCTGCTCATCCCTATTGCTTGTCGCCTTATTGACTGGTCACGCTTTGGCTAACGACGCAGAACCCGATCAAGGGCGGGTCATTCACTCTGCTGAGCAGTTTAGTGTACTGCCCCACCGCGAACGCATTGCGCCAGAAAATGCCATGCTCAACGAGCGCTTAACCAGCCTGCTACCAGCACTGATGGCAGAAACAGAGCTGGATATGTGGTTGGTGATCAATCGTGAATACGTGGAAGACCCGGTATTCTTTAGCCTGGTGCCCCAGCCCACCTTCGCAGCACGACGGACCACCATGCTGATCTTTAACCGGCTGGCGGATGGTCAGGTGGAAAAGTTATCGGTAAATACCTATCCGTTTGGCGCACCTTATGAGTCTGCCTGGTCTGGCGGCGATTTGGATGAGCAGTGGCAGGCCCTGGCCGATCTTATTGTGGCAAAAGACCCCAAGCGCATCGGTATCAATGTCTCGACCCATTGGCCAGAAGCCGATGGCCTGACCAAGGGGATGCATGAGCGGTTGCTCGCTGTTTTGCCGCAGCAGTACCAGCAGCGGCTGGAACCGGCCGAAAACCTGGTGGTGCGCTGGCTGGAAACCCGAACCGAGGCCGAGCTTAGTGTTTACGCGCATGCGGTGTCATTGGCCCGCGGGGTCATTGCAGAGGGCTTTAGTTCCCGGGTTATTACGCCCGGTGTTACCACCACCGACGATGTCGCCTGGTACTTGCGCCAGCGCTTTGAAGACTTAGATCTCCCCATTTGGTTTATGCCCTATGTAACTTTTCAGCGCCAGGGTGAAACCTGCACCGATGAGCAGCCGTTTTGCAGCGTAAACCAAGGGGTGATTCAACGGGGCGATGTGCTGCATACCGATGTAGGGATCTGCTACTTAAAGATGTGTACCGATACCCAGGAAATGGCCTATGTCCTGAAACTGGATGAAACCGAGGCACCGCAAGGTCTACGCGATGCACTACGCCAAGGCAATCGCTGGCAGGATATCCTCACCGCTGAGTTTAAAACCGGCCGCACCGGCAATCAAATCCTGGCGGCAACCCAGGCAGCCAGCAAGGAGGCTGGCTTGCATAGCAGTACCTACACCCACCCGATTGGTTTTTTTGGCCACGCACCTGGCCCCACCATTGGCATGTGGGATAACCAAGGGCCAACAGCAGTAAACGGAGACTGGCCGCTGTATGCCAATACCGCTTACGCCATTGAAGGCAATATCAAACAACGGTTGCCCGAGTGGGGCAATCAAACCATTCAGATTATGCTGGAACAAAGTGCTTACTTTGATGGGCAGCGGGTCATTTATCTGGCTGGCCGCCAGACCCAGTGGCATTTGGTACGTTGATAGGGCAAGGCTGCTGGCGTGCAACAGCTCGCCAGCGCCCTCTGAATCACGTAAACTGCCGCCAGATAAATAGCCGTGATGATTATGACCAAACCAGCCCAACTGCACCCACGCAACCCACATCAGGGGCGTTATGATTTGGCCCGGCTAAGCCGGGATTTCCCACCGTTGCAACAGCACCTGCGTCTTAATCCGGCAGGCGAGCCCACCATCGATTTCAGTCAACCGGATGCAGTACAGGCGTTAAATGCAGCCTTGCTCAAGCACTATTACCAGGTGGCTTACTGGCAGTTGCCA
>NZ_JAFIFQ010000125.1 GCF_020831925.1 Alkalimonas sp.
GCTGAGCGAATGACTTCACTCGCTGAGCCGTAACGCCCACTTTGGATCTGGCTTGCAATAAAGCCCTCAAAGTGTTCTCCAATAGTTATACTTGTGTTCTTTGCCATGTGCAGCTCTCCGGATACCAAAAGTTACCTAATTATGGTATTAAGTGGGGTTGTGAGCAAGGCGCATAACAAACAAATTTTATCGCCAGCAAAAATCGCTGGCTGCGACGTCAACCCGCTGCGCGGCTTTCCGCGCTAAATTTGGGCGTTATATGCTAGAGGAATTAATCGGGGATGAGTGAAATCATTGAGATTGTTGGCAGAAGTTTCCTTGCACTTGCTAAATGGATAATTATTTACGGTTTTATTGAGTTTTTTGTCCATGGTTGTGGCTACTTGACGTTAAAGGTATTCAGCTTTGGTAAGTACCCCGCATCGCGGCAACATAATAAAAATGTTTGTATAGGTACTGGTTTAATCGTTTTGGTTGCGGCTATTGCAACAATTTCTTTTTTCAATGCCCAGTAGGCATATAACAAACGCCATCAAAAACGCGCCCGTTGGGCGCTCGACTCGCAACAAGTTGCACGCGTTTGTGGCGGGCGTTAGCCACAACAAGGATAGGTAATTTTGAAAACAACTGGGGTAAGACTTAAATTTCGCATGGCTTTTGCCGGTGTCTGGTCACTACTAGTCGCTTTACAGCTATCGGCGGCAGAACCTTTGCAGCATTGGCAGCAAAAACTTGAGCAATCAGCGTTTTCCGGAACGGTATTCGTCGCAAACTCTGATGCCATTATTTTTCATCAAAGCTTTGGCTTCGCGGACAGAGAAAATCAGCGCGCTTTTGATGAGCACACCGTTTTTGATATTGGCTCAGTGACCAAGCAATTTACCGCAACGGCCATTATGTTGTTAGTAGAGCAAGGGAAGTTATCACTCTCCGCTACAATCGATAACTACTTTCCAGATGTTCCTGCTGATAAAAAGAATATCACGATCCATCATTTACTTACCAATTCCTCTGGATTGCCGGTGAACCCACCGCGGCGCTTCCGAGAGTACGATGTTATAGACATTGACGCTTATATTTCTCAAGTACTTAAACTGAAATTAGTATCCACCCCAGGCGAAGCCTATCACTATTCGAATATAGGTTTCAGCTTGTTGGCTCAGCTGATTGAAATTGCATCAGGCCAAAACTGGGAGGCTTACATTCACCAAAATATCCTGTTACCGGCGGGCTTAACAGAAACAGGGTATCGACTGTTGAATGTACCGCAAGAAAGACTTGCCATAAATTACGGCGCAGACCAAAACTGGCTGCAATGGCTGTTCAGGATACAGGCTGCAAGTCGGAGTGTTGGCGATCCTTTGCAACATCTACGTGAAAAACCAGGTAGGCGTTGGGGTGAAGGCTCCGGGCACTTTCTCTCCACAGCTCAAGATATGCACGCGTGGTACTTGGCCCTTCGTTCTGGACAGATTTTAAGTGCGGCCTCGTGGGCACAAATGCTTCATCCACATATTGCTGAAACCCCAAGTAAGATAGATTACTACGGTTACGGCTGGGTAATTTCAAGCCCCCCTGAAGAGTTTACAAGTATTTGGCACGATGGCTCGAATGGCTACTCGTTTGCAACTTTCCACTATTACCCTGACATTGACTTGTTCATACTTACCGCATCAAATGATATTGATAATTATCCATACCCGTTAATGACGGAGATGAGGAAATCGATGCAGCAAATGGTGGCTAACAAATCAATACAGCCGACCACTAACGTGTCGGCTGATTGAAGCGTTAGCTGCTTACAAGTTCGCATGTTCCATTAGCTGTACAAGTTGGTTTTTTAGTCATATACTTGTCTCATTAAACGTACATGTGGAGGTTTTATGAGAATTGTATCTTTTACCGAAGCTAGAAATAGCTTGAAGAGCGTTTTGGATGCTGTTGTTAATGACGCAGATACAACCGTGATCACGCGTCGTGATTCTGAAGATGCGGTTGTTATGTCACTAGATTATTACAATAGCTTAATGGAAACGGTTCATTTGCTTCGTTCTCCGGCAAATGCTGAGCACTTACATCGTTCAATTGCTCAGTTTAAAGCGGGTAAGGTGAGCCAAAGAGATTTAATCGATGAGTAGTCGTTTATTATCTTGGACTGATGAATCTTGGAATGATTATGTTTATTGGCAGACGCAAGACAAGAAAACACTTAAACGTATAAATAAACTCATTACGGATGCGGCGTTTTTCAAGATAGTTGTCACCATTGACCGTTTTAAGCGGCCTGTTT
>NZ_JAFIFQ010000053.1 GCF_020831925.1 Alkalimonas sp.
TGCAACCTAAACATGGCGCAATTATGGCGCAGTTGACAAAACTGCGCCAGTTTTTTTTAGCAAAAGTGGCGCAGCTCTAGGCGACAGTAATCTGGATATGCCTAAACTAGTAGACGCAGCCTGCTAAGTCGCATAAAACTAAAGATGGCTCTGATACAGCAATCAATAGGCTAGCTCAATAGTTGACCGTACCCGATCAAGTTAAACCACATGAAGCATCAACTTCATATCATTGATTTCAGCTCAACGACTCGATCCACCGAAGCAATCGTCTCAGGCCGGTGGGCTATAACCACCCGGGTGATATTCAGCTGCTGAATGGCTTTGCTGACAAAGGATTCAGTTTTGGTATCCAGGTGACTGGTGGCTTCATCCATAAACAGGATCCGTGGTTGCCGATACAGTGCTCTGGCCAGCAAAATGCGTTGTTTCTGACCACCGGACAGCGCCGACCCCATATCGCCGATCAAGCTGTTGTAGCCCATTGGCATCTGTTCGATGTCCTGGTGCACTGCGGCCATCTGAGCGCACTCCACCACCCGGCGCATATCAAATTGTTCTTCAAAGAACACGATATTATCGCGAATGGAGCCGGATAACAGCTGATCATCCTGCATTACCGCAGCAATCTGACGCCGGTAATTGGCAAGCCCCAACTGCGGTAGCGGTATGCCATCCACCAGCACTTCCCCTTGGCTTGGCTGCAACAAACCCAGCATCACTTTCATGAGGGTGGTTTTACCGCAACCCGAAGGGCCAACCAAAGCGACCGACTCACCGGGTTCAATCACTAGGTTAGTATCCTGCAGTACCGGCTTGGTCACATCACTGTAGGAAAAGCTAATGCTTCGAAGCTCCAGCCGCCCATCCAGCAAGCGCGGTTCACGCTCTTGCTCTGGGTGGACCTGCTCTTTACTCGTCAGGGCAATATCACCCAAACGCTCAAAATGCAGGCTGAGCATACGGAATTGAATCATCTTTTCCACCAGTCGTGCCATCCGATCCATAAACTGGCTTTTATACGCCATAAAAGCAAACAACATACCGGTACTAAAACCACCTGCCAGTACTAGCCGTGCAGCCAGATAGACCACCAAAATATTCTCAAGGCCAAAGAGCAGGCGGTTGACGGTTTGGTAAGAAATGTTGAAGACCCCAAGGCGAATGGACTGGTTGGTCGCATCGATAAAGTGGTTCTGCCATAGCCCCTCGCGTTTGGCCTCAGAGCCAAACAGCTTGATGGTTTGAATGCCGCGCACCGTCTCCATAAAGTTGGAGTTTTCCTTAGCCTGAGCCAGAATCTCTTGCTCAGACACCGCACGCAAAGAGCGATACATCGCCAACCGAAAACCGGCATACAGCAACACTGCAGCCAACACCACCAGGCTAAGCATGGGACTATACAGCAGGATCACCGCCAAAATCGCTATCGCCATCAGGCCATCGATGATGGCTTCGATCACTCCTGTAGTTAACAATTCCCGCACCTGACGCAAAGAGCCAAAACGGGAGACCACATCGCCCATATGGCGCTTTTCAAAGTAACTCAGAGGGAGACGAATGAGATGATGAAATAAATTGCCTGCCATCTGAATATTAAGCAGGCTGCCAAAGTGCAGCAACACAAAACCACGCACGGCGCTGGTCGCCACTTCAAACAGCAGCACCAAGGCAAAACCTAAAGCAAGCACCAGAAGTAAGCTGGTATCACTGGTCAGAATGACATCATCCACCACCAACTGCATGTAATAGGGCGCTACCAAGGTAAACACCTGCAGCAGAATCGACAGGGTAAACAGCAATACCAGGGAACGCTTCAGGCCAGTAATTTTTGACCAGAAATTCGATAGTCCCAAACGAGTCTGGCCCTGCTTTAGCGAAAACTCATTGGTCGGCAGCAGCTCGAGTGCTATCCCGGTAAAGTGTTTACTGGCCTCTTCCCACGTTAACTTGCGCAAGCCCATCGCAGGATCATGGATCACAACCTGACCACCCCGAGCGGACCTCAGAACGACAAAGTGATTTAAGTCCCAGTGCAAAATGCAGGGTGTTTTCAGCGCAGCCAGATCATCCAGTTCAATTCTAAGCGGCCTGCTGGACAGCTGTAGCTTCTCAGCAAAATTCATCAGATCAAGCAAAGTACAGCCTTCAATCGACAGCGAAAACTTTTGCCGTAATTCATTCAGGCTAGCTTGGTAACCATGAAAACCGGCCACCATTGCCATGCAGGCAAGCCCACACTCCGCCGCTTCGGTTTGATGGACCATTGGCAGGCTGCTTCGCTGCCAGAATGTCAGTTTCTCGGTCATGGCCTGCATTACAACTGTCCTTTAAGGCTGTATATCGGATCAAACAACCATTGCAGCAAGCTGCGACGCTCGGTAATAATATCGCCGTCCAGCGTCATGCCGGCTCGCAGCGGTAGCTCTCGGTTGTACGCCAGTATCTGTTGCTCACTCAGCCTTACCCGAACCCGATAACTTGGTTCCGTCAACTGCATATCCGTGACTTCATCAGGTAAGAGCACCGTTTGGCTGATTTCATGTACCTGCCCTTGCTGTACCCCAAAACGCTCGTACGGAAAAGCATGGAAGCGCAATCGAACCTCCTGACCAGTATCAATGAAGCTGATTGCCCGCGTGGGCACATAAACAATGGCTTCCAGCTCTGCGCCTTGGGGCAGTATGCTCAGCACGATACTGCCAGCACTCATAAAATGGCCCTGCCTGGGTAAAATGCCACTGACTACGCCGGCCTTGGGCGCGGTGATCACACTACGCTGTTCATGCTGCAGCCGGGTCCGTTGGTTGCGTAGCTCTGAAATTTGATTGTCCAACTGACCCAAAGTGGCCTGATGGTCTAGTGGTAGTTGTTGTTGCAAACTCTGCTGCTGTTTTAGCTGCTCCTGCAGTGTCAGCTGCTGACCTTGCAAAACTTGCTCCTGCTGCTGCAGGGAAAGCAGGGTATCTTGCTGGCGACTCAATTCCAGGTTGGAAATAAAGCCCGTGCCGGATAACTGGGAGATTTGTTCGACCAGATGTTGGTTAAGTTCCAACCGCTGCTGAAAGGTCCTTTGTTGCTGCTCAATCTGGTTTAACTGTTGCTGCGCACTGGCAATGCGTTCAGCCACCTCCTGCAGACGTATACGCTGACGGTCGATTTCCTGCTGTTTTTGCTGTTCCAGATTGGCCAAAATAGCAGCCAGCTCCTGCTGCAAGGAAGCATTCAACTCAGAGTGTTCTGATGAAAAATGTTGCATGGTTAACTCGAGCAAAGGCTGCCCGGCTTCCACTCGCTCGCCTTCCTGCACCAACAATTGCTGCACCGTTCCTGGCTGCGAGGTTTGCACCCGGATCACCCCCTGCTGTGGTTGCAACACACCAAATACCACCGTTTTACGGCTGTAGCTGCCACTCAACAAAAAAATTAGCGAGCACACCACAATAAAGGCTATCAGGCCTGTTAGCCAGGCAAACGCAGGTACTTGCACCAGGCTAACCTCGCCTTGCATGCGCTGCGACTGTTGCGCTAAGACTTGCTCACGAAAAAGGGATTTCATACTGTTCCTGAAGCATCAGTTTGTATAGAAAATTAATCACTGGAGCTAAAATTATTACTCATCTGTATTAACTGCTTAGCAAGCTCTAAACTTATTTGCCCATCCAAAATCTCATCGTGGAGTCCCCAAATGCCTTCAGGGTTTACTTCAAGGAAGTAGTAGTTACCACTTTTGTCTTCTATCAAATCAAAGCAGCCACTGAACAAGTTAATTTCTCTCGAATACGTTAGCAACTTGCTTTTAATTTTATCTGGAATATCACATGGTTGATAATTTACCATCATCCCACCTTGCCTGTAATCAACTTCCATAATTGGATGTTGGTACGGGTCAATTCTGAATGTAAAAAAATTACCATTTATATAAATGCACCTATACTCAAATTTTTTATCAACTTCCTCCTGTATCAGAATATGGAAAGGTTCAGAATCATCTGTCTTTGCATTTAAATAGTTGATGTCTAATCGGCAGGTTGGGATCGCTTCTTGCGTAATTTTATTTTCTTTAAGAACAGGAATGCCTGAGTTACCGACACATTTTGTAATAAATTTATTTCTTCCGCTTGTCCAATGTCGAATATCTGCTATTGAGTTAGAGACAATAGTCTTTGGAATCAAAAGCCCGTGTCTTCTGGCCAAATCAAGCTGGAGAATCTTTCTTTGGGAAAGATAATCCATAGATGGCCTGTTAAATATTAGATTCTCATAAAGTGAAATAAAGTTTAAATAACTTTCTTTTCGGAAACTCCCACTTAAATAATTATCTATCCAAACCTGATCAGTGCCAAAGTTTGAAAACAATATCTTAGTACAACGCCATGCGCAGGTGATTTGTTCAACAATTTCACCATTTATGGTTAGAGAAGCTTTATTTTCTGAAGAAAAACAAAATGATATAAGCTGGTCTTCTGAAAAATCTATTAACACTGGGTTAATACCCTGTCGAACTAAAGCATCAAACACATATGCTATTTGAGCTACTTTACGACTTCCAATTAGAGCGATCAATTTCAGCACCTACTTCTATATTTTTTAAAAAGTGAAAGCCACTACCTCTCGAAAAATCGATTCGAAAACTACCAGCAGGAAGAAACAAATAATTATCTCTAGCATTACGAATTAATATCTTATCAATTGGGACAGCAAACTCCCGATCACCTTCAGAAATTGCCCTCACCACAATTGGAGGTTCAACGCCAAGTTGAGTCAAGTCAACCTCGACTTTAAAGCGATCATGATTAATCCAACTTTCATGCCTCAATTCTACGCTGTATTTTGGGTGGAAAACTGTTATATCGACATCGCCTTTATAACTTTCTGAAACTAGCCAATGATCCTTTTCTCTTTGAAGTATACTTGGCTTACTTATATCAAACTGTTCAGAAACAAAGTCGAGTACTGGGTCATTCAGCATTGGATAACTGCTATGAGTACCACCTACCTGATCAATCAAGAGTGGTTGAATACCAGTCTTGTTCTGAAACAAGTTTGCCATGGTTGCTAAACCATTTGAAAAATGGCCTCTTCGAATATGGCCATAACCAGCGTAGACAAAAACTTTTGCCTCTGGTACTTCAACCAGAAGTTTCTGAAGATTTACCGCTTGTGTATTTTCTCTCTCTTCCATGCTCTTGGCGCCATGCGCTTCGTAAGCATAAAGTACAAACCCCATCTTAATACTTTCTCTTATGAAAAATGCAAAAGCCGGATCAGAAGTATAAAATCCTGTCGTTGGGTTTTTATAGGTCGCATAACCATTATTCACAGTATCTGCAATACCCTCTTGTGATAAGGCTTCAATAGCAATATGAGTGAACCCCCGTTCACGCAAGCCTCTAGCCAACTGCAAGGCAAAATGCCTATGCGCCGACTGGTGATGTGATTCATTCAACATCACCACTCTTTTATCAGCAGCTAATTCACTAATCTTACTGACCGCATCATAGATCACTATATTTTCAATAGGGTAAAATACTCTGCTATTCTTCCCATCGCTGACTTCATGCGCCCTAATCAACTCATCCGCTTTATCATTCATGCCAACAAATGAAAATGCAATGCCAAGGTTAAGTTGTGAGATAAACCCTTGTCTCCTCTCAAAGCATTTCATAGCTTCTAACGTATTCCCTTCCAATAAACTATTTTCACAAGTAGCTAAGTTAGCTTGATCATTAGAAGCGAAAACAAATGGCATGTACAATAAATAAATGTAAATAAATCGCATAATTCTCATATAATCATACACCATGAAAAGGCTACTACATTGAAGCCTTTAATATATTAGATATTTACAAATCAAGCTGGATCTAACTTTATTTCACTTAAGCCGCCATTAGGGCAGTATACAGTTGTAATCTTACACCCATCACTGCCACCAGTTACCAATTGACTTAATTCGTCATTCAATTGGAAATGATTCTGTAAATCATTTTTATTACTTTCAAGGGTGCTAACGAACAAACTTTTCATATTAACCTCACGCATCATCTACGGAATACTTGATAGAGCCATCAACTACTTCTTGGGTTATCCTTTTCCCGGCACAACCACATGAGCCAGCAGTAATCTTTTTTAACAGCGCTTCATCGGTTAGTTCCTTTTCCTTAGAAACCTCAAATGACTTAATTAACATTGACATAAAAATCACCTCATCTAATGGCTGATACATTTCAGCAACCAAATTATTACTTTAAAGAAAGTATAATGCAACTTAAATTTAGGTTATTTTTTGTAAAAAATACGTTTTGATAAATAAAAGCGCCGCAAAAAGTCATACACCACAAACTCCTGCTCACGACCATAAGCTTTAAACAACCTGTTATTGAACATATGCAGCACAGAGTGCAGTATCGTATCCACACTGCAACTAAGCGACTGATCTTGCTGCAATTCAAAGATATGACTCGCTATTGGTTCCAACTGCTGTTGCAAGCGTCGGCATAATTGCTGCATTTGTCGAAGCGGCTCTGTTTCGGTATCGTTCGCCATGTCTGCGAAGTCATGTTGCAAGGTGCCTTGAAAATCCCGATATTTCTTTCCCAGCTGCGTCCGAAGCTGCGCATGCTCGCGAAACTCCTGACCAAAGCCTTGTCGTAACCCACTGATGAGCTCCAGCTTCTGCGCTAGTTCGTAACCAAAGGCTGTAAGTAGGGTGTCCACACCCAGCAATGCCATGCGCCAGCGCATCGACTCACCGTAGTCACGACTTAAAAGGAGTGTTTGGACCACAAAGTCACTATCGACCTGAAACACTTGCTCAACCAGCGCCATCGCCGCATCACCACCATAACGCTCCACCTCGCGTTGATAGGTAAACAACTCAATGCGATGCACTCGCCCGCAATCTAAAGCGGACGCAAGTTTTTGTTGCAGCAGCGGCAATACCTGGCCATAGAGCACAGCGGGTTCTCCCAGCAAACGTAATCGCAGATGCCAATCTGGATCGCCATAGCGTATAAAAAACCACTGCTTAAACAGCCCCTGCTCTCGGCACTGCTCTAGTAGAGGATGGATGTCGTCCAGCAAGACTAACTCTGCCGTGCTTTGAGCCGCATAAATTTTCAGGCTAAACCACTCCGAGCCTGGGGCAAAGTTACGCTGAATGGTTATGTCCAGCTGCTTTGCCGGATCTGGATGTAAGGTGACAAAGGGTTTTGCGGCCGGGTTGAGTATTGGGATAAGAATTTCGTGAGCAAAAGGCCCTTCATCATTGGCAACCAAGCTCTGGTATTGCATCGCCAGTGACTCTTTCAATGGTACCTTGAGTCGATGCAAGGTCTCGCTCAGTAACACAGACACCATGGCTGGATTATGCAGATCAATGGTCAGCACATTGTCACTCACGGCATAGCAAACATAGCGGGGCAGCTGGTAGCGCTCCCCCAGTGCGTGCCACGCATCAGCATTCCAGCCCTTTTGGTGTATCAGAGCTTCCAGCATGCTGCGTTCAACCAGCCACTGCGCCTCACGAACAATCACATTATCCAACTGAATGCGCGGTTGATACTCTAAATACTGATAGCTGGCTGGTGCATTAAAGTTAGCAAGGCGATTCTGTTGGTGTTGCAACATGCACAGAAAACGATACACCCCCAGACTGCGGGCTGAAAAGTTATGCGCCGATGTTAAGCGCGGAATCACTTGTTTCTTCAGTGTCCTGGACCATAGCTTTACGTGCCCCGCCTCGACAAAGACATAAAGATCCTGCAGCGAAATTTGTTGCTCTGCAGGCAAGCCCGAGTCGCCCAGAAACACAATTTCATACTGCCGCAGTGCTGGTCTGGCAATCACATTGCCCGGCCTGCCATCAGGGGTATGGACGACTTCGGCAAAAACGACATCCGGAGACAACGCCTCCTCGGCCGCCAGGTATTCGCGCACTTTTTGCAACAGCGTGGCATCCAGATGGCAAAAACGCCCCAGCAAATTGGCGCCGGATGGACCGGAGCAGCCATGCAGGTACAGTAAAGTCTGACCATCTGCATCCCGGTAAGCGCTAAGATTGACGGCAAAGGCTGCCGGCAACTCTTGCCATAAAGACTTTTTATCCAGCGACTTGAGCAAGTCGTCACTTTGCAATTGAATGAACTTGCCTTGCTCCTGCTGCGGAAGCTGTTGCAATAGCTGTTTTTCCAGAGCTGTTGGTGGCTTATTGTTGTTATTTGTTTTCTCCCTGGCGATATTTATACCGGCCAGTAAAGGTGTTTCATACCCCGTGTCTGTTGAGAATGGAATACCTGCTTCCTCATCCAGGACTTTAAGCAAAGGCACAAACTGCCCTTCAAAACGTTGCTGAAAACTGGTGATAAATGATTGAAATGGGCTTTCATCATCAGGACTCTGCGCTTTCAGGGCCAACAAAACCGGTTCAATTCTTGCCAAAACGTCATGTTGCAACGCACAATGTTGCATGGCTCGCAGCACATCGGTCTGGAACAGTTTATTTTCAGCAACCGGATAGGGTAGTTGCTTTAGCTGCTTGGTCACATCCCGATAGTCCTCTGGCTTTGCACCACGCGTGTCAAGCTGAGTGAGTTGCTGCATCGCCGAAATCAGTTGTTCACTTTCAGTAACATTCCCTGCCAGTCGCAATTGTTCAGCAAAAGCGAGGCCAGGCTGAGCACTGGTGATTGGCAACTGCAGCTGCGCGACCAATATTTGCTCCTGAATCAACTGGCTGATGTAGTGTTGTACATCGTCTGGTGCAGCCTCGGGAAAGGTGTCCATAAACCGGGCTGCCAATACCGATACCGGGCATCCTGGTTCAGCCAACTGCAGCATCACCTTTAGCGCTTCGTCCTGCTCCACTGAGCTCAGTCTGTATTGGCGTTGTGCTGCCGACTGATAGGACTCAATGTAATGCCAAGTGCTACCTAGTAAATAAAGGGTTGTATTAGGCCGATAACAGAGCAGCTCACGGCCCTGCTCAGTTTGCGCCCATTGTTGCTGAATCGTACTCAGGTAATGCATGTCCAGCCGTGTCTTTCGAACATCCTCCATTAAACTGCACGGAATAAGCCCGGTAGTATCGGATAGTTCACCTAAGGTAACCCCTGAAAACAACCCAAAGGGAGTAGGCCGGCTGGTCATACGAACAAAGTACTTTAGCAAAGCCGCTGTCACTTTTTGCGCAGATTTCGTATCCGGCTTACTGCGCCACAGCTCCAGCCGCTCCAATAACGAAGGGCTGGCGATGTAAAGGGCCTCAATCACGCCTGGAGACGCCAGCCAACTTTCTAAGTAATCTTGCAGCCCTGGATTGTCCTGGGGTAATTCGATGAGTTTTTTCAGACTTAACCGGGGCAGGCGGAGCACGATCAAGTTTGCTACTGAAGTCATGTTACTGCTCATAGTCGTCCTTTATTCTTCTAGGCCAAGAGGAAGGCATCAGCCCAGTCCGGCGCAACCCCCTGATTTGCCAGCAAGCAAAGACCGATTCCTGACAAGCCTTCAAGCAAGCCATGCTCCATAACGTAATCACCAGATTTGAAGGCATAAAGCCCCGGGATCCCATCCTCCCGGTAGCGTCTTAACGTATGCTCGCACCAATAGTCCGAAGCCTTGGCTAAGGCTGGGTCGGGGATAATGTTATTCAGCAATTGAAATATAAGCATCAAACCTGCACTGCCATGACACAAACCTGCATCCACAACCATGGCACTCTTGGCATCACGACTGGCTGCGTGAATGGCAACTGTGCGTGCAAAGCTTGTTAAGTCGGGCCGTTCTAAAGCTGCACCAGCTCTGGCAAGGGTTAAGGCTATGGTTAGATCGCCATAACACCAGCCTAACCGACTCGGATGCTGCTCCCCACTGCAATGTGAGAAGAAGCTGCGCTCAGGATTGGCAGATAGGGTTTGGCTGACCAACCAATTGCACCCATCAGAAACGAGCTTTCTGGCCTGCAAATTTCTGTCGGAATGCTCAATGGCCGGAAGTAACGCACAAATAACTGCAGGTACGCCATGGGCAAGCCCAAGATTGTACTCTGGCTTTTCAGGATGGTTTTTATCAAAACGGTAAAGTGAGTGGGCTGGTGTGGACCAGCAGCAAGCTGTTTTCGACTCGTACATCGCAATTTTTGAAAATGCATCCACAATCGCAAAATAAAGCTCTGATTTTTTATGATTTCTGCATCGTCTTGCAGCGAATGCGGCCACTCCGCTTAGTCCAAGTACAAACTCAATATCACCAGCCCATGTATCATGCCGACGAATATCAGCAAGCAGGAAGTCTTCGATTTCTTGATTAAAGTCTGGATCATAATCATCGGCCTGCTCTGCAAGCAACAACTCCAAAAGCCAGCCATAACCAGCCAAACCATAACCAAAAGTAGTATTGCGACCCAGCAGATGTACTGAGCTTGTGATTTGTTGCAGATCTTGCTGAAACTGAATCGTATCAATTGCGCAGAAATCAGCCTTAGCAGCGTACCACTGAAACAACAATGGTCCCGGTAAGCCCGTAATCAGCGATAAATTTTTGTCGCGCCTTTCCGATAATTGCGTAACCTCAAGCAGATGCTGGATGAGTGCTCGGACTTCTGGGTTAACCGACACAACAACCCCTAACCTTCTCTTTCATACGTTTTCACTGCCTTTTATCATCATTTTAATTGCAGCAATTCAGTTCAAAGTGACTCATTCAAACATCAAACATGTTGCATCGGGAGCTGCACACCAGCGACTTAGCATTGGTGTGCAGTAATAGCTTGTATTTTAGAACTGCTTGCAGCTGATAAAGGTCGTGCAATCTGCAAATGAGTGGCAAGGGCTACTGTGGTTATTACCACCGCCAATTTGCGGAGTTAATTCATCAGCAAGCACGTTATCCTGTGGTAACAGCTCATTCGGAAGTACTTCGTTATCGCGGGACAGTTGGGCAAGCTCGGACTTTTTTAGGTTAAGTTTCATTTATTATTTCCTTTTTGGATTTTATTGAAATTATATCTAATCACTGGGCAAGCCAGCACGACCATTTATAACATTAGAAACATTAAAAGAAAGTGAGCTTATCTGATATCACAAAAATATCATCGATTTATCATGCCTGCACGTTCCTGAATTTACCACTGAATGATTGGTAACTGGCTAGGAAATACGGTTTGAGGCAGTCTAAGGCGCTTACTACTCATCACACATCTTTATTTCTTATTCGTTGTTTTCAAGTTAGGTAAGCAGCAATGCATCCGCCCAATAGGGTTCAATTTCGAGCTCTGCCAGCAAACACAACCCTATACCCGCATAGCCATTAAGCATTCCGCTCTCCGGGATATAGATGGCTTCCTGCTCTGTATTACGAAAGGCATTGAATCCTTCCAGCCCCTGCTGTTCATAACGGCTTAATGTATCGTTCTTCCAAAATAACTTTGCCGCCAGTAACTTTGGCTCAGGAAAGATGCGGTGCAATAGTGAAAACATCAACATCAGGCCAGCACTGCCATGACACAAACCGGCATCACGGATTTGTGCACTTGCAACATCGCGGCCGGCAGCATGCAAAGCAATCTCTTTTGCCACCCCAGAAAAAGGGGCATGATCCAGTGCAATACCAGCTCTGGCGAGTGTTAGTGCAATGGCTAAATCGCCATAGCACCAACCCAGCCGGGAATTGCGTTGTGTAGAAGCCAGATAGCCAAAGTAGCTTCCAGTTTCAGCAACGGCTTGTCGTTTTGCTAATAACCAATTGCAACCATGCAATACCAGTCGCCTCGCTTCTGCGGCCAGTGTTGGGTGCTGACATGCTGGGATCAGTGCAGCGATGACGGATGGAATACCATGAGCTAAGCCAAGATTAAGCTCTGGCTCATTGCTTTGGGGATACAATCTGTACCCTGAGTCTGCTGGCGTTGGCCAACAACATTGTTGCTCTGCAACAGGCTGTGCCAAGTTGCTAAAATGTCGCACCAGGGTGGTGTAGAGTTCTACTTTATTTGCTTGTTCCATTCGGCGCCGCGCATAGATGGAAACACCGCTTAAACCCAACACGTACTCAATCTCACCGGGCCAATCGGGCACAGACAACATCTGCTGAATGATACGGTCAGTATTGGTATTAAACTCGGCGGTGTAACCGTCGTCTTGCTCGGCTAATAGCAACTCATACAACCATGCAATACCACTCACCCCATAACTGGCGCTGTAATCTTGCAATACCATACCGGTCTTTTTTTCTAACAGAGCCAGCGCTTGTTCAAGCGCTTGCTCAGACTCTGCATCCAGAGATACTTTGCGAAAATACCACAGAAACAAGATATGTCCTGCAAGACCACTGACCAAACCGGGTTGCAAGCTTTGTATATCTTGTTTAATTAAGTGGTGGGCGATGTCCTGAATCGCTTGGTTCGTCAGCCGCTGCTGGTTGGTAACATCAATCACGATCATACAACCTTAGTGATTTGTACGACAGGAGCAACACGCTCCCGCCGCACAGCAAGTTTAGTCTGGATTAGTAAACTTCCGGACAAGTATGCATACCGCAGGTTTCACCTGGCATAAGGGTCGGACGACAAAATACGGTATCATTACCACCGCCGCAGCCAGCTGCTGGAGTTGATGGGGTAGGACAACAATTGCAGGTGCAATTACCACCGCCAACTTGAGGAGTCATTTCATCAGGCAGGACCTTGCCGTCATGAGATAAGTTTACTAATTGAGACTTGTTGAGTTTAAGTTTCATTATTTTTTCCTTTTGAACAGGATGAATTTATAATAACGCCAACATGGCGACAAACAAGTAACAACAAATACAACAAAAATCAATTAAACAGACCCTTATATCATCAAAATATCACATGATATTTCTGCTATATATGCTCAAAATAGGTTGAAGAAGCGAGCTGGTTAGGCATGCTTTGAATCACAAACCAGATGCAATTGAACAGTTGCAAAGGGGTAGCAAGCACACTCAGCTTTGCTAAAGCAGCTACTTGAAAAAATCAGGTTTTAAAGGCAGGAGAAAGAGCAGACAGCCACTTAAAGCAGCTGCCTGGAAAGACTGGCTATTTAGTACTTGATGCTACAGCCATAAGGCCGGGTGACGGGTTTGCTCACCGGCTGGCCAGCGAGCACTTCGTTGCCAGCATTGGCGAGGTAAGCCTCAGCTTTGGGGATATCGGCCGGGTTGGCTGTTGGGATGCTGTCGATACCGCCCATATACAACAGGTTGCCATCACTACCAATCACGTACATATGCGGTGTAACGCGGGCATCGTAAGCGCGGCCCATGGTGCCGCTCTCATCCAGCAACACCGCCGTTGGCTGTGCACTGCGGCTGGCAGTTAGTTCATTGGCTTTTGCCGGGCTAACATGGCCCTGGCTGCCTGGCTTGGAAGAAATCACACTCAACCAGACGGTATCGGCATCAGTAAAGTGCTGCTGTAAGCCTTGCATATTATCGCTGACGTAGTGTTTAACCACAAAAGGACAGTCGTGGTTGGTCCACTCCAGGATCACATTCTTGCCGGCAAAATCTGCCAGTGAATGGGTCTGTCCATGGCTATCGACCACGGTGAAATCCGGAGCCGGAGCGCCGATTTGTGGCGCGGCGGCCACCGCAGTCACCGTACCAGCCAGCGCCAGGGCGCTGAAGAGTTGTTTAAGTTTCATGGTATTACTCCGTTTCATTTTTACGTAAGCAGCCACTACGGCTCTGGCTGCATGATAGATGTCAGGCACTAACTACCTGACGTTGTATACCCAAGTAACCTCAAGATGCGAGTTTCAGAGTCGCTGGGCGCTTTCAATGCAAGGCACACTGGCGACGCAATGTCGACCACCTTGCTAGCCAGAGTAACACTGCAGTGGAAGCGTCCAGCGGCTCCCGTAGGGCGGGGCTAAAAGCGCTTTAAGCGGCGTTAGCTGTTGTCGATTTGGAGCCACCAAACCTTCCAACAACTGCCTTGCCTAAAGTGCTTTTATCTACCGCTGAAGCCTGCATCTTGAGGTTACTTGGGTATATTAGCCAATTGCGCCAGCTGATCGCGTAGCGTATTTGGCGTTAAAATCTGTGGCAGGATTTTTGGCTCTTGCCCCGGCCAGTACAATACGTATAAAGGCACACCATCGCGCTGATACTGTCGCAGATAAGCGCTAATATCCGCATCCCGCAGCGTCCAATCACCTTTTAAGTAGGTGACGCCGTAATCCGCTAAAGCCTGACGGCTGCTGTCGGTATCCAAAGCGACACGCTCGTTTACCAGGCAGGTGATGCACCAATCTGCGGTCATATTCACCAATACCGGCTGCTGTTCTGTCTGAAGCTCTGCTAAGCGCGCCGGACTCCAGGGCTCCCAGTGCGCCTGTTCCGTTGGTCCCTGACCATCACTTTGGGGTTGAAGTAAGACCAGCAAGAGCACGGCCAGTAGGGCGAATACCCAACTAAGCTGTGGTGCCAATCGAAAGCCCTGCCCCAGCTGCTGACGGCCCCAGAGCCACAGCGCAGCAGCCAGGCAGACCAAACCAACCAGTACCAGCGCCTGAGCGTCGACCCCAGCCTGGCGGCCCAATACCCATAGCAACCAGACGGTGGTTAAATAAAGCGGATACGCCAGCCACTGCTTCAGTGTGTCCATCCAGGCACCGGGTTTAGGCAACAAACGCGCCAGCCTTCGGCTGTATGCCAGCAGCAGAAACGGCAATGCCATGCCAAAACCAAGGGCTAAAAACACCATCAAAGCCACAGGTGCCGATTGCGTGACCGCATAACCAAGGGCTGCACCCATAAAAGGCGCAGTGCAGGGGCTAGCCACAATCACCGCCAACACCCCGGTAAAGAAAGACCCCTTAGCGCCTTGCTGTTGACTCAGGCCAGAACCCAGCTGCATCAAACGTCCGCCAAAATGCACCAGGCCGGACAAACTCAAACCCAGCGCAAAGAACAGGTAAGCCAAGGCGCCAACCAACCAGGGGTTTTGCAACTGAAAGCCCCAGCCGACAGCAGCGCCAGCAGCTCGCAGGCCAATTAACGCCAACGCCAGCACGGCAAACATGGCCAGCACGCCCAATGTATAACTCCAGGCATCACGCTTTTGCCGGGCAGCATCGCCGCTGTTGTTCGCCAGACTAATGGCTTTTAGCGACAAGACAGGAAAAACACAGGGCATCAAATTCAGGATCAGGCCACCACCTGCGGCCAGCAGCAACGCCAGTAAAAAGGCAGCCAGGCCAAAGTCGGCACTGGCCTGCGCTGGGCCACCAACATCTAACCGCTGCGCTTGCACCACAAAGGACTGAGGGCCACTGGTTAGCACAATCTCAATCTGCTGCGGTGCCTGATGAAAATAAGCATTCTGTGGCTGACGTATCAGTAAACTGCCATCCTGCCAGCTAATATCTTGCTCACGCGCATGCTCGACCAGATCGGTAGCAGCCACAAAGAAGGCATCCACCAACAAATCGTCTTTGGATTCAATCACCGCCGAAAACACCCCATCCTGCACCTGATAGGAAGCGGTACGCTGCAAAGCAACCGGCTGCGCCGCTTTGCCCTGCTCAAATAAAGGCCGGAAATGCTCAGATACAGCAGCCTGCCTGGCCACGGCCAACGGCAACTCAAACGACATATCACCCGGAATACAAATTTCCTCGCACACCAACCAAGAGGCGTCAGCTTTGATGAGCAAACCGGTGCCGGCGTAATCGGCAGGCAGCGTTATTTCGCTGAGCAATACGGTCGAACCTTCGAAACCATAATTCATCAAAGGTGGAATGGAAAAAGCTTGCGGCGTTGGCCACTGGATATCAGAAACCGTCACGCCCTCTGGCAGTTGCCAATGAATTTGGGTTGGCATACCGGAGTCACCCGGGTTTTGCCAGTAGGTGTGCCAATGCTCTTGTGGCAATAAGTGCAGCGCCAGCAAAAATGTTTGGCCAGGGGATACCGTCTGGTGCGAGCTCACCAGCTCCACCTGAATATGCGGTGCCTGTTTCCAGCCAGTCGAAACCGCCTGTGCGGATGCGGCCAGCACAGCAAGGAGCAGAAACACTAAAACCATCAGCAACTGTCGGATCATGGAGTCACACATTTTATTGTTTGGCAGTTCAGTGTACGCCATCCTGCAAAGGGGTGATCAGGCCCGAAGGCCTTTCTGCGACTAGCTCCCAAAAATAGACGACCAGCCACGATTGCACCAATCGGGTGAGTTGCACCATAAAGGTGCACCAGCAACCCCTATTTTGATTAAAATTCAGACGAAAACCAGCAGGTAAGAAAGGCACAAGTCTTGCTGTACCTTTTCGGTTACTATTACGAACATGACCATCAGGAGTTTTTAATGTCGACACGCCTGCCGCCCCTACGAGGCCTGCGCTGTTTTTGTCTGGCTGCCGACAATCTCAGTTTCAAACATACAGCGGAACAATTATACATCACCCCATCGGCGGTCAGTCATCAGATCAGGCAGTTGGAAGAGGATTTGGGCCTGAGCCTGTTTGTGCGAAAGACCCGGGCGCTGGAGCTTACACCAGCCGGTAAAAGCTTTTACCTGGCCATTCAGCCCGTGATGCAGCAACTGGTGCATACCATCAGTGAGTTCAGCCAAAATGCCGGCAGTAAGGAGGTGAGTATCAGTATGCCAGAGTTTTTTGCCAGCGAGCTGTTTATGCCCAGGCTACGCGGTTGGTCGGCGCAATACCCCGGCATCAACCTGCGCGTGGATACGGTAAAAACCCGCAGCGATCCAAGTCGGCCAACGGATGTTTCTATTATCCTGTCTGGCAGCCCGCCACAAGCGGCACTGTGCCATGAGCTTTTTGCCATCAGTTACCAACCCGCCTGCAATCCCAGCATGTACGAACAATGTAGTCGGCTGGGACTGGATGCACTCAATCAACTCCCGCTGTTGTTGCATCAATCCCGGCCGCACGCCTGGCATCAGTGGGCCGAGTTTGCTGGCATCGAACATTTTCGTCCCAAACAAATCCTGCAACTCGATAGCATGTTTGGCATGGCGCGTGCCGCCGAGCAAGGACTGGGCATTGCCTTGATTCCCATGCCCATTAGCCAGGCTTGGTTTCATAATGGCACTCTGGTAGCACTGTTTGAGGGCAGTTGGACCACCCGCGATAAGTACTACCTGATCCAGCACCGACAGCAGCCAGATCGACCAGAAATTCAATGGCTGATTGACTGGGTGCTGGCCAGTTTTGAGCAGTACAGATGAGTTTTTCTCAGGCATCGGGCTTATTTTTATCGTTTGTCGGATTCAGGGACAATCTCTACAGTTAGGGCTGTCAGCACCTTTTGCTGACAGCAACTGGAGAATCACCATGAACGCGAAATATTCTATGATTGGTTTACCTGTGGCAGCTTTACTGCTTGCCTGCTACGCAGGCTTGGTGAGCGCCAGTAACCTCTATCAAATGGCCATTGTTGAAACAACCCCAGGCGCCAGCGCCATCCAGCAAGGCGATACGGCAAAAGGCCTGAGTAGCTTGCAAACCAGCAAAGTCGATACCGATGCCTTTGCCAGAACCATGGCGCTTTGTGTCGCCAACACCCAGCTGGCCGATATCAGCGGTGCCAGCTCGGCTTGCACCCGCGCCATTAACCTGGCCCGCAGCCAGGCCCAAGCGACTGCGGCAGAACGCCGGGAAATGCAAGCTCTGGCGCTGAGCAACCGCGGTGTGATGCACTGGGTGGCGCAAGATCTGGCCAAGGCACAACAAGACTTTCAACGTGCGGCCAAACTAAGCGACAGCAAACTGGTACAACACAATCTGCAGCAGTTTTCCAACCGGCTGGAAGATTTGACTGCACAGCGTTAATACCATCACAGGGAAACCAAGCCTGGCAGGAAGCCGGGCTTGTTGCATCATGAGCACATTACATCAAGAGTGGCCAGGCAGCTGGCTCTGTCGGCTTACCCGAAACCAAAGCGCAAACCTTTGGTTCAACTGCCGCGGTAGCGTCCCCCTCAAGCTGAGCAGGCCATTCTGTCCGACAACCACTGAGCAACCCGAGGCACAACATTGTCAGCGCTGCATAACGTTTTGTCATAGCATGACACCTTGATTCATCTCCAAAACCGCAGGATGCCTGCTTTGCCGCTGATTCGTCCTGAAGCCCGGTTAAACCATGCCTTAAGAAAGCTAAAGGAGCGAATTAACATCATCTTCAGGACATCCCCCCTTAACCCACTGCAGACTAACAGCTCCTTTTTATGGAGCACAACCTATGCAACGAATCACACACTATCTGCTGGCCCTGTATTTGCTGAGCCATGGCTCTCTGTTATGGGCAGAACGGCAGAGCAGCTTTAAACACAGCACCGACCGGAACAGTTATATTCACGCCTCAATGAAGGGGTGGCAGGATGAACCCAACTGGCAGCTCAGATTACCCGGCCTGGTGGTCAGCTCACCGGTGCTTGCGGGCGATACGCTGCTGCTGGCCTCGGAAAATGGCAATCTGTATGCATTTAACCACCAGACCAAAGCCATCCAGTGGATTTTCCCGACCGATGGCGCACTGAGCGCAACACCTGCTGTGTACAACAACAAGGTGTACCAACTCAGTCTGGACGGTACTTTTTATGCGATTGACTTAACCACTGGTCTGGAGCTGTGGCGCTTTAACACTTTGGGCGAGCAACGCTTCGCTGGCTGGGGCTATCTGGGCATTCAGGCCGATAAGCCTGTCCGCGATCCCTGGGATTTTTTCCTGTCGTCCGCCCTGGTGCATGATGGTGTGGTCTATTTTGGCAGCAGCGATCAGCACCTGTATGCGCTGGATGCCGATACCGGCAAATTACGCTGGGCCTTTCAAACCGGTGGTATGATCCACAGCGCACCTGCCTTGACAGGTGACTTGGTGCTGATAGGCAGCTGGGATGGTGCCCTCTATGCGCTGGATAGGCACAGCGGAGAGCAGCAGTGGCGCTTTCAAACGGAAACCGAACAGAAACTCAAAGTCTGGCATGGCATCCAGTCCAGCCCGGTAGTGGATGAAGACCGGGTTTATATCGGCTCCCGCGATGGCTACCTCTATGCCCTCGATCTTCAAACAGGCACTAAGCAGTGGCGTTACGATGCGGAGCGTTCCTGGATTGTTGGTACCCCATCGTTTGATGACCACAGCCTTTATGTCGGCACCTCGGATACCGGCTGGTTGCTGGCGCTGGATAAAGTGACCGGCAAAGAGCGCTGGCGCCACCGCACCTATGTCTGGACCTTCAGCTCCCCATTGGTATTCGATGGCCAGGTTGTCATAGCCAGTATGCGTGGAGACTTGCTGTTGCTAGATAGTAACAACGGAGACGTGCTGCAAGTGTATCGCACCGACAACGCGACAGAAGACCGCTATCGTGTGCTCAACCAGGAAAGTGGCCGCTTTGATTATCGCAGCATGGTGCAAAATGACTGGCGCCACGATAGCTATGCCATTATGCAGCGCATTTTGCACAATGGCGGCTTTCTGGCGACACCAACCATGCACAACAATCAGCTGTATATCACCAGTACCGATGGTGTGCTGCTGCGCTTTGCATTCTATGAGGCTAACGAGTAACTCAGGGATAGACCAAGGTTAATTGCCAGGCCTGCGTCTCCGGATGCAGGCTACGCTCTTGTAACCGACAGCCAAAGCGGTAATAAAAACGCAGTGCATCCAGATTTTGTTCAAACACATCCAACTCCAACAAAGGCTGCAGCTGGGTAACATGGGTCAGCAAAGTCCAGCCAATGCCCTGTCCTTGCTGCTCAGGGGAGACAAAAAGCGCGGCCAGCTTATGCTGCACCACCGAGACAAAGCCCGCGATAGGTGACGCAGGCGCGGCCTGGTAGACATAGTTCTTGGCCAGCGGCAGGTAGTTGTGCTGCATCGCCATCTGCTGTTGCTGCCAAAAATCTTCCGCAATAAATGGATGCGCCTGACAGGATGCCCGCAACCAGAGTTCAGACAGCTCGACAAAGTCATCCGGTGTTGCCTTTCGAATCATAATAATTTCCATCTCGTCATTTAAGCGCGGCAGATTGCCCCAGGCTTGCTTGAATAACTACTTAAATGTACTGAAGAATGCTGAAGCTTAGTCCAGCAAAGTGCCCTGCCACATTTTTAGTTGAATACGCCGAAGCGCAGACCAGTCGTCCAGCGGGTTGGCATCCAGCACCAATAAACTGGCTTCATAATCTTCCGCGAAACGGCCCAGTGCCCGCTCAGGGAACAAGAAGCGTGCCGTATCCGACACCAACAATTGCAGTAGCTGCTGCTTGCTGAATACATCCAGACTGTGCAGATAGTCCACTTCGGCCAGCACATTGGCATCGAAACGATCCGATCCCATCAAGAGCGGTACTCCGGCCTCCAGCAGCCGCTGCAGATTTTGCCGCTGCAAAGCCTTCACGCGCTCCAGTTGTTCTGGTTGGCTGGCATAAAACAGCGGGCTGACGCCAGCCGTGGCAACCAGTGGGATCTGTTTCTCTGCAGCCAAAGCAATGGCTTCATCGCTCAGTCGGTACAGTTCTGGTGCATAGCCCTGCCACCACTGATAACCAGGCAGATGCGCAATCAAATCCACGCCGGCCTCCACCGCCAGGGCAAAGTCTGCCGCCGACTCGACATGCGCCGCCACCCGCACGCCTTGCTGCTGCAAAAAAGCCACCAGCGGCTTGACCACCTCCTGCTGCAAACCATTGACGCCAAAGTACTGCTGCTCGCCACGACGCTCTGAGCGCTCAT
>NZ_JAFIFQ010000054.1 GCF_020831925.1 Alkalimonas sp.
CCGATCGCAAGCACGGCAAGCTGATTAACTTTGTACTGCCGATGGCGATGCTGGTTGGCTTTAGCATCTGGTTTGAAGCCGAGATTTGGCCAGCGCTGATCCTGACCTTTGTACTGACCCTGCCGCTTTACATGGCGCAGCGCCTGATGCCGTTCAATGAAATGATGGATCAGATGATGCATGGTTTTAAAACCATGCTACCCGCCATCTGCACCGTGATTGCCGCCTTTACCTTCAAAGATGTCTGCGATCAGCTGGGTTTGCCGCTCTATGTGATTGAAAACCTCGCGCCTTATATGTCGGCCGAAATGCTGCCGGCGCTGGTGTTTGTCGCCATGGCGCTGCTGGCCTTTGCTACTGGTTCGTCCTGGGGCATTTTCGCCGTCTCCATTCCTATCGTAATGCCGATTGCATTGGCAGTGGATGCCAATGTACCGCTGGTCATTGGTGCTCTGCTCTCTGCCAGCTCGTTCGGCAGCCAGGCTTGTTTCTACAGTGACTCAACTGTACTGGCCGCTCAGGGCTCAGGTTGTGATCTGATGAGCCACGCCCTGACTCAGTTCCCGTATGCCTTAATGGCTGCCATTTTGGCATTCTTTGGCTTTATTGCCCTTGGCATGATGTAATCCTGCTATCGCCAGACAGACCCGCTGTTTCAGAGGTCTGTCTGGCGTCTATCGCTTTGTCACACATCGCTTTGCTGCCTCTTGCTTTGGCACCCATTTTTTTGACGCACATCTTTTTGACGCACAGATAAGGGCCTTGGTCCGACAAAGCCGCTGCCTGGATTGGCATCCTTGGCTGGCTCAGGTAAAGTAGCGCCATTTTTGCACTCTAGGAAGACAGGGCCTTGAAACTTCTTCGTTTTTTCATCTCGCTACTAACACTCTGCCTGCTGTTGTCTTCATCCCTGGTTCTGGCAGCAACAGATACCAGACTGCATATTCCTGTACTGACTGATGGGCCAGCCATGGTGCTGGATGGTAAGCTGGATGAACCTCAGTGGCAACACGCCCTGCAAGTCCCTATTTATTACCTGACCGCCCCGCTGGATGAAGGCAAAGCCGAGGTCTATACCATGGGCTATCTGTTTGAAGATGGCCATACGCTCTATGTGGCCTTCGACGCCCATGATCCCAAGCCAGAGCAAATCCGGGCTGCGTACCGTAATCGTAACCAGATTTGGGGCGACGATGTAGTTGGCTTAAAACTCGATACCTATGGCAATCAACAACGCGCCTATCAGTTTTTTGTCAATCCTTTGGGCAGCCAGGCCGATTCGATTGAAAACGCCGTGACCGGCACCGAGTCCTCGGCCTGGGATGGCCATTGGCAAGCGGCTGGCCGTATTACCGCGCAAGGCTATCGGGTTGAAATGGCCATCCCTTTGCACATTCTGAATATGCCCACCAGCGAAGGCGCCAAGCAGATGGCATTTGAATTGGTGCGATTTTTACCGCGTGACCAACAGCTGCGCATCTCCAGCGCGCCGATTAAACGCAGCAATCGCTGCATGGTGTGTCAAATGACGCCGATTACCGGTTTTGCCAGCGCCGAGCAAAGCCGCTCCTTAATCATTGCCCCGGCGCTGGTCACCGGCATTGAGCAGCAGCGTCCCCTTGCCAGCGACCAGGGCTGGCAAAGCAACAGCAATACCGATGTCAGCCTGGATGTGAAATGGGGCATCACGCCGGACATGACGTTCAATGCCACCTTGAACCCGGACTTTTCTCAGGTCGAAGCCGATGCAGCAGAGCTGACCATCAACAACCCTTTTACGCTGTTTTTCGCCGAAAAAAGACCATTTTTTACTGAAAATGCCGACTACTTTGCCACGCCACTTAATCTGGTACATACCCGCAATATTGCCGAGCCCAATGCCGGCGCAAAACTGACCGGCCGCATCGAGCAGCATACCTTTGGCCTGTTCAGCACCGACGATCAACAAAGCACCCTGCTGATCCCGGGCAACCTGAGCTCGCGGATTGCCCGGCTGGAGGGTAGCAGCCAAAACCATGCCCTGAGTTACAGCTATGCGCCCAATGCCGACCTGACCTTTGGCTCCTTAATCACCCAGCGTAGCGCCAGCGATTACCGCAATACGGTGCTGTCAGCAGACAGCAACTGGCGCATCAGCCCGCACGATACGGTGAGTATCCAGTGGGTAGGCAGTGAGACCCGTTATCCCGAAGCACTGGCAGCGCAGTTAACGGCCGAAGCGGCACTGCGTACAGCAGCCGATAGCACACTGCAGGGCCAGGGTTATCGACTGAACTACCTGCATCAGCAACGCAACTGGCACGCCTATGTTCGCTACCAGCATCGGGATGAAGATTTTCGTGCTGATTTGGGCTTTTTGCCAGAAACCGACTGGCAACAACTGGCCATTGGCGGCGATTACACCTGGTTCTTTCATAACCCACTACGCTTCCATCGGTTTCGCATTCTTAGCAAAGGCCATATCACCGAGAATGCTGCCGGCGACTTGCTGGCCCAGGAAGTGGAAAGCTTTGCCATCCTGTCCGGCCAGATGAACAGCACCCTGGAGCTGGGAGGCTTTGTGCGGGATCGGGTGGGCAACCGGCAGGACTCAAGCCGGTTGGACATCGCTGGCAATACCGAACGTTTCCGTGAGCAAGGCCTGCATTTTTTTGGGGAAATACGGCCACAGCGTGATTTGTCGACCTATCTGTACTGGCAGGAAGCCAAGGTACTTGATCTGACCAATCAGCGCCTGTCCGAGCAAAGACGGTTGATAGCCGATGCCCAATACACCGCCAATCAGCACCTGCAACTGCGCTTACGGCACAGCCATACCGATATGCGTTATGCCGCCGCTCAGGTCTTTACCGCCGATCTGAGCGATCTGCGACTGACCTGGCAGTTTAACAACCGCAGTTTCTTGCGCCTGGCACTCATTTATACCCAAATCGACCGCAACCTGGCCAACTATGAAGCCGGCTGGCAAGCTGTATTGAATAGCAAACAACGCACTCTGACCAGCCAACTGCTGTATTCGTACCAGCTGAACCCGCAAACCGTGTTCTTTGTGGGCTATGGTGATAATGCCATCGAAAATGATGAGCAAACGGAGCTAAAACGCAATCAGCGCAGTGCTTTTATGAAGTTTAGTTACGCCTGGGTTTTGTAGCAGCTTCATAATAGTGTCACTGTATTCAAACGCTTTTTTCTGGTTTTATGGTAAGCTTACAAACATTCATGCTGTTGGTTGTTTAAGGAGTGAACCATGCTAACCATCCTGGCGCGTATCCTCAAAGTCCTGAACTCCGAGGCCTCCCCCTGGCAAATTGGCTGGGCAGTGGCGCTTGGCCTTTGTGCCGGCCTGTTGCCGTTCGGTCTGCTCACCTTGGTGATCCTGCTGATCGCCTGCTTGTTTACCGTCAACCTGTCCACTTTTTTACTGGTGTGGGGGTTTAGCAAAGCCTTATTGTGGCTGCTGGCCGGGCGACTGGAGCAACTGGGCTGGAGCTTTGGCCAACAAGACTGGCTGCTGTCGTTACTTAGCAATAGCGAGACCTTGCAGTTGCTGCATTTACACCACAGCCTGACCCTGGGCGGCTTTTTGCTCAGCCTGCTTATTTTGTTCCCTATCGCCTGGGGCACCACTCGGCTGGTGCTGAAATACCGCCACGTGCTGATGCCTCATCTAAGCAAATGGAAGATTGTGCAGTTGCTTAAAGCCAGCAAGCTGGCCCAGCTGTATCAGAAAATGAATTAAAGGAGCGCTGCGATGATCCGTAAATCCGGTTGGTTGATTTTTCTAAGTTTGCTCGGCGCCATCTTCCTGTTGGTCTATGTCTTCGCTGGCTCTGCCATTCGCTTTGGTATGGTCTACAGCCTGGAAAAAGCGGCCGGTGCTGAAGTAAACATTCAGCGGGTTTCACTGGGGTTGTTTCCGCTGTCGCTGACCATTTCCGATTTGCAAATCACCGATGCCAAAGCGCCCGAACAAAACCTGGTGAGCTTTGCCCGTGCCAATGCTGAGCTGGAGCTGTGGCCAGCGCTGCTAGGTTATTACGTTATCAGTGACCTATCGGTGGAACAACTGGCTTATGGCAGCGAGCGCCGCCGCCCCGGTAAAGTCTACCGCGGTGAGCTGGCCGATGCCGAAGACAGTGGTTTTGATTTTGCCAGCCTGTTTGCCATTGAGCTACCCAATGCCGATGAGTTACTGGCGCGTGCTAATTTAACCTCGGTTGCCAAAGGCGAGCAGTTAAAGCAACTGGCGCAAAGCGAGCAACAGCAAGTACGGCAACTGCGCGAGCAACTGCCGGACAGAGACCGTCTGCGCGAGCTGGAGCAACAAATTAAAGCCCTGACCGATGGCGATATCCGTGACGCCGCCGATCTGGCTGCCAAAACCGATCAACTGCGGCGGTTAAAAGCCGAGTTAGAGCAAGATAAAGCCAAAGTCGAACAGGTCAAAACGGCACTGCTGCAAAGCCGCGAGCAATTGCAAAGTGCCGTGCGCGATTTTCAGCAAGCCACCCAGGCCGACTGGCAGCAACTGCAATCCTACGCCAATCTGGCCGATGGCGGCCTGGCTGGTATCAGCCAACTGCTACTGGGCGATCTCTGGACCGAGCGCTTGCAGCAGCTTTATACCGTTTATCAGTTGGTTGCCCCTTACCTGCCGGATGGCTCACGGCTGGAAGAGCAGCCCGGGCCGATGGAATTACCGGGCCGCATTTTGCCGTTAAAGCAGCAGCCCTATCCAAACTTCTGGGTAAAAAATGCCAGCATCAGCCTGCTGATTGGCGGTGGCAGCGCCGAGCTAAGCGTGCAGGACATTACGGCGCAGCACCATATTATTGATGCCGCTACCCGCTTTGTGCTGGATGTGCAGCAACTCCCGATGCTGCAACAATTCCGGCTGGATGGTAACTTTGCCATCTTTGATCAGCTGCAATCGGAAGTAAACTGGCAGCTGCAAGGCTTGCAACTGGCTGAACAGGTGTTTGGTGAAGGCAGCACCCGCTTTGGGTTGGAGCAAGCATTGCTTAATTCCCGCGGTGGCTTAAGTTTAAACGGCACTGCACTCAGCCAACAAGCAAGCGTCGCCCTGCAAAGCTCGCGCTTTAGCAGTGGCGACAACCGCTATGTGCAGCAACTCACCAGTTTGTTAAACCAGCAGGCCGAGATCCCGTTTCAGCTGCGCGCCGACGGCACCGTGACCCGGCCGAATGTGCGGGTCAGCTCGCCGCTGGATCGCATTGTAGCGGATGCGGTCATGGGCGAAGCCCAAGCCCGTTTTGCCGGTTTCGAGCAGGATTTACGCAGTAAATTCAATGCCAAACTGCCGGATACTGCTGGCGATCAGCAAGCTTTGCTTAGCCTTTTGGACCGCGAACAGGCCAGTACCGAGCAAATGAGCCAGCAGATTGAATCCTTGCTGGAAGCCCAGCTTGGTGATGTACGCGACCGGGTACGGGACCGCATCCGCAGCCGGATTGGCGGTTAATCAACAACAGGCCCCGATGGCTGACATAGTGCAGTCATTGGGGTTTTGCTTCCGGCAATGTCAGTTTATACATCCAGATCTGCAACAAATCATTACTGTGAATGAGTAGCCAGCCACTCTTTCAGTGCGTTATTCATCCGGGTTTGCCAACCTTTACCTGTGGCTTTAAAAGCGTTGATGACTTCAGCGTCGAACCGTACAGTGGTCAATATCTTAGGGTTGTCGGAAACTGGCCTCCCTCCCTTTTTTAGCCTGGCCATGAAGCTGGCTGGCAACACTTCTTCAGCAGGCCGGAATCTGGCCAGCTCTTCATCGGATAAATCCTCCCGCAACTCGCCGTCTGGCGTGGTTAATGGTTTATTTGCGGTTGCCATAGGTTTGTACCTCTCTTTTATTCGCCTTGCGAAAGCTGATCACACGAATACCGTCCGTTGTTATGGTAAACACCAGCGCATGTACACGCCCGTCCAGTAACCCTAAAGCGGAGTAACGCACTTCGCCGTACTCTTTACGGTCATCTTTGGCAATTAAGGCTGTCTCGAAATCAAAGTATGCCACGTCATCAAAGGACAAATCGCGCTCTTGAATGTTGCGCTGGTTTTTAGCCGTGTCGTAACTAATGCGCAATCGTCGCATCCTGTCGATCTTTTATACGGTTATTGTAGTAACAAAAATACCTCGCTGCAAGCTACTCCATATGCCTGACTCATTCAGTCCAGTCTTCGCAGATAAGCGTAAGATCAGCCTTTCAAAGCGAGGACAAGCTAATCATAGGAAAATGCACGGGCAGCCGGCCAGGCGGTAGTTAGTAACAGCACCGGCAAGGCGATCAGCTGGGTTGCGATGGGCAAACTGGCGGTAAAGTTGATCCAGAAAATAGCCGACCAGCTGACAATGAGTAACAGCACACTTATCAGGGCACGATGTTGGTTGTTCATGATTGCTCCACAGTCACAATGAATACGGAGCTCAGTGTAAAACTTGCACATTTGAAAGCGCAGTGTCACTATTGATAAAAATAAGGTCGATAGTGACAACTGATGAAAACCATCGCGATTCTCGCCCACCCCAACAGCATCGCCAGCGATGTGCTGACCTTGCTGGATTATTTTGAGTTTAGCAATGCACTCTGGCGCTTTTTGCAGCCAGCAAGCCAACAACACCTGTTTCATGCTTATGTCGTCAGCCCCGACTCAAAGCCGCTGCAACTGCGCCATGGCCTGCAATTAGCCGTGCAGCCCCATGACTGGAGCCAGGCCGATGCGGCTGTTTTTACGCCGGGTTATGCGTACGATGCCAAAGGCTTACAGCAACTGGTTGAGCAATCCAGCTGCTATTATCCAAAGTTGCCTGCACTGCTGGCAAAAGGCGCTCTGCTTGCGGCCAGCTGTACCGGCACTTATGCGCTGGCTGGCAGTGGTTTACTCAATCACCGACAGGCCACCAGCAGCTGGTTTTTTAAAGATGTGTTTAAAAGCATGTTCCCACAGGTGCATCTGCAACTAAATAAAGTGCTGGTCATGGATCAGCAACTGCTGACCGCGGGTGCCACCACCTCGCACCACAATTTATGCCTGGCCCTGACCGAAAAACTGGCCGGGGAACAATTTGCCCGCCAGATGGCAAAACTGATGCTGACCGATCCGAACCGCAGCTCGCAATTACCTTACATGGATGCAGACCTGCTGCCCGCCAATCCAGCCTTGGATCCGCTAATAAAACAAGCACGGCGCTATTTGCTGGCCAACCTGGCCGAGCCTTTCTCGTTGCAGCAACTGGCCGACCAACTGCATCTGACCAAGCGTACCTTGCTGCGCCGTTTTAAAGCGGAGCTTAAGGACACGCCCTTGAATTACTTGCAGCGCTTGCGCATTGAGCAGGCAAAGCGCCTGCTGGAAACCAGCCGGATGCCGATTGAGCAGGTAGTGTTGCAAGTTGGGTACGAAGACGTGAGCTCGTTCCGGAAGTTATTTCTGCAGTACACTGAACTAACACCAAGCCAGTACCGACAGAAGTTTCTGCTTGAACCGAACTGGAGCTGCTGTCCACAGGATGCCAGCTAAAGACCGCTCATAGCCGTCCAATGCCTGCGACGTGTTTACACGTCTTAGCTTGTCAGGCTGACACAAGAATCCCGCTCAATCACCCTGGGTTCAAACACCAGCTGCAGTTGCTGCTTTTCCTGCTGATAAATATGCTTGAGCACCCAGCGGGCTGCCATTTGGCCCATCGCAGCGATCGGGTAGTCGATGGTGGTCAGCTTGGGGTAGGTGTAGTGGCTTAGCATGACGTTATCAAACCCCATGATCGACAGCTGCTGCGGAATGGCCAGTCCCTGCTCGCGGGCTTCGGTCATGGCGCCGGAAGCCATTTCATCGTTGGCACAGATCAGGCCGGTAAGCGCCAACCCCTGCTCCAACAAGTACTTGACGCCGTTGCTACCGCCACTTTCATGGAAGTCACCTTCAAACAGTCGCTTTTCATCCCACTCAATGCCCGCTTCCTGCAACGCCAGTTTATGGCCGCGGTAGCGGTCCTGGGCATCGGCCTTCCACAGCGGGCCGGAGATATAACCTAACTGACGATGACCTTGTTTTAGCAAGGTCTGGGTGGCCAGATAACCACCCAGCTTGTTGTTCAGGCTGATGCAGTGCGCTTCAATCGCCGGGATTTGGCGGTTGATCAGCACAAAGGGAATTTCATTTTTACTAAGCTGTACCAGATAGTCATCGGAGACGGCTTCTACGTGCAAAATCAGCGCATCACAATTGCGACTGATTAAAAACTCGATGCCATCACGCTCAGTCGCTTCTTCACTGTGGCCAGCGGCGATAATCACGTGCTTGCCGGCGGTACGAAACTCGGCTTCGATGCTGCTGATCATGGCGCCATAAAAAGGACCGTGCAGCTCGGACACCAGAATGCCAATGCTGTTGGAACGGCTGGAGGCCAGCGACTGGGCGATGGAGTTGGGCCGATAACCAAGCTCGGCCATGGCCGCTTCCACTTTTTTCCGGGTCGACTCACGCACCGGTGTATTCTTGTTCATCACCCTGGAGACGGTGGCCAAAGAGACACCGGCCAGTTTCGAGACTTCGTAAATGGTTGCCATCGGTAGTCCTGAATAATGCTAGTGCTTTAGATTACCATGCCCTGCTCAAACAGAGCCAGCATCCGCCTGGCGTTGCTGCAAATCGTCTGCCACCTGCTGTACCCGCTGACGGGTAAGGATGTAACGACTCATCACAACAGCCACCAACAAGGAAGCAACGGCTGGCCAGATGGTAAAGGACCACAGGATCCCTTGCTGCGTCTCCACCGTCTGCACCACATTGGGCTGGTACTGATGAAAAGCCAACAGCCAGCCCGCCAGCGCACCACCGATCGCCAGGCCCAACTTAATAAAAAAGATAATGGACGAATACACCAGGCCGGTGATGCGGGTACCGGTTTTCCAGTGGCCGTAATCAACCGTATCGGCCATCTTGGCCCACAGCATCGGTGTTGCCATCTGCAAGAAGAAACACCAGGCAAAGTACAGCGCAAAAGCCAATTGCCACTGCTCGGTACCGACAAAGAAACTGAGCAGGCAAATCAGCGCTGCGATGCACTGCAGGCCAATGTAAGCGCGCACCTTATCAATGCGTTTACTAACAAACTGCGCACTGGCACAGCCAAGAATATTACCAATCATACCCAGCGTCATAAACCAGGTGATCCAGTCGTCCCGGCCGAGATAATACTTCACGTAATAAATCGCCAGGGTATTGCGCAGCACCATGCCGGTCAGTAGCAGCACCGCGGCCACACAGAGCACCCGCCAGGCTTCGTTTTGCCAGAGCTGCCCGAGGCTGGAGAAAAACTTCAGCTGCTGATCTTTGGGTGGCTGCACCCGCTCTTTGGTGCCAAAGAAACACAGCAAAAACAGCACCAGGCCAAAGATACTCATCAACAGCATGGTCAGCTGATAGCCGCGGGCGGCATCGCCCTGCCCCAGCCAGTTCACCATCGGAATGGTGCAGGCCGTTACCAGCAGGCCGCCAAGCATACCAAACACAAAACGGTAGGACTGCACCGAGACCCGCTCATCCGGATCGCTGGTCAGCACGCCACCCAAAGCCGAATAAGGAATATTAATGGCGGTATAAACCAGCATCAACAGGGTGTAACTGACAAAGGCATAGATCACCTTGCCCTGTTCACTGAAATCCGGGGTGGTAAAGGCCAGTACACTGACAAAGGCAAAAGGCAGCGCCAGCCACAGCAGGTAAGGCCGGTACTGGCCATGACGACTTTTCGTGCGATCGGCCAGCGCGCCCATCAAGGGATCGGTCACCGCATCGATAACACGCACCAGCAAAAACATGCTGCCGACGATGGCCGGCGAAATGCCAAAAATATCAGTGTAAAAGAAGGTCAGAAACAGCATCACCGTCTGAAAAATAATGTTGCTGGCGGTATCACCCAGGCCATAGGCCATTTTTTCTTTTTTTGTCAGCATACCCTGCCCTTACTGGCTTATCGCGCTGTGCGTTGTTGTTTATACCTGAACAGTTGCTGCAAGGCCAGACCGCTGTCTTTTATCACCCTTTGCTGGGTTGGGTAATCGACGTAGACAATGCCAAAGCGCTTCACGTAGCCCTCGGCCCATTCAAAGTTATCCATCAGGCTCCAGGCAAAGTAACCGGCCACCTGCACGCCTTGTTCCATCGCTTTTTCCACCGCTAGCAAATGCTGCTGGAAATAAGCGACCCGCTCCGCATCCTGTACCCGGCCATCCTGAAGGTTATCGACCATGGCGGCGCCATTCTCGGTAATATACACCGGTGGCATCGCATAGTGCTGCTGCAAGCCACAGAGTATTTCAGTCAGGCCCTCTGGATAAATCTCCCAGCCCATATCAGTCAGGGGCGGCGCTGTCGGCTTCACATCGCGGAACCAGCCAGCTTTTGTCGCTTCGAATACAGTACGGGTGTAGTAGTTAATGCCCAGATAATCCAGCGGCTGGGCAATCAATGCCAGATCGCCCGGCTCTGTATCCGGCTGATCGGTCTCGGGCAGTTCTGCCAGCAGATCCGGATAACGGCCCTGCAGCAATGGCTGCAGATACCAGTGGTTGTGGTAAGCATCGGCCATAGCCACCGCACGTTGATCTGCCTCGCTGTCCGATGCCGGATAGCAGGGGCTTAAATTCACCACAATGCCGTTTTGCGCCGACGGGCAATTGCGTTGCAATACCTGCATCGCCAGGCCATGCGCCAGTAATAAATGATGGGCTACCTGACGGCCCTGACGCCGATTCTGTACGCCAGGGGCATGAATACCGGCTTCGTAGCCAAGATAAGCACTGCAAAAAGGTTCATTCAAGGTGGCGTAAGAATAAACTTTATCACCAAAGGCCCGGCTTACTTTGTCGGCATAATCCTGAAACAACCAGGCCGTTTGCCGGTTCAACCACCCCCCCTGCTGCTGGATATGCTCGGGTAAATCCCAGTGATACAAGGTGACAAAGGCTTTGATATTGCGCGCCTGCAGTGCATCCAGCAACTGCAGATAAAAATTCATACCCTGATGATTGACCGAGCCATCGGCATGCAAAACGCGCGCCCAGGAGACCGAGAAACGGTAGGCATCGACTCCCAGGCTGGCAATCAGTTCGATGTCCTGTTGCCAGCGATGGATATGATCACAGGCCACTAAGCCGTCGGAGCCATCTTTGATGCGGCCTGGCTGAGCACAAAAGGTATCCCAGATGGTTGGTAGCCGGCTATCGGCCCCGCCCTCAATCTGAAATGCGGCGGTAGCAACCCCAAAAATAAATTCTGGATCAAGCAGTTGCGATGATTCAGCTAAGGTAATTTTTTTCATAGTTAGATCGTTGGTCTCGCTAGTGGCTGGCAAAAAAATCGACAAAAAGCATTGCCATCAGCCTAAGTTATGCTATAAATGAAAGCGCTTACATTTAGTCTAGTCGGTCACCTGGTCAGCGTCAAATGCTTTGATGAACATTTAAACAACATCAGGTTACCAGCAACTCACCTCAGGGCGCACAGCCGCTGCTGGTGCATAACAATACAGAGACAGGGGGAACTTATGGCCACTGCACCAGTAATGGTTACCGAGGCTGAACCGGCAAAGCAGCCTGGGAATGTGCGCTTTGCACTGACGTCATTGACATCGTTATTTTTTATCTGGGGCTTTATCACCTGCCTGAATGATATCCTGATCCCCTACCTGCAACTGCTGTTTGATCTTAGCTACACGCAGGCCATGCTGGTGCAGTTTTGCTTTTTTGGCGCCTATTTTGTTGTGTCTGTGCCGGCAGGTATGCTGGTTGGACGCATCGGCTACCAATCCGGTATTGTCACCGGCCTTTTAGTCGCAGGTGCCGGCTGTTTGCTGTTTTATCCGGCCGCCGCCATTCAGGTCTATGGTCTGTTTTTGTTTGCCTTGTTTGTGCTTGCGTCAGGCATCACTATCCTGCAGGTAGCAGCCAACCCTTATGTCAGTGTGCTGGGTAAGCCTGAAACGGCGTCTTCCCGACTGACGATGACCCAGGCCTTTAACTCACTGGGTACCACAGTTGCCCCCTTCTTTGGTGCCTGGTTGATATTCTCCGGCATGGACGTCTCGGCCGATACACAAGTCTCGTCCACCTCAGTGCAATTGCCTTATCTGTTGCTGGCCGCATCCTTAATTGTGCTGGCGATTATCTTTGCCTGGATCAAACTACCCAAACTAGGCCAAAAGGACCGCAGCAACCCGGTTCACTTGCAGGGTTCAGCCTGGCAGTACCGCCATCTGGTTTTGGGTGCGGTCGGTATTTTTGTCTATGTGGGTGCTGAGGTGGGTATTGGCAGCTTCCTGGTCAGCTATTTATCCATGCCTCACATTGGCGGCATGAGCGAAGCACAAGCAGCCCATTACATTGCCTGGTACTTTGGTGGCGCTATGCTGGGCCGCTTTATTGGCGCCGCTGCCATGCAAAAAATCAATGCAGGTAAGGCGCTGGCGTTTAATGCTGTCTGCGCTGTCTTCCTGCTGGCGATCACCATTTTAAGCGAAGGCAAACTGGCGATGTGGTCCCTGCTGTTGGTTGGCCTGTGCAACTCCATTATGTTCCCCACCATTTTTAGCCTGGCTATCCACGGCCTGAAACAACACACCAGTCAAGGCTCCGGCATTCTGTGCCTGGCCATTGTTGGTGGCGCTGTATTGCCCTTGTTGCAAGGCGTACTGGCCGATACCTTTGGCGTGCAGCAGGCGTTCTTACTGCCCCTGCTATGCTATATCTACATCGCTTATTACGGCCTGAAGGGCTGTATACCTCAATCGACCGCAGAGCAATCCTAAGGAGCTTCCATGACTTTTCTGCCGAACAATACCTCTGGCCGAATGCGGAGAATACCAATGGCACTTGTAACGGCCAGCATGCTGGCGCTGACTGGCTGCAGCCAGCAACAACCCAATGGCGACGCTGACCAGGCGCAGCGAGGTGATCTCACCATTTGGCCAGTCATTCAGAGCCCGGTGGCCAAAGATCCGGCCATGGAACAAGCCATTGATGCCCTGCTGGCACAAATGACGCTGCCACAGAAAATTGCTCAGATGATCCAGCCGGAAATCCGTGATATTACTGTGGAAGACATGCGCACCTATGGTTTTGGCTCCTTTTTAAATGGTGGCGGTGCCTTTCCAAATGACGACAAATACGCCACGCCGCAAGATTGGATAGCGCTGGCCGAAGCCATGTACCAGGCCTCAATGGATGACTCCATCAATGGCATCAGCATCCCGACCATGTGGGGCACCGATGCGGTGCATGGCCACAACAATGTGATTGGCGCTACCATTTTTCCGCACAATATCGGCCTTGGTGCAGCCAAGAACCCCGATTTGATTGAGCGCATTGCAGAAGTTACCGCCCGCGAAGTAATGGCCACCGGCATTGACTGGGTGTTCGCCCCCACTGTAGCGGTCGCCCGCGACCCACGCTGGGGCCGTACCTATGAAAGCTACTCGGAAGATCCGGAGATAGTACGTAGCTACTCAGCGGCTATTGTCAAAGGCTTGCAAGGCGCGGCTGATGCGGATTTTCTAAGCGATCGCCGCGTGATCAGTACGGTCAAACACTTTGTTGGCGATGGCGGCACCACCCATGGTATTGATCAGGGTGATGCCGAAGTGTCCGAACAGGAGTTATTCGAGATCCATGCCCAGGGGTATGTTGGCGGTTTATCGGCCGGTGCCCAGACGGTGATGGCGACTTTTAACAGCTGGAATGGCAAGAAAATTCATGGCGATCATTACCTGCTCACCCAGGTATTGAAAGAGCGGATGGGTTTTGATGGCCTGGTAGTTGGCGACTGGAATGGTCACGGCCAGATCCCAGGCTGCAGCAACGCCGACTGTCCTCAGGCCGCGCTGGCAGGCCTGGATATTTTCATGGTACCGACCGATGCCTGGAAACCGCTGTACTACAACCTAATCGAGCAGGTAGAACATGGCGTGATCCCAATGAGCCGCATTGACGATGCCGTACGGCGGATTTTGCGGGTAAAAAAACGCGCTGGCCTGTTTGACAAACCAAGCCCGGCCAATCGACCACTGGCTGGCCGGCTGGAACTGATTGGTGCTGCTGAACACCGTGCTGTAGCTCGTGAAGCAGTGCGTCAATCGCTGGTGCTGCTGAAAAACCAAAACCAGTTGCTGCCACTGGATCCGCGTCAGCATTTGCTGGTGACCGGCCCTGGCGCCGATAATATCGGTCAGCAATCCGGCGGTTGGACCATCAGCTGGCAAGGCACCGGCAACACCAATGAGGACTTCCCGGGCGGCACCTCCATCTACGGCGGCATTGCCCGTCAGGTGGCAGCAGCCGGTGGCTCTGTTGAACTGAGTGAAGATGGCAGCTATCAACAACGACCGGATGTTGCCATCGTGGTGTTTGGCGAAGAGCCCTATGCCGAAGGCAATGGCGATATCGACAACCTGGAATATCAGCGCGGTAATAAAACTGACTTAGCGCTGCTTGAGCAACTGCAGGCTGAAGGCATCCCGGTGGTAGCGCTCTTTATCAGCGGCCGACCAATGTGGGTGAACCCGGAGCTGAATGCCTCCGATGCCTTTGTCGCTATCTGGCTGCCTGGCAGCGAAGGCGAAGGGGTAGCTGATGTGATTCTGCGTGATGCCAATGGCGCTGTGCAGCATGACTTCCATGGTCGCCTGACGTTCTCCTGGCCCGCCTCGCCACAGCAAGCCGTGGTGAACCGCTTTGATGCCGATTACCAACCACTACTGCCCTATGGTTTTGGCCTGCGCTACGGCGATGCAGAAGTACTCAGCAGCAGTCTGCCGGTTGAAGTCACTCAGGATGAAGCTCTCAGCGATCTGGTGGTATTTGAACGTGCACCACGTAGCCCCTGGCAGCTGTTTATTCACAGCGGTGAACACAGCACCGCCGTGACCAGCAGTGTGCAGGAGTTGCCGGGCCTGAGCAGCCGTACCTTTGATCGTGTGGTGCAGGAAGATGCCCGCCGCTTTGTGTTTGACGGTGGCAAGCTGGCACGCTTGAGCTTTATTAGTGCCTTCCCGCGCGATTTACGAGGCTACGGCGAAGCCAACAGCCAGTTGGTGGTGGAATTGCAGCGCCAGGGCGCAGTACCGGATGAAGTCTGGCTGGGCATGCACTGCAATGCCGACTGTCAGGGCGCAGTCAATATTTCCGGCGAACTGAAGGCCGTCGCGGACGGTGAATGGACGCAACTGGCAGTGCCACTGCAGTGTCTGCAACAGCAAGGACTTTCATTGCAGCAGGTGTTTTCTGCCATGTATCTGGAAACCAAGGGTGCGCTGACGCTTAGTCTGGCTGATGTGCGGATCGTTGCCCAGACGCAAGCAGCTGACAGCCTCAGCTGCCCGTAATGTGCATGAGTGCTCACGCAGAAACCTCATTTCTGTGTGAGCACTGATTTTTAGATTTTTAACCGACGCCGCATTGATTTTGGTTATAAATTAAACTACCCTCAATGTAAGCGCTTACATATTGATACGAACAGCCGAAAATATAATTCAGCATAGCAACACGATAACAAACATACAGTACTGGATGAACACAAGGGGACAGGCAATGAATCAAACAGGTTTTAAACTTTCACGCCTCGCGGTCAGTATCTCTTTATTGACCGGCGCAGGCATGCTTACGCCAGCATTGGCGGACGATGCAACAGCTCTGGCGGCGAATGAAGACATTGAAGTTATTCAGGTAACAGGTATCCGTGGCAGCTTGATCCGGTCAATGGATATCAAGCGCAGCTCCACAGGCGTGGTGGATGCCATTTCTTCTGAAGACTTTGGCAAATTCCCAGATACCAACCTGGCGGAATCCTTACAGCGGATCACCGGTGTTGCGATTGACCGCTCAAACGGTGAAGGTAGCCGGGTGACGGTACGCGGTTTTGGCCCAGAATTTAACCTGGTAATGCTCAATGGCCGGCAAATGCCTGCCTCATCACTGGAAGCAACCACAGCCTCATCATCCCGCTCTTTTGATTTTGCCAACCTGGCTGCAGAGGGGATTGCCGGGGTTGAAGTGTATAAAACTGGCCGTGCCAGCATTGCAACCGGAGGTATGGGGTCAACCATTAACATTTTAACCACCAAGCCACTCAATGCACCTGGCATGCAAGCCACTTTTGGTGTGAAAGGGGTAATGGACCAGTCCACTGATGAAGGCTCAAGTATTACTCCTGAAGTGTCAGGCTTATACAGCAACACCTTCAACGACGACCGGTTTGGTGTGGCTATCAGTGGTTCGTACCAACGACGTGATAGTGGCAATAAGCAAGCAAACACCGGCGGATGGCGTACCTTCCCTGGGACTATCAATGGTTTCGACTGGGATGGTGGCAATGCTGACTGGGGTGGTTTGATCCCTGATGGCGACAATGCTCATCAAAATTACCCAGCAGCAGACTCCATCTACTCAGTGCCGCAAAGTTTGGGTTACTCGTTCCATGAAGTGGAAAGAACCCGTACCAATGGCCAGTTGGTGCTGCAATACCGTCCGGTGGACTCAGTCACCACAACCTTAGATTACACCTATTCAAAAAACGAAGTGTCAGACCGTTACAACGACGTGTCCGCCTGGTTTAACTTCGGCCCATCGACAGGTGTCTGGAGTGATGGCCCGGTGGCTGCGCCCATCGTGTATTCAGAAGCGTTCGGTGAACCAGGCGATTTAGCCATGGGCGGCGGCCAGTTCTCGACCGTGAACGAGAACAAATCACTGGGCTTTAACACCCAATGGCAAGTTGATGATAACTTGAGATTAGAACTGGACTATCACAACTCGTCCGCAGAGTCGCGCCCCAATAGCCCCTTTGGCAGTAACAACGTTATTGGTACGGCAACGTTTGTGCGCTCGGTGACCACGGCTCGTTTCGACAGCGATTTGCCAACCTTGGCCATTACTTACCCTGATGGCTTCACCGGCATCCGGGGTGAAGATATGCGGGTAACAGGTAGTTCCTTCAGGAACAGCCAAATGCGCAGTGATATCGAGCAGTTGCAACTTCGCGGTAGCTATGTGTTTGACACAGGCGTGTTAAACAGCATTGATTTCGGTGTATCCACCTCAGAAACCAAAAACCGTTCAGCATTTTCGAACGTGCAACAAGATAACTGGGGTGGGTTAGGTGCGGCTGGTGATATCGACCCATCGGTCTTTAAACTGGACCAATTGGCCGATAATTTTAACGCATCTTCCGGCAGCGACATGCTGAAAGAATTCTTCCGTTGGGATTTCAATACACTGCGTCAAATTGCGAACGACAGATATGGAGCCCTTGGCGCGGTGGGAGACTGTGGCACCTCGTTTTGCGCCTCGTCAGATATGACCACAGACCGCCGTACCACTGAAGAGCAACAGGCTGCTTATGTACAGTTCAACTTTGCCGGTGACATTGGCGTGCGCCCCTATGGTTTAACCGCCGGTTTGCGCTACGAGAAAACCGATGTCACCTCGAGCGCTTTAGTACCGGTATACAGTGGTATCGCCTGGGCAGGCGACAACGAGTTTAACCTGATAAGCACCGGTGAAAGTGACTTTACTGAACTTACGGGAGGCTACACCAACCTGTTACCCAACATTGACTTCAACATTGAAGTCGTTGATGACGTCATTATGCGTGCCTCGGTTAGCAAAACACTGGCTCGCCCAAGCTATGCCGATATCCAGGGTGGTCAAACCCTGAACTCCCTGGTGCGGATTGACGGCGGTACCGGTGCTCGGGGTAACCCAGACCTAGACCCGTTTGAGTCAACCAACCTCGATTTGTCACTGGAATGGTACTATGCCGAAGGCAGCTACATGGCGGTCGGTTACTTCCGGAAAAAGGCGAAAAACTTCATCGGCCGCACTACGGTGCAAGAGCAAACATTCAATTTACCTCACCCGGCACAAGGTGCTCGTTATGCCGAGGCGGTTGCTGCCGTGGGGAATAACACCACAGCCATTCGTAATTACATCAGAGAGAATTACCCGGAAACAGTGGATGCCAATGGTTTTATCTTAGGTGTACCTGGCGATACGCCAGCGAACTTTGATATCACAATTCCGGTGAACCAGGATGGCGCCAGGTTAGACGGTTGGGAATTGGCAGTTCAGCACTTGATCGGTGATACAGGCTTTGGTGTCATTGCCAACGCGACTATCGTCAATGGTGACTTTAAGTATGACAACTTCAGTTTGGGCGAGCAATTTGCCTTACTCGGCATGAGCGACACCTACAACTTAGTGGGTTTCTACGATAGAGACGGTTTCCAAGCACGTATCGCCTACAACTGGCGTGGTAAATTCCTCGCATCAACAGTGAACGCGCAAGGCCTGCAAAACCCAATTTACGTAGAGTCATACGGTCAGTGGGATGCCAGTGCGAGCTACGATGTCAACGAAAAGCTCACGTTCTTCATTGAAGCCATTAACCTGACCAATGAATCAATGCGTTCACACGAGCGTAATTCACTGCAATTAGTGAACTATACTGAAACTGGTCGTCGTTTTGGCATCGGTGCGCGCTATACGTTCTAAGATGCTCTTGCCCTGAATAAGTAGCCATCGCACGATGGCTACTTTTTACAAGAAGTGGTCATGATGCAAGCAACCAAGTCACTCGCAACGGATAACCTGGCTGAAGCTGCAAACACTCGGGCCTTTGCCACAGAGCAAGTCACTATTGTAGTCGTCGGTGGCGGTAGTGCTGGTTGGCTTACGGCAGCGTTATTGGCAGCAGATCATCAGGCAGATCCTTTGGTCAACATTACCCTGATTGAGTCTGCCTCAGTACCCACCATCGGCGTTGGCGAGGGAACCTGGCCATCGATGCGCGCCACACTGGCACGCATTGGCATTTCTGAAACCGAATTTTTACTCAGCTGCGATGCCAGCTTTAAGCAAGGCAGTGTGTTCCGGCAATGGCGAAGCGCTGCGCCACAGGATTGTTACCACCATCCATTTACCGCACCTGTGGCTGCCAATGAACTAGACATTGCAGACTATTGGTTTGCTCACCACCAGCAGGTCGAATTTGCAGCGGCGGTATCCAGCCAACCTGCGGTGATCGCCGCTGGTTTAGCTCCCAAGCGCATCTCTACCCCAGAATACGCATTTTTACAAAACTACGGCTATCATCTGGATGCCAGTAAGTTTGTCGCACTATTAAGCCAGCATGCCAAGCGCCTTGGGGTAACGCACCTTGTGGATGACGTCGTCGCCATACACAGTCACCCTGATGGCTGTATTGCAGCGCTGCAAACGGCGCAGCATGGCGCTTTAACCGGCGATGTATTTGTCGATTGTTCCGGTTTATCCAGCTTACTCATCGGCAAGCATTATCAAACCCCTTTGGTGAGTGTACAGCATGCTTTGTTAAACGACAGTGCCTTAGCGGTGCAAGTCCCTTATGAGGATGAGCGCACACCCATTGCATCGGCAACACTAGCCACAGCGCAAACAGAAGGTTGGGTATGGGATATCGGCTTACCGACCCGTCGTGGCGTCGGTTTTGTGCACCACAGTGGCCATTGCAATGAAGAGCAGGCTCATCGTACGATTGCGCAGTACCTGCAATTATCCGAGCAGGCATTTAGCGCCCGCTACCAGCCTAGACTTATCCGCTTTACACCGGGCTACCGCCAGCAGTTTTGGCGACACAATTGCGTGGCTGTTGGGATGGCAGCAGGCTTTATTGAACCATTGGAAGCGTCAGCCCTGGTGATGGTCGAGTTGTCTGCTAAATTTATTAGCGAGCAATTACCACGTAGCCTGACGCAACTTGCCATAGTTGGTGAACGCTTTAATCAAACCTTCCACTACCGTTGGCAGCAAATTGTTGAGTTTTTAAAATTGCATTACCTGCTATCGACGCGAGATGACAGCGAGTACTGGCTGGCCCAACGCGCTGACAGTTCAATACCGTCGTCACTGCAACAAAAGCTGATGATGTGGCAACACTTTGTGCCAAGCCGCTATGACTTACCCATGGCGGAAGAGTTATTTCCAGCCGCCAGTTACCAATATATTCTGTACGGTATGCGGCACTTGCCACATAGTGAGCGAACCCTAAAAACCGGTTTAGAGGCACGTGCCAATCATGCCTTTGCCGAAGTCCAACAGAAAACACAGCAGCTCAGAGCGGGCTTGGTCAGTAATCGCGAGTTACTGAACCAAATCAAAGCTC
>NZ_JAFIFQ010000008.1 GCF_020831925.1 Alkalimonas sp.
TTTTTGCCGTACAGCAAACCTGCCCGACCTGTCATGGTCGCGGTAAGATCATCCCGGATCCATGCACTAAATGTCATGGCGAAGGCCGGGTCGAGAAAACCAAGACCCTGTCGGTGAAAATTCCGGCCGGTGTCGATACCGGCGATCGCATCCGCTTAAGCGGCGAAGGCGAAGCAGGTATGCATGGCGCGCCAGCAGGCGATCTCTATGTGCAGGTGCATGTCAAAGAGCACCCAATCTTTGTGCGGGATGGCAATAATCTGTACTGCGATGTGCCGATTAGTTTTGCTACGGCAGCGCTCGGTGGTGAAATCGCCGTGCCGACGCTGGATGGCCGGGTGAAACTGAAAATCCCGGCAGAAACTCAGACCGAGAAGATGTTCCGTTTGCGCGGCAAAGGCGTGCAGTCGGTGCGTGGTGGCGGAGTTGGCGACCTGGTGTGCAAGGTGGTGATTGAAACGCCGGTGAACCTGAGCGAACAGCAAAAAGAGCTGCTGCGCCAACTCGATGCGACCATGGCCGGCGATAGCGAAGCCAAACACCGGCCAAAATCCAAAGGCTTTTTCGATGGTGTGAAAAAGTTCTTTGATGATTTGACCAGCTAATTTACCTGGTCTGTTAAGCGGATTGAAAACCGCAGCCCAAAACCGTAGCCCAAAACCGTAGCCCAAAACCGTAGCCCAAAACCGCAGCCAAAGTGCTGCGGTTTTTTTATCATTGGTGTTCTAGCTAGCCTCAGATACAATAAATAGACAGTCTTTCATAGGGATATAACCATGCGTAAGTTTTTACTGCTCGCCATCGTGGCGGTACTCATTCTGGCGGCCTGCGCCCAGTCACCGACCGGCCGCCGGCAAATCATGTTGTTCAATGAAAACCAGCTGAGCAGCATGGGGGCTCAGACCTTTGATCAAATGAAAGAAGAGCTGACCATCTCCACCGACCGTCAAACCCAACGCTACGTGCAGTGCATTGCCGATGCGCTGCTGAAAGTCACACCAGAGCAATACATGGGCAATGTCTGGGAAGTGGTCGTTTTTGCCGATGATCAGGTGAATGCTTTTGCCTTGCCAGGCGGCAAAATTGGCGTCTACACCGGTTTATTGAAAGTGGCTGAAAATCAGCACCAACTGGCCGCTGTTATGGGACATGAAATTGGCCATGTGATGGCTGGCCATGCCAACGAGCGTTTGTCACGCAGTCAGCTGGTTCACACTGGCCTGGCGCTGACCGATGCGGCGACCCGTGCTGCCAATGTACGTTTTCAGCAAGAAATGATGGCAGGGCTGGGCTTAGGCTCTCAGGTTGGGTTATTGCTGCCTTTTAGCCGCGAGCACGAGAGTGAAGCCGATATTATTGGCCTGGATTTGATGGCGCAAGCTGGCTTTAACCCGGAGCAGGCGGTGGATTTATGGCGCAATATGGCAGCCGCCAGTGGTGGCCAGCGCAGCCCTGAGCTGCTGTCCAGCCACCCGGTCCCTGAGAACCGTATCCGGGCCTTACAACAACGGATGCCGCAAGCATCGGCGACCTATCAGCAGCGCCGGGCTCAGGGTAACTTACCCAATTGTGGTAGCCCGGGACCGCTTTAATACGGTTGTATCCGTTAACTTTGTATATCCTGCCTGGTTGCTGGGACCGGTTTTAGCAGCAACCACAGCAGCGCCACCACCGCCAGCGCCATGCAGTAAAAACTGGCGCTGACTACTTGCCAGGGGCTTAAACCAAAGCTGGCTGCCAGCAGCAGCGCCTGGGCGCCATAGGGCAATAACCCTTGGCTGATGCAGGCAAAAATATCCAGCAAGCTGGCACTGCGCTTGGGTGTAATACCATGGTTTTCTGCCAGCTTGCGACTGATATCACCACTGATCACAATGGCCACCGTGTTGTTGGCGACACAAAGGTTGGTGCCAAACACCAGGCTGGCAATGCCGAGCTGACCGCTGCGCTCAGCCTGCATGTTGACTTTATCAAAGAAGGCGCTTAACCGGGAAGATAGCCAGCCCAGGCCACCTTGCTGTTTGATAAACTCACCCAAGCCGCCAATAAACATCGACAGCAGAAAAATTTCCTGCATTGAGGCAAAACCGGAAGCCATATCCTGGCCAAGGTTCCCCAAGGGATAGTTCCCAAACAAGGCCCCTTGCAAAGCCGCCAGTACGATACCAAGCGCCAGTACCGCAAAGACGTTTAAGCCAGCTACTGCCAGCACCAAAATGGCAACATAGGGCAGTGCTGCGCTCCAGCTGAAGGCTTGGGCGGTAATCTCGGCCGGTACACTGCCAAACCAGATGTAGCCCAACAGCACAATGGCGGCAGCTGGCAAGGCCAGTTTCAGGTTTTCGCGGAATTTATCTTTCATGCGCGCGCCCTGAGTACGGGTGGACGCAATGGTGGTATCGGAAATAATGGATAAGTTATCACCAAACATAGCCCCGCCAAGCAAGGCACCCGCCAGCAGTACCGGCGATAAACCGGTTTGTTCAGCCAGCACCACAGCAATAGGAGCCAGAGCACCTATGGTGCCCATCGACGTTCCCATTGCCAGTGCTATCAAAGCGGCAATCATAAACAGGCCAGGTACCAGTAAAGATGGTGGCACCAGGCTCAGGCCGGCATTCACCACGGCATCGACGCCACCTGTAGCCACCGCCACACTGGAAAAAGCACCAGCCAGCAAATAAATCAAACACATGGTCAAAATGGTATTTTGTCCTGCACCACGGATCAGCGTTTCAACCGCTTGCTGCATCGAGGTGCGGTGCAGCAGCATGGCAATAATCAGTGCTGGCAATACGGCAATATGGGCCGGTAGCTGGTAAAAGGCATAATCCACCCCCAGGCTTTGGTAATAAAGACCGGCGCCTAAAAACAGCAGCACAAAACTAGCCAGCGGTAAAAAGGCGAGGGCGCCATATTGGCGTGGGGTTACCATAGTGTGTTCTGGCATGCATGATCTCCGACCAGTCATAAAAATCAGCTGAATATATAGATGTCCAGACGTCCTGTCAATGAGTTGTAAATCTCTGTCACTATCCTTTACGGTATTTTCTTTGTGTATTCAATGCTTTTTTAGCTATTTACTGCTCTGATCAGTAATGATTATCTGCATTTTTACCAAATTTAGGGAAATTGGGCGGGTGTCAGTAAATTTTACAGCTATAGCTCCATACTATCTGATAAGACCTCCGATATGTTGAGTAAAGCTGTTGTTTGAAAAATAGGCACGGTTTTTGCCATCAAATGTTCGAAGACGCGCTTAGCGTCTGAATAAAAACAACAAACAGGGTGGTAACAATGAAAATAAAACTATTTAAGCAACAACTTGCAAGGCTTCAAACGTTTTTCGCCGTGTTGGTCTTTACTCTTTTGGCAACTCCGGCATTCGCCGCGCCAATGTTCTCTGATATGTATATCTTTGGGGATAGTTTATCCGATACGGGCAATACCCGCGCAACAGTACCATTCGGGAGCTTGGCTCCTATCGCTGCTGAAGCCGGCTACGGTCCGAATGGACGTTTTTCGAATGGCGATCTTTGGCATGAGTTTATGGCGGATGACTTGGGTCTGAGTACGTCACGCTCTACAGCCGGCGGCAATAACTTTGCCTATGGTGGTGCTCGAATTAACAATGCGACTGGTGTATCTGCTGGTGTTCTTTGGCAGTGGGACAACTATCAAAATCGCTTAGGCGGAGCCGCTTTGGATCCGGCAGCCCTCTATGTGGTATGGGCTGGTGGCAATGACATGCGTGACTTGGTGGGGAGCTCTGCGCCACTGATGATGATTACTTCCATTATGGGCAACTTTCAGGCCATGCTGACCGAGATGATTTTGGGTGGTGCAGCAACTTTGTTGGTGCCTAATTTACCTGATTTGGGCAGCATTCCGGAATTTAGATCGGGCTCGAACAGTGTTTCAGGGACTGAAGTCAGCACCCTATGGAATCAGGCGTTGCAGTCGATGTTGCTGGGGTTGGCAATGCAGTATCAGGTAGATATTTTTATGCTGGATGTATTTGGTATTTTTGACCGGATTTTAGCTGATCCTGCTTCAGAAGGCTTTGTAAATACAACGGGAGAATGTCGTTCCATCCGTAGAAATTTCTTTGGTATTGCTTCAGAAGTTAGCTGTGCTAATGCGCATACCTATGTTTTTTGGGATGAAATTCATCCAACCAGTCGTGCGCATCAGGTGCTTGGTCGAGAAGCTTATGCCTTACTGGCTTCAGGGCAAACCGTGAACTTCCAGGTATCCGCTCCGGCCACCATGTTACTGTTGGTCTCTGGTTTGATGCTGATTCGTTTGCGTCGCCGAGGCTAAACGTAAGTCAAAAAAACGGGCCGCAATTGCGGCCCGATAGTATTTAAATACAACCGTTAAAACTTTTTACCACTCAGCAATTCTTGAATGGCACCGACAGAGCCAAGCACATTGCTGGTTTCAATTGGCAGGAAGATGCGATCCCCTTCTTTGGCAATATTTGGCAAGGTTTGCAGGTATTCACGTCCCAACAAATAGCCGATAACGGTATCTGAGCTGAGCTGGCCATTGCCAGATGACAAGACTTCCTCAATGGCTTTACGCTGGCCCTGTGCGCGTAAGATCGCGGCCTCTTTTTCACCCTGCGCACTTAAAATAGCGGCTTCCCGCTCACCTTGTGCCCGGGCTATTGCGGCTTGCTTTTCACCTTCCGCTTCCGTCACTGTGGCACGGCGCTGACGCTCTGCGGTCATTTGCTTGCGCATCGCTTCTTCGACATCTACCGGTGGTGCAATATCCAGCAGCTCTACCCTTACTACTTTGATGCCCCAGCCATTACCGGCATCATCCAGTACCAGACGCAGTCGCTCGTTGATTTCTTCACGAGACTCAAAAATAGAGTCCAGTTCCATCCGGCCAATTTCAGCCCGTAGCGAGGTTTTTGCCAGCACTTCGACTGCCTGGATGATGTTTTCAACCTCGTAGACGGCTCTGACCGGGTCCATGATCCGGAAATACAGCACGCCATTGATGGTGACGGTCACGTTGTCTTTGGTAATCACACTTTGACCTGGAAAATCCAGTACTGCCTCACGTAAATCAATGCGCGGAGTTTCCACGAACTTCAGGTTACGCAGCATGATGATAGGGCGTGGTTTTTCGATGAAAGGTATCGTGATCTGAATACCGGATTGCAAGGTACGATGGTAGGTACCTAAACGCTCAATCACCATGCACTCGCTGTTACGCACGATAAAGATGTTGTTGAGGATTAAAATGATGGCAAAACCCGCCACCCCGAGTAATAAAATCAACGCTAAGTCCATTGCAAACTCCTTGTAGTGATTATGATTTAATCTTTGGGTGCTACCAGCAAGGTAATGCCATCAATGCGGCATACTTTCACTTCCTGACCAGCCCGCAACCAAGTGGTGTCCTCACTGGCTGTTTCTGCTTTTACCGGATAAAAACTGCCACTCATCTTCGCTACCAGCTTATCGCCATGCAGCTCTAAAACCACACTTTGTTTGTAGCCGGGTTCTGCCATATTGACAGCTTTGGAAGTACCCAGGCCTTTTTTACGAAGCCAGAAAGACAGCGGTAAAAACATCAGGCAGCCAAAAGCAAATACAAACAGCGACTGAGTAAAGCTTAGAGCAAATAGCCAGCTGCTGATAGCGGCAGAGAAGGCACCCATCGAAATGGCTAAAATCACGAAGGTGCCTGTCATTAGTTCCACAATGCCAAATGCAATGGCAATAATAAGCCAGACCAATGCCAACATCTTGATTTCCTTATATTGCAACTTGGTTCACACTACTATACTAAGCTTTGACGATAACCCCTACTGTCTTTTTGTAACAGGGTATAGCAAACCAGCACTTGTCTGGGCAAAACAGCAGCAGTTTGCCGCTAAATTCAACGGTTGTGCGCTAAAAAGTGATACTGTTGCTGTTTTGATACGTAGCTGTCAGCGAACTTGTTCAGGAGTCTTTATGCAAAATTTCACCTTTCATAACCCAACTCGCATTGTGTTTGGCGAGCAACAGATTGCCGAGTTGACAGCGCTTATTCCAAGTAATGCCAGGGTATTGCTGACCTATGGCGGCGGGTCCATCAAAAAAAATGGCGTTTACGATCAGGTTGTAGCCGCTCTGGACGGTAAGGTCTGGTTTGAATTTGCCGGCATTGAGCCGAACCCATCCTTCGATACGCTGTTAAAGGCCAGGGATCTGCTGAAGAGTGAGCAGCTGGATTTTATTCTGGCGGTAGGTGGGGGTAGTGTCATCGATGGCAGCAAGTTTATTGCCGCTGCAGCTTGTTATCAAGGCGATGCCTGGGACTTGCTTTGTGGCAAAGCCAAGGTACAGCAAGCGCTGCCTTTGGGCTGTGTGCTGACCTTACCGGCAACCGGCTCGGAAAGCAACGGCAATTCGGTGGTAACCCGCTACAGTAGCCAAGAAAAAATGGCCTTTTCCAGTCCACTGGTTTACCCGCAATTTGCCATACTGGACCCAACCACCACTTTTAGTTTACCGCCACGTCAGGTCGCCAATGGCGTAGTCGATGCTTTTGTGCATGTGATGGAGCAATACCTGACGTACCCGGCGAACGCGCCGGTACAGGATCGTTTTGCTGAAGGCTTGCTGCAAACCCTGATTGAACAAGGGCCGCAGGCCCTGGCTCGCCCGGAAGATTACGCCGTACGTGCCAATGTAATGTGGGCAGCCACCATGGCGTTGAATGGCCTGATTGGGGTAGGTGTACCACAAGACTGGGCGACCCATATGATTGGCCATGAAATTACCGCTTTGCATGGCCTGGACCATGCGCAAACGCTCGCCATTGTGCTGCCTGCTTTGATGCAGCAGCAACGCCAGCAAAAACGTGACAAGCTGCTGCAATATGGCAAGCGGGTCTGGCAGCTGGCCCATCAGGATGAAGAGCGGCTGATTGATGAAGCCATCAGCCACACCCGGGCTTTTTTCGAGCAAATGGGGGTGCCGACCCGATTAGCTGATTATGGCATCGATGCCAGTGCCATCGATACTATGGTGGAGCGACTGGTGCAGCATAAGATGGTGAAGCTGGGCGAGCATGGTGATATTACGCCGGATGTGTCTCGCCTTATTTTGCAAGCCGCTTTGTAAGTCGATCCCTGCTATGCACCTGGGCTTGCGCTTAGAACGAATAGCGCAGACCCAGGCTCAGCATCTGCGTGTTGAAATTTTCGGTATCGTAGTGCGCAGCCGCAGCGCTAAGTTGCAGTTGTGGGCTCAGCTGATAGCCCATTCCCAGCTCGGCACCCAGGCGAATGCGGCTGTGGCGCTTAGGTGCTTGAGCTGCAGGCCCTTCAAACTGGTAGCGGCTGCGGTTATCAAACAATGCCAGCCGGGCAAATGGCTGCCAGTGCCCATCCAAAGCAAAGTGACCTACCAGGCTAAGTTCAGCCCCACGGCCACGTTGTGGCTGTGCTTTGATCGTTGCGTACGGTTGATTTGGCGGCAGGCCATCGTAGTGCAATACTGCCTCACCTAAATCCAGCCAGCCGAACTCCGCGGCCAGCCAGTGATTTAACCGATAACCAGCAAACAGACGATAGGCTGTGTCCGAGTTTGAGTGGAGCCTGACGGTTCCTGAGACACCTGCCGCATGAAGTTTGCGCTCTGCGGCACTGGCCAAGTTACCAGAGCTGTGGCTCCTGGCCTCACCACCTTGCACGCCTATATACCAATCCTGGCTAAGTGCCACCATGGGGAGCAGCAACAGACTGGCAATGAAGACTTTAAGGCTACCTTTGCCATGACGGAAGCTACTGTGGCAGCGACGCATCAGTAGCAAGGTGGTTAGCAGAATGACGCTCAGTAGACTCAGACTGCCTCCACTTGAAGTAACCGTCACACTGCTTGGTTGCCACTGGGCTGTGACCTGCAAATCCTGCGCAGGCATGGTGGTGGGCAGGGCAGGTGACCAGCCACTAAAGGTATAACCAGAGCGTGTAGCCGTTGGTGCATTGATGGTGGCACCATAGTCCAGCACCAGATCCGGTATGGCTTCGCCTCCATTCACATCAAATCGGATCACATATTGGTTGATTTGCCACTGAGCAGTGAGCTGCACATCGTGTTCTGGCATGGTAGCCGGGAAGGCAGGCTGCCAGCCTGTAAAGGTATAGCCCTCGCGCCACGGCGGCTCTGGTGCTGTCAGTGTACTACCCACTAAGGCCGTGATGTCAGCGATCTCAGAGCCTCCGGCACTGGCAAAGGAGATCCTAGCTACTTGCTGCTGTGCCAGCACACCGGGGTCCCGAATGACACTGTTGGCTCGGCCATCGTCATCGTTCGGTCCGCCATCTTCAATGGTTAGCCGGATGCAGGCATCGCCTTCATTCAAACCGGCACGCCAGCTGTCCGAAGATACTACGGGACAATTACCGAGAGCATTGCGCGGAGCACTATCGATGCGGTTGGTCTCGTCTTCGACAAAATCCTGCCACAAACCATTGACCAGCTTTCGCCAAACTGCATTGGCCGGAATGCTTTGCCCTGCAGGCATCGGAATGGCTATCGGTACCGACTCACCAGGGCTTTGTAAACCAATCACGTCAAAATTAACCATAAAACCGAGCTGACGATAGCCGATGTCATGTATGCTGCTTTCACTGAGTGCCAGGCCAAATTGACCGCTTTGCCAGGATGCAAGCTCACTGTACAAGCCCAGCGTCAGTTGGTACAGGGCCGGTACTTCGACAAAGAGTGCTGCCTGGTTCTGGCACTGAGCCACCCGGCTGTTGCCATTTTCTTGCGGACACAGCGGCAAACGATTGGGGTGGCTGCTGTATTGGTTTTGACTAGCAGGGATACCGCTCACACCGCTGTTGCTGCAATCAGCCACTGGGCATTCAGCAATCACATTTAGTGCCAGCTCCAGCTCGCCCTTGCGCTCGCCGGCTTCAGCACTGAGTTGCAGGTAATGGCGGTCAGTCGGTAACCCGGCTGGATCGAAATGGGCCGAGGCTCCGCTTTGAGTGATGGCAAGTCCCATACCATGCCAGTTAAACTCGGCTGCTATACCGGAAAGCTCTGTTGCGCTTAGTTCGACGATGCCTCCACTGCGTTGCACCACCAGGCTCTCAATACCATCTTGTATCACCGCGGCCTGCAGCGACAAAGGTGGTGGCTCGGTTTGTACCAGCAATTGATGGCTGTGGGGCGAGCCCAGCAAGGCCTGCTCTAGGCCATCGTTTAGCAATGTGATGCTTGCCGTGTTGCCTGCTATTGCGGTGACACTGTATGCCCGGCGCAGGTTATCCATTGCATTGAGCTCGAAGCTGCTTATCACCTGAGCCTGACTGGCCTGCACTTGAACCTGTACTGGGTAGTCAATCGGTTCATCACTTAACCAAATGCGAAGTTGAGCAGGAATATCCTGTTGCACCGGCTGACTGGCGGCAGTAAAGGCAATAAAAGGCAGCACATCGAAGCTGACCATCAGTTGTTCACCTGAGACTGAATCGGTAAATTCGAAGCTATAACGCCCGGTACGTTCAGCGTTAAACAGATAGCTGCCATCGTCCTGCAAGGTGAGCAAGATCCCGGCATCGGCCAGATCCAACCATTCCGTGGTGCCACTGCGGGTCTGTTGCAAAGCGCTTAGCACTTGCTCACCCGCTCCGTTGCTCAGACGGAAACGGCGAGTCTCCTGACTGGCTGCCGGGCTGCTGTCTTCAACTTCGAGCGTCATGGCTGTATGAACCGTCAGGCTGATGCTGCAGTCGGCTTTGATCGCTGCGGTTACAATTTCATTGCCCGAGCGACTGGCGGCGCAGTTGCTATCAATCTGCACAAATTTATCTTCCGCCACACTGAGTTCAAAGCTGGCGCTGTTGCCAAGAACAATCTGCTGGCTGGCCGGGGTGACGCTGCCGTCTCCACTCAGGCTGGTTGAAACTGTAAAGCGATTGCGCGTCCACTGCGCTGTGAAAGTTTTATCCTCCGAAGGCATGGTGATGGGGAGCTCCGGCTGCCAACCGGTAAATGCAAAACCTTCCCGGATTGGTGGCTCCGGTGGATTGATGGTGGTACCAAAGTTAGCAGTAATTGGTTCCACGGCTGAGCCTTCAGCACTGTCAAATGTCAGGGTAAAGCTATTCACGTTGTACTGCGCTGTGACGGTGGTATTGGCAATAATGGTATTGAAATCTGCCGGGCTCCAGCCGGTGAAGCTGTAACCGGTCCGGCTGGGAACGGGTGGTGCTGTGGCGCCGTTGCCATGAGTAACCGTTTCGGTTTTTATCACGGTATTATCCCAGTCGACAAAATTGACGCTGTAGCTGCTGATGCTGTATTGCGCGGTGACGGTGGTGTCTGCCGTGATATTACTAAAGTTGCTGGGATTCCAGCCGGTGAAGCTGTAACCGATCCGGCTGGGGTTGGACGGTGCGGTGGCACCGCTGCCGTGATTGACGGTTTCAGTTTTCAGTAAGGTGCCATCCCAATCCACAAAACTGACCGTGTAGGTGTCCGCGGCCCATTGTGCCGTTAAGGTCCGGTTTTCTGCTGGCATGGTTGCAGGAATGGTCGGGTTCCAACCGGTGAAGGTATGCCCGTCACGGCTGGGGTCAGCTGGTGGTGTGATGGTACTTCCATAGGTCTGAGTGAAGGCGGCGATTGCACTACCGCCGGCAGTATCAAAGGTTAGCGTATAGCTGTTGATGCTGAACTGGGCCGTAAAGATGGTATTGGCGGTAATATTGCTAAAGTCACTGGGGCTCCAGCCGGTGAAGGTATGACCTGTGCGGCTTGGGTCGTCTGGCGGAGTCGCGCTGTTGCCATGAGCAATCGTTTGGCTTTTGAGCACAATGCCATTCCAGTCGATAAAATGGATGGCATAGTTGTGCGCGGTCCATTGTGCCGTTAGGGTCAGGTTTTCAGCTGGCATGCTGGCAGGAATGCTCGGGCTCCAGCCGGCAAAGTTATGGCCAGTTCGGCTAGGGTTGGCTGGTGGCGTGATGGCACTGCCAAATGCTTGAGTGATAGAGGCGACCGCACTGCCGCCGGCAGAATCAAAAGTCAGCGTATAGCTGTTGATGCTGTATTGTGCGGTGATGGTGGTATCGGCGGTGATATTGCTAAAATCGCTAGGGCTCCAGCCGGTGAAGCTGTAGCCGGTCCGGCTGGGGTTGGCCGGTGCTGTTGCGCCGCTGCCATGGTTCACTGTTTCGGTTTTTAGTACGGTGGCATCCCAGTCCACAAAGCTGACGGTGTAGCTGGGGGGCGTAACTTCCACCTGAAAGGCTTGCTGGGCACTGTTACCGGCAGCATCCATCACGGTAATGGTGATGGTGGATGTACCGGTATCGCCTCCGGTGATGGTGATGGTACGATTGGCTCCGCTACCGCCCAGTACCACATCGGCTAGCGGCACGGCAATGGTATTGGAGGATGCCCGGTTTACCGACAAGCTGGCGGCTGTTGTCAGATTATCGCCAATGGTGAATCCCAGCGCCGCGGTGCTTTGCCCAACCACGACCGTCTGATTGGCAATGGCAGTGATTGAGGGAGGGCTGGTATCCACCAAAACACCGGATGTATCGGTGACACTGTTTAGGGTTAAATTCAAGTCGTTGCCTGCGCTGTCCCGAATAGTACCACCATCAAGCTCTAAAATGCCCACCTCAATACCATCCAGATCGTTATCACCTGCTTGCACGACATAGCGAAATACCACAGCGGTGGTGCCGCTGCCGCTGATATAGCTGGCGTAGCGGGTGGTACCGCCGATATCCAGAGCGATGCGGGGCGTGCCTCCTGCCGTATTCACAGTCAGAGCTTCTGAGGCATTGATGGTGAAGTCCAGTGTGTTCCCGGCGCTGTAGATATCATAGGGTGGAACAGACACCGAGTTGACGATAGGAGGCACATCATCCAGCACCGTCAGGGTAAAGGCTTTCTCAAAGGTATTAGTGGCACTGTCGGTAGTGCGAATTCGAACACTGTAATTGCCTGCGGCCAGGCTGGATGCATTGTTGGCCCGCAGTTGGTTGCCGCTGATGTTAAAGCTGCCATTATTGGTATCGCCAGCACCGGCTACTAAGCTGTACGTATGCGTATCGCCATCATCGGGATCGACAGAGCTTAAGCTGCCTACCACCGCATTGACACCAGCACTTTGATTGACACTGTTGCTAGTTAGCAGAATATCGGTGGGGGGATCATTGGCGACCGGCGCATCTTCCATCACCAGTTGGAACATCAGATCGCGATCCGGAAAATTATCTCCATCGAGATAGAACTGTCCCCCGGCATAAGGGGCCGCTACCCCACCATGATTGAAAATACCAAAGAAGGTATTCACACCTCCACCGGCAAAATAAAAGGTATAGAGTTCGCCGCTGCTCAGTACGAAGTTGCCGTCACTCATGGGTATAATGGAATAATCATCCAGCGCTGAGTGTTCATGCAACAAATTAGTGCTGAAAGTAAAAGTACCCAGCTCGGTACCCGCCAATCCATCGCCTTGATACAGGGTGATAGTCAGTTCATTACGATCTGCCCCTTGATAGATTGTTCCATCTAAAAAGCTCAGTAACCGTAGCTCTTTAATACGGCCATCTTTGCAGGCGGTAAAGCTTTGCCCAATAGCTTCATTGTCAAAATTCGACTGGGTTATGTCAGAGATTTGAGCTACCGTGGAAGTGATAGTACAATCTGTAGCACTTGCTGCGGTTGAAATTAACAGGGCATAGCTGAGTATAAGCAGACTGAACAGGTGTTTGCTGCATGTTCTGATGGGGCTAAACAAGAGTGACCACATAGCGCTGTATCCTTGTACTAAGCTGACGATCATCATGATCGATGCAATTATGAAGGTGGTGCTTGTGGCAAGCACCACGCTTTAGCTAGCTACGGCTTGGGTAAATGCCTTCCAGCGCAATAATAAAGCTCACTGCGGTATAGGGTTGCATGACGCTGACAGGACTACCTCCACCTGTGGTGCCACTGTTACCTTCCAGCTTCACAGTGGCGTTGCCTGTCATCGGTTTTAGAGTTGTATTGGCATTGTTGCTGTAAGCATTGGTGGCAGTTATACCAGTTGAGATTCTGGCCGGCACCACAGTCTCACCGGGTGTACTGGCATTAGCGGCGTCAGTGGACGCTTGCTGTGCCAAGGTCAAAGAGGCGGTTGCATCCAGAACGATGGTGTGTGTATGAGGCGGGATGTGTGCCTGTGTCAGGGTTTGCTGCTCCTGGCCTCCGGTTTGACCGGCTTGATAACGACTCGAGCCAGGGCTTTGGCCTGCACAGAGCGGTACTCGTCCTTGCAGGTTAGGCAGTCTGAATGATGTTGTGCCATTGCCACCATAGGTGGTGCCTAAAATTGAGTAAAGCGCGGTATTGCTGCTGATCGGAAGCTCTTGGCCAGCGCAAAAAGCCCAACCTTCAGGGGCATAGGTGCCGGCAAACATACGGATTTCTCCAAGAAAGGGATCTGCCATCTATCATTCTCCAATGATTAAGTCTAAGCGTTGAGTGCTCACCTGGGGTGAATAGGAGCTACCATGGTGTGAGTATGTGCTTCAGGTTAGCTGGTCTATAGCCCCATGTAACTATAGTGATTACAGGGTTGATATGCCTGACGAAACGATGACTTTTTTCTGATAATTGCATTATGGCCAAGTCATGACTGGGCCTTCAATAGGGGCTGATAATTAACACATGCGGGGCCGTCTTGATGGAATTACAACCCGCCTGTACCAGTAGGAAGCCAACATAATGACAGGGAGGGTGGGGTAGATTGGATAGGGCTGAACCCAAGCGCCAGATATAAGGTATGAGCGGCGATATTGTCTTGATGCACCGACAGTTGCACAGGTTTGTTTCGTTGAATAGCGAAATCTTGCAGAGCCCGGATGCATGCCCGACCATAGCCTTGTCGTCGATGATCAGGCAATAAAGCAATATCAATCAACCGGATATTTGTGTTGGTTGTATCAAGCAAGATTCTGCCAATACCGCGGTTGGCGTGTTCAATGATCAAAGAACAGGCCTTGGGAAACTGTTGGCGGTAGCCAGAACATTTTGCTTGAAACTGCATGGTGATCAGGTGCTCAGTCAGTGCCGGTGGTAGTTGTAGTTGCTGGAGATCTTGCCTGGTGGTCGCATACAGAGCTAACAAAAACTTTTGATCTGCTTCAGTTGCTTGCCGAAAGGTCAGTCCCGACAAGGTGAGATGGGAGTTCAAAGCCGATGCAGTCAGCATGCACAAGATCACGATGGTCATTAGCAGAATGCTTATTAGTGCATGAAGCATGCTGGAGGTCAATAAGCTGCAGCATTGCTTGCTTAAAAGAGCAAGCTGCGTGTTGATGGCGAACTGGCTGAACGCCTGCCTTGCTTTTCAGCAGGGTTCAGTTCTGCTTTAATACCCCCTTATTTAGTCAGCGGGATACAAAGTGATGTCAAAAGTCGGAGTTTTTGGTGCCAATGGCCGGATGGGGCGGGCGCTGGTGCAGGTTTGTCAGGAGCAGCAACTAACGCTGGGTGCTGCCACAGTGCGTGCCGGCTCCAATTGGCTTGGTCTGGATGCCGGCGAAGTGGCTGCCTGCGGTAAATTGAATGTGCCGCTGCAGACTACCTCGGCTGAGGCTTTAGCAATGGCTGATGTGTGGGTAGATTTCACCATGCCGGAACCAATGCTGGAGCATCTGGCTCTGGCGGTGGCGGCCAAAAAAGCTATGGTGATTGGCGTCACCGGCCTGACCGATGCGCAGTATCAAGAGCTGCAGCAAGCCAGCCAGCAGATCCCAATCGTCTGGGCCCCCAATATGAGTGTTGGCGTGAATTTATTACTGCACCTGGTGCAAACAGCCGCCAAAGTGATGGGGCAGACGGCCGATATCGAAATCATCGAAGCGCATCATCGTTTTAAAAAAGATGCGCCGTCCGGCACAGCCATGGCAATAGGTGCCAGCATTGCTAAGACATTAGGGCGGGATCTGGCCGACTGTGCCGTCTATGGCCGGGAAGGTATGACCGGTGAGCGGGATCACAACACCATAGGTTTTGCGACGGTACGAGGTGGCGACATAATTGGCGATCACACCGCTCTCTTTGCTGATTTAGGCGAAAGATTAGAAATAACGCACAAAGCGAGCAGCAGAACCACCTTCGCCCAAGGTGCCATCAGGGCTGCCCTGTGGTTGCAAAACAAACAGCCGGGACTTTATTCCATGCAACAAGTGCTTGGATTGACCGATTTGAATTAGAGTTTTGCTGTTTAGTGGTAAAAAAAACGCAAAAGGGATGATTTCCTCTGAACTTCAAAAAAGCATTAGACGAATTCGCCAAGTTGGCATAAAATATCGAGAATTTGCCTGGGCGAATTGAGAGTTCCTCAAGGCTGAATTTATATTCATTTTTTTAGTGTATTTATTCAGCTTTGGGCCGCTAGTTGCTTTGGATTAAAAACGGGTGTTGAACGAGCAAGTTTAAGCCCGTTTTTTGCTGTTTGGAGGTTATTTTGACGACGTCTGCCTTGCTGGTTTTAGAAGATGGCACTGTATTTCATGGTACGGCCATCGGTGCCGAAGGAGTTTCAGTCGGAGAGGTGGTATTCAATACCTCGATGACCGGGTATCAGGAGATCTTAACCGACCCCTCCTATGCTGAACAAATGGTCACACTGACCAACCCGCACATTGGCAATACCGGCACCAATGATGAAGATGAAGAATCCAGCCGGATCTGGGCCAAAGGCCTCATTATTCGTGACCTTCCGCTACTAGCCAGCAACTTCCGCAATCAGGCTTCGCTCTCCGACTATTTAAAACAACGTGGCATTTTGGGCATTGCCGATATCGATACCCGCAAACTTACCCGCATCCTGCGTGAAAAAGGTGCTTTAAATGGCTGCTTAATGGCTGGTGCCGGCTTAGATGCCACTGAAGCTTTGGTAAAGGCGAAAGCTTTCCCTGGTTTAAAAGGCATGGATTTGGCGAAGGAAGTCACCGTTGCCGAACCATACAGCTGGACTGAAGGCAGCTGGCAGCTGGGCAGAGGCTTTGTTAACCCGGAACAAACTCCCTTTCATGTGGTTGCCTACGATTACGGTGTGAAGCGTAATATCCTGCGTATGTTGGTTGACCGCGGTTGTAAACTGACGGTGGTGCCGGCGCAAACCTCCGCCAGCGACGTGCTGGCGCTGAATCCGGATGGTATTTTCTTATCCAATGGCCCTGGCGACCCGGCTCCATGTGATTATGCCATCACGGCAATCAAAGAGCTGCTGGCAACCGATATCCCTCTCTTTGGTATCTGTCTGGGCCATCAGTTGCTGGCGCTTGCCAGTGGCGCAAAAACGGCCAAGATGAAGTTTGGCCATCACGGTGGTAACCATCCGGTGCAAAACCTCGACAACAAAAAAGTGATGATCACAGCTCAGAACCACGGCTTTGCGGTAGAAGAAGAGGGCTTGCCTTCGAATCTGCGGGCAACGCACAAGTCCTTGTTTGATGGCAGCTTGCAAGGCATTCACCGTACCGACAAGCCGGCCTTTAGTTTTCAGGGCCACCCGGAAGCAAGCCCGGGGCCACACGATGCGGCCGAGCTGTTCGATCACTTTATCGATCTGATGCGTCAGCGTCAGCATTAATTCAGGCTAGCGAGGAAAGACAGAGTAAATTATGCCAAAACGTACTGATTTAAAAAGCATTCTTATCCTTGGCGCCGGCCCAATCGTGATTGGCCAGGCCTGTGAATTTGACTACTCCGGTGCCCAGGCCTGTAAAGCCTTGCGTGAAGAAGGCTTCCGGGTGGTGTTGGTGAACTCGAACCCGGCCACCATCATGACCGATCCCGAAATGGCCGATGCCACCTACATCGAACCGATCCACTGGCAGGTGGTAGAAAAGATCATTGAAAAAGAGCGGCCTTGTGCAGTATTACCCACCATGGGTGGCCAGACAGCGCTGAATTGTGCACTGGATCTGGAGCGTCATGGAGTATTAAAGAAATACAATGTCGAAATGATTGGCGCCACTGCCGATGCAATTGATAAAGCCGAAGACCGCAGCCGTTTCGACAAAGCCATGCGTTCCATCGGTCTGGAATGTCCGCGTGCAGGTATGGCTCACTCGATGGAAGAAGCCTATGCCGTGCTGGAAGACATCGGTTTTCCGTGTATCATCCGCCCGTCTTTTACCATGGGGGGCTCAGGTGGTGGAATCGCTTATAACCGTGAAGAATTTGAAGAAATCTGTACCCGTGGTCTGGATCTGTCACCCACCAAAGAGTTGTTGATTGATGAATCTCTGATTGGCTGGAAAGAGTATGAGATGGAAGTGGTGCGGGATAAAAACGACAACTGCATCATCGTCTGTTCGATTGAAAACTTCGATCCTATGGGTGTGCATACCGGTGATTCCATCACAGTTGCACCAGCGCAAACCCTGACCGACAAAGAATACCAGTTGATGCGAAATGCCTCGCTGGCGGTATTACGGGAAATTGGCGTCGAGACCGGTGGTTCCAATGTGCAGTTTGGTATCAACCCGGAAGATGGCCGCATGGTCATTATCGAAATGAATCCGCGGGTATCGCGTTCATCCGCTCTGGCCTCCAAAGCGACAGGTTTCCCCATCGCCAAGGTGGCTGCCAAACTGGCGGTCGGCTACACCCTGGATGAACTGGCCAATGAAATCACCGGCGGTATTACGCCTGCTTCATTCGAGCCAAGCATCGATTATGTGGTAACCAAGGTACCCCGCTTTAACTTTGAAAAGTTCGCGGGTGCCAATGACCGCCTGACCACTCAAATGAAATCGGTCGGTGAGGTGATGGCCATTGGCCGTAATCAGCAAGAGTCGATGCAAAAAGCTTTGCGCGGCCTTGAAATTGGTGTTTCGGGCTTGGATCCTATGCAAGATCTAACCGCACCCGATGCCAAAGAGCGGCTGATCCGTGAACTGAAGGAGCCTGGTGCGCATCGTATCTGGTACATTGCAGATGCCTTTCGTTTTGGCATGAGCCAGCAGGAAATCTTTGAACTGACCAAAGTTGACCCCTGGTTCTTAGTGCAAATTGAGGATTTGGTGCACGAAGAGCAGGCGATTCATGATGCTGGCTTCTCCGGTCTGGATGAAGTGAGCTTACGCCGCTATAAGCGCAAAGGCTTCTCTGATCAGCGCATTGCCGACTTGCTAGGTGTTAGTGAAAACGAAGTGCGCAAGAAACGCCACGGTTTTGGTCTGCACCCGGTGTACAAGCGGGTGGATACCTGTGCGGCTGAGTTTGCATCCAACACTGCCTACATGTACAGCACCTACGATGAAGAGTGTGAAGCGGCGCCATCCAATCGCGATAAAATCATGATTTTAGGGGGCGGCCCGAACCGGATTGGTCAGGGTATTGAGTTTGACTATTGCTGTGTGCATGCCGCTTTAGCACTACGTGAAGATGGCTATGAAACCATTATGGTCAACTGCAATCCGGAAACCGTGTCGACCGACTACGATACTTCTGATCGCTTGTATTTTGAATCGATCACACTGGAAGATGTGTTGGAAATCGTGGCCAAAGAGCAGCCCAAAGGTGTGATCGTGCAGTATGGTGGTCAAACCCCACTCAAGCTGGCGCGGGCGCTGGAAGCAGCAGGCGTGCCTATTATTGGCACTTCGCCAGATGCGATTGACCGGGCCGAGGATCGTGAACGTTTCCAGCAAGCGGTCGATCGCCTTGGTTTGAAACAGCCGAAAAATGCCACCGTCACCAGTTTGGAAGAAGCCCTGCTTAAAGCTGGTGATATCGGTTTCCCAATGGTGGTTCGGCCTTCGTATGTACTTGGCGGCCGGGCGATGGAAATCGTCTACGATGAGACTGATTTAAAGCGTTATATGACCGATGCGGTGAGCGTATCCAATGAAGCACCGGTACTGCTGGATAACTTCCTCGATGATGCAATTGAAGTGGATATTGATGCCATCTGTGATGGCAAAGAAGTGGTCATCGGCGGCATTATGGAGCATATCGAACAGGCTGGCGTGCACTCAGGCGACTCAGCCTGTACCTTGCCACCGCACAGCTTGTCGGCAGCCATACAGGATGTGATGCGCGAGCAGGTGCGTAAACTGGCACTTGAGCTGGGCGTGGTCGGTTTGATGAATACCCAGTTTGCCGTGAAAGACGGTGAAGTCTATTTGATTGAAGTAAACCCGCGTGCTGCCCGGACCGTGCCTTTTGTTTCTAAAGCAACCGGCATTCAAATTGCGAAAGTTGGTGCCCGTTGCATGGCGGGTCGCAGCCTGGCGGAGCAAGGGGTGTCCAAGGAAGTCATTCCACCGTACTTCTCGGTGAAAGAGGTAGTGATCCCATTTAACAAATTCCCTGGCGTGGATCCTATCCTTGGCCCGGAAATGCGTTCTACCGGTGAGGTTATGGGCGTTGGTGATACCTTCGAGGAAGCTTTTGCCAAAGCTGAATTGGGATGTGGTACCGTGATCCCTACCGGTGGCCGGGCTTTACTTTCGGTGCGTAACAGCGATAAAGTGCGTGTAATCGAGCTGGCCAGACGTATGCTGGAATTAGGCTTTGAGCTGGATGCAACCAAAGGCACAGCAGCCACCCTGCAGCAAGCTGGTGTTGAATGCCGCGTGGTGAATAAGGTGCTGGAAGGGCGACCTCATATTTTGGATAGAATCAAAAACGGTGAGTACAGTTACATTGTGAATACCACCGAAGGCCGTCAGGCGATTGAAGATTCTAAAGTGCTGCGTCGGGGTGCCCTGCAGCATAAAGCCAACTATACAACGACATTAAATGCTGCTTTTGCAACGTGCAAAGCCAGTGCTGCCAGCGCTTTTGAGCGGGTGGCGTCGGTGCAGGAGCTGCACAAGAGAGTAAACGGATGAAAATACCAATGACGGTTCAGGGCGCAGAAATGCTGCGCGCTGAATTGAATGAACTGAAATCGGTTAAGCGACCACAGATTATTCAGGCCATCGCCGATGCGCGTGAACATGGCGATTTGAAAGAGAATGCCGAGTATCATGCCGCACGGGAAGCTCAAAGCTTTTGTGAAGGTCGTATTCAGGATATCGAAGGAAAATTGGGCAATGCCCAGATCATCGATGTCAGCAGTATGCCCAACAATGGCAAGGTGATTTTTGGTGCCACGGTCACAATTCTCAACCTCGATACTGAGGAAGAAGTCAGTTACCGCATTGTCGGTGATGATGAAGCGGATATCAAAAAGAACCTGATATCCGTCAACTCACCGATAGCCCGTGGTTTGATTGGTAAAGAGCAGGATGATGTGGTGACCATCAACACACCAAAAGGCATGGTTGAGTTTGAAATCACCGATGTACAGTACCTCTGATTGAACTACGCAGATCTGAAAAGCGGCTTCGGCCGCTTTTTTTTGCGCTTTGGTCGCAAGATGGCCGCGGGTCTGACCTGCTAACCAATCAGGATCGATTAAAATGGCTAGCTAAGAGGTTGTGAGGTTGTTTGATGCGCTCTGGAAAAGGTAAGTTTGAACTGGTCAAAGAAGACAACACCATCTGGTTGACTGCCCGGGGGACCTGGACCAACTTAACGGTTTAAGATTACATAAAACAATTACGGCAAATGGCACTGTCTTTTGCCGGTAGCCCTTGGGCGATGTCGTTGGATGGAACTCAATGGCAGGCTTGTCCGGCGGATGTATTTTCAAAGCTGCAGGACAACTCAAGTTGGTGCTTTCAGCATCAGTTGAAGTTTGGCATCGTGATGCTACCGGAACATCCGCTGTTCCGTTGGCAATTTACCAAAGCAACCGATGTGCCAAAGCCAGCCGATTATCAGCGTGCTATTGTCGCTGACAACGAGGAAGCCCGCGCAATTTTGACGCGAGCTGGTTTTCTTAGCGAGAAGAACATTCAGGCCTTGGGCAGCTGAATTTTTGGCTCTTTAGCCGGCCGGAACAGCACCAGAGTTTTACCAATCACCTGCACTTTGTCTGCTTTTGTTTCCCGCACAATGGCATCCATCACCAGTACTTTCTGTTCGCGGTCTTCACCAGGTACTTTGACTTTGATTAACTCATGATGCTCCAGAGCTTGCTCCACTTCAGCGAGTACACCTTCGGTCAGACCGTTGCCACCCAGCAAAACCACGGGTTTTAAGTCGTGTGCTTTGGATTTTAAAAACTGTTTTTGCTTATTGCTCAGTGCCATCTTGATACGATTTCCACAATTTAATCTTGAATTCATGCTATTGTAACGCCATCTAGAGGTCATAGCCATTTCAGAGTAGTAAGATGACGCGAAAAAAGCGCTCAGCCAGCTCAACCCGCTGGTTGAAAGAGCATTTTGATGATCATTTTGTGCAAAAAGCACAGAAGCAGGGGCTACGATCCCGGGCCGCTTTTAAACTGGAAGAAATTCAACAGCAGGATAAGCTAATCAAGCCCGGCATGACCGTGGTAGACTTAGGATCTGCTCCGGGCAGTTGGTCGCAAATGGCGGCAAAACTGGTAACACCCTCGGGTCGGGTGATAGCTTGTGATATACTTCCTATGGACCCTTTACCTGGGGTGTCCTTTTTACAAGGTGACTTCCGGGAAGATGCGGTATTGCAAGCATTACTGAGCCGGATCGAAGGTCGTAACGTAGATGTGGTATTATCAGATATGGCACCCAACATGAGTGGCAATCTGGCAACCGATCAGGCCAGAGCTATTTACCTGGTAGAATTGGCTTTGGACATGTGTCATCAGGTGTTGAAGCAAAACGGCAGTTTTGTGGTCAAAGTATTTCATGGTGAAGGTTTTGAGGATTACTTGAAAGCAATCCGTCAGGTCTTTACCACAGTAAAATCACGAAAGCCGGACTCATCGCGCTCCCGCTCCCGTGAAGCCTACATAGTGGCAACAGGTTTCAAGTCGCAGTAGTGGCCTGATTAAATTTAACGGCAAGTAAGAGGTTACAACCTTGAGTGATATGGCTAAAAATCTTATCGTTTGGCTGGTGATCGCCGTCGTTTTGATGTCGATTTTTAATAGCTTTGGTCCTGGTGACAGTTCTGAGCGAATGACCAGTTACGATCAGTTTCTAAAGCAGGTTGAGCAGCGTCAGATCCGCGAAGTCCAGATCGAACGCTCTGGCGTGATCAGTGGTGTCAGCCGCAACGGCGATCGTTTTGAGACCGTCATCCCTGGTGGGTACGACAGCAAGTTAATTGACGATTTGTACAAGCATGACGTGCGTATTGTTGGTAAGCCGCCGGAAGAAGGCAGCTGGCTGGCAACCATCTTTATCTCATGGTTCCCCATGCTGCTGTTGATTGGCGTGTGGATTTTCTTTATGCGCCAGATGCAGGGCGGCGGCGGCAAAGGTGCTATGTCCTTTGGTAAAAGCAAAGCCAAATTGATGGGTGAAGATCAAATCAAAACCACCTTTGTCGATGTGGCAGGTTGCGATGAAGCCAAAGAAGAAGTGAGCGAGTTGGTCGATTATCTGCGCGATCCGTCCCGTTTTCAGAAGTTAGGCGGCAAAATCCCAACAGGTATTTTGATGGTAGGTCCTCCAGGTACGGGTAAAACGCTATTAGCCAAGGCGATAGCTGGTGAAGCCAAGGTGCCATTCTTTACCATTTCTGGCTCGGACTTCGTCGAAATGTTTGTCGGTGTAGGTGCTTCCCGGGTACGGGATATGTTCGACCAGGCCAAAAAGGCTGCCCCGTGCATTATCTTTATTGATGAGATTGATGCGGTCGGTCGCCAGCGTGGAGCAGGTTTAGGCGGTGGTCACGATGAGCGTGAGCAAACCTTGAACCAGATGCTGGTTGAAATGGATGGATTTGATGGCAACGAAGGCATTATCGTCATTGCCGCCACCAACCGTCCGGATGTGTTGGACCCTGCTTTATTACGCCCAGGCCGTTTTGACCGTCAGGTCGTAGTCGGCTTGCCGGATGTGAAAGGCCGTGAGCAAATTTTGAAAGTTCACATGCGTAAAGTGCCGCTTGGTGAAGATGTGGATCCTTCGGTCATTGCCCGCGGTACCCCTGGTTTTTCTGGCGCTGATTTGGCCAACCTGGTGAACGAAGCGGCCTTATTTGCAGCCCGAGGCAACCGCCGTACCGTGTCGATGGACGAGTTTGAGAAAGCCAAAGACAAAATCATGATGGGCGCAGAGCGTCGCTCCATGGTGATGACCGAAAAAGACAAAGAAATGACTGCCTATCATGAAGCTGGTCATGCCATTGTCGGTCGTCTGGTGCCTGAGCATGATCCGGTGTACAAGGTGAGTATTATTCCTCGCGGCCGTGCTCTAGGGGTCACTATGTACCTGCCAGAGCGGGATCGGGTAAGCTACAGCAAACAACAGCTGGAAAGCATGATCAGCTCTCTGTTTGGTGGCCGTATTGCCGAAGATGTTATTTACGGTTCTGAAATGGTCACCACCGGTGCTTCGAATGATATTGAACGCGCCACTGATCTGGCCCGTAAAATGGTCACTCAGTGGGGCTTCTCAGAGAAGCTTGGCCCGTTGTTGTACGCCGACGAAGACGGTGAAGTATTCCTAGGCCGCTCTGTCAGCAAAAACAAACATATGTCGGAAGAAACGGTGAAGGCGATTGATGCTGAAATCCGTAACTTCATTGATCGCAATTATGAGCGTGCCTACAGTCTGATTAAAGACAATATGGATATTCTGCACTCGATGAAAGATGCATTAATGAAGTATGAAACCATCGATGCCCGTCAGATTGACGATCTGATGGAGCGCCGGCCAGTTCGTGACCCGGAAAACTGGGAGCCACGTGACAAAGGCGATAAAGGCAGCTCCAGTGATGACTCGGGAGCAGAGGAGCCGGTAGGCCCCAATGCAGAACCATCCGAAGGCAAGCTGCACTAATTGTTCGATGATTGAAAAAACCCGGCTTGCCGGGTTTTTTTCTGGGCTGATTAACCTGAGACTTTGTCATGCAACTAACCTTACCACGTCAGCGCACGCTGGATTTAGCCCGTCCGAAAGTGATGGGTATTTTAAATGTAACCCCAGATTCTTTTTCCGATGGCGGCCAATTTGAACGGTTGGATAGTGCACTTTATCAGGCCGAGCACATGCTGCAACAAGGAGCCACTATCCTGGATATTGGCGGTGAGTCTACCCGGCCCGGTTCGGAGCCCGTGCCACTGCAACAGGAGCTAGACCGGGTGCTGCCGGTGATAGAAGCCATCCGCAGTCGCTTTGATTGTGTGCTTTCCATTGATACCAGCAAAGCGGCTGTCATGTCAGCTGCCGTTCAGGCGGGTGCCGATATGATCAATGATGTCTATGCGTTGCGTGCTGATGGGGCTTTGGTCGCTGCCGCAGCCGCCGGAGTACCAGTTTGCTTGATGCACATGCTGGGCGAACCAAAAACTATGCAACAACAGCCAGAGTACCGTGATGTAACCGCCGAAGTGTTGGATTTTATGCAGCAGCGCATTGATGCCTGTCTGGCCACCGGCATAGCACGGGAGCAGTTGCTGTTAGACCCAGGCTTTGGTTTTGGCAAAACGCTGGCGCAAAACTACCAGCTTCTGCAGCAGCTGGAACAGTGGCAGGTATTTCGGCTGCCTTTATTGGTAGGTATGTCGCGCAAATCCATGGTCGGCAACTTGTTGGGATTGCCGGTGACAGAGCGATTGGCAGGCAGTCTGGCCTGTGCCACAATAGCCGCCATTAAAGGAGCCCATATAATCCGGGTACATGACGTAAAAGCGACGGCAGATGTGTTGGCCGTGCTGGACGCCACCCTTCATGGAGTTAAGGAATGAGCAGAAAGTATTTTGGTACCGATGGAGTGCGCGGCAAGGTAGGTGATTTTCCAATTACCCCAGAATTTGCCATGAAATTAGGCTGGGCCGCTGGTCGGGTGCTGTCAAAAAGCGGCACTCGTAAGGTGTTGATTGGTAAAGATACCCGTATTTCCGGTTATTTATTGGAAACTGCATTAGAAGCTGGTCTGGTTGCTGCAGGTATTGATGTGCGCTTGTTAGGGCCCATGCCCACCCCGGCTGTGGCTTATTTGACTCGTACGTTTCGAGCTGAAGCCGGTATTGTGATCAGTGCTTCGCACAACCCTTATTACGACAATGGCATTAAGTTTTTCTCGGCTGATGGTACCAAGTTACCGGATGAGGTCGAGTTGGCCATTGAAAACGAACTGGAACAACCAATGCTCTGTGTGCCATCCGAGCAGCTGGGTAAAGCGGTGCGGGTAGACGATGCAGCCGGACGCTACATTGAGTTTTGTAAAAGCCACTTACCAAACCATATGTCATTAAAAGGCTTCCGTTTGGTATTGGATTGCGCCCATGGCGCCACCTACCATATCGCACCGAATGTGTTTCGGGAGTTAGGTGCCGAGGTAACGGTAATAGGTGCCAGTCCGGATGGTCTTAATATTAATGCCGACTGTGGTGCCACGCACACCTTGCCTTTGCAGGAGAAGGTGGTTGAGATGAAAGCTGACCTGGGTATTGCTTACGATGGCGATGGTGATCGGGTGATGATGGTCGATCACTCTGGACGTGTCATTGATGGCGATGAAATTGTTTACATCATCGCGCGTGCTGCGCAAAAGCAAAAGCGTTTGCATGGCGGTGTGGTCGGCACTCAGATGAGCAATATGGGCCTTGAGTTAGCACTGGCTGAGCTGAAGATCCCTTTCTTGCGCAGCAAGGTAGGTGACCGCTACGTGATGGAGTTGCTGCGTGAGCATGACTGGCGCATTGGTGGTGAAAATTCAGGCCATGTGCTGAACCTTGATCACACCTGTACCGGCGATGGTATTATTGCCTCCTTGCAGGTGATGACAGCGATGATTCAGGAGCAGCAGAGCCTGGCCGAAATCAGCCAGGGCATGACAAAGTTGCCACAAGTGCTGGTCAATGTGAAATTTGAGAAAGGCACGGCACCACTGGAAAAGCAAAACGTCAAGCAGGCTATTGCCGATGTGGAAGCAAGGCTTGGTAACAAAGGCCGGGTTTTAATCCGTAAGTCAGGCACTGAGCCGCTGATTCGCGTGATGGTGGAAGGTGAAGTGCGCACGGAAGTCGAAGCCTTTGCTGAGGCCATTGCCAATGCGGTAAAAATCGCCAGTTAACGGTGATAAGTTGCAACAAACTTGAGATAGCGGCTGGCATTGGGTACTATCTGGCCGCAGCAATAACAAGGAACAGGCATGACAATCCGCAAGCCATTGGTGGCAGCCAACTGGAAAATGAATGGCAGTGATGCTTTGGCTCGGGAACTCACAGCGGCCCTGGCTACCGTCAATTTAGCCGACGTGGATGTCTTGGTATGTCCGCCAGCGACCCTGTTGCATACTCTGGCAAGCACTGAGCATTGTTTGTTAGGGGCGCAGAATCTAAGTCAATATACCTCGGGTGCTTACACAGGTGAGCTGAGTGCGAGCCTACTGGCAGAAGCTGGGGTTCGTTTCGTCTTGGTAGGGCATTCTGAGCGTCGCACCCTGTTCGCTGAAAGCGATCAGGTACTGGCAGAAAAAATGCAGCAAGCCATCACGCATGGCCTGACACCGGTGTATTGCATCGGTGAAAATTTACAGCAGCGTCAGCAAGAAAAAACCGGGCAGGTGCTTGCGAAACAATTGGCTGCGGTGTATGCTTCGCATCCCGAATTCATCGCCAAATCGGTGATTGCTTACGAGCCGGTTTGGGCTATAGGCACGGGTGAAGCGGCAACGCCGGAGCAGGCCCAGCAAGCCCATGCAGAAGTTCGTCAACAGCTGGCACAGTACGATAGCAAAGCCGCTGCGACAGTCAGAATTTTGTATGGTGGTAGCGTCAACAGCAAGAATGCCACAGAGTTGTTTGGCCAGACGGATATCGATGGTGGCTTGGTCGGTGGTGCCAGCCTGAATGCTGAAGAATTTTTACACATTTGCCAAAGTGCAAAGGGTTAACGAATTATGTTTGAAGTCTTTATGGTAATGTATTTGTTGGTAGCTCTATCGTTGATCGGGTTGATCCTGATCCAGCACGGTAAAGGCGCTGACATGGGTGCCGCTTTTGGTGCCGGTGCTTCCTCTACAGTTTTTGGCTCTGCGGGCAAAGGTAACTTTCTTACCAAAACCACAACAGTCCTTGCTGTCGTTTTCTTTGTTCTGAGTATTGTGCTGGGCCGTTATACAGCGGGTCAAAGCAGCCAGGTGGATGCATGGCAGGATTTGTCGGTACCTATGACAGAATCTGTACCGACATTGCCTACTGAGAACGAGATCCCGTTCGGTAATTAATCCGAACACATCTGCCGAGGTGGTGAAATTGGTAGACACGCTATCTTGAGGGGGTAGTGTCTTCGGACGTGCGGGTTCAAGTCCCGCTCTCGGCACCAAATTGCAACAGCAAGAGCCGGCATAAAATGCCATAGCCCTTGCGGTACTAACCTCACAGCTATATAATAGTTGCCAATTACGGACGCGGGATGGAGCAGCCTGGTAGCTCGTCGGGCTCATAACCCGAAGGTCGTCGGTTCAAATCCGGCTCCCGCAACCAAATTTGTTGTGTGTCTGGTTATTAAGAAAGCGCCCTCGGGCTCCTCTTTATGACCACGGGGCGAAGGTCTCAATCCGGCTCCCGCAACCAATTTCGTCAAATTTAAAATTTTTTTATAATTTTAAATTTGACCAATTCACAGTCACCGAACTGTGGAGCGATCGTCAGTAGTGATGCTCGCCACGATTAATTCAGCATTGATTTTGGCGATAAATCAGTGCTTTCGGATAGTAAATTCGCCCCGCTTGTTCGGGGCGTTTTTATATCTGCAAACTGAGTTTGTGGAATGGGCGTTTCGCCCATTTTTTATTTAACACCTGTAGCTGGCGCGAAATCGATTTCGGCCGGTGGCTCTGGAGGTTTTCTTGGCGAAGCAGGAACAGCAGTTAATCGAGTTGTTAGCACCTACGGTGTCGGCAGCTGGTTTCGAATTGCTTGGTATTGAAGTTTTGCGTGCAGGCAAGCATTCCACTGTGCGCCTGTACATTGATCATCCGGATGGGGTAACCGTTGAACACTGCGCCAACATCAGTCGCGAAGTCGGTGCCATTTTGGATGTTGAAGATCCAATTTCACATGAGTATATGCTGGAAGTATCGTCGCCTGGTTTGGACAGGCCCTTATTCACGCCTGAGCATTTTGCCAGAGCCGTAGGTGAGAAAGTCGATGTCAAGCTGGCCATTCCCCAGGATGGGCGTCGTAAATTCAAAGGCATCTTGCAGGCAATTGAGCAGGATATGCTGGTGATAGAAATCGATGGCAAGCAGTTTCGTTTGCTGATGGATAACGTTGAAAAGGCAAATATTGTACCTGTGTTCTGATTGCAGACAGGTCCAACAGAGGCAGCAAGAAAATGGCAAAAGAAATTTTATTGGTTGTTGATGCGGTTTCAAATGAAAAGTCCGTGCCGAGAGAGAAAATCTTTGAAGCACTGGAATACGCACTGGCCGCCGCCACTAAAAAGAAGAACGAAGGCGATATTGAAGTTCGTGTCAGTATTGATCGTAAAACCGGCTCTTTTGATACCTTCCGTCGTTGGGAAGTGGTACCGGATGATCAACCGATTGAGCATCCTTATCGGGAAATTACCTTATCGGCAGCTCAGTATGAGCAGCCGGAGCTGAATGTTGGCGATTACGTGGAAGAGCAAATTGAGTCCATCGTGTTCGATCGCATTACTACCCAGATGGCAAAGCAGGTCATCGTACAAAAAGTGCGGGAAGCCGAGCGCTCCCAGGTGGTGGAAGCTTATTTGGATCAGGTCGGTGAACTGGTCACTGGTGTGGTGAAAAAGGCCAACCGCGATAACATCATCGTCGATCTTGGCAACAATGCAGAGGCCATTCTGACACGTGAGCATATGCTGCCACGTGAAACTTACCGGACAGGCGATCGCTTGCGGGCCTTGTTGTTTGAAGTAAAACCGGAAGCGCGCGGTGCTCAGCTGTTCTTAAGCCGAACCCGCCCTGAAATGCTGATTGAATTATTCCGCATTGAAGTACCTGAAATCGGTGAAGAAATGATTGAACTGCGTGGCGCCGCCCGTGATCCGGGTTCACGTGCAAAAATCGCGGTGAAAACCAATGACCGTCGAATCGACCCAGTCGGTGCATGTGTTGGTATGCGTGGCTCCCGCGTCCAGGCTGTATCGGGTGAGTTGGGCGGCGAGCGGGTGGATATCGTGCTGTACGATGACAACGATGCACAGTTTGTTATTAATGCCATGGCACCGGCTGAAGTAGCTTCCATCGTGGTTGATGAAGATGCGCACTCAATGGATATCGCCGTCGAAGAAGGCAACCTGGCGATGGCCATCGGCCGAAATGGCCAGAATATCCGTCTTGCCAGCCAACTGACCGGTTGGGAACTGAACGTGATGACGGTCGAAGACATGCAGAAGAAGCATCAGGAAGAGGCCAGCAAGGTGATTGATCTCTTTACCAGCACGCTGGAAATTGATGAAGACTTTGCTTCCGTACTGGTAGATGAAGGTTTCTCCACGTTGGAAGAAATCGCCTATGTACCGGTCTCTGAACTCTTGTCCATCGATGGGTTTGATGAAGAGATTGTTGAAGAATTACGTAACCGAGCTAAAGCCTACCTGACCACTCAGGCACTGGCGTCTGAAGAGTCGCTGGAAGGTGCTAAGCCATCCGACGCATTGCTGGCACTGGAAGGTTTGGATACCCATACCGCCTATGTGCTCGCCAGCAAAGGTGTGGTTACATTGGATGATTTGGCCGAGCAGGGCGTTGATGACCTGCTGGATTTAGCCGAAATGAAGGAAGATCAGGCTGCTGCCCTGATTATGGCTGCCAGAAATATTGTCTGGTTCAGCGAAGAAAATTAATGGATCAACGGAGGTAACAACGTATATGGCAGATGTCACCATAGAAAAGCTCGCCACAGATGTAAACACAACTGTTGATCGCTTAGTACAACAATTTGCAGACGCCGGGATCAGCAAGACTGCTGGTGCCATGGTCACTGAAGACGAAAAACGTACCTTGCTGCAGCATTTAAGCCGCCAGCATGGTGCCGAGGCGGCGACGCCTTCCAAGCTGACGTTAAAGCGGAAAGAAAAAAGTACGCTGAGCATTCAGGCTGGAGCCGGTCGCAGTCGTGAAGTGACGGTGGAAGTTCGTAAGCAAAAAACCTACATCAAAAAGCCGATGCTGGATGAAGCTACCTTAAAAGCGCAGGAAGAAGCGCGGCTGGCTGAAGAAAAAGCCAAAGCCGAAGCTGAGCGCGCCGAGCGTGAGCGTCAAGAAGCACAACGCAAAGCAAAAGCGGAAGCCGATCGCCGGGCCAAAGAAGAGGCCGAGCGTAAAGCTGCTGAAGCTAAGCGTAAAGATGAGCAGAAAAAAGATGATCCGGAAGAAGCAGCCCGTCGCGCTGCCCGTGAAGAAGCACGCAAAGAAGCTGAGCGCTTAAAGCAACAGCAAGAAGCCGAAGCGTTGCGTAAGCTGGAAGAAGAAGCGCGCAAGCAAGCGGAAGAAGCCAAGCGTTTGGCCGAAGAGAATCGTGAGCGTTGGGAGCAGGAAGAAAAAGCCAAAGGGACCGAAGATGGCGATTATCACCTGACCAGCAATGAATTTGCCAAGCAAGCCGAAGACGAAGTCGATGCACGCGAAGAGCGCGCTGGCCGTCGTGGTGTAGCTGCGAAGAAAGTGGCGCCGGCCAAAGGCAAGAAGAAAGATGATCGCAACGATCGCGAAGCCTTTAACCGTGCCAACAAGCACAGCAAGAAAAAGAAAACCCCGTCCAGCATGCAGCATGGTTTCAACAAGCCAGCCCAGCCGGTCGAGCGTGAAGTGCGGATTGGTGAAACCATTACGGTAGCCGAGCTGGCTGCCAAAATGGCGGTGAAAGCAACCGAAGTGATCAAAACCATGATGAAAATGGGTGCTATGGCGACCATTAACCAGGTGATTGATCAGGAAACGGCGGCCATTGTCTGTGAAGAAATGGGCCACAAGTTCGTGCTGACCAAAGAAAATGAGCTGGAACAAGCGGTGATGTCAGAGCGGGGCGAGACCGGTGAGCTGGAGCCTCGTGCCCCGGTGGTAACCGTGATGGGCCACGTTGACCATGGTAAAACCTCCTTACTGGATTACATCCGTAAAGCCAAAGTCGCCGATGGCGAAGCCGGTGGTATTACCCAGCATATCGGTGCTTACCATGTGGATACCGACCGCGGTATGGTGACGTTCCTGGATACCCCAGGTCACGCTGCTTTCACCTCGATGCGGGCACGTGGTGCCAAAGCGACTGATATCGTTATTCTGGTGGTTGCCGCCGATGATGGCGTGATGCCGCAAACCAAAGAAGCAATCCAGCATGCTAAGGCTGCCGGTGTGCCTTTGATTGTTGCCATCAACAAAATGGATAAGCCAGAAGCCGATCCGGATCGGGTGCGCAATGAATTGTCGCAGTACGATGTTATTTCGGAAGAGTGGGGCGGTGATACCCAGTTCGTACCAGTGTCTGCCAAAGCAGGTAGCGGTATTGATCAGCTGTTGGATGCGGTGCTTGATTTGGCCGAAATTCAGGAGCTGACTGCTGTTCGCGCTGGTCTGGCTCGTGGCGTCGTGATTGAATCCCGTCTGGATAAAGGCCGTGGTCCGGTCGCGTCCATCCTGGTGCAGGAAGGTACGCTGAATCAGGGCGATGTGGTGCTTTGTGGTTTCGAGTACGGCAAAGTCCGCGCCATGCGCGATGAGAATGGCCGTAACGTCAGCGAAGCTGGCCCGTCCATTCCGGTCGAAATCCTTGGTCTGTCCGGTGTACCGCAGGCAGGTGATGAAGTCACCGTCGTGAAAGACGAGCGTAAAGCCCGTGAAGTTGCTTTGTACCGTCAGGGCAAGTTCCGCGAAGTGAAACTGGCACGTCAGCAAAAAGCCAAGCTGGAAAATATGTTTGCCAACATGGCCGAAGGCGATGTGTCCGAACTGAACATCGTGCTGAAAGCCGATGTTCAGGGCTCGGTGGAAGCCATCACCGAATCGCTTGGCAAGCTGTCTACTGATGAAGTGAAAATCAAAATCATCGGCAGTGGCGTCGGTGGTATTACCGAGACCGACGTTAGCCTGGCAGCTGCATCACAAGCCATCATTATCGGCTTTAACGTCCGTGCGGATGCCTCAGCACGTCGTATCGTCGAAGACGAAGGCTTGGATCTGCGTTACTACGGCATCATCTATGAGCTGTTGGACGAAGTGAAGCAGGCGATGACCGGTATGCTGGCGCCTGAGTTCAAACAGCAAATCATTGGTTTGGCACAAGTACGTGATGTATTCCGCTCACCGAAGTTTGGCGCTATTGCCGGCTGTATCGTCAGTGAAGGCGTGATCAAGCGCAATGCCCCTATCCGGGTACTGCGTGATAACGTGGTGATCTACGAAGGCGAGCTGGAGTCACTGCGTCGCTTTAAAGACGACGTCAACGAAGTCCGTAACGGCTTCGAGTGTGGTATCGGTGTGAAGAACTACAACGATGTCCGCGAAGGCGATCAAATCGAAGTCTTTGAGGTGGTTCAGGTCGAACGTACGCTGTAATCCGACCGCTTATCAGACACCATCAGGGACTAAGGTTGCTGATGGTGTTTGTTTTTCTAAAGGAAAAAAGATGGCACATAAAGAGTTTTCCCGTGTCGACCGGCTGTCACAACAGCTGCAAAAAGAGCTGGCGGTGATCCTACAGCGTGAAATTAAAGATCCACGGCTGCACCATATGATTACGGTGTCGCAGGTGGATGTATCGCGCGATTTATCCTACGCCAAAATTTACGTCACTTTTCTTGGCCTGGAACAGGACAAGGTGAAAGACAACCTGAAGATCCTAAACGATGCCAAAGGCTTTATCCGTGGCCTGATTGGCAAGCGGATTCAGACCCGTATCGTGCCGCAGGTGCAGTTTTACTACGACAGCACGCTGGACGAAGGCATTCGCCTGACAGCCCTGGTAGAATCCGCCCGTCGCGCTGATGAAGCCAAGCGCCCGGCCGGCTCCACAGATGATGCGTCAGATCACGACACTGATAACGGTACTGAGTCCGACAAGCAGGATTAAATGACACAGCAACACAAACGCCGTGCCGTGAACGGCATTCTGCTTTTAGACAAGCCGTTGGAATTTACCAGCAATGGTATTTTGCAAAAGGTCCGCTGGCTGTATCAGGCGCAAAAGGCCGGTCATACCGGTGCGCTGGACCCTTTAGCCAGTGGCTTGTTGCCAATCTGCTTTGGCGAAGCCACCAAGTTCAGTCAGTTCCTGCTGGATACCGATAAAACCTATCAGGTCAGCGCCCGGTTTGGTATTCGGACCGACACCAGCGATGCCGCCGGCGAGGTAGTCAGCACCCGGCCGGTGGCGTTTAACCAGAGTCAGCTGGAGCAGGCGATGCAGGCGTTTCGTGGCGATATCCTGCAGGTGCCGACCATGTTTTCGGCACTGAAGCATCAGGGCCAGCCGCTGTACAAATACGCCCGCCAGGGCATCACCGTACCGCGCGAAGCCAGGCCCATCAGCATCTTTCGCTTTGAGTTGCTGGCACTGCGCCAAAGCAGCGAGCAGAACCATGTCGATTTTACCGAAGCCGATTTTATCGTGCATTGCAGCAAGGGCACCTACATCCGCACACTGATCGATGATTTGGGTGAAGCTCTGGGGTGCGGCGCTTATGTCAGTGCTCTGCACCGCACACAGGTCGGCCCTTTTCAGGCCGAAGCCATGCAGCCACTGCCCAAGCTGGAAACTCTGGCAGAGCTCTGCCATCAGAGCCGGGATTTTGCGGTGCTGGATCAGCTGCTGCTACCACTGGATGCAGCCTTGCATGGCCTGGAAGCGTTAACGCTTAGTGCAGAGCAACAACGGCGTATCGCCCATGGCCAAAGCTTTTCCTGTGACCAGCCAGATGCTGAAGCCGTGCGCTTGTACAGCGCAGAGCAGCAATTTCTGGGCATTGGCAAACGCGAACAGGGTGAGCTGAAACCAAGACGACTGCTGAGTACCAACAAAAACTTGTAAAGCAGCGCTGCCGTGGTACAATGCGCGCGCTTTTTATTGTTAGCTGAATGAGTGATCGGCGACAATACATTCATTAACTCACTCAGAATTGGAGTATACCATGGCTTTAACTGTTGCTGAAAAAGCAAAAATCGTAGCGGATTACGCTCAGAAAGAAGGTGACACTGGTTCACCAGAAGTACAGGTTGCTTTGCTGACTGCAAACATCAACCACCTGCAAAGCCACTTTGCTGAGCACAAGCACGATTTCCATTCTCGCCGCGGTTTGCTGCGTATGGTTAGCCAGCGTCGTAAGTTGCTGGACTACTTAAAAGGCAAAGATCAGAGCCGTTACGCGGACTTGATTAAGCGTCTTGGCTTGCGTCGTTAATTCAACGCAAAGAAAAAGGGCTGAATTTCAGCCCTTTTTTATGCCCGAAAAACAGCACCCACAGACCATACCCGCCACTCTACCCGAAAATTAAATACATAATGCTTGCTTGAGTTTGTTGATAACAACTCGCGGGTTCAGATCCTTTGAATAAGAGGTTATGTGCCAAGTATCGGGTTAACATCCATACTCTTATGAAGAATACGGATGATTTTAATTTGTTGACTGCCTAATTGTTGATAAAAAATGAGGTGGCTACCTTGAAGAAATTTACGATATCCGTTTCTGATTTCATCGCATGTTTTACCGATGGCGGGGTTTTCAGCTAAAAGCCAAAATGAATCATCAAATTGTTTTAGATAAATATTCCGTTGCTCTTTCCCCCAGCGACGCTGGGTAAATAATGCAATATCTCGTAAATCGGTTTTAGCAGCAACAGTCAGATTAAATGGCTTCATCGAGAGTTTTCACTATCAAGCTCATTGATAAAGCTATCGAGGTCATACTTAGCGTCACCGCTTTGTTCACCTTCAGTAAGTAGTTGACGGAGAGAGTTTAGTTTGGTTTCTTGGTTTTCTAGTAAGCGAAGCGCTGAACGAATGACTTCACTCGCTGAGCCGTAACGCCCACTTTGGATCTGGCTTGTAATAAAGCCCTCAAAGTGTTCTCCAAGAGTGATGCTTGTATTCTTGGCCATGTGCAGTTCTCCGGGTACCAAAAGATACCTAATTATGGTATCAGTTGAGGTTTGGAGCAAGGCGCATAACAAACAAATTCGATTTGCTTTAAGTGCCTTCCTAGTATGTCACTCAGGTTAAACCTTGGCACACTGCTTCTTTTTCCTGCTATGAACGAGTATACTAGCGAGGAATGAAATGAAAATAGATAGAATGCGCCATGAGGCGCTAATTGTAAGGAAAATCCCACGTGACACCCATCATTAAATCTTTCCCGTTCGGCCAACACACTTGTACTTTAGAAACCGGCGTAATCGCCCGTCAGGCCGATGCCGCTGTGCTTGCCAGTATTGGTGATACCACCGTATTGGTGACTGTAGTTGGTAGAAAACAACCGAAACCAGGTCAGGACTTTTTTCCGCTGACCGTGAATTATCAAGAAAAAATGTACGCTGCCGGCCGTGTGCCTGGCGGTTTCTTTAAGCGTGAAGGTCGGCCATCTGAAGGTGAAACCCTGACGTCGCGCCTGATCGACCGTCCTATTCGTCCACTGTTCCCGGAAGGCTTCACCAACGAAGTGCAGGTTATTGCTACTGTGGTGTCTGTACAGCCTGAAATCCAGCCGGATATCGTGGCGCTGTTGGGTACTTCGGCAGCTCTGGCGCTGTCTGGTATTCCTTTTGCCGGCCCTATCGGTGCCGCCCGTGTTGGTTACATCAACGACCAGTACGTGCTGAACCCATCGGAGGAAGAGCTGAAAAGCAGCAAGCTGGATTTGGTTGTCGCTGGTACTTCGAATGCCGTACTGATGGTTGAATCCGAAGCCAACCTGCTGTCAGAAGACATCATGTTAGGTGCTGTGGTCTATGGTCATGACCAAATGCAGGTAGCGATCAACGCTATCAATGAGCTGAAAACCGAAGCTGGCAAACCAGTCTGGGATTGGCAGCCTCCGGCTAAAAACGAGCCGTTGATTGAAGCGGTAAAAAATCACTGTGCTGCAGCTCTGAGCGAAGCTTATCAGATCACTGAAAAAGCCAAGCGTTACGACCGTATCAAAGAAATCAAAGCTGATCTGATTGAGAAGCTGACCGCTGAGCTGGCCGAAGGTCAAAGCCTGGACGAGCACGAAGTCGGTGATGTGTTCCATGAGCTGGAAAGCAAAACCGTACGTAGCCGTATTATCGCCGGTGAGCCGCGTATCGATGGCCGTGAGCCGGATATGGTACGTGCCCTGAGCGTAATGACCGGCGTACTGCCACGTACCCATGGTTCGTCACTGTTTACCCGGGGTGAAACCCAGGCGCTGGTGACCTGTACTTTAGGTACTGCCCGTGATGCGCAGAACGTCGATGACTTGCTGAGCGAGAAAAAAGACTATTTCATGCTGCATTACAACTTCCCTCCATACTGTGTGGGCGAGACCGGCATGGTAGGTTCACCGAAGCGTCGCGAAATCGGTCACGGCCGTTTGGCCAAGCGTGGTGTGCAAGCGGTGATGCCTGCTTTTGATGACTTCCCTTACACAGTGCGTCTGGTGTCTGAAATCACTGAATCGAACGGCTCCAGCTCGATGGCCTCTGTTTGTGGTTCTTCACTGGCGATGATGGATGCCGGTGTACCGATCAAAGCCTCGGTGGCTGGTATTGCCATGGGTCTGGTCAAAGAGGGCGACAACTTTGTGGTACTGTCCGATATTCTGGGTGACGAAGATCACCTGGGCGATATGGACTTTAAAGTAGCCGGTACGGCCGAAGGCATTACGGCGCTGCAGATGGACATTAAAATTGATGGCATTACCCGTGACATCATGCAGATTGCCTTAAAGCAAGCCAAAGCCGCTCGTTTGCACATTCTGCAAGTGATGGATCAGGCGATATCGCAGCACCGTGAAGAGTTGTCTGAGCATGCACCGCGCATCTACACCTTAAGCATCAACCCGGAGAAAATCCGTGATGTGATCGGTAAAGGTGGCGCTGTGATCCGTCAAATCACCGAAGAGTCTGGCTGTACCATCGAAATTGAAGACGACGGTACCGTGAAAGTAGCTGCCACCAACAGCAAGCAGGCGCAGGTCGCTATCGATAAGATCATGCTGATCACTGCTGAACTGGAAGTGGGCCGGATCTACGACGGTGAAGTAGTCCGTATCGTTGACTTCGGTGCCTTTGTCAATGTCTTGCCTGGCAAAGATGGCCTGGTCCACATTTCACAAATCGCGGAAGAGCGGGTGAATACGGTATCGGATCATTTGACTATGGGCCAGAAGGTCAAAGTCAAAGTGCTGGAAGTGGATAAGCAAGGACGGGTACGTCTTAGCATCAAAGAAGCGCAAAGCAAGCAGGATGCTCCTGCTGAATCTGCTGATGCCTAAGCCTGTCCGTCTGTGTGTCCTGGCAGCAGCCTTGCTGCTGGGACTGACTGGCTGTGCAACTCAGCACAGCCATGCCCCTGCCTACTGGTTGACTCCTGAACCCTTACCTGTCCCCCAACGTACCGAAGTAGCTATTGCCCGTTTAACGGAAATTTTGCATCGGGCTGAACTGACCGAACAGCAATCGGCACAGCTGCATTACGATCGTGGTGTGATGTTTGAAAGTGTGGGTTTGACCTCGTTGGCTCGTTTTGATTTTATGCGGGCTCTGCGGCTGCAACCGGATCTGGCGGGTGCATATAATTTTATGGGCATTCATTACACCCTGGCTGGTAATTTTGATCAGGCCTATGAAGCATTTGACTCCGTGCTGGAACTGGACCCAAGTTACGAGTTTGCTTATCTGAATCGGGCTCTGGCGCTTTACTATGCTGGACGTATCGATTTATCGCTGTACGATTTTACCGAGTTTCAGCAACGTAATCCAAGTGATCCCTACCGTGCAGTCTGGATTTACTTGGCGCATGCGGAGCTTGACCCTGAACGGGCCCGCTCGAAGCTCGTTACACTTCGTAGTGAACTGGATGCAACCAACTGGGGGACGCAACTGGCAGATTTCTTTTTGGGTACTATCAGCGAAGCCGATTTGCTCTACAGTGTGACGAACAATTTAAAAAGCCCCAAACAGTTGGCTGAGCGTTTGTGCGAAGCTTATTTTTATCTGGCTAAGTGGCACAGCATGCAAGGGGATACTGAGCGTGCTATGCACAACTTCAAGCTGTCGCTGGCTACCAATGTATTTGAATTCCTTGAACATCGCTATGCCCGGTTGGAACTGGCCAGGTTACGTGATGAACCTCTGAGTATGGAAGATAATGTCTTCTAAACCCAACGTCTGCTTATTCAAAAGCCAGCTTGCTGGCTTTTTTGCCCTTGGTCTTTTGCTGGGGTGTCAGCCATCGGTACCTGGTCCTGAGCAAGCGTTGATGGATGCCGCCCATACCGATGGTAAAGCCGCTTATCGATTGGCGCAGCGTCGTTTAGCCCAGCAGGAATCGGACGCAGCGCTGCGCTGGTTTGAGCATGCCTGGGCACTGGGGCAGGATGAGGCTGCCACTCCAAGCCTGATGCTAAGGCAGCGACAAACTGGCAAGCTGGCCACTGCTCAGTGGCTGGAGCTAGAAGTGCAAGCAAAGCGACTTAGCCTTTCGGAGGTGGATTTAGCTGCGCTTGGTCTCTGGCATTTAACTTATCAGCAAGCAACCGATTGGCCATACTGGCAACAAGTCGGCCTGACCGATCAGCCTGGCTGGCAGCCGGTGCAAGGCTGCCAGCTGACCATTCAGCCGATAGCGGTGAACAGCGTTGCCGCCGAGCAATGGCTAAGGCTACAAGCAGAGTGGCAACAGGATCCGCAGCTTGGCCAGCTTCCGGTTTGCTTTCGTTCGCTGCAATTGGTGAGCAGCACCGAGCTGGCCTGCAGCGAAGACTCCGACAGCCGTATTGGCTGTGATTACCACCAGCTGATCCCCTATATCCGTGATAACCAGGCACAGCAGCTGCTGATTCTGGCCGGACGCGGCAAAGCCAGCTACAACAATGGCATTATTCAGTTGCCGGAGCGAGCCGAACTATCGTTGCTGCGGCACGAATTTTTACACATTTTCCGTTTTATGGATGAGTATGCGTTGCCTGCCGCGGCTGCGGCTGAAGTTTGCCAGCCGGACCAGATCTATCCGAATATTCTGATTGGCAAGCAGCAACTCGCTGCCTACCAACAGCATTGGGGCCGCTTGCCTGATGCCATGGTACTGACGCCAGTGGACACCTGCCTGCATAGCCCTTATCAGGCCTATCGGCTGATTTCAGAAAGTAATAGCATGGAGTTTTATCAGTTAGACTTGCCGGATTATTATCTGCAATTGGTTCGGCAGCAATTGCAGCAGCCGGAGCTATTGATGCCAGTGCAGTATTACCTGGCCTATAAGGCTCGTATCCATGGTCAGGAAGCCGACTGGTGGCGCTTGATGCAATTAGCAGAGCAGTTGGGCTATCCAGATGCCAGCCGGTTGCTTAGTCAGCGTGAGTTAGCTCCGACAGCTCCCGCTCCAGCAGTTGGTCATCGCCCAGGTTTAGCTGCACCAGCCGCTTTAAGTGACTGATGCTGTCCAGATCGATTTTCTCGCAACGCAGACCGAGCAGGGTTTCGGTTTGGTGGGCAACCCGCACTTGCATTGAAATATTCAGCACGCTGTCCTGCAAAGGTACATGCAGTTCGAATAATTGAGTCTGTGCCGGAAAGTGAGCCGGCATGCTAACCAGGGCACCTTTCAATGATAAATCCAGCAATTCAGTTGCATAGCTCTCACCAGCAACTTTCAGGCTTGCAGGGCCGCGAAACGGAATACGATGAAAGCGACGGTTATCCATAGCAGTTCTCTGCAAGTTTTTCTGCTCTAAGCATAGCTGGTTTAGCGTGCTTTAGCATCCGTTTTCCTGTCAGAATTGGCAAACAAGCTTAGCCTGCATTACACTCTTGATATCTATGACCTAAGTGCTTGTTCTTAAGCTGATAGTGGATGTATGAATCTCTACCTGGAGCAATTGGCGCAGTCGGTAACAACGGCGTCGGATCTGGAAAGCCTGACCCGCCCATTGCTGGCTTTGTTGCAGGAAATGACCGGCCTTGACTCTACCTACCTGACCAAAGTGGATCAGGCTGCGGGCTACCAACAAATTCTCTATGCCATGAATACTGCATCGTTAATTCTGCCAGAAGGGCTGAAAGTTCCCTGGGGAGATACCCTGTGCCGCCGGGCTATTTTGCAACAACGCTTTGTCACCCAGGATGTGCCTGCGATATGGGGGGACTCGGACGCAGCCCGTGAACTTGGTCTGCAAACCTATGTCAGTGTGCCGGTGTATTTGAGTGATGGTGAGCTGTTCGGTACCCTCTGCGGTGCCAGTGCGGTACAAACCGAGGTTGAAGATAAGCACAGCAAAATATTGCAACTGTTTGCTCAGTTGATTGCCTGGCAACTGGAGCGGGAGCGGCAATTGTTGCAGCAATCGAAGCGAGCGCAAGAGGCTGAACATCGTTTACACGGCATGTCGCTATTGGCTGAGTTGGGTGATTTGTGTTTGCTGGCTTCATCACTGAATGAAGTGTTAAAAAAAGCCACCGTATTACTCCAACAACTGCCTGAGTGGCCGCTGGTGTTGCCGTTTCGTCAGCATACCGGTCAGCCAGAGCTTTTGGCGACGCCAAAACTTACTATGGAGCAGCATGATGCTGTCTATTACCTGATTCGCTGTTACAGCCAGAAAGCGGTGCAGCAAAAACAATTGCTCTGGCTCTGTGATGGTAGCAATGAGGCCATCAATGCAATGCGGGATATCCTTGGCTTGAAACCTATTGGTCCAGTAGCCTGCATTACCGCCGAAAGTCATGAGGAGCTGGAGGGCGGCATTTTGTTGCTGAGCAACCAGGACGAGTTGCCAGAAAGCACCTTGTTGCATAGCTGCAGCTATTATCTTTCGTTATTGGCAACACGCTTGTACGATCAAAGCTGCTTAGAGCAAATGAACAAAGAGCTCAGCGTGCATGCCTTGCATGATCCGTTAACCTCATTGGCGAACCGTCGTTATCTGCACGAAAGTTTGCAACGCACCATGGCGCAAAAAAAACGCCATGGCGGTCAGTTACTCCTGGCTTTTATTGATCTGGATAAGTTCAAACGGATCAATGACGACTATGGCCATCAGGTGGGGGATGCTTTTTTGCTGGCGCTGGCCAAACGTCTGCAGGCCGTAATGCGGGAAGGTGACCTGGTGGCTCGCTATGGCGGTGATGAATTTATTGTCATGGCTTGCCTGGCTGCCGACGACGATGTCGAGCTGGCGACAAGCCGTTTGCATGCCAAGCTGATGGAAACCACCAGCGGTACCTTGATTTACCGGGAGTAACTTTGCAATACAATGGCCCCAGTATTGGCATGGTGCACTGGGAACCTGGCGGCGTTGATATGGAAAGCCTGATCCAACAAGCAGATCAGGCTATGTATCTGGTCAAGCAGCAGCGGAAAGCTGCTGAGAAAGGCTGATTAAGCAGGGCTAAAACTGCTGACGATCTCTTCGCCGGCTGCCTGGCGGTCGGCATGATAGCTGGAGCGTACAAAAGGCCCACAGGCAGCATGTTTAAAGCCAAGCTCATAAGCGATACGCTTTATCTCATCAAACTCTGCTGGAGGGACGTAGCGTTCTACCGGCAGGTGATGTTTGCTCGGCTGCAGGTACTGACCCACAGTGAGCATATCCACATCGTGTGCCCGCAAGTCTTTAAGCACTTCAATCAGTTCTTCGGTGGTTTCGCCAAGACCAACCATCAAGCCGGATTTGGTGGAAATATGCGGGTGGGCTGCTTTAAAGCGCTTTAACAGCTGCAGTGACCATTTGTAATCAGCACCTGGCCGCGCCAGCTTGTACAAACGCGGGGCGGTTTCCAGGTTGTGATTGAACACATCTGGTGGGGTCTGAGTAAGGATATCCAGGGCGGTATCCATCCGGCCGCGAAAATCCGGCACCAGTACTTCAATTTTAATCTCTGGGCTGTGCTGGCGAATTTCGCGGATGCAATCGGCAAAGTGCTGAGCACCGCCATCACGTAAATCATCCCGGTCTACCGAGGTGATCACCACGTATTTGAGCTTCATATCACGGATGGTGAGTGCCAGTTTTTCCGGCTCCTCAGCACTTGGTGGAAGTGGCCGGCCATGGGCGACATCGCAAAACGGGCAACGCCGGGTGCAAATGGCCCCTAAAATCATAAAGGTGGCGGTGCCATGGTTAAAGCATTCCGGTAGGTTTGGGCAAGCGGCTTCCTCACAAACCGAATGCAATCCATGCTTACGCATGGCGCCTTTGATTTCATCAATGCGTTCAGAGCTTTTTGGCAGTTTGATCTTAAGCCAGTCTGGCTTACGCAGCATCTGCTCTCGCTCAGTTGGTAACACTTTGACCGGGATAAGAGCCATCTTGTCGGCGTCGCGGAGTTTAACACCGGGTTGCATACGTGCGGTTTTAGTCATGCTGCCTGTCCAATCCTGTATGGTAATGCAGTTCCTGGCAGCCAAGCTTCTGGCTGAACTGCTGAATCAGTTGTTGCTCGATAGTGGCCATGTGAACCGGGCCAAAATCGCGGCATTGAATCATTTCCATGCCGGCATAGCCGCAGGGATTAATGCGTGAAAATGGCGATAAATCCATATCGACATTCAGTGCCAGGCCATGGAAGCTGCAGCCTTTTCGGATACGCAGTCCAAGCGAGGCAATTTTTTTGTTATCAACATACACACCCGGCGCATCCGGCTTGGCATAAGCCTCGATACTCAAGCTGGCCAAGGTATCAATCAGCACTTGCTCCAGCAGGGTGACCAGCTCGCGCACGCCGATTTTGCGGCGCTTTAGGTCCAGCAGTACATAAACCATCTGCTGACCCGGGCCATGGTAAGTGACCTGACCGCCGCGATCAACCTGCACCACTGGGATATCGCCAGTGGCCAGAATATGTTCCGCTTTGCCAGCCTGGCCCTGGGTAAATACCGGCTGATGTTGCAACAGCCAAAGCTCATCCAGGCTCGATTCATCGCGTTCATCGGTGAAGGCTTGCATCGCCTGCCAAATTGGCAGATACGGCTGAATGCCGAGTTGGCGAATGACCAACGTATTGATGGCTGCAGTCATTAGAGTACGTAGCGCACCAGTTCCAGTTTACTTAATTCGGTATAAAGTAATTCGATGTGATCTTTGTCGACAACACGAACCGCCACCCGTACCGAGTGGTAGTTGCCTTTGGCGCTTGGTTTGATGCTGGGGCTGTAATCGGCGGCCTCGGCATGTTGTTGCAACACACCGATGATGTCATCGACCAGACGCTCATGCGCGACACCCATTACTTTAAAATCGACGGTGCACGGAAAATCAAGCAGTGCATCAAAGTTGGTATTTTTTACAGGGGTTACCATGCCAAGCCTCCAGAACAAACAACCCGACTATTTTACTGCATTTCGCCGGGTTGTAACAGGGGCAGGGCTGTTTCGTGGCTGGAATCAGTCAAACTGCATTTTCAGGTAATCCAGCATGCGTTTGAAAAAACCACCGCGCTCAACCGCATCCAGCGTGACCAGAGGATACTCGGCAACCGTTTCACCGCCCAGGCTAAGCTGCAAACGGCCCACCACTTGGCCACGTTCAAGTGGGGCAACCAGTTGTTGCTCTAACTTGACTTCCGTTTGCAGGTTGCGCTGCTGACCACGAGGAATGGTAATCAGACTTTGCTGGCTCAGCCCCAAGCGCACGCTATCCGCTTCACCTTGCCACACGCGAGGCTCAGCAAAGACTTCACCGACTGGGAAAGGCAGTATGGTTTCGAAGAAACGGAAGCCATAGTTCAGTAATTTACGGTTTTCCTGGGCCCGAATTTGTTCGCTTGGTGTGCCCATGACTACAGAGATCAGCCGCATATCATCACGGGTTGCTGAGGTAATCAGGCTGAAGCCTGCTTCGGAGGTAAAGCCGGTTTTGATGCCGTCTACCGCCAGATTGCGATCCCATAACAGGGAGTTACGGTTGTATTGACGAATGTTGTTGTAAGTAAACTCGCGCTCGGAATACAGGGCATACATGTCCGGTACATCACGGATTAAGGCTTTGGATAAAATAGCCATGTCGCGCGGTGTGGTGCGCTGATCCGGGTGCTGCAGGCCATGACTATTACCAAAGGTGGTGCTACGCATACCAAGACGTTCGGCATGGGCATTCATCAGATCGACAAAAGCACTCTCGCTTCCGGCAATATGCTCGGCCATCGCGACACAGGCATCATTGCCGGATTGCACCATAATGCCACGGTTCAAATCAGCGACGGATACCTGAGTGCCTACTTCAATAAACATCAAAGAGGAGCCAGGAAAATTGCGTGCCCAAGCCTGTTCACTGATGGTGACCATATCGGTATCACTGATGTTACCACTTTTCAGTTCAGTGCCTATGATGTAGGCCGTCATCATTTTGGTCAGACTGGCAGGTGACAACAGCATATCAGCGTTGTGCTCGGACAACACCTTGCCGGTATCAAAGTCGACCAAGATATGGCCTTTTGCATTCACCTCCGGTGGGGCGGGTACCACGGAGACAGCTTCAGCCTGACTGGTTAGCAGCGCAACAACAAGCGCAAAACAACGAATAACAGTTTTCATAGCACCTTTCTTTTCATCAGCAGTGGAACGATAGTGATTCAGCTAGCTGCATGCCTGGCTGTCGGTAAAATAGGCCGAAGGATAAAGCTTCGCCCGCAGCTGTTGCAACCAGTCTTGTGCCTGCTGGCGATCAGCAATGGGGCCGACCAGCAAGCGGTAAATGCCGTTATGGTGACTGATTTTGGTGGTAAAAGCCAGTTGCTGTTCCAGCTGCTTGCCTAGCTCAGTCGCTCTTTGGTCGTTTTGGCTGGCAAACACCTGAATGTAACAGGATGCAGCTGTGTTAGTGGTTGCATTGCCAGCGACAACAGACTCGCTCAACTCAGGACGAACCGCTGCTACCAATACTTCGGAACCCATACTTTGCTTTACCATAGCTGGCGATGCTATCAGCTCTACCTGAACCGGCGCTGTACCTTGTTGCAGCATGCCTATTTTGTGAGCAGCAGCATAGGATAAATCAATGATGCGATCTTGATGAAAAGGCCCTCGATCATTGACGCGGACAATGGCACTTTTTTGGTTCACTAAATTGGTGACCCGGACATAGGACGGCAGTGGCAGGGTTTTATGCGCTGCACTCATGCTATACATGTCATAGACCTCGCCATTGGAGGTTTTGTGACCATGAAATTTCATGCCGTACCAGGAGGCAATACCGGTGGCTTTGTATTCGGTTAAATCCGTTTTAGGTTGATAATCAACACCAAAAATACGGTAGGCATGATTGCCGCCCCGGCTTAGCGGTTGGATACTGGGTTCAGGATCGATCATTTCCAGCAAGGTTGGTAAGCGCTCTGGTTTGTGATCCTGCTCAAACTGATAACGTCCGGCATTGGGCGACACCCTATCAGGATCATGGGTCGGGCTCGGGTTATGGCTGCAGGCGGTGATAGCAAGGATACCTAAGGAGAGCGTCAGACAGCGTAAGTACATCACGAAAACTCCTGTTTACGAAGAGGCCAGAATGCGCTTGTGGGTAGCTATGGACATCAGAATACCAAAAGCAGCCAACAAGGTAACCATGGAAGTACCGCCAAAACTTACCAGCGGTAGTGGCACACCCACCACGGGCAGTAAGCCGGATACCATGCCAATATTGACGAAGACATAGACAAAAAAGGTCATGGTAAAGCTGCCGGCAACCAGCTTTGAAAAGCTATCCTGGGCCCGGATTGCGATCAGCATGCAACGGGCAATGACAAATAAGTACAGACTGATCAGCAGCACGACCCCAACCAGACCGAACTCTTCACTTAAAACGGAAAAAATAAAGTCGGTATGTCGCTCGGGTAAGAACTCCAGCTGTGACTGGGTGCCTTGCAGCCACCCCTTGCCTTGCAGTCCGCCAGAGCCAATAGCGATTTTGGATTGAATAATGTGATAGCCAGAGCCCAGTGGGTCGGTTTCCGGGTTTAAAAAGGTCAGTACCCGGCGCTTTTGGTAATCATGCATGACAAAAAACCACATCACAGGTAAAAGGGAAGAAACCAAAGCCCCGATAAAGACAATCAGCCGCCAGCTCATACCGGCCAAAAACAACACCATGATGCCAGAGGTAGCGATGAGCAGGGCAGTGCCCAGATCGGGTTGTTTTGCAATCAGCAGAGTAGGGATCACGCACATGACAAAACCAAGCAGCAAACGCCATAACTTAGGTGGCAAATTATGATTGGAGATAAACCAGGCAATGGCCAAAGGCACGGCGAGTTTCATCAGCTCTGAGGGCTGAAAGCGGACAAAACCAAGATTCAACCAGCGCTGAGCGCCTTTGCCGATCTCCCCGACCAGCAAGACAGCAACCAGCATCAGTAAGCCAAGTAAAAACACCGGCAGGCCCCAGCGTTTATAAGTAAGGGGGCTGATTTGGGCAAACACCACCATGACGGCAAAGGCCAGACCTAGCCGGATCAGTTGTGCTTGCATCATGGCCTGACTTTGACCGCTGGCACTGTAAAGAACCAGCAGGCCAAAACCCATTAGAGCCAACAAGCCCAGCAGTAAGGGAGTGTCAATGTGAAATATAGCCAGACCGCGTGGTCGTTGAGATTCACTGATTACATCATTCACTGATTCACCCCGGCGCTGAAATAATAATCAAACAGTTGGCGGGCAACCGGTGCAGCGGTACTGCCACCCCCCCCGGTGTTTTCGACTACGATGGCAACCACTATGGTTGGATCCACTGCAGGGGCGTAACCGACATACATGGCATTATCCCGATGCTGCTCTTGCAAGGCATCCGCATCGTACTTGGCATCCTGGGCTATGCTGACTATCTGGGCGGTTCCTGTCTTGCCGCCAGAGCTATAACTTGTGCCTTGAAACGCGCGAAAGGCTGTCCCCTCGCGGGTATTGACGGTTTGCTCCATCGCATCCAGGATTACCTGCCAATGCTGTGGATCCTGAATACGAACCGCCGGCTGACGCTGATAGGGTTTGGCTTCAAACTCGCCTTGAAAACGGGTGCCTTGCAATAAAGCGGGCACTACGCTGTCACCGCGATTGACCAGAATTGCGGTACTGGTGGCTAACTGCAAGGGGGTGGTGGTCCAGTAGCTCTGCCCTATACCCAGAGACACCGTATCGCCGGGAAACCAGGGCTGATTAAAGCGGGCTCGCTTCCAACCACGCGATGGCATAATGGCGGCAGACTCTTCGTGAATATCAATACCGGTGCGCTGGCCAAAACCAAATTGCTTCATCGAATCAGAAATCGCATCAATGCCTAACCGGACGGCCATATCGTAAAAGTAGGTGTCATTACTTTGGATAATGGCGCCGTATACATTGACCCAGCCTTGCCCATGCCGGCGCCAATTACGAAAGCGACGTGAATAGTTCGGCAACTGATAATAACCGGGATCCCAAATGCGGCTGGTAGGGGTGATGATGCCCTGATCCAAGCCGATTAACGCCATATGGGGCTTGATGGTTGATGCAGGGGGATAAATACCTTGAGTGACGCGGTTGATCAATGGGCGATCAAATGAATTCAGCAGGGCGTTGTAGTTGGCGCTGCTGATGCCATGCACAAATAAGTTGGGGTCATAGCCGGGGTTGCTGTAAAAAGCCAATATGGCTCCGGTGCGAGGGTCCAGTGCTACCACAGCACCGCGCAAGCCTTCCAGTGCTTGTTGCGCTGTGAGCTGCAAGCCAACATCCAGGCTTAAAATCAAATCTTTACCCGAGATAGCCGGATCTGAGCGCAGGGTGCGGATCACCCGGCCGCGGTTATTTACTTCAACTTCCTGATAACCCACAGTGCCATGAAGTAATTGCTCGTAATACCGCTCCAGGCCAATTTTACCAATATCACGGCTGGCAGCGTAGTTGGCAGCAAGATCCTGTTCGCGCAACCGCTGCAAGTCATTGCTGTTGATGCGGCCAATGTAGCCAATGGAGTGAGTGAAGAGATCGCCGAAAGGGTAGGTACGGCTGAGGCGAGCTTCTAAAGTAACGCCTGGGAAACGATGCTGATTCACCGCCAACACAGCTACTTCCTGTTCGGTCAGCTGCTCTTTTAGAGCAATGCTGTTAAAGCGGCGCTGTCGTTGCACATCCTGCAAAAAACTTTGTTGCTGCTCAGGCGTGATCTCAATCAGTTCGGCCAGCTCGGCCAGGGTTTTGGTTAAATCGGCCACTTGCTCCGGAATAATTTCCAGCGAATGCACAGGGGTATTTTCTGCCAATAGAATGCCGTTGCGATCATAAATCAAGCCGCGATTGGGAGCTACCGGCACCACCTTGATGCGATTGCCCTCTGAACGGGTTTGATATTCGTGGTAAGAGCGCACCTGCAAGTGATACATATTGAACAGGATGATGACAAAGAGCAGTACCACCAGACTAAAAGCAACCAGGGCGCGTCGCTTGAATAATTGCGCTTCGGCGGCATGATCCTGGATGGCTTCTCGTTGACGTCGCATAGCTACTCGCGATGGTAAGGGTGATTGGTGCAAATACTCCAAGCACGGTACAGCGATTCTGCCAGCACCACCCGCACCAAGGGGTGAGGCAGCGTGAGGGCCGATAGCGACCATTTGGCTTCACTGGCGGCTATGCACTCTGGAGCTAGCCCTTCCGGGCCGCCGACTAGCAGGCAAACATCGCGCCCATCCAGTTGCCATTGGGTCAATTGATTGGCCAGGGTTGGGCTGTCCCAGTTTTTTCCGGTTACTTCCAGTGTCACAATGCGTGCACCCTTAGGGACTGCGGCCAGCATTTTTTCCCCTTCCTGCTGCAAAATACGTTTGATGTCGGCATTTTTGCCGCGTTTTTGCGCCGGAATTTCAATCAACTCCAGCGGTAAATCGCGTGGAAAACGCCGGGCATACTCTTGGTAACCGGTTTGCACCCAGGCGGGCATTTTGCTGCCCACAGCGATCAACAATAGCTTCATGCGCTCCAGAGCTTTTCCAGCTGATAAAAGCTTCGGGTATCGTCAAGCATCACATGCACCACCACATCGCCCAGATCGAGCAGTACCCATTCGCCGGCTTTGTCGCCTTCAATGCCCATAATGCTGATGCCAGCTTGCTTACTTTCCTGGGCAACATGATCGGCAATGGATTTGGTATGACGGTTGGAGGTGCCAGAGCAAATGACCATAAAATCGGTAATGCTGGATTTGCCACGCACATCCAGAATGACGATATCGCGGCCTTTCATATCTTCGACTTTCTGCTGCACAAAACTGAGTAATTCGCTACTTTGCACCTGTTTTCCTTTATCACGGGCTAAAAACTAAATTTTATCACTTTTTAACGCGGCTTGTACCCTCTTTAGCCGACTCTTTATGTCATATCTTTCGCTCTATCTTTAGCTATAGAGTTTGTGCAAACGAATATAGTTCCATACAGCCGGGGGTAACCAGGCCGGGCAGGCATTTAGCCTTGGCAAGCTGTGCCGCAACTCGGTGGCCGAGATGGCCTGCAGTGGGTTATCCAGCAGCAGGATCCGACCTTTGCCTGGTTGCTTTAATTCAGCGGCATGCTGGATTTGATGTGACAGCAACAGTGCCTGGCTTTCAGCTGTCAGTGTCTTATGCTCCGGCCGCTGGCAGACAATCAGATCGGCCAGCTGTAAGATCTGCTGCCAGCGATGCCAGCGGGTGAACTGGTTAAAGGCATCCATACCCAGTATAAAGGCCAGCTGATGCTCGGGGTACTGTAAGGCTAACTGCGCCAGACTAATCGCACTGTACGAGGGGCGATGCTGCTGCAGCTCCAGCAGTTCCAGTGCCAATTGCGGGTACTCGGCAATGGCTAGCTGGACCATGTCGGCACGTTGTTCAGCACTGACGCCAGGGCTGGCTCGATGCGCCGGCAAATGACAAGGCATTAGCCGAACTTGTTCCAACTGACAAGCCTGCTGCACATGCAAAGCACAGCGCAGATGACCGAAGTGAATTGGATCAAAGGTTCCGCCAAAGATCCCTAGTATCGGTTTAGCGTTGTTCATAGCGCTGCAAGGAGAATGCTTTTGGCACTGGGGCCAAAAAGAGGCTGCAGAGGTGCGTTAAGGCCAGTGGCAACTGGGTCAGCTGGCCGCCCTTAAACTGGCGATCGAAACTGGCCAGTTCTTGCAGAATGTAATGCAGCCAGTTCAAAGGCAGGCGCTGCAGTGCTTGCTGATACAGCGGTTGGCGTTTGGGCCAGATCCCCAGTTGCTTAAAAAGCCCGGCCCGCTCAGCCATGGTGCCTTGTTGCAGCTGCAACAGGTTTTGTACTTCACGATGCAGTTGCCAGCAAAGCAGGGTGGGCTCTTCATCTTGCCCCAGCAGTCGCTGCAAACGATGAAAGGCCTGTTGTTGCTGGCCGGCCAGTAAGGCGTCGCTAAGCTGAAACACAGAAAAACTGGATTGATCGGCTAGAAAATCAGCCAGGGCAGGCTCGTCCAGACTGCAGGGACCAAAGGTCAGCAACAGCTTATCCAGATTCTGGCGGGCCGCCAGTAAATTGCCACTGCAGTGATGCAAAAACAGTTGGCTGGCATCTGGGCTAAACTGAATACCTGCCTGACGCAGTTGCTGCTGCAGCCACTTTTGAAACTGTTGGTCATCCAGCGGGTAAATGCTGAGCAGCACAGAATCTTTGGGTAGGGCTTTGACCCAACTCAGTTTGCTGATTTCTGCCGGGCTGCGCTCGCCATGCAACAGCAGTAAGGTATCCGGATGCAGCAGATCGAAGAGTTGTTTCAACTCTTTGCCAGTGGCAGCGGTCAGTTTCTGTGCCTGCAGATCCAGCTCAATGATTTGACGGCTGCTGAACAAAGACAGACTTTGCATAGCGCTAAACACAGGCTCCCAGTCAAACTGGGCTTCCAGCCGAAACTGCTGGCGCTCGTCAAAACCTTGCTGCCGTGCTTTGACCCGGATTTGATCCAGGCAATCCTGCTTTTGCAGAGGCTCCTCACCAAACACCAGGTAACACCCTGCCAGCTGCTGTTGCAGGTGCTGCGACAGCTGACTGGCATACAGCTTATTCATGCGCTGATACGCCCTAACTGGCGCAGGATGCGCTGGGCAGCTTGCTCGCGTAGCTCTGCCAGCATCAGCTCCAGCTCGCGCGCTTTGGCCAGCGCCCGGTTTGGATCGTCCTGATAATCGCGGAACAACTCAAACTCGAACATCTGGGCTTCGGCGCCTGGAGTCTGAATGCTGTAACGCACCTGATAAATTAGTTCGTATTCCGCCACCTGTCCGTTTGGAAAAAGCGACAGGGTGCGGCGTTCCAGCGAGTCGTGCAGCAGGTAGACACTTGGGCTGTCTTGTTCGGGTTGGTTCAGCAGAGTAATCTGATGGCTTTGCAGGCGCTGGCGCAAAATGGCGGCCAGCTCGGAGTGCCGGTCTGCCTGCAGGTAGACGCCATCAAACAACTGCAATGGCAACTGGCCACGCAGCTGAAAACCGCAGCCGGTCAGCAGGAAAACCAGCAGGGCCAGCAGCCACAACCGTAGCACAGATGCCTTTGCCATTTAGCCAACCACCAGATTGAGTAGTTTGCCTGGCACATAAATGGCCTTGCGAATGCTGACGCCTTCCAGGTAGCGCTGTACATTGTCGTCGGCCTTGGCTTGTGCCAATACCTGATCCTGGCTGGCATCGGCCGCCACCGTCAGTTTGGCGCGCACCTTACCGTTGACTTGAACTACAATCAGCTTCTCATCTTCAACCAGAGCGCTGCTGTCCACTTGTGGCCAGTTACCATCTTCCAGCGCTGTTTGTTGGCCCAGTTCACGCCACAGGAATTGACACAGATGCGGCGTGATCGGGTTCAGCATTTGCAATAAGGCCAGCACCGCCTCTTGCATGACGGCTTTATCCTGCTCGGTTTCCAGCGGTGCTTTTTGCAACTTATTGCTCAGCTCCATAATGGCAGCAATGGCAGTATTGAAGGTATAACGCCGCGCCAGATCGTCGGTCACTTTGGCAATGGTTTTGTGCAGTTCGCGCCGCAGCACTTTTTGCTCATTGTTCAGGGCGTCCGTATCCAGGGCTGCGCTTGGTTGATGTTGGCTAAACTGTTGCACCAGTGCGTAAATCCGTTTCAGGAAACGATGGGCACCCTCCACAGCTGAGTCGGACCACTCCAGTGTTTGCTCGGGCGGGGCGGTGAACATCATAAAGAGCCGCACCGTATCAGCACCGTACTGTTCAATCACCTTTTGTGGATCGATGCCGTTATTTTTCGATTTTGACATCTTACTCATACCAGCGGACAGCACTGGCTGGCCATCGCTGTTTAAGGTGGCACTTAGAATACGGCCTTTGTCATCGCGCTCAACGCTGACATCCTGCGGCGAGTACCAGCTTTTGCTGCCATTGTCGTGTTCACGGTAGAAGGTTTCGGCCAGCACCATGCCCTGACACAGCAAGCGTTTAAAGGGCTCATCCGATTGCACCAGGCCCACATCACGCAATAACTTGTGGAAGAAGCGGGAATACAGCAGGTGCAAGATGGCGTGTTCAATGCCACCGATGTACTGATCGACCGGCAGCCAGTAATTGGCTTTGGCCGGGTCCAGCATAGCCTGATCGTTGTTCGGGCAGGTATAACGGGCGTAGTACCAGGACGATTCCATAAAGGTATCGAAAGTATCGGTTTCATGAAAGGCTGGCTGACCCTGATAGCTGGTTTTGGCCCAGTTCGGATCGGCTTTGATGGGCGACTGCACGCCATCCATCACCACATCTTCCGGCAGGCGTACCGGCAGTTGTTCGGCCGGTACCGGCACCTGAGCACCATCTTCCAGTGTTAACATCGGGATCGGCGTGCCCCAGTAACGCTGGCGGGATACACCCCAGTCACGCAGCCGGTAGTTCACCCGTACTTCACCGCGGCCAAGTGAGGCCAGTTTATCGGCAATGGCGGTAAAGGCGGCGGCAAAGTCCAGCCCGTCGAATTCGGCCGAATTCACCAATGTGCCTTTGTCGGTGTAAGCGGCTTTGGTTAAATCCAGTTCACTGCCGTTATCCAGCGGTGCAATCACTTGCTGGATGGGCAGTTGGTATTTGCTGGCAAATTCGTAATCACGTTGATCATGGGCCGGTACCGACATCACAGCACCAGAGCCGTAATCCATCAGCACAAAGTTCGCCACCCAAATGGGCAGTTTGGCTCCGGTCAGCGGATGCACCGCATAGATGCCGGTCGCCATGCCTTTTTTCTCCATGGTAGCCAGCTCAGCTTCTGCGACCTTGCCGCCTTTGCAATCGTCGATAAATGCAGCCAGCGCCGGGTTGGTAGCTGCAGCTTGCTGGGCCAGCGGGTGCTGGGCAGCCACTGCCATGTAGGTCACGCCATACAGCGTATCAGGACGGGTAGTGAATACAGAGACTTGCTGATTAGAGTCGGCCACATCAAAGGTGATCTCCACCCCTTCGGAGCGGCCAATCCAGTTTTTTTGCATGGTGCGCACTTGCTCTGGCCATTCGTCCAGTTGATCCAGGTCGGCCAGCAGCTCTTCGGCGTAATCGGTGATTTTAATAAACCACTGCGCCAGTTCGCGCTGTTCGACCAGGGCACCAGAGCGCCAGCCTCGACCGTCAATAACCTGCTCATTGGCCAAGACACACTGATCGATTGGATCCCAGTTCACCGTCGACATTTTCTTGTACACCAGGCCTTTTTCATACAGCTTGGTGAAGAACCACTGCTCCCAGCGGTAATATTCCGGTTTGCAGGTTGCCAGTTCGCGCGACCAGTCGTAACCAAAGCCAAGGCGCTTTAACTGGGTGCGCATGTAGTCGATGTTTTCGTAGGTCCACTTGGCGGGGGCGGTTTTATGGTTAATTGCCGCATTTTCTGCCGGTAAACCAAAGGCATCCCACCCCATCGGCTGCATCACATTTTTGCCCTGCATGCGCTGAAAGCGGCTGATTACGTCGCCAATGGTGTAGTTGCGGACATGGCCCATGTGCAGACGTCCGCTTGGATAAGGAAACATGGAGAGACAGTAGAATTTTTCTTTGCTGTCATCTTCGACCACTTTAAAAACCTGATCGTTATCCCACTGCTGCTGCAAGGCAGTTTCTATCTGTTGCGGATTGTACTGTTCGTGCATTAAGGTCTTCCAAACTAAGCATCAACGAAGGGCTCTCAGCTGCAATCAATACAGCTTTTCGAGGGCGCGGAAAATTCGCTATAGGATACCGCAGCCTCTGGCTTACAACAACTTGAATCCATCGTCAGTAGCACAGTGCCAAGTGCTTTGGTTCGCGCATTGCCGATTAAAGTACTGCCAACTTTAAGTGCATTGTATATTTACTCAAAAGATTAACATGCTAGAATTGAGGAAACATTAATTGAACAAATCACCATTAATTACTTTACAGGATGTTGAGTTATGACCGCTTTTATTGCCCAGCAACAGGCCAGCCAGCAGCTGCGCCAACAACAACTGCAGCAGCAACTGGCTGAAAATCAAGTCGATATCTATGTACTGAATGCCAGAGAGCTCACCGATTTCTGGTTAACCGTTCAGCGCCAGGAAGGCAAAACTCAGGCGCAAAGTGCAGCACTGTTCGAACAGCTCACTGGTGTAGCGCTGGCCACTGCCATAACGCAATATGGCCGTGATTACGGCGCAGCTACCAATGATGCCAGGGTTTTGGCGGTATTGGCGACGGATTTACAGCGCGGTGGCCGTTTTTTCTCAACCTACCGGACTGTGACCCAAAATGGTAGCCAGTACATTATTTTTAAAGGCAACCATCGTGCCCGTCAGGTCATTAAAGGCACCCGCTATCTCGCCACCAATACCGGGCTGGTGAATATGGCGGTGGGTAAAGAAGGGCTTAAGAACTCCGCGAAAAGCGGCTTTTTAGTCTCAGTAATTTTCTCGCTGTCGTTGCACAGCTTGCAGTGGTTATTTGAAGACGAATACCGCTGGACCAACTGGCTGGCCGGTATTTCAACCGATTTGGTAAAAATCGCCATTGCCGGTGCTGCGGGGTATTTTGCAAGTGTGGGTGTTTTGGCGATTTTTGCCAAAGCTGGTGTGATTGCGATTGTACCTCTTGGTGCAGGGGTCTTAGTTGCAGTTGGCGTCGGATTCTTACTCAGTGCAATTGATAATCACTATGGCATTACAGAGCAGTTGATTCACTACTTAGAAAAAAAAGAAGCAGAAGCAAAGCGTTCTATCTATGATGGTGTGTTTTATGTAGTTAGATCCGCAAGCCAGTCGGTTCAGCGACAGCTATCTCGATCTGCAACACGCCGTATCCAAGAATTATTAAGAGTTAATCCAAGTTTATGGTAATAGACACACGACTCAAAAAAATAAGCGCCGCTCTGTTTCTTATCTTGCTAATGGTTACGTTACTCGGCGGCCTCATGTGGTTAGGACCGCAGGATATCAGTCGTCAATTTGAAGCTATTGAGAGTGGGCGACAGTTGGTGATTCACAGTTCATCCCATGGCTATATTTTTGGCTGTATCTTAGGCGCCTTTTTTATGCTTTTAGGTGTCTTGTATATGCTCCCTTCTATTCTAGGTGGGAGAGAGCTCACTAAAAAGCAGAGTAAATTTCTCAATAAATTTTTAATGATTCCTTTTTTAGTTTCATTTGTTCTAATGTTCGTTTTTCACTTCGTGCTTAACAGCTATTATCGTCAGCAGATGACAGCCAATGGTTATCAGCGCTGCCCGGATACCGCGTTGTTGTTTGCACGGGTGACCTACAGCGCCTGGGTCAAAGATCCGGTGTTGTGCCACGACAGCGATGTACGGCGTATTGTGCGACGTGGCCATTGGGACGAGTCGTTTCAGGTAGAGCGAATGCTTGAGCAACGTATTCAGCGCGAGGAAGTCAGAGTACAGCGTCAGCAGCGTGAAGCCGAGCGGCAGGAAGCCAGGCGGCAGCGCGAGGTGTTGGAGCGTGAGCAGGGGTAAAGCTGAGTGCGAAGTCTTTGCTATACTAAAGACAAATGCAGTCAGTAGGAGTCCGGATGGAACTGAAAAAGAAATACCAGGCCTGGTTAACGCAGTTGGCAGATATGGTCAGCAGTGCGGAGAAGGAATCGGTCGAGCAACTGATGGAGCTGAACAAGCAAATCCGCGCTTATTTTCAGGCCGGTAAAGACTTAACGGCCCATGAAACCCGTCTCTTTGTCGAAACCTTAAAGCGTCAGTGGCAGGATACCGATACGGAAGCGGATGAGCAGCCATCCTTGTGGCCGGAAGCGCTTTGGTATGAACTGGCGCAGATCACTGATCGCAGCCAGGTAGAATGGCAGGAAATTCTGGAAGATTTTCGTCACAAAGGCGTGTATTTTCAGGGCGAACGAGTTGGTATGGGGTGCTATCGCTGTGACAACTGCGGTGAGCGCCACAATTACTACCATCCATCTGAATTGCTGGCTTGCACCAACTGTGGTGGCGTTAGCTTCAACCGGGAAGGCGTGCCACTCGATTAGTCCGTCAGTAACAGACCGCTGCGACCAGAAATTCACTGGTCGCCATCTTGACGCTGTGCGTATAATAACGCCATCACGCATGAACCTCATGGATTGCAAGGATTTTCATGACTCAAACCCTCGATACGCTGGCGCTTGCCCCGCATCAGCTGGCTCCGCAACTGCGCAATGACTGGCTCAAACACAGCATCTTACAAACTGAGTTGACCCCAGCCTTTATTGGTCAGGAGCGCGCCAAAGCTGCCCTGCAGTTTGCCATTGGCATGGATATGCCAGGATACAACCTCTATGTGATGGGAGAGCCTGCCCTGGGGCGCTTTACTCTGGTGCAGGATATTTTGCAGCATGCAGCGGCTGAGAAAGCCACACCGGATGAATGGTGTTACCTGAGAAATTTTGACGATGAACGCATGCCAACCACCTTACGTCTGCTGCCTGGTGAAGGCCGAACGCTGGTAAAGCGCATCGAGGATCTGGTGGATGAAGTGCTGGATACCTTTCCGGCAGCTTTTGATAACCCCGGCTATCAGCGGCAGAAAAAAGCCATTCAGCGCACTTTTGATCAGCGTTACGAAGCCGCTTTAGAAGCGGTTGAACAAAAAGCGCTGGAGAAAAAAGTGGTGCTGTACGAAGACGGCGGTACTGTCACCTTTGCGCCTTTGATTGATGGCAAGCCCCTTGATGACAGCGAATTTAACAAGCTGAGTGATGAAGAGCGACAGTACTTTTACGATCTGGTCGGCGAGCTGGAAACCATTCTGAACGAGCAGCTGATTGAATTGCCGCAATGGAAGCGGGATGTCTCTGAGCAGTTGCGGGAGCTTCGAAAAGCCACCATCGAGCAGGTGTTTAAACCCTTGTTTAAAGCGCTGGAACATCATTATGTGGCAGAGCTTGGTGTGCTGCGTTATCTGCGTGATATGCGGCCACACCTGGTAAAGCTGGTGCTGGAGCTATTGCCGGAAGAAACGGAACCGGAAAAAACCGAAGAGCTGGATATTCGTACCTTGTTTATCGAGGAGTTTGTGCCCAATGTGCTGGTGCATCATGCCGCCATGGACGGTGCACCTGTAGTGTTTGAGCCTTTGCCAACCTACGGCAATTTATTTGGCCGGGTCGAGTACGCCACCAGTGGCGGCTCTTTGTACACCAATCACCGTATGATCCGCCCTGGAGCCTTGCATCGTGCCAATGGTGGTTATTTGATCCTGGATGCCGACAAACTGCTGCCGCAGACGCAGGTGTGGGAAGCACTGAAGCAAGCGCTGAAAAGCAGCGAATTACTGATTGATACCCTCAGTGAGCATGCAGTCACCAACTCCACCATCATCACCCCCAAAGCCATTCCATTGCAGGTGAAAGTGATCCTGATGGGCTCGCGTGATCTGTATTATCTGATCCAGGAACTGGACGAAGAGTTTAACGAGCTATTTCGGGTGCTGGCCGATTTTGAACACTACTTGCCGTATCAGCAGCAAACCCTGAATTACATGGTACGGCAAATTCGCCTACAGATGCGCGAGCTGGGGCTGGAGCAGCTATCCGAGTGCGGTTTTGAGCGTTTGTTGCAATTTAGCTTCCGTCAGGCCGAGCATCAACACAAATTGTCGGCTCGTTTTGCCGATGTGCTGGAACTGGTGCGTGAAGCTTGTTATTACGCGACTCAGGCGGGCAGTGAGAGTTTAACCTCCGAACATGTTCGTCAGGCACTGGCTGGCAAGCAGTATCGTACCGGCCGCATCAGCGAAAGCTTTTTGGAAGACATTCAGCAGGGGCAGATTTTGATCGACAGTGACGGACTGGCGGTTGGTAAGGTCAATGGCCTGACGGTGCTGGAAATTGGCGATACCACCTTCGGCACTCCGGCCCGCATCAGCGCTACGGTGTTTGCCGGTGCCTCTGGTGTGGTGGATATCGAACGGGAAGTAGAGCTTGGCAAAGCCATTCACTCGAAAGGTGTCTTAATTTTAAATGGCTTTTTAGGGGCGCGCTATGCCCGTGACTTTCCGCTGACCCTATCGGCCAACATTGCCATGGAGCAATCTTATGGTCATATTGATGGCGACAGTGCTTCGCTGGCAGAAATTTGCGCGCTGATTTCGGCCATTACCCAGGTGCCGATCAAGCAAAGCCTGGCGGTTACTGGCTCCATCAATCAGCATGGTGAAGTTCAGGCCATCGGTGGCGTGAATGAAAAAATCGAAGGATTTTTCCGGCTTTGCCAGCTGCGTGGCCTGACCGGCGGCCAGGGCGTGGTGATCCCGGCCAGCAACCAATTGAATCTGGTGCTGAATGAGGAAGTACGGCAGGCGGTTAGTCGCGGTGAGTTTCACATTTATGTGGTGAAAAATGTCGATGAAGCGCTGTTTTTGCTCACTGGTATAGAGCCGGGTGAGCAGACCCGACGTGGCGATTATCCAAAGAAAACACTAAACGCCATGGTGTTAAAACGTCTGGCGGAGATTGCCGAGATCGTCAATGGCTGCAACGATGATGAGTGAGCAGCCGGTGACACGTCAACTGGTGCTGTTGTGCCAACCGATGGATGAGCAGTTTGTCCGCCAGCACATTTTGCCGCTGCTGGCCGAGCATGGCCAGCAAAGCGAGTTGTTGCTCTGGACAGGCAAGCTCAGTCACTTGTTTAGCGCGGAACAACGCTTGCTGTGTTATTTGCCCGATGAAGCCTTGCGCGAGCTGGTGCAGCAGGCGCAGCAAAACGCTTGGCAGCTGGCCTTGTTGCCCCACCCGGAGATGCGTCATGCCCGTTATGGTTTTGGTATCAGCGGTGATATGGCTACGGCGCTGGAAGATGCCATTTTCCGCCAGGCTGAGCCGCTGGATTTGATGCTATGCAACGAGACGCCGGTATTTAACTCGGTGGTGGTGGGCGATACCTTTTCCCTTATCCCCGGTGAGGCGCTGGCCGAGCGTTTTGCACTGCGGTTAAAGCGGTTTTTTCGCTTGCTCAGCAAGGTAGGGCAGGTCACCTTCAGTGCTTTTAAACTCACTACCCACAAAGGCAAAGAATTAGACACTGCGGCCCTTGGTATTGTGGCGGTTGAACATGGCCGCAGCTCGGTATTGTCGCGCCGGTTGGTTGCTGACTCCAGCGCCAACGATGGCATGTTGCATGCGTTGGTGCTGGTGCCACGCAGTGTGTTTGAAATGCTGCGCTTTTTATTTGCTGCGCTGTTTTTACGCGATTACTGGAATAAAGGCACCCCTTCTTTTGTTGGTCACTTGAAAACCAGCAGTTTACGCATTCAGAGCCCAAAAACCATCAGCTACACCCACGATGGCTTGATTGAAAAGACCAAAGATCTGGTGTTACGGGTAGAGCCACGTTGTCTCAACATGGTGCCTGGCCGCTATCTTGCTGTCGAAGATAAGTTGCCTGAGCAAAAAGAAGTGTTTAAAACCCAGCCCTTGCCAGCGGGTAAAGCTAAAACCGAGTTGGTCACCTATCCATTGCCCTGGATCCATCACGCCGCTACCGAAGAGTTTAAGGATTTATTCCTGGCGCTTAGGGAAAGTGCCAAAGCTACGCCGTCTTATTTGATGCTGATGATACTGGCTACTTTATTGGCGACCTTTGGCCTTTTTGCCAACTCCACACCAGTGATTATCGGTGCCATGATTTTGGCTCCGTTGATGGGGCCGATTATTTCGATGGCGCTTGGTACCCTGCGTCAGGACGAAAGCCTGATGCTGACCAGTGCTCGCAGTATTGGGGTAGGCACAACACTGGCCATCAGTTGTGCGGTGATCGCCACCTGGCTCATCCCACTCAATACCATCAATAGCGAGATTGCCGCCCGCATTAGCCCAACCTTGCTGGATCTGGGGGTTGCTGTCGTCTCCGGCATTGCCGGAGCCTATGCCCATGCCAGGGCCGAAGTGGCAAAAAGTTTGGCTGGGGTAGCAATCGCCGTTGCGCTGGTACCGCCGTTGGCGGTTGCGGGCATTGGCCTGGGCTGGGCTGATTTTACAGTGTTCTGGGGCGCTTTTTTACTCTACCTGACCAACCTGGTGGGGATTATTCTGGCTGCAGTTTTGACCTTTTTGTTCCTTGGCTACAGCCCCTTTCACCGGGCGCGCCGTGGCCTGGCGCTGACGTTTTTACTGGTGGTACTCCTTAGCATTCCGCTGGCGCTTAGTTTCTCGCATATGGTGCAGGAGGGGCGCATCAAACAACAGCTGGAAGGCATCGTATTGGAAGATATTCAGTTGCGTCATGTGCAGGTAAGGCCGGGCAATCCAATCCGGATTTCACTGACGCTGGTATCACGCTCGACCGTCGATGAGGCACAAATGGATGACATCAAAGGCCTGATTGAACAAAAGCTGGCGCAGCCAGTGGAGCTGGAAGTCGGTACCCGGGTGATCCGCTAGCCTGGCTGTCGCAAGTTTTGCCATCCGGCCAACAGTAACAGCAGCAAAGAACATAGCCACAGTGGCCAGTCTCGGTAACGACTATAAGGGGTTTGGCCTGTGGTTAAATGCATGGTATCAGTCAGGACTGCGGCCTGAAACTGCGGCAGTTGCTGTTGGATACCGCCATCGGCTGCTATGGTAGCGGTAATGCCATTGTTGGTGGCGCGTAGCAATGGCCGGCCAAACTCCAATGCCCGCATGCGGGCAATTTGCAGATGCTGGTGCGGCCCTATGCTGTCGCCAAACCAGGCATCGTTGCTGACGGTTAGCAGTAGTCCGGTGTCGGCCTGAAAATTTGCTGCCAGCTGCCTTGGAAAGGCAATTTCAAAGCAAATGGCTGGCAGTAACTTGTGATCGTTGGCCAGCAGGTTTTGCTGCACATAGCTGCCTCGATTAAACGAGCTCATTGGTAAATCGAAAATCGGCGCCAGTGGGCGCAGGAAATCTTCCAACGGTACAAACTCGCCAATGGGCAGCAAATGGTGTTTTTCAAAGCGGTTGCTGTGCCTGGGCTGGTAATGACCTGCCGCATCGCTTTGCCGGCGCTTGCCTAAGGTAATCAGGCTGTTCCAGGCTTCTTCGGTGTAAAAATTGTAATCGATAATGCCGGTAATTAGGCTGCTGTTGTGCTCTGCTAAAATGGCATCGAGCTCAAACAAGTAAGGTTCTGCCAGAATTTCTACCCGTGGGATAGCGGCCTCTGGCCAGATGATCAGCGGCGTGCCCAAATGTGGTTGGGTTAGCTCCAGATACAGGCGCATGGTGCTGACCTCAAGTGCCGGATCCCAGCGCAGCTCTTGCTTTATATTGCCTTGTACCAGTGCAACATCCAGCGTTTCGCCGGTAGCTTGCCAGCCATGCCAGTGACTGGCGAGTGGCGCGCTGAGCCAAAGCAGGGCTGTGACTGATAATGGCCAGAGCTGGCGCTTGGCAAGCAGTTGCATCAGGGCCGCGGCAGTTAACACCAAAATAAAAGTCAGACCTGTTTCACCAATCAATGGGGCCCAGTGCCTGAGTAAGCTGTCGCTTTGGCTGTAGCCAGGTGACAGCCAGGGAAAGCCGGTCAGAAACCAGGAGCGCAGCGCTTCCAGCAGCATCCAGGCTGCAGCCAGGTACAAGGTCAGCAGCGGGTGCTGTTTAAGGCGAAAAGCCAGCAGAGCAAACAACAACGGATAGAGTGCAAGATAGGCGCTTAACAGCAGTAGCAGTGCCAGGCTTAGCAGCAAGGGCAAGCCACCGAACTGTTCAATCGGAATATGCACCCAATTAAGACCGGCAGCAAAGTAACCCAGTCCCCAGCTAAAACCCAGCCAGGCTGCTTGTTGCCAGCGGCTGCTGTAGCAGGCGGCGCAACACAAGGCGGCTATGGTCAGCACAGGTAACAGGGTGAGACTGTAGGGAGCAAAAGCAAAGGTGCTGCTGGCACCTGTCAATGCCATCAGTAAAGCGCTCAACCAGCGCGAGCCAAACAGTCGGGTTGTCAGCTTTGGCAGTTTGAGCACCTTAATCCGGCTCGCTAACGACCGGTGCTTTGCCATTGATCACCTGCAGTTGCAATAACCGCCTACTGTTGGCTTTGCTGACTTTGAACAAGAGACCATCCAGCTCAATGGTTTCACCACGCTCCGGCATATGACCAAAGGCATGCAACACAATACCCCCAATGGTATCGGCCTCTTCTTCGTTGAAATGGCTGCCAAAGTGGCTGTTGAATTCGTCCAGTGGCGTTAAGGCGCTTACCTGAAATACATTGCTGGCCATTTTTTTGATATCGGCATCTTCGGCATCATCGTGCTCGTCTTCAATTTCACCGACGATTTGCTCCAGAATGTCTTCAATGGTCACCAAGCCAGAAACACCACCGTATTCGTCCACCACCATCGCCATGTGATAGCGCTTTTGGCGGAATTCCTTTAGCAGTGCATCCACCCGTTTGCTTTCTGGAATGATGACGGCCGGTCGCATGATGTCGCGCAGGTGACACTGAGGTGCATCGGGCAGAAAGGCGAATTTAAGCAGGTCTTTTACCAGCAGAATGCCTTCGATGTGATCTTTATCTTCGTTGACCACCGGATAGCGGCTGTGGTTGTTTTCCAGCAAAATAGGCAGGATGTCGGTAATGGATTGCTCGATATCCAGTGTCGCCATTTGTGAACGTGGGATCATAATATCCCTGGCGCGCATCTTGGAAACATCCAGCACACCATGCAGCATGCCTTTGGTATCTTCGTCGATCAGCAAGTTGTTGGCGGCCTCACTGATGACGTTTTCAAGTTCCGAGACATCTTGTGGCTCTGCGTTAAACATTCCGGCTATGCGTTCCAGCCAGGATTTCGGCGCAGAGCCGCGGCTAGAGTGGGGGTTGTCGTCACTCATTAATGAACTGTATGCTCCAGCTAATCATCGGTATCTTACTCTGCATCCGTCAGGTAAGGGTTAGTAAAGCCAAGCTCTGCCAGCAGCGCTATTTCCAGCTGCTCCATCTGCTCGGCTTCGTCTTCCTTTATATGGTCAAATCCCAGTAAATGCAAGCACCCATGAATCACCATATGCGCCCAGTGGGCTTCTGCTGTTTTGCCTTGCTGGCTGGCTTCCTCGGCAACGACCTCGGTACAAATGACCAAATCGCCAAGCAAGGGCAGGTTTAGCCCCGGCGGGCACTGAAAAGGAAAGCTGAGCACATTGGTTGGCTTGTCTTTACCACGGTACTGCCCATTTAGCTGCTGGCTTTCATTGCTATCGACCAGGCGAATGGTTAGCTCAGCTTCGCTGCGATAGGGCGCTAGCGCCAGCTCGGCCCAGTGGGCAAACTGGGCTTCAGTCGGTACATCCGGCGCTGTACTGGCCAGTTGCAGATCCAGTTCCAGCTTCATGCTTTGGGCCTGCGCGGGCGTTTTTCTGAGGAAGCTTCAGCCGTCTCGGCAGCCAGTTTTTCAGCTTCGTGTGCTTCGTAAGCCAACACAATTTTCTGCACTATGGGGTGGCGAACCACGTCTTTAGCATCGAAAAAATTCATACTGATGGCATCGACATTGGATAGCACATCAATGGCATGTTTTAGACCCGAATACTGACCACGTGGTAAGTCGACCTGAGTGACGTCGCCGGTGATCACGGCCTTGGAGTTAAAACCAATGCGGGTCAGGAACATTTTCATCTGTTCGACCGTGGTATTCTGGCCTTCATCCAGAATAATAAAGGCATCGTTTAAGGTGCGGCCGCGCATGTAAGCCAGTGGAGCAATTTCAATAATGCCTCGTTCCAGGTACTTTTCTACTTTGTCGTAGCCCAGCATTTCAAACAGCGCATCGTATAAAGGACGCAGGTAGGGATCGACTTTCTGTGACAAATCACCCGGTAAAAAACCCAGTTTTTCACCGGCTTCCACTGCCGGGCGGGTCAGTACAATGCGCCGTACCAGATTTTTTTCCAGCGCATCGACGGCGCAAGCGACGGCTAAGTAAGTTTTACCGGTGCCGGCCGGACCTATGCCAAAGATCACATCGTATTCAAGCACATGTTTGACATAGGCTTTTTGGTGCGGGTTACGCGGGGTCAGCAAGCCTTTTTTGGTTTTCAGACTAAAATCGGATCCAACTTGCTGATCGGTACTGGCGTTTTGCGCCTGTTGAATCATTAAATGCACCTGTTCAATGCTTAGTTCCACCACTTTACCTTGTTGTGATGTCTCACGGTAGAGCTGATCCAGCACAAAATGACCGGCCTGAACCGCACTGGCAGAGCCGCTGAGTTTAAAGACCTCATCACGGTGTGCAATGCTGAGCTGCAGGCGTTGCTCAAGCAGACGCAGATGCTCATCGAATGGGCCACACAATGACAGCAGGCGTTGCTGCTCGGCCGGCACGGCAGTAAAGGTTTTCTGTTTGGTTGCAGTGCTCAATAGCAAACTCTCAATGGCTCAGGCTGGCTGTGCCAGCCTGTTGGCAAGAAGGTACGTTTAAGGGGCAAACTGAGTCACTCCCAGCTCATCGGCTTTAGGTTGACGTGCCAGAATTTGCTGAGGGGAAACTGCGCGGCGCAAGCCCATATCCTGTTCAGTGCGAATGAGAGTGCCTTTTAATGAATTGGCGAAGACATCGGTGATAAGCACGTCGACAAACTGACCAATCAATTTCGGATCGCCTTCAAAATTAACTACCCGGTTGTTTTCAGTGCGGCCGCACAGTTCCATCAGGTTCTTTTTCGACGGACCTTCCACCAAAATGCGTTGCTCGGTGTTCAGCATGCCTCGGGCAATACGCAGGGCCTGCTGGTTGATGCGATCCTGCAGGATGTACAGCCGTTGTTTCTTTTCATCTTCGCTGACATCGTCCGGCAAATCGGCGGCTGGTGTGCCTGGCCGGGCGCTGTAGATAAAGCTGAAGCTCATATCAAAGTCGATGGCCTGGATTAATGCCATGGTATCCGCAAAGTCTTGTGCCGTTTCACCGGGAAAGCCAATGATAAAATCGGACGACATGCTTAGATTGGGGCGGACTTTTTTCAGCTTGCGCACCTGTGATTTAAACTCCAGCACAGTATGGCCGCGTTTCATCAGCGTCAGGATGCGGTCAGAACCGGATTGCACCGGCAAGTGCAGGTGATCCACCAGCTCGGGGATATCGCGGTAGGCTTCAATGATGTCGTCGGTAAACTCTACCGGATGCGAGGTGGTGTAGCGAATGCGATCAATGCCATCTATGGCGGCGACCAGCCGCAGCAACTCGGCAAAGCTGCAAATGCTGCCATCGTGCATGCTGCCACGGTAAGCATTGACATTTTGGCCCAGCAAGTTGACTTCCCGTACGCCCTGATCAGCCAATTGGGCAATTTCAAACAGCACATCATCCAGCGGTCGGCTCACCTCTTCACCCCGGGTATAGGGCACTACGCAGAAACTGCAGTACTTGGAGCAGCCTTCCATAATGGAAACAAAAGCGCTGGGGCCATCGGCTTTTGGCTCTGGCAAACGGTCAAACTTTTCAATTTCCGGAAAAGATACATCCACTACAGGCGCCCGATCGCCGGTAACAGCCTTGATCATCTCGGGTAAGCGGTGCAGGGTTTGCGGGCCAAAGACAATATCGACATAGGGCGCACGTTCACGGATAGCTGCGCCTTCCTGAGAGGCTACACAGCCACCCACACCAATCACCAGGGCTGGGTTTTTTTCTTTCAGTGGTCGCCAACGACCCAGCTGGTGGAATACTTTTTCCTGCGCTTTTTCACGAATAGAGCAGGTGTTGAGCAGGATCACATCGGCTTCCTCAGCGTGCTCGGTGAGGCTATAGCCATGGGTGGCATCCAACAGGTCTGCCATTTTTGATGAATCGTACTCATTCATCTGACAGCCCCAGGTTTTGATGTGTAGCTTTTTGCTCATACTCTGATGGACCCTGTGTCGTTACTGCGCGTAAAGGGCGCATATTTTAGCCTAGCCGGGCTGGAAGTACCAGCCCTGTCAAAGCAAGCGTTGTCGGGTGGTGATGTAGCCAGCATAGAAGATCACCAGCACGCCAGCCAGCCAGCTCATGGTGACCGGCTCCTGCCAGAACAGGTAACCAAATAGACCGGCAAAGATCACACTGCTGTAGGTCCACATACCAATAGAACTGGCCGGAGCCAGAGCGTAAGCCCGGGTCATTGCCAACTGACCGATGGCTGCCAGTATGCCCATGCCGATAAAAGCCAGCCAGGCTTCGTTTGGCAGAGGTTGCCAGTAAAAGGGCAGTGGGATCACTGAAAATACGGCGGTGAGTAAGGAGAAGTAAAACACGGTGCGCACCGCAGGCTCGGTACTGGACATATAGCGGATAGTGGTTTTCGTTACGGCGACCAGGGTCGCGGCAGCCAATGCTACCAGCAACACCATGGTCATGCCCGGGGCCGGGGTAGGCAGCGCCAGTAAGACCCCGATAAAACCCAGTCCAATTGCAACCAACGTAAGTTGGCTGGGACGCTCTTTCAACCAGATGCGGGCTATCACCGGAATAATGAATGGAGTCAGTAGCAATACCGCCATAGCTTGCGCCAGTGGCAGTTGTCCCAGTACATAGAAAAAGCAGTACATGGAGACCAGACCCGTCAAAGCACGAAACCCATGCAGGTACCAACGCTGGGTTTTAAGCAGGCTCCAGCCTCTGCTGTATAAAAACGGCAGCATCAGTACCAACGCAAAGGCATTGCGGAAAAACACCACCTGAGCTTCGGTGGCCATGCCGCTGCTGTATTTGACCAGGGCACCAATGCCAGCAAAACAGGCTTCTGCCAGTAGCAGTAATAAAGCACCTTGCAGCAGAGGATTTCGCATGATGGGCCCGGTTCGAAAAGTGGCTATTGTAACAGATCGCCTGTTATTGTCTGCGGCCCTGAGCCCGGCTTACAAAGATTCCGGCTCAGCGGTGCTGTGGGTCACGAAGCGCTTGCTTTCCAGCAGCTGTTTGAGCTTACTGGCTGGCATCGGCTGGGCGAAAAAGTAGCCCTGAATCAGCGTGCAGTGGCGTTCCGTGAAAAAGCGTAATTGTTGTTCGGTTTCAACACCTTCAGCTACACAGTACATGCCGAGACTGGCCGCCATGCTGAGCATGGTTTCAATGATGGCCTCATCGTTTTGGTCGATGCCAATGTCTTTGACAAAGCTGCGGTCGATTTTGATCGCATCAATGGGCAGCTCTTTTAAATACTTCAGTGAGGAGTAACCGGTGCCAAAATCATCCAAAGCCAACTTAATCCCCAATGTGCTGAGCTCATGCATGGTGGCGATGGCACTGGCGTGGTCACGCATCAGAGCGCTTTCTGTGACTTCGAATCGCAGGCTACTGGCCGGAAGTTGGTATTTATGCAGTAATTGTTCTGCATGTTCCGCCAGTTGGGGTTGCTCAAGGTGACGGGCGGATAAATTCACTGACAGATAGAGTGGGTGACCCGCTTGATGCCATTGTTGTAAGTCGGCCAATGCGCGCTCCAGCAGTTGCTGGGTCATTGGAATAATCAGACTGAGGTCTTCGGCCAGAGGGATGAACTCGGCCGGTGATACCACCCCATCGCTGCTGTACCAGCGCAGCAAGACTTCTGCACCGACCATGCTTTTGTCCTTGCTGTCGATAATAGGCTGATAGTAGTTGACGAACTCTTTCTGTTGAAAAGCTTTGCGCAGGCGGGTTTCCCGAGCCAGCTGCATATGGGCTTTCTCATTCATTTCCTGAGTGAAGAACTGGAAGTTGTTGCGACCAGCCTCTTTGGCATGGTACATGGCTACGTCTGCGTGCTTCATCAGCTCAAAAGCGGTGAAGGCATCATCCGGATAGACAGCAATGCCAATACTTGGGGAAACACCGACTGTGTGTGGACCCAGCTTCATCGGCTCACCGATGATCTGCAGCATTTTGCGCGCCACATGACTTAAATTATCGTTGGATTTGTAGCCTTCCAGCAGCACCACAAACTCATCGCCACCCAGCCTCGCGACTGTATCGCTTTCCCGTAAGGTCAGGCTGAGTCGCCGGGCAACTTCTTTAAGCAGTAAATCACCTATATCATGGCCGAGTGAGTCATTGATTTGTTTGAATTTATCCAGATCCAGAAAGCACAAAGCCAGCGAACGTTTTGAGCGCTTGGCTGTTTCAATCCCGTGATGAATGCGATCCATTAACAGTGCACGGTTTGGCAAGCCGGTAAGGGCGTCGTAATTGGCCAGGTAACGCAACTCATCTTCAGCCAGTTTCTGATCGGTGATGTCGGTAAACACCAGAACGAAGAAGCCGACCTTCTCCTGTTCGCCGACAGCACTAATGTTGATCAGGGTAGGACGTTCCCGCCCGTCCGGTGTGACAATGATCTCCTCACCTTGCCAGTGTTGATTGACCTGAAAATCACGCAGTAACTTGGTGTAGTAACGGCGGCGGTCCAGGCTGATACCCAGATGGTGGGTTTGCGGGTTACTCAGATAATGCTCGACCGGACCAAAGGCATCGGCAAAGGATTGGTTGGCTGCAATCATCCGCTGTTGCTCATCCAGGATAACCACCCAGTCGCGGGTTTTTTGAAAGGCTTCACCAAAGAGACGGGCTTTTTCCTGACTGGCTCTGGTTTCAGTGATATTACTGAAGGTGCCCATGACCCGAATCACTTCTTGCTCATCATCCAGTTCTGCTATTTTGCCGATATCGCGAAACCACAGCCAGTGGCCATCTTTGTGTTGTAATCGGTAGGTTTGATCAAAGCTACCGGTTTTTTGCTCAATAAACTGCTGCCATTTTTGTTCAAATTGTATTTTATCTTCCGGGTGGATCAACGACAGGTGCTGCTCCAGTGTCAACGGATTCAGTGACTCACGATAGCCCAGCATGGTGTGAATACGTGAGGCATACAAGCTGTTCTTGCTGGCATACCACTCCCAGGCTCCACTGTCGACAGCTGCCAGCGCTTGCTTCATGCGCTGCTCACTGGCTTTGAGTTTGCGGTGCGCCATGGTTAGCATGCGTTGATGTTGCTGGCGGTTGCGAAGCCAGGTGAGCAGGATCAATAAACTGAGCAGGGCATAGCCAAAATAAGCCCAACGACTGGCCCACCAGGGAGCCTGAATACGCAAAGAAAGACGCGCTGGCTTGCTTTCCTGACCGGTAAGCGGAGAGACTGCTACCACTTGAAAACTGTAATCACCAGACGGTAGCTTAGGAATAATGATGTGGGTCTCTGTTTGTTCAGGAAACTGAAATGATTGCCTGCCAGTTAGCGATACCCGGAAGCGGGCTTTATTTTTATCCCGGAAGCTCATGCTGCTGAAGTGTAATTTTAACCCTTCTACATCATAAGGGATCACAATCTGGGCATCATTCAGACTGCCATAAGATGTGCTAAAACCGCCATCCAGCGAATTGAGCTCAGTAATGACAGCTTGTGGTGGGTATGACTCTGTCAGAAGGTAGCTGGGCTGTATTAAAGTAATGCCGTGCATGTTGCCGTACACCAGTCGTCCGTCCTTTAATTTCAACCCCGCCCGGCTATTGTAGGTATGGCTGATGAGCCCATCGTATTTAGTAAATTGTTCAATGTGAAAGCTATTCGGATCCATGCGGTACAAACCATGAGGGTTTGTGAACCATATCCAGCCGTATTCATCTTGTTTAAGGCTAAAAACCAACTGGCTTTTCAGCTGGTTATCTTGATTGAAGTGATGCAATAACTCAAAATTGGGAATGCTAAACACCAGTAAGCCAATACCGTTAAATCCAACCCATAGTCGTTGTTGAGAATCCAGTAATACACTGTCAGCAAACAGCGAAACTCCTGGGTTAGGATGATTTGCTTCAAACAGTAGCTTTAATGATGATAAGGTCAGATCAAATAACCAAAGCTTATTGGCGGTTGTCAGCAGCAGCTGATTTTCGGAGCCGGGTGCATAGCCTAAAAAGGTTCCAAAAGCATTGGTATCGAGGTGCTTCAAGGCATCGACAGCGGTAATGATGCCGGGATCTGGCTGATAGGTGTAAATGTGGTCGTGATGAACGAACCAGAATGCACCTGAACGATCCTGCCAAAAGCTTCTGGAACCTTGGCCTAATATAGGGCGCTGACTTTCGTCGACCAGCGGAGCTGGCAATAAACGATGGGATTTTGTATCGAATAATGAAAGTCCATAAGGTGAAATAAAATAGAGATGTTGGCTACTTTGAGGGAAAAGCTTAAGAATTGTCGCCTCATGGAGGTAGGCTTTCGGATCTGGGTTTTTCAAAAAGTGCTCAATCTGACCTGTTTGCAGATCGAAATGATTTAATCCGTTACTGGTACCGATCCAAAGCTGATTTGGCTCCATTTCGGTCAGAGAAAAAACACGCGGATCAGTCAAGGTGTGCTGGTCTCTTTTGTGGCCGTAATGCTTAAATGCGGTGGTGCGGGGGTGCCAGTAGTAAGCGCCATCGTAGCGGGTTCCTAACCAGAAACCGCCGGAATGATCGCGAAGCATGCTGATCATATTATTGTCTGTGAGCTCCAAGCCACTCTGTTGAAAGCCCCAGAGAAAGTCGAGAGAGTTGCTATCTGGCTGAAAGCGATACAAGCCCTGATCGGTGGCGATAATGGCTTCATTATCCAGCCACTCAAGATGCCATATATTGCGTTTTGGTACCCGTGGCTCGATTTGTGTTGCTTCACCGGACTCCAGATAAGCAGTAATGGCGATTAAAGGCAGACTATAAAGTCCTTCAACGGCCCCAATCCACAACTCGGCATTCTTTACAGAGAAAAACTTTATATGCCGTTGTGACCGGTTGGCATCAGCCGGAAGATAAGGAATAGCGGTGGTCTCTAAGGTCGCTGGATCCAATAGCAACAATTGGTCATGAGTGCCGATAAAGACTTGATTGCCATATGGATAGACGGTACGTATAAAACGTTCCAGGTTGTACTCGCCTGGAAGCTGATATATTTTTTGAATGTCGCCACTGTCTAGATGCAACAAAAAAATAGCCTGGGTGGTTGATACCACCAGTTGATTTGCCGAGAAAGCTACCATCTCGGTGACTTCCTGAAAGGGACTTTCAACGAGATCAGGCAAGATAAACTTAGATTCAAGCTCGGCAGTGTCCGGGTTATATCGATAGATGCCAGTGTGCCTAGTGGCCACCCAAATACTGCCATCATCCAGTTGGAGCGTGGTGGAAAATTGAACGTTTTGCAGCGATTTTTGTGCGTTATTGAGTTGGATTACCCGGTTGCTGTCGTAACGATTTAATCCGCCTTCCATTGCTAACCACAGAAAACCATCTTGGTCGAGCATCAAATGGCTCACGGCACCTGGAGATAAGCCATGCTCTGGGGTAAGAGGTTGCAGCACAGGCTTGGCTTGAGCAGCCAGAGAGCCTGCAATCATCACAGCGCAGAAAATAAATAGCTGGCTAAAAAGCTTCACTGCCAGCCCTCAGTCAACAGCATTGTTTTTGTTATTTTATGCTGAACCATTCGTATGCACTCATTGTTACTATCATCAAACAAGCCTTTACTGCTTTGAACTTTCACTATACTGGGCCTTAGAAATAAGTCCAGCTTCAGTGATACCAGAACAGCAGGTACCAAGCCGCAACCCCCATGCCTATCATTAATAGCACAAGATGCAATACTTGTTGCTGTGCTTGTAATGCCTTTAGCAGATGGCGGGGATCTGGTTCGGGGTAATCGGTCGCCAGCTTATCCCGGACATTTTTCCGCTCTGCTTCATACACAGCCGGACCGCCAAGTCGGCAGCCTAAACTGGCGCAGGCACTAGCCAAACATGCGCTTTGCGCCAAATTAAAGGTATTTTTTGGCGCTCGCTGCAGTTGCCGGAATGACTCACGACAGCGCAAACGGATACACACCAATAAGAAACACAACCAATAACCGGGCCACAGCAGGTAATGTGCCAGCCAGGACGCAGGGGCACCAAAATGTCGGTTATGGCTGAGTTTGGTGCTCCATTCCTGTTGCAGAATAAGCAGTAGCCGCACCGCAACGGCCAGCCAGATCCCACCAACCAGATACCAGAATAGTGTGTTTAGCCAAACCTGGGCAAATTGCAGCCACAGACTTTCAATACCTGCCTTGCTGAGCCCCAGGGAGGACAAGGAACGCGTTTGTCGCAGTAAAACCCGACTGGCAAGATCGCGTGCCAGATTAAGTTGTTGCGCTTTGAGCGCCTGCTGCAAGCGGATGATGCGTTGACGAATTGCAGCAAAATCAAGGCACAAATACAGCAACAGCAGTTGGTACAACTCTGGCCAGGCCATCAGCCAATTGCTGGTGTATAGCAGGGCCAGAAAAGGCAGCAACGCCAGTAGTAAAGCCAGGGTGCCGGACAGTCGTAATTGCGAAATACTGCGCTTAGGATCCGGGTTGACTTTTTGCGCAAGTTTCTGGGCAAAGAAACGAAAGAATGTCAGCGGATGGTAGCTCGCTGGCAGAGGCAGCAGTACAGCAAGCAACAGCACCAGCCACAGCATCGCTGGGCTGGTTTGCAGCTGTTCAAGCCATGGCATCTGAATCAGGCAGCAAGTTGTTGCAGCAAGCCCACCACCATGGCAGAGCTGTTTTTCGACGCCACCTCCAGGTAGGCTTCAAAGGAATCGGGGGACTCCTTGCCAGCAATATCACTGAGGCTGCGGATCACCACACAAGGCACTTTCATTTGATAGCACACCTGGGCAATGGCTGCGCCCTCCATCTCGACTGCCAACATGGTCGGAAAAGTGTGGCGAGTTTGCTCAATCCGGACTGGATCGCACATAAAACTGTCACCCGTAGCAATCAGCCCTTGCTTGGTTTGACAAAAGCCTAGCTGAGCAATGCTTTTTTCAGCGGCCAATACCAGACGTGGATCGCTTGGGAAAGTCGCGGGCATCTGTGGCACCTGGCCCGGGACATATCCGAAGGCGGTGACATCGACATCGTGATGGCATAGCTCGGTGCCAATCACAATATCGCCGACATGTAGTTCAGGATCAAAGCCGCCGGCTGAGCCCGTGTTAATCACAGCATCCACCTGGAAAGTTTGTATCATCAGACTGGTAGCCAGGGCTGATGCCACTTTGCCAATACCAGATTGCACCAGTACCACGGCCATGCCAGCCAGTTGGCCGCAATGAAACTGGTAAGGCCCAACCTGCTTGGTGGTGGCTTCAGTCAGTTGTTGCTTTAACAGCGCCACTTCCGGCTCCATGGCACCAATAATTCCAATCCGCTGCATTGTCATTCGTCTTCTTGAAGGGGAAAGCCGCAGTATACGGCTTTTCCCGTCAGATTTGAATGGCTTGCATGGGCTGATCGCCTGTTAGTTGGCCAGCCTGATAATCGCGGATCGCCTGCTCGATTTCGTCCGGCGTATTCATCACGAAAGGTCCGTACTGAGCAACCGGCTCGCCAATGGGTTTGCCGGCTAACAAGATGGCCTTGGTATCGACCAGTGCCTTTATCTGCACCGTATCACCCTGACTGAGCACGGCTGCATGATGGACCCCTATGCTTGCCGGTTGCAGGCCTGCTGGCAGTTCTGCGCTACCTTCGTATAAATAAAGTAGCGCATTGTGAGCCGCCGGCAACTGCAGTGTGACTTGCTGTCCTGCGAGCAAGTGCAGATCGTAGAACTGTGGATCCGTGCTCAAGCCACGAATGGCACCATCTAATGTCAGCTCATCCGTCTGAAAACGGCCCGCAATCACTTTAACCTGGCCACCATTTGCTAACGACGCTTGTGGAATAAGCTCGGGTGCTATGTCAACATAAGCAGCTGCTTTCATCTTTTCGGCGGCTGGCAGGTTTAGCCAGAGTTGAAAGCCCTGCATCAAACCGGACTCTTGCTGTGGCATTTCTGAGTGAATAATGCCTCGGCCTGCGGTCATCCATTGCACGCCACCACTTTTCAGATGGCCCTTATTGCCCATATGGTCTTCATGCAGCATATGGCCATGCAGCATGTAGGTTACGGTTTCAAAGCCCCGGTGTGGGTGGGGCGGAAAACCAGCAATGTAATCGCTGGCTTCGTCTGAACCAAAACAATCCAGCATCAGAAATGGATCCAACCGTAATTGTTGGCTCAGTCCCAGGCTGCGCTTGATTTTTACCCCGGCACCATCGGATACCTGCCGGGCGGGTATCAGCTGTTGTATAGTTCGAATACGCATCATCAATTCCTCGGTAAGGTCAGTGCCTTTATTTAATACCAAGCTCATTCGAAAGAAAATTGCATATATTGGCACTGATAATTCTATTTTATGGAATGGTGTGGGTTCAGCTATGGTTAAGTTGTTGCTTGTTAGCCTGAAGACTGACAAACAACATCACTGCCGGGATTCTTGGTCCTTCAATAGCAGTTACAAGGAGAACAGAATGAAAAAAATGACCCCTAGCTTGTTCCGAACAATGCGTATGACCCAAGTCACTTGTGCCATGGCGCTAAGCCTGGCCGCAGCTAATGTGGCTGCAGTGAACTGGGATCATGTAGGTGTTGGCTATGTTGATCATTTCGGTTCTGGTGCTTATCTGAACCTAAGCCATCAGTTAGAGCCACGCTGGGTAGTGCGCGCAGATTTAGAGCGGGTGTCAAAGCATTCAGTGGATGTCAGTGAGTTTTCGTTGGGAGCTAATTACCTGACTGAATTTAAGCTGGATTTTGCGCCATCTATTCAGACTTACGTCCGGGGTGGTTTACAGCATGCCTTTGAAGATGCCAGCGATACCGGGGTGTATGCGGGGGTTGGTATCACCGATAAGCTGACGCCGGAAGTGGAGTGGTTTACTGAGCTGAGCTATCACAGCATTGGCCGTGATTACACTAGCTTTGCCGGTGGTATTGCTTTTTACTTCAGTCCCGAATGGGCGGCTCGTACCAGTGTTGCGCTTAACAGCGGCAATCGTTCCAATGAGTTCCGCCTGGGTGTGTCTTATCAGTTTTAACCCCTAAGCTCCCCGCTTTTGCGTTGCTGCCCATCCTTCAGCAGCGCGTCTGGCCTGGTTGCTGCTCATGTTGCAGTAGCCAGGCTTTTTTATCCAGCCCGCCGGCATAGCCGGTTAACTGACCATTGGCACCAATCACTCGGTGGCATGGGATCACGATGGCAACCGGATTACGGCTGTTGGCCATACCAACAGCTCTGACGGCTTTTGGATTACCAATGGCATGGGCAATCTGCTGGTAGCTGCAAGTTTCACCAAAGGGGATGGTCTTCAGCGCCTGCCAAACTTGTTGTTGAAACGCAGTGCCTGCTGGTGCTAGTGGCAGGCTAAAGGTTTGCAAACTGCCATGAAAGTAGGATTCCAGCTGCTCTGCAGCTTCTTCTAACAGAGCGGATGTTGGTGCAATCAGGGCTGTTTCAGTGGTTAAAAATCGGATGGCGCTGATCCCTTGCGGGTTAGTACTTATCGAAATAGCACCGACAGGGCCGGGGATGATGCACTGCGTCATGGTATTATCCTGTATGGGGGCTGTTGTTTGAAACTGCAGCGGTCTGAAACCAGAGCTGCAATGTAGCATAGCTACGCCAGGGCGCTAGCGACTGATGGCTGTTGTGCTCACCATGTTGCTGTAAAGCTTTTTTGATGCCTAAATCGCCACCTAACCAGATGTCACTGTGTTGCAAACCGCGCAAGCTGGCGTAGCTGCAGGTCCAGGGGCCTATGCCTTTGATAGCCAGCCATTGCTCTGGGCTCGCATCCGGTTGCCTGAGCATCAGGCAGGCAAAATCACGCAAGGTCTGGCGGCGGGCTTGAGGTAGTTTCAGCATCAGCAAATCACTGCTTGCTACCGCCCTTGGCGTTGGGAAAAGTCGCTTTTCCGGTTGGTGCGGCAGTGGTTCGCCCAGGGTTTCGACCAGACGATTCAGTTGGGTTCTGGCTGCAGCAACACTGATTTGCTGGCCTAAAATGGCGCGGATGCCAGCTTCCCACAAGCTCCAGATCCCAGGAATACGCAGGCCTTCAATCAAGTGTTGCTGAAACCAGGGATGCTGGCGCAGTTGTTGTTCAATCAGGTTGCAGTCGGCATCCAGATCCAGCATCCGCCGGATATGCCGAATCAATGACCAGATCTCGGTTGCGGCCGGGTAGTGCAGTTGCAATCGTAACTGGTTGTCGGTACTGGGCTCTACATAAAAACTACCTGCGTGTCCTTGCCACTCAAAGCTACGGCCATAACCTGTGGCCGTGCACCACTCTACCTTGTTCAATGCCCTGATTTGCCAAAATGACAGCAAGGATTGCCAGGCCAGCGGCGGGCGGTAACTTAGCTGCAGTCTAAGCAAGTCATCAGGCTGTTGTTTCGGGCTACGCCGGATCTGGCTTGGGCTCAGTTGCAACTGTTTGACAAAAGCATCGTTAAAACGGCGAATGCTGTGAAAGCCTGCCATCAGTGCAATGTGCTGGATTGGTAAGTTGGTTTCATGGAGTAGCTTTTTGGCGAATAGCACCTGCTGATGTAGAGCATATTGCTTGGGCGCGATACCAAGGTGTTGCTTGAACAACTGACGTAAATAACGTTCGCTGATACCAAGTCGCTCAGCCAGTTGAGCCTGATTGCTGTAATGCAATGCACCTTGATCAATTAAACGCAGCGCTCGTTGCAAGGTGGTTTGACTACCTTGCCAGGCCGGAGATCCGGGTGCACTGTCTGGCCGGCAGCGCAGGCAGGGGCGATAGCCTGCTGCACTGGCGGCAGCTGCTGTGCCAAAGTATTCGACATTGCTTTCAAGTGGCGTTTTCGCCGGGCAGATAGAGCGGCAAAAAATACCGGTCGATTTTACCGCGGTAAAAAAGACGCCATCAAAGCGCGGATCGCGACTTAGGCGGGCTTGCTGGCAAATAGCGGAGCTTAAAGCGGTGCTTGGCATCACAACAACTCGTTGGAAACTCTGAGGCCAGTATACCAAGTTCTCTGGTTGATTTTAGCCGGATCCGGCACTGAATTAAAAAAGCCCCAGGCAGAACCCGGGGCTTTAGTCATACTGCTATCGCTTACTAGATGCGGTAGTTAATGCCGAGGAAGATAGAGCGTCCGCGGGCACTTACCGGATAAGCGTAGTTGGTGATAAAGGGCTCTTCATTGGTCAGGTTATTGATACCGCCATAGATCATCAGCTCGGTATTCCATTGGTAGCTGGCATTGATGTTGTGCACTAAGGTGGATGGCATCATGACAGCATCACCATACAATGACTGATAGGTATCCTTGCGAGCAAACATCAGCAACTGTTTACCATGATACTGAGTACGCCAGCTCACTTTCAGCTCATCGTATTGCCAGCCCAGACTGAAGTTACCAGCCAGTTTCGGGTTACGGTTTTCCTCCAGCCGGTTATCAACATCGTTCAGATCCAACGGATTGGTAAAATCATTCAGTTTGGATAATCTGGTACCAGCAATTCGAGCATTGAACTGATGATCGCCCAGAGAAAAATCATAACCTACACTGAAGTCAACACCAGCAGCTTCCCGTTTGGCGAAGTTGATATCAGTTGATTTCATAAAGTTAAAGCCACCGAAGAACAGTGAGTTCGGATCAGAGTTTCGGGTTAGCAGCTCACAGAACTGAGCATTCAAACTACCACCGGTAAAACAACCATCAGCAATGTTCTGACCACTAACCGCATTAATGGCATCTTTCAGGCTGATTTTCCAGTAATCCACGCTCATGTTAAAGCCAGGTAAAAAGTCTGGGGTATACACAAAGCCCACCGTCAAGGTTTCTGCGGTTTCTTCCCGTAAATCCGGATTACCGCCGACAACACCACCAAAAGCTGCGGTAAGTGGGTCGGCAAAGCTGTAGTTGCCATCTGCATCAAAGGGATCTAAACCAATGGTGCTGAAAAATGCCACGCAGTTGGCCTGGGTGTTGTTAGCTCGCTCAGGATCGTCGGCCCGGATGGCGTTGATTTGGGCCGCATCACAAGGATCGGCAGGACGGAAAGTTGTGCCTGTCTCGGGGCCGAATAGTTCGGTTATGTTCGGAGCCCTTACTGCTTCAGAGTAACTGGTCCGAATGCGTAAGTCTTGAACCGGAGCCCATAACAGGTTGGCACGCCAGGTGGTAGTATTGCCGATGGTTGAGTAATCGGATACCCGGGCAGCTAGGTCCAGCGTTAACTCATCCGCCAAAGGCGCATCAAACAGCAATGGAATGGACAGTTCAGCAAAAGCCTCGTACACATGGTAACTGCCGCTTTCGTTGCGGACGATAGTTTCTGGCCGGAACGTCAGGCTGGCATTGCTGGATACATCAGCGATGTTACTGCCGGCAGGGTGTGGGGCTCCTGCTGGGATCACACCGCGACGCCAGGCATCAAACTCGGCTTTGGATGTTTCACGGCGGTATTCTACACCGGCGGCAAAAGCTATGGCACCTCCAGGTAGCTCAAAGTAATCACCAAAATCACCGGCTAAAGAAGCACTTAAGACCGTTTGATCCAAGGTGATCTTGCTGTCATTGGTACGAGTGACCCAATCCAGTGCTTCCTGGGTTACACCAACCCGGCCGGCCCAGATATTCAGTGGTACACAGCTACCATCGCCTGGAGTGAAGGTAAAATAGCCAGGATCATAGGTAGGAATGTTAAAGGGCGTTCCCATTGCTGGCGTGGTCGGATCCACATTAACCCGACAGTCAGGTTGACCTGTCGTTGGGTTAGTGACCGCATCAATCGCAGAAAAGAAGCGATCGACAATCACCTGGTGAGTCGACTCGGACTTACGGGTGAATTGGCCATAAACGGCACTGGCATCCCAGCTCCAACCATTGTCGAGGAAGCCATCGATGCTAACTACACCGCGAACAGTTTCCCGCTTATTCGTCGTCATGGCATCGCCAAGGCCTATGGGGTCGATGGTTAAACTGACGCCACCAGTTTGCTCTGCGATTGGGCGAATAAACTCAGGTAAAAACGGGTTATCTGGCGCGCCTAAGAGTAAATCCCAAAAAGAGGTAGGATGAATGGTGTTCTTGGCTTCCTGATAGACATATTTCAACTCACCGCGCAGCACGATATCTGAGGTCAAATCATAACTGCCCAGTAAATTAAGTGCGATGCGCTCTTCCGGGATCAGCAAATAGCTGGTGTCTTGCTGAATGGTGTCGAAAGAGTCGCCACCGAAACCCTGGGTAGGGCTGGCAACCAATCCATCCTGAACCGGACGGTAAGTTCCATCGGGTTGCACGGTCCAGCAGCCGCCTAAAGCACCAAAAGCACCAGGTGCAAAGGAGGAGGTCCAGCCAGTGAAGGAGTCAAGACAATCTGGTACACCATTGCCATCCAAATCAATAGGAGTGAATTCATCAAAGCCGGCAAAAGTAAAGCCATTGCCCGGTGCTATCAGGCCGTAACCGGATGTAAATGGGAAAGTACGCCCCGGCAAAATAGCCCGTTGCGGCGCATTGGCTGCACGGTCAATTAAGGCTAGCTCCGCAGGAGTGAGATTAGGGCGGGTGCCAAAGGTGGCTTCGAAGTTATTCAAAAAGGCATCGGCTGAACCAGGGATATTTAATCCATAACCGGGCCGACCTTGTGATGGATTGTAAAAGGCATGGAAGTTTGGCGTATCGCCAGCATTCAGATCGCCAATCTGAAAACGGCGTGCCGGATTCACCCAGTCGCGACCAGAGCCTATAAAGACACCGTTTTTCCGCTCATTAGCGCGCAGACCTTTATCTCTCCCATAGGACACGTTGACTGCAAAGTTACCGCGGTTATCGGCGAAATTGGTGCCCCAGGTACCATCCAGAGTGTATTGCTGCGCATCCCCCTCATCAGCAGCGCTGACCTGGGCATCAAACTCAAAGCCTTCAAAGTCATCGCGTAAGATAAAGTTGACTACGCCGGTCACGGCATCGGCTCCGTAAACAGCCGAGGCACCACCGGTCAGCACTTCAACCCGACGCACCAGGCTGGCAGGAATCGACCCAACATCGACGGCCGATGAGCCCTGAGTACCGCCGACATGGCGTTTACCGTTAACCAGCACCAAGGTGCGGTTAGAACCCATGCTGCGCAGGTTCAAGACGTTGGTACCGCTGGCAAAACCACTCTCATTGGCCATTGAACTGGTGGTGGAGGAAAACAGTGCCGGGATATCGTTTACCACATCAGCGATGGAAAACTCACCTGACATGCGGATTTCTTCTTCACTAATGGATTGCACTGGCGATGGGGATGCCAGATTAGCATCGCGGGCAATCCGCGAGCCGGTTACGAATATTCGTTCAACACTATCGGTTTCCTCGTTAGTGGCTTCATTTTGCTCGGCAAACAAAGCCGGTGCAGTGAATAGGGTGGATAACGCAATCGCTATTATCGATTTTTGGTACAAGTCAACCTGTTTCGTCTTCATTTTAGCTCCATTTATCGCATGGGTTTTATAAAGAGCATGGCAAAAACTATGCCGTTGACAAGTTTTTTTATGCACCAAAATCGGTCCATTAACCTAAGTTTGTGCATCTTTATGCGATTTGCGCTGTATTTTTTGCATAATCTCTGGGTGGGAAGTGGCTGGTGCACTGGGTTGGTGCGAAGTGGCAAAAGGTTAATTTTTTTAAAAGCAATCAGTTAAAATGCACTATCCCAAAAGTAGTACTTTTTGTACCACTATGGGGCGGCTGGAGTTGAAAATAATTATGCAGCAAAAAAAAAAGGGCTTTGTTTACATTGAAAGCCCTTTTCTGATTACAATTTTTACGGGTTGTAGCAGCGTTGAAGCCTACACCAATAAATCGATTTGCTGTACCAGGCCGGCCTGGCCGCTGGTATTTAAAAAGACACTGCTGCGTTGCAGCAGGCCGCCAAGTTGGTCACTGCGCTCAAAGAACAGCGGCATTCTGGTTGGAACTGACTGCACGGATACTGCGCCAATTTGCGCTTGTGCCATGCTCAATTGCTGGCCATCCGGTCGCCACAGATACAGGTCTTGCCAGATGGCATCTTGCTGGTCAATAAAACCGTTGCCATCCAAATCATAGGCCGCTAGTTCAGCAAATCCTTCTCCTGTTCGGGGACCAAACAGCTCGGCACCAGACTCAATCCGGCCATTGCCGGTTCTGTCCAGTCCCAAATAAAACTGCTGAGCAGCCAGGTTCGGCAGTTGCACTGGCACACCGGTATTAAATAGATCAAAGCTGAAGCTATCGCCGGTTAGTTGCGCTGGCATACCATTTAGACTGATCACCAGAGGATCTTGCAACTCACTGGCCAGAAGAGTTTGGTTACTCATCGAGGCCCAGCTGTACTCCATTTGGAACGATAAGTCCCAGTTAACTTGCTGGCCATTCGCGAGTTGCGCAGAACCACTGAAACTGGCGGATACCGCCTGATAGCCAAACTCCCATTCAGTGATCCGTATCAGCTCATCGTTGTTGGCTAGCTCAGCTGGCCTGGTTTTAGGCTTATCTGCAGTGGGGCTAAGCTGATAGAGTTCAATCTGACGATTGGACAGCTGTTCCAGAATACGTTTCACCATGCCAACGGTCTGATAGGCATTGAAAGCTTTTTCTTCCAGCGCTTGCTCTTCGTCCAGCTCCTCGCCGTTGCCAGTTTCTATCGCTGTTGGCTCGATGCGGTTACGTTGCAGCGCTAATTGCGCTCGCTCTGATGCTTGCGCTGGCAAGGTGGGGCTGGCTGCCCGGTTGGCGGGCACTTGGCTTCGTTGCTCCTGGCGACCCTGAGTTACTGCATGGACTTCCGTCGCCCGGAGTTGTTGCGTTGCTGTCATTAGTTCCATAACAGGCTCCGGCTGGGGGATGATATCTGGTTATCGACTTACTGATAGACAACTTGAGTGTTTTTTAATCGATTCTGCTGTGTTCTGTCGTATTTGTCGGGTGGAAGAGCCGATAGCGGTCTGTTTTGTAAAAATCCACTGGTATAGTGAACCAGTAGTAATAGGATGATTGAATCGCTTTATTCAGCCAATGTTGAATGACTCAAGGGGAACGATGTGAAGCTACGCAGAGCAACCGGTTGGAAGCAAGGAGTACTGTTGCTGTTATTGGTGCAATCATGGCTGCTATTGTCTGGCTGTGAATCGGCTGAGCAGCCAGGCAGCTCAGCCGGTGCGACAACAGAATCCAGAGCCATTGCGGTGGCTGCTGCCGAGGTACAAAATCGGGATTTATCGCGTCGCTTGATGCTCTCTGCTACCGTGAGGCCGCGTGAAACAGTAAGGCTTTCAGCACAAACCCGCGGTATTGTGCAGCAATTGCTGGTAGAGGAAGGCGATCGCGTGCGTGCCGGTCAATTGTTGCTTAGTCTGAATCAAGCTGAGCAACGGGCTGAGCTGGCGCGTGCCGAGGCCTTGCAGGAGCAAGCGCGGCTGGCATACCAGCGACAGGCCGAGCTTTACCAGCGTGAACTGACCAGTTCCTCCGAGTATCAGGCCCAGGCGGCAGCCTTACGGGTGGCTGAAAGTGAGTACCAATTATGGCAAACCCGGGTTGCTTTTGGCACTGTGCTGGCTCCACGAGATGCGGTAGTCAGCAAACGATGGGTTGAGCTTGGTGAGAGCATCCGCGAGCAGGACCCTTTGCTGGAGCTGACCGATGTATCGCAACTGGTGCTGCATCTGGGCGTGTCTGAGCTTGATGTGGCTTATCTGACGGTGGGGCAACAGGTCGAAGTCCAGTTGGATGCCATACCGGGTCACACCATGCCCGCCGAGATCCGTCGGATTTTCCCTACCGCGGAGCTAAGCAGTCGCTTTATTACCGTGGAGGTGGCTTTACCTTCGAATGCCTGGCAGCAAGGCGTTCGGCCTGGTTTTTTGGGCCGGGTCAACCTGATGATCGATGCTAGGCAGGAGGCGCTGGCCGTACCAGCCTCCGCTGTGGTACAGCAGGAAGAAGGGGCTTTTGTGATGGTCATCGCCAATGAGCGTCTGGAAAAACGAGCGGTGCAAACCGGCGTGCAGCGCGGTCAGTGGCTTGAGATCACCGAAGGGGTCGCTGCCGGCGAAGTGGTATTAGCCGCTCTGGTTGGAGAAATGACGGAAGGCCAGCGGGTGCGTATCGTTGGTTGGCGAGGCTAAGCAATGAGCAAAACATCATCCAGTCGTACTTCTGCCATCACCAGCTGGGCTATTGATCGCCCGGTTGGTACGCTGGCACTGGCATCAGTTATTCTGGTATTGGGGCTGTTTTTTATTCAGCGCTTGCCGGTGGATTTATTGCCGCACATAGAATACCCGCAAATCCGGGTCACGGTGAACTACTCCGGGGTGGCCCCTGAGGTGATGGAAGAGCAGGTGACCCGGGTGCTGGAGCGCAACTTGGCGTCGGTGGAAAATCTGGTGCACATCGACAGTCGGGCCTCGGAAGGCCGTACCAATGTTAATCTGCATTTTAGTTATGGCACCAATCTGGATGTTGCCTTGCAAAATGCCTCCCGGGCATTGGAGCTGGCACGCACTCAGTTACCGCGCGATATCGAACCGCCCCGACTTTATAAATTTGATCCTTCCCAGGCGCCTGTCTGGCAGGCTGGCTTCAGCTCGCCTATCCGTAACGAAGTGGATGTGCGCGACTGGATCGAAAACCGGTTAACCCCGCATTTGATTGCCATTGAAGGGGTGTCCTCGGTCGAAGCTGCCGGCGGTCTGGAGCGGGAAGTACAGGTGGTATTAGATCAACACCGGCTGGCGGCGTATCAACTAACAATGCAGGATGTGGTGCAGCTACTGGCTGCTGAAAACTTAGATATTGCCGGTGGCTGGGTCACCTCGGATCGCTTTGATGTGATGTCGAAAACCGAAGGCCGCTTTCGTAGCGTGGAAGACATCGAGCAGCTGATGTTGCCGCTACCTGGCTCTGACCAACGCATTCGTTTGCGCGAAGTAGCCACCGTCACCGACAGCTTCCGCGAGCAACGGGTGTTCAGCCGGTTAAATGGTGTCCCTGCAGTGCAACTGTCGGTCTTTAAATTGCCGGAAGCCAATACGGTAGAAGTGGTGGAGCAAGTGCAAAGTGCCATCGCGCAGCTGGATCGTTCTGGCTTTATTCCGGCCGATATGGCGGTACAGGCCATCAATGACCCTGCTTTTTTTATCCGTGGTGCCATTGCCAGTGTCTCCAGTGCAGCCATTCTGGGCGGTAGCCTGGCTATGCTGGTGGTCTGGCTGTTCTTAGGTAGCTTGCGCAAAAGCTTTGTCATTGGCTTATCCATTCCGATTGCTTTGATGGCGACCTTTGCCCTGATGGGGCAAGGCGGGCTGACCATCAACATTATCAGTTTGGGAGGGTTGGCGCTTGGCATTGGCTTATTGCTGGATAATGCCATTGTGATGCTGGAAAACATTTTCCGTCACAACGAGCAGTTGCATAAAGCACCAAACCGGGCAGCCAAAGAGGGCTCGGCAGAAGTTGCCTCAGCAGTGATTGCCGGTACCATGACCAATCTGGCCGCTGTGGTGCCTTTTTTATTGATCACCGGCATGGCGGCTTTGGTGTTCCGGGAAATGATCCTGACCATCTCCTTCGCGATTTTAGCCACTTTGGTCGCGGCCCTGACGTTGGTGCCGATGCTGGCAGCTTTGCTTGGCAAGGTGCACTGGCAAAGTGGTTTGAGCCAGAGCCTGCCAGTACGCAGCTTTCACCGTTTGCTGAATCAACTCCGGCATAGCTACGGCGGTTTGCTTGGTTGGGTGCTGAAAGCGCGCTGGTGGGTATTGGCGGCCACTGCTGTGGCCTTTTTGGGCAGTTACCAGCTGTTTCAGCAGCTGGGTGGTGAATTCTTACCGCCGGTTGACGATGGCAGTGTGTCGGTGCGTATCGCTTTGCCACCTGGCACACCGCCGCAGGAAACCGAAGCAATAAGCCGTGAAGTAGAAGCGCTCTTGGCCTCGATGCCACATGTTGAAACGTTGTTTGCTTTGGTGGGGGGCCATTTAAGTGGCGGCATTGTGAATGAGCGCCCCGGCGTGGCGAATTTTCGCATGCAGCTAACGCCCGCCAGTCAGCGGCCCGAAATGACGGCTGGGCAGTGGGTGAGTCATACCCAGCAGGCGCTGCAGCAGCTGTCCTTGCCCGGCGCCCGTATCAGTGTGCGCCCCCCCAGCATCCGCGGTTTGCGTTTTGGCCGTGCCGGAGCTGATTTTTCGGTGGCCATTGTTGGGGAAGATTTAGCCAGCCTGCACCAGGTCTCCAATCAGATCGCCGCTTTATTGCA
>NZ_JAFIFQ010000055.1 GCF_020831925.1 Alkalimonas sp.
AATCTTCATAAGCAAACTCACTGCCCATAAAAGGGCCAGATTTATTGCGCGACACAATACGGCGAACCCGAGTCGCCGCCGGCAGAAATAACCACTGTTCATCCGGCACCATGGTTTTGGTGTGCGTTAGAAAAGCAGAACCGCGAACATCACGAGGCTCATCAAAAATTGTCAAAGCCTTGTCGCCATCATCCGGCATTTCCAGCGTTAGCGTACGCATCTCCCTTCTGCTTTCGCGGCCACGGGCATCACGCAATACCATCGTCATGCTGGCTTCAGTGTCTCCCCAGCCAGTATCTCGCACTTTACGCTCGGTCGAAATCCGCAGCCCTTCCTCTGCTGCAGTCTGCTCCTCTGCCCAGGCCGTTGTCACCAGCAGACCGATACAGAGACTAAACAGAAGTTTTTGCAGATAATGTCTCATTGTTTTTTCCTTTGTTGTCAAAACGCAGCAACAATGCTGGTAACACCAGCAAATCAATAATCAGTGCCAGCAAAATAATCAGGCCGGTTAACAAGCCCATATCCGAGTTTAGCCGGAAGCCCGACATCGCCAAAACCGCAAAACCCGCCACCAGCACCACAGTGGTCACAAAAAGCGCCCGGCCTACGCTATGAAAAGCATAGCGCACCGCGCCTTCGGTATCCTGGCCCTCACGCAAGCCGCGTTGGTATTTGCTGAGAAAGTGCACGGTATCATCCACAATAATCCCCAGGCTGATACTGGCCACCACCGATAAACCCAAGTTGATCTCACCGGAATACAGTGCCCAAATACCAAAGCCAACCAAAGCCGGCATAATATTTGGCAGCAAGCTAAACATACCTAGCCGCCAAGAGCGCAGACTGATCACCAGCAAAGCCGAAATCAACACCAGAGCAAAGGGTAAGGTTTTGAGCATTGAAGCCATGTTTCGTTCCCCAATATGGGCAAACATTAAAGCCGTGCTGGCTGCTGAACTATCGTAATCCGGCATTTCAGTAGCCAGCCAGCTCAAGGCTCGCTGCTCAAAACCAGTCAGCTCTTTGCTGCCCAGGTTTTGCAAGGTTGCCGTGACCCGGGTGGCACTTTTATCCAGATTCAGCTGATTGTTCAGATCCAGCCCAAAGGGCAAGGACATCTCATACATTAATAAATACTGCGCAGCCAGATCCTGCTGCTCGGGCAAGCGGTAATAAGCCGGATCATCACCATGCATATTTTTATTCAGCCGCTTAAAGACATGAGTAATGCTGGCAACATGCGTGACTTCGGGTTGCTGATCGAGCCAATCAGCGAAGCGAGCCACTTTGGCCAAAAACTCCGGATCATTCACACCACTGGTTTGCCGGCTTTCAATGGCAAAATCCAGATTGGCTGTACCGGTCAGATTCTCTTCAATAAAGTCCAGTGACTGACGAAACTCAGTGCGTTTATCAAAGTACTTCACGGCCACATCATTGACCTGATTGGTCGCAGCAAAGGCGGCTAATCCAAACATCAGAATAATGCCCACCGGCAAAATCTTCCGGTGCTGCAATACCACAAAGTTAGCAAGCTTCTCAATGCCGTTAGCAGTATGGCTAACAGGCACCACCTTGGCAGGCAGCAAACGAAGCAAAGCAGGCAGTAAAGTCACGCTAAACAAACAGGCCAACATCACACCGACCGCCGTCATATTGCCAAGATCACGCAATATCGGTACTTCGGAAAAGTTTAGGGTTAAGAAACCAATGGAGGTGGTGATACTGGTGATAAAAATAGGCATCACATTGCGTGTCATGCTGTAATGAATGGCCTCCTCTTTACTTTTGCCCTGACGCAGCGCGTACTGCATCGAAGCAATCACATGCACACAATCAGCCACTGCCAATGTCATGACGATGGTCGGTACATTGACGGTAGCGGTGCTTAAGAAAATCCCCAGCCAGCCTGCAATTCCCAAGGTGCTAAAGATAGTCACCAGAATAATAATCACCGTCGCCATGGCTGCGGCAAAAGAACGCAGCAACAATAGCAGCATCAGCACTATCACCAGAAACATCAAAGGAACCAACGTAGTAGCATCCTTCTCCGCTTCACTGGCAAAGGCATAGTTCAGCGCCAGAATACCAGCATGGTAAAAGTCTACCCCCGGATACTCGGCAGCAAATTGCGCACTAAGCGCCAACACATACTCGTAAGCATCCACTACCTCCTGATTCTGGTCGACTTCAGGCAGCTGCACAATCACATTGATAGCAGCAACCTTGCCATCCGTAGATACCAGACTGCGGTAAAGCGCCGGCTCGCTCATTGCCACCTGCCGAATGGCGGCAAGCTTATCCGCATTGAGCATAGCTGGCTGCAACAGTAAGTCTTCTACCAGCAAATCGTCATCAACCGCTTCGGTATGCTGAAAGTTGGTGATGGAATCAACCCGGCTGGAGTAAGGTGTTTGCCAGGCTGCGTCGGTATAACGCCAAATCAGTTCCAACACTTCCTCAGTAAAGACATCGCCTTGTTTGGGCGCAATCGCTATCAGAATGTTATCGCTCTTGTTGAACTCATCCTGCATTTGCTCAAACGCCAGCATCTGCGGATTATCCGGTGAAAAGAAAATCCGATAATCCCCCCGGAAATACAACTGACTCATACCCGCCGACATCACCAAAATAGCCAGCAAGGCCCAGCTGATGGTCAGCCAGGGATGTCGCAGCGCACTGTTTAGCCAGAATTGCTGCATGCAGCCTCCGTAAATACATGATTCAAAACGAGCAAGGACTAAGTGTAGCGTATTCGTTATCGGAATGCCTGCGTGATTCATGAGCATTCGCACGAACAAATCAAATTTTAATCAATTAATTTGCATTTTATAAACCTAATGATCAATACTAATCAAAATGTGATTTCATTCGTCGGTAATTGTGGAGACAGGATGTCATTAGCCATTGTTTTTAGCAGGGCGCGCCATGGATTGGCCGCCCCCCTTGTTACCGTAGAAGTTCATATTGCCAATGGCCTGCCTGCTTTTCATCTGGTTGGCCTACCGGAAGCATCGGTAAAAGAATCCAGAGACAGAGTACGCAGTGCTCTGATTAACAGCGGTTTTGCCTTTCCCGATCGAAAAATCACCGTCAACCTGGCACCGGCGGACTTACCAAAAGAAGGTGGCCGCTTCGACCTGCCCATTGCGCTGGGGATTATCGTCGCCAGTGGTCAGCTGGCAGAAAAGAGCATTGAAGGCTATGAGTTTGTCGGCGAGCTGGCCTTATCGGGTGAGATTCGCGCCATTGTTGGCGAAATCCCTGTAGCCATGGCCTGCCGTGATGCTGGCCGGGCTACCTTGATGCCCATGATCAACGCCGAGCAAGCCCAGCAAGTACCGAAAGCCCGCATCTTTGGTGCCACTCACCTGCTGCAGGTCCATAGTTTTTTGCAATCGGGGCAGGCGCTGCCAGCCATACCGGCATTAAAACCTGAAATCACCAGACAATGGCCCGATCTGGCTGATGTCAAAGGCCAGACGGCGGCTAAACGGGCGTTGGAAATCGCCGCTGCCGGCGAGCACAACCTGCTGATGCTAGGGCCAGCCGGTACCGGAAAGTCCATGCTAGCCCAGCGTTTACCGGCCATTTTGCCAGAGCTGACGGAAGAAGAAGCGCTACAAACTGCTGCTCTGTATTCGATCGCGGGTATGCCCCGCTCCATGACAGACTGGCAACAACGGCCTTTTCGGCAACCCCACCATACCAGCTCAGCCGTCGCCTTGGTTGGTGGTGGCCCAGTACCTAAACCTGGTGAAATTTCGTTGGCCCATCATGGGGTGCTATTCCTTGACGAGTTGCCTGAGTTCCCGAGAAAAGTATTAGATGTGCTCAGGGAGCCTCTGGAAACAGGTTGGATCCATATTTCCCGGGCAGCGCGCCAGGCCGAGTTTCCGGCACAGTTTCAACTGATCGCAGCACTGAACCCCAGCCCTACCGGGCACCACGACGATGGCCGCGCCAGCCCGGAGCAAGTTATGCGCTACTTAAACCGTATCTCCGGGCCTTTTTTGGATCGCATCGAACTGCAGATTGATGTGCCCTTGCTACCAAAAGGCCTGCTAAGCCAACAAAATATGAGCGCTGAACCTAGCTCCCAGGTTCGGCAACGGGTACTGGCAGCCAGGGCTATTCAGCTGGCCCGACAGGGCAAAGCCAATGCCCGCTTATCGGCGGCCGAAATCAATCAGCACTGCCCTTTGAGCACTCAGGATGCCGCTTTTCTGGAAGATACCATTCATCATCTGAAGCTATCGGCACGCAGTTACCATAAACTGATCAAGGTGGCGCGCACCATTGCTGACTTGCAGGAGCTACCGCATATTCGCAAAGAACATTTAATGGAAGCGCTGAGCTACCGCGCCTTAGAACGGCTGCTCAGCTATTTAAAAAGCTGACACAGAGAAACCAATTTATTGATTTTTTATGAAGCCTAATTTACCATTGTTAATTAAGCGCATTAAACGTTATTCCCGAGAGTTCTTACTATGTCAAAATATTTTGAGCCTATCACAGCGGTGTTCGGTATCTTTATGGATAAACGAAAAGCTGAAGCCACTTACAAAAATCTTTACCCATCTCTACAAGTAATTGTTAACTTGAAAGGTCGACACTCCCCCACAGCAAGGGGACTCTTAGAAGTGTTTGCCAGCCTACCTGCTTCAGGTGCTAAAAGCCGTAACTTCCGGAAAAGATATATTGATAACCCTAATGGATGGAAGGAACTTCCAAGTGATCCTGCACGCATACCGTTTGGGTTCTGGCATTAATGAAAATCAAAAAAATACACAGTGGCTGGAAAATCTTTTTTTGGTTCACAATAGCCTACCTAATACTGACGGTCAGTACCTTGGTAACTGCTTTTACTACCTTCGACCAGCATTCAACTGTGGACTGGATTGAATACTTATTGTTGCTATCTATGGCATCTTTGAGCTGCATTGCTTGCTATGGTTATATTAAAAGGAAGCGTTTTTTCCATAAGTGGCTCTGGTATTGCCTACTCCTCGCCCTCATTCCATGGTTTGCTTCATCCTTTTATACAACCATTCAAGAGGCTACAGAGCCCCTATTTGTAACACTTGCTACATTAAGTATTGGCACGCTCTATTTCAGCGCTCAATTATTATTGCTTTGGAAATATAGCAGAACCTGGCAGAATAACGAGCCAAACTAATAAGGTAATTTGCGCATTACATCAGAACAAAGAGCTGCAAAGTGATGGCGCCTGGTTGTTTGGCGGTACTTTATTTCATCTGCCCGCCAACCTTTACCGGCCCATCTGGTGCAACGCTTGCGATTTTATTGGCCATGGCATTGGAAACTAAGCTTATGCGCATTCTCACTCACTGTTGTGCCTGGAGTCTACTATTTACGCTTAGCAGTTGTAGCGAGGTATTTGCTGATTTCGAACGTATACAGCTAGGCAACCAGCAGTACTGCATTCCCAAAGAATACAGACCCTACCAATACGGCCGAACCAGCCGCGTGTTTTCATTCGCTGGAGCCGATACCGATAACCGTCCTGCTTCTTTGATTGTGCAATTTCAGGGGCCGTAGGTGCAACCCCACATCCCGGAGTACACGGCAGCCCTTGGGGAGCAGGACTTTTTGCTATCTGCCACCATCCGCCGTCCCGGGGCGGAACAAGCAAAAAGCTTTCTTACACAGGGTGCCTACAGTTCCGGCTTAACCTTGCGGGACGACTACCAATTTGTGGAGTACGATACCAAACTGGGTTACTACAAAGTCAGCCAGCTACCCTTTCCGGATACGCCATTTTGGCACCTCTACAAAATGAAGCCTGCCGTTGCTCAGACTGTGCCTGAGTTGCTGAATGATTATTTTCTGGGAGCTTGCTCCATATCAACCATTTACCAGACCGTTTGCAACATTGATATCCAGCGCCATGACTATCTGATACAGATTCGGACCCCTGAGCCGAATATTCTGTTGCAACAGCAACTGGCGACCTTTGTCTATAACAAACTGCAGCAATGGCAGGGTAATTGTCCGAACAATTAAGGAGACTTGGTAATTTTCTGCCACCTTATGGCCGAGATTTTATGGTAGACAGCACTCCGCTACCACTCTTAGGGTGATAGCGGAGTTATCTGGAAGTTATAGCTGTTTCCACTTCAGCGACTGGCCAGCATGAAACGGCACTATGGTGTCGCCATTGGTTAGTGCCAGCTCTTCCGGTACCAGCCAATCCTGGCGTTGCAACACGATGCTACCTGTATTGCGAGGTAAGCCATAAAAATCGGGGCCATAATGGCTGGCAAACCCTTCCAGCTTATCCAGGCAACCGAGATCATCAAACACTTCGGCATAGAGCTCAATGGCGCAAGGTGCACTGTAACAACCAGCACAACCACAACTGGACTCTTTGCGGTGCTTCACATGGGGTGCTGAATCGGTTCCCAGAAAAAATTTGGCCGAACCCGAAGCGACCGCAGCGCGCAGTGCCTGCTGATGGGTACTGCGTTTAAGTACCGGCAAACAATAATTGTGTGGCCGGATGCCGCCAACCAACAAATCATTGCGGTTCAGCATTAAATGCTGTGGCGTGATGGTAGCTGCGACATTGGCCGGAGCCTCCTGTACAAATTGGGCCGCATCAGCGGTGGTGATATGCTCAAACACCACTTTAAGCTCTGGCAGGCGCGCCACAATGTGCTGCAGATAACGATCGATAAAGACTTTTTCCCGGTCAAAAATATCAATATCCGCATTGGTCACTTCGCCATGCACCAACAGCAACATACCTTCTTTTGCCATGGCTTCAAACACTGGGTACAGGCTATCCAAAGCACTGACTGCATCATTGGAATTGGTGGTGGCCCCTGCCGGGTATAACTTGGCTGCGATCACTCCCGCCGCCTTGGCAGCTGCTATGTCCTGGGCCGAGGTTTTATCGGTCAGAAATAACGTCATCAGCGGCTCAAAATTACTGCCGGACGGACGCGCTGCCAGAATGCGTTGCCGATAAGCCACAGCCAGCTCAGCGGTGGTAACCGGTGGTACCAAATTCGGCATGACAATGGCGCGGTGAAAGCTACGGGCCGTGGCCGGCACGGTATCTTTAAGCAGGTCACCATCGCGAAAATGCAGATGCCAGTCGTCCGGGGTTTGCAAAGTGAGTTGATGCATAGGGAAAGTCCAGTTACCAGGAAAGTAGCTTATGATAGCAATAGTGTACCAAAGCAGCGATTCACTGTCCTTAGCTTGCGAAAAATTCCATCCTGTCGGATAGTGAGTACAGAAAGTCGCCCGTTGCTTCAATAACTAAGGCTTGCTTGTGGAACTAGCACAACTTTTAATCTTTGCCGTTTTGGCCATTACCGTAGTGCTCTTCTTATCAGGCCGCTGGCGGCATGACATGATTGCTCTGGCCAGCCTGCTGGCTTGTGTACTGCTTGGCCTGGTACCAACCGATGAAGCCTTTAATGGTTTTGGCCACCCGGCTGTGATTACCGTAGCTTGTGTGCTGGTGCTTAGCCAGGCGTTACAAGCCACTGGTGCCGTTGATGTATTAGCGATGAAGGTTCTGCCAAAACAAGCTGGTCCCACCCTCACCATCACAGCGCTCACTGCTTTGGCTGCCATTTTATCTGCCTTTATGAACAATGTTGGCGCCCTTGCTCTGTTGATGCCCATTGCCATTCAGGTAGCGGCACGCATCCAGGTGGCCCCTGGTCAGGTCCTGATGCCGGTGGCTTTTGGCTCCATTTTAGGCGGCATGACGACGCTGATTGGCACTCCATCAAATTTGATTGTCTCTGGTTTTCGTGCCGAAACAGCAGAGCGTGGTTTTGCGATGTTTGATTACAGCCCGGTCGGCGTAGTTGTGGCTCTGGTTGGGGTGATTTTTGTTGCTCTGATTGGCTGGCGGCTGGTACCTGTGCGCAACAGGGCGGATGTCAGCAGCTTTGAAACCGGCAAATACCTCACCGAAATCCGCATTACCAAAGAGAGCAAGCTGGTTGATATTCCATTGCGTGAGCTGGAAAAAAAACTGGAAGAACTCGATGCTCAGGTGGTTGGCATTGTAAGAAATAATTACCGGGCACCATCACCGCCAGGTTATTACCGGTTGGTCGATCAAGATGTACTCATCATTGAAGCTGAGCCTGAAAGCCTTGGCTCCCTGCTATCCAATCTAGGATTGTCACTCGAAGAAAGTCCTGCCAATCAAAAAGACGCCAAAAAAGACGATGAAAACAAAAAAGATACAGAGGCCGCGACAACCAGTAAAGAAAAAACCAAGTCAGAAGACAATGGTGAGCTGCATTTACTCGAGCTAGCCGTGCTGCCCAACTCGGATCTGATTGGTCGAACCGCAGCTACCCTGAATTTGCGGCGGCGCTTCAATATCCATTTACTCGCCCTATCGCGTCAGGGACAGCGTTCATACAAACGAGTGCGAAGGACCACCTTGCAGGCGGGTGATGTATTACTGCTTCAAGGACAAGAAGAAGCGCTCACTGTGTTTGCGGCTGATTTTGGTTGTGTGCCCTTAGCAGAACGCCAGATCCGGGTACCGGAAAAACGCAACACCCTTTTTGCCAGCCTGATCATGCTTGGTGCTATTTGTGGCGCGGCCTTTGGCTTGCTGCCGGCGGCTATCTCCTTTGCGGCAGGTATGTTGGCTATTATGGCGTTAAAAGTGATGCCGCTTCGAAAAGTCTACACAGCGATCGACTGGCCGGTGATAGTGCTGCTTGCCTGCCTTATCCCGGTTGCGGGGGCTATGGCCACCACAGGCGCAGCCGATATGCTGGCAAGAAACATGTTGTACTATCTGGCAGGGGAGAATGCTATTCTGGCGCTAGCGTTGATTCTGGTGCTCACCATGACGTTGTCGGACTTTATGAACAATGCTGCCACGGCAGCCATGATGTGTCCGATTGCAATCAGTGTTGCCAATCAACTGGACGTTCAGTCGGACCCCTTTCTGATGGCTGTTGCTATTGGCGCTTCCTGTGCATTTTTAACGCCTATTGGCCACCAAAACAACACCTTGATCCTGGGTCCTGGCGGTTTTCGGTTTGGTGATTATTGGCGGCTCGGCTTACCAATGGAGCTGGTCGTTATTGCCGTGGCGATCCCGGCGTTGCTGTTGTTCTGGCCACTTTAACGGGACATCTTCATCGTGCGCTAGGCGCAACAGGCCGTTTAAGCATATACTGAAGCAAATACTACCATAGCAGTCACAGGGCGTTTCATGAAAAAAAGTAAAATCGTAGCCACCGAAGATATTCTGCTGACCTTGTGTCAATCGGTTACTGGCGTACTGGCAGCGGCAGGCAACCGCGAAGTCAATTACTCACCCATGGTGCAAAAAATCCAGAAAACCTGCCTGCGTCCTGATTTGGGATGCTTTGTGTTATTTGATGGCGGTTTTTCTGGTTTGGTGGTGATTAACTTTACCTCTCAAGCCGCGATGGAAATCTACCGCAAGTACATGATGAGCATGGGCATGCCTGAGTCTGAGCTGGCGCAGTTCCATACCTCGGACGAAGTCGGTAATGTGATGGGCGAGCTGATGAACCAAATCGTCGGTGATTTTACCAACAAGGTACGTCTTGATTTGCAAACCTCGATCAATCAAAGCCAACCCAAAATGATGGCCATCAACAAGCAGGTACAAATTCTCATCAATACTCAGCTTGATCAGCCTCAGGCAAGACGGGTGACGTTCAGTACCCCCGAGCACAATATTTTCTACCTGGAACTGGCGATGGATAAAACCGAGTTTATCCAGCTGCATGAGTTTGAAAAAGCAGTACAGGAAAACCCGGACGACATCCTGGAAAATGCCAAGCAAGGCAGTTACGAAGTAGCTGATCAGGTCAGTCCGGATGTTGATGATGACTTCCTGCGCGATCTAGGCCTTTAACACCAGACTAAACCGCGCTCCGCCCAGCGGGCTCTGGCCAATGGCCAGCCGCCCCTGGTGCCACTCCATAATACGGCTCACAATGGCCAAACCAAGGCCAAAGCCACCAGTGCCCGCTCGCCTGGGCTCATCCAGCCGCTGAAATGGCTTGGTGATTTCTTGCTGTAAGGCATCTGGTACCCCAGGGCCATCGTCATCGACATGCAACCAAAGTTGGCCCGGTTTCAGCTCCACTGTGACCAAGATGCGGCTTCGGGCAAAGCCTTTGGCATTTTGCAATAAATTGACCAGAGCCCGTTCCAGATAATGGCCATCTGCCCGGCAACAGCAAGGCTGAGGTACCGCCAATTCAATAGCTGGCCCGGGCAAGAGCGCTAACTGCTCCTGCAGGCTCTGCAGTAACTCCGTCAAGTCCACCGGCACCGGTCGTAATTGTGGCATGGCCACTTCCAGTCGGGCATAATCCAGCATTTCATCCACCAGCCGCTGCAGCACCAGTACATCCTGCTGCATCAGCTGCCGCTCCTTGTCACTAAGTTGGCTGGCCATTTCCAGCGCAAAACTTAAACGTGCCAAGGGCGTACGCAGCTCATGCGACACCGCATGGGTCATTTCCTTTTGCAGCGACAATAAGCGCTGAATTTGTGCCTGCATTTGCTGCATACTATCGGCAATGGGTGCAAGCATCGAATAACTTGGCAAGCTGACTTGAGATGGCTTACCTCGTCCAACCACACTAAGATCACGCTGCAGCTGACGAATATCCCGTGCCAGAGGCCAAAGCCATAACGCAACTGCAATCCCTAAGAGCACAAAGAACAACAGTGTCAACCACAGTCGGAGCGGTGAAGGGCTTTCCAGCTGCACAGGCCCAAACTGCCAAAGCTGATCCTGTTGTCTGGCAAACAAGTACAATTCGTTCTGCTGACCAAACAGTGGGATCACCTCGCCCTGTTCCAGCGCCTGCCATTCTGCAGCCGGAAATGATACCCCATCCAATGGCAGTGCTTGCGCAGGCAAAGCCAGTAGAACTGGCATCTCACCAACAGGCTGCTGCATCACAAGTTCAATTTGCTGCTGCCACAGGCCTACCGAGGGAGGCAACTCCTCTTTGGACCAAAGCTGCCACAGCTGCTCAATGCTCCAGCCCAGCGCAATCAACAGCACCAACAAAAACAGATAAAACTGCAAGAACAGACGCTGCATCAGGCTGACCAGGCATCCGCAACGAACAAGTAGCCTTTACCCCAAACAGTTTTGATCCGAAATGGCGTTTCGGTATTGTCATTGAGTTTTTTGCGCAAATGCGACACCCTCACATCCACAGTGCGATCCAGCCCATCATAAGGCCGGCCAATCACTTGCTGATGAATTTCTTCCCGTCGCACAGTCTGGCCAGCGTGTGCCGCCAGCATCCAGAGCAAATCAAATTCATAACTGGTTAAATCAACCCGCTCACCTGCCAGAAAGGCCTCCCTGGCCCGGCGCTTTAATTGCAACTGACCAAAGCTTAGTTCATGCGTCTGTCCTGATTCAGTAGCTTGGCGTCGTCGCAACAAGGCATGGATGCGGGCCAGCAACACCCGCGGCTCAACCGGTTTTATCACGTAATCATCTGCACCGAGCTCTAAACCAAGCACTTGGTCGATATCACTTTGCCGTGCAGTTAGCATTAAAATGGGGCCAGCAAAGCTAGGCCGGATCTGCCGACAAACGCCAAAACCATCCAGCCCCGGCAGCATTAGATCGAGTATGATTAAGTCCGGCTTGAAACGCTGGCAGTGGGCCGCTACTTCATTGCCATGGCCTTGCACTTCCACCACAAAGCCATGCTGGCTCAAGTAGCTTTGCACCAGCTCCGCTAACCGCAGATCATCTTCTACCAACAATACTTTACTCATCAAAACACACTCCATGGCGCTACCAGTCGACGGCGCCGTTTCGGCTGACGACTTACAGTTTTCAGCATTTCATCCAGATACACCTTATCAGTATCACGTAATGTTAAACTGGCTTGCTCTGGCCAGATCAGATGAGAGCTCCACTGCCCCTGCTGCTGTTGCTGCCAGCAACTTAGCGCTTCATCTGCCAGATACAGACAAAGATCAACCGGCTCCGGACTGGACCACACCACCTTTAACTCTGCCTCACAGCGCTCCCCCTGTACACTAGCAATACACAACACCGGACTGGCCGACCAGCATAAATCAGTTTCACAAGGCTCAGCCGGCGTTGCTGCCAGCGGCAATAAAAGCATCCATGCTGTCTTAACGACTAATCCCATCATCAGAAAAACCGATAGCTCCAACCAAGAAACCAACGGTGTTGATAGGACTGTTGCACCAGTGGGCTCTGAGTCATAGCACTGTCCAGCCAACGATATCGATAAAATGCCATCAGACGCCAACCAGCACTAAGTGGCAATGACCATGAAAGCTCCAGCTCGGGCTGCAGACTGGCGGTTGGCTGATAACGAGGCAAATGCAAGGGTTCATCCTCGCCCAGGCCATAATAGCGCTGCATCAGGTTTTCACTTTTCCAGTACAACCCTGCACTAAGACGCCATAGCCCCCAGTCAGTCTGATAATGCCGCCCAGCCACTGCACTGAGTTCATGGCCATGGTGCTTCCCGCTAATATCCGTCCAGCCATTCAACCGCAGCGTCCAGTCATCAAACCAGGCATTTAGTTGCACTCCACCATCCCAGGCTGTGGGGCGCCGGTTTACCTCATTCACGGATACCTGCTGCTGCGCCGAGCGTGGCTCCATCGATACGGTCGGCATGCTGGAAAAAGTTTGTTCGAAGGAAGGAATTCGTGAGACATGCCAGCGGTAAAAGTAGCCCTTCTCCGGGTTAAGCCGACTGACAAGACTGACACTCCAATGTGGCGTCAAATCCAGACCAGCACCAAGGATACCATTGTCAAAAAACCCTACCTTGCCATAATAGCTAATATCTGGCAGCAGATAGAGCGGCATATTAGGAGCGTCGTATAAAGGGCTGGAGCTCTGGCCAATACCTACCGCCATGGCTAGACGCCAACTGGATTGCTCCACATAACCGTCATCAACAGCGCCACGACCACCAGCAATGGCCAGTGCTGGCATCAATACTAGAATAATAATGGCTTGCCACACTTTCATCACGCGTTGATCTCAAAGTTCTTCTTTGTGCAGTTTATCACCGCTTGCTGGCTGGCAGAATAGAGTTAACATTGTTTCACAATTTCATCCAGTAAGAGCCGGAAATCCGACTCTTGAATAAAAAATTCCTACCACTAATTTGATCAGTAATAAAAAATTGTATTAAACTGCGGATTAACCCCTGCATATGGAGACGGCTTGATGAAAAAACGTAGCTTTCTAAAACTTGGCATTGCTTCCGCCTTACTGCCTCTTATGAGCAGTGCCGGCATGGCCAGCAGTGCTGTCAACCCAAAGGGGAAACTATTGCCATTACCACTGAAACGTGGCGATACCATAGGGGTGGTCAGTCCCTCAGCTGCCATTGCTGGTAGGATGGAGGCGCAGTTTGCCGTGGAGTCGATGCAAGCACTCGGTTTTAAAGTCAAAACCGGGCCTCATTTCCAAAGCCGTCATGGCCACCTGGCAGGGCAGGACGCCGACCGCGCAGCCGATTTCAATGCCATGTTCGCTGATCCTGAGGTAAAAGCCGTTATCTGCTTGCGCGGTGGTTCAGGTGCTGCCCGTATTCTGCCGCTGATTGATTACGAACTGGTACGCCAAAACCCCAAAATCGTGCTGGGCTACTCCGACATTACCGCCATTCATAGTGCCTTGCACGCCAAAACCGGTCTTGTCACCTTTCATGGCCCCAATGGCAGCAGCCGTTGGCATGAGTTCAATGTGCAACAATTTGAACAGCTGTTTTTTCAGCGCGAGCTGGTCTCTTTTAAAAATGAACATCGACCGGAAGACGATATCATTGTGCGCAACAACCGCACCAACACCATTCGCGGTGGCAAAGCCCGTGGTGAGCTAATTGGTGGCAACCTGACGGTGTTAACCTCTCTGGCAGGAACGCCTTACTTACCGAGCTTTAAGAATAAAATTTTGTTTTTAGAAGACATCAATGAACCCCCCTACAAAATCGATCGAATGCTCAGCACTCTGCGTTTAAGTGGCGCGTTAGCGCAAATCAGTGGCTTTATCTTTGGGGATTGCGCCCGTTGTGAACCTGGTGGTGGCTGGGGCAGTCTTACCCTGGACGATATTCTGGACGATTACATCCTGCCGCTGAATATACCGGCCTACAACGGCGCTATGATTGGCCATATACCGCGACAGTTTATTGTTCCTGTAGGTGCGGCAGCCGAAATGGATGCCGATGCCGGCAGCTTCCGTTTGCTGGAACCGGTCTTCCAACGCCACTAGCCGTGCACTTCAGCATTTGAATCCCAACCTGCTTCCGACTATGATAGGAAGCAGGTGTCTGCAAAGGCCTTTTTAAGTCGTTGTCGCTCCAGTATCTTTCTTTGTCTGACTCGTTGCTGTGACACCACAGAAACGAGCTACAGTTGAGCGTAATCCATGAAAGAAAAAGCCACATCCTTTGATATTGCTTACCTGGCTGGTGTATCGCAATCCACGGTATCCCGAGCCTTGCGTAACAGTCCTCAGGTCAATAAAGAGACCAGGGATAAGGTGCATGCCATTGCCCGCCAGCTAAATTACAAAGTGGACAAAAATGCCAGTAATTTGCGCAAACAACGCAGCAGCACGCTCGCTTTGTTGTTGTTTGAAGACCCAACCACCGATGAATCCCTGATCAACCCATTTTTTTTATCCATGCTCGGCAGTATTACCAGAGCTTGTGCCCAGCGGGGTCAGGACTTACTGGTTTCTTTTCAGCAGCTAAGCGATGACTGGCACGCCGACTACGAAGATACCAAAAAAGCCGATGGCATTATTTTACTCGGTTATGGTGATTATGAAGATTACGAAGAAAAGCTGAACAAGCTGTTGGCGCAGGAAACCCATTTCGTTTGTTGGGGAGCCGATGTCGAGGGGCACCCCGATTTTACCATTCGCAGCAATAATCGCCAGGGCGGCCGGCTGGCTGGTGAACATTTATTGTCTTTGGGCCACCAGCGCTTTGCCTTTATAGGCAATGCCTCGGCCGGCAGTCCGGAATTTAATCAACGTTTTCTTGGTTTTTGTGATGCCTTGCAAGATGCTGGCATTGAGCGTGCGGCCATTTTGCAATACAACGCCATTTCCACCGAGCAAGCAGGTCAACTGGCGGTACAAAATCTGCTGGAAAGCGGCCAGCCGGTGGATGCCATCTTCTGCGCCAGCGATTTAATCGCTATCGGCGTGATGCAAGGTATTCAGCAGCAAGGGCTTCGCATCCCAGACAATATTGCCGTGATGGGCTTTGATGATATTCCGGTGGCATCTTACACCACGCCACCGCTTAGCACCATTCAACAGGATACCAGCCTGGCGGGTGAGATGCTGGTGGAAAACCTGCTTCGCCTGGTGAACAACCAACCGATCGAGACCAATCAGATTGAACCAAAAATTGTGATCCGCACTTCCTGCGGCACGGCATCAAAAGGATAAGATGATGAAAAAAATAACTGTATTGCTTAGCTCCAGCCTGCTGTTGCTGGCCTGTGGTGGAGCTCCATCCGCCGATAAGCTAGCCAAGGACCCTGAGCTACTGGCGAAGGTGATGCTGGAGTGCGCAGAGCTTCGATTGAAAGGAGAGAGCACCAATATTGCCAAGTGCAATAATGCCAAAAAAGCCCAGCAGCAACTGCTGGATGATGCGAAAAAAGAACTGGACAAACTACTCGGTAATTAGCATTTAAGAGCCAGGGCTGCGCCAGGCAGAGGCAGCCCTGGTATCTGCTTTGCTACCGCGACTGCAAAATCAACAAGCCATCGGTAGCCAACAAGCTACCATCCAAATCAAAGCCCCAACTCATGGCCAAGCCACTGTGTTCTGCCAAAACCGCGGCAATATCGACCATTTCACCGGCCAGATTCAGCACAAACACCGAGCGTTGCTCGCCCAGCTCACGCGTCACGGTCAAAATGCCTTGCAGCGGTGACTGCACCTGATAACTGCCTGCCAAACGCATTTCCGGCCGCTGCTTTTGCATGGCTATCAATAAACGGTGCAGTTGCCACAAGGAATCCGGCTGAGCGCGTTGCGCTGCTACCGTGCGATCGCCTGCCGCCAGTTGCTGAGCCAGAAAATCCGGCCACCAGGGGTCAAAGGCCTGGGTAAAGAGTTCGTTTTGCTGCACCCAGCTCAGCTCGGCCTGGGTAAAACCCGCCTGGTGACTTTGATCCCACAGCATCGGCGCCCGCTTATACACATCGTGGCCGCTTTGTTGCTGCGTCATGCCAATTTCTTCACCGTAGTAAATGTACTTAGTCCCTGGCGAGCTAAATAATAAGGCCGCCGCTTGTTTGGCTTTGGCCTGGTTTTCCTGTAGCTGGAAGCCGACCCTGTCCTGATCATGGTTGGTTAAAAACGGCGTAAAGAAGGCCAGCGGTGCGCCCGACTCCAACCGGCGCTGCACATTCTGCGCCAACGGATGCAGTTCGCCGTCTGCAACCTGACCTGACTGCTGGCTCATGGTGCCAAACTGAGCTTCGGTAGCCAGTCCTTGCTGCAACATATCCAGCACAATGTAGCCAAATTCAAAGTCAAAACCCTGATCCAGTCCTTTGCCATCACCCCAGTACTTAGCCGCAACCGGGATATCGACCCAGGCTTCACCCACTAAGTAAGCCTCTGGATTGACGCTTTTTACAAAGGCATTAAAATCTTTCCAGTAATCGATGGTCTCTGGCAGGTCGGCCTGGCCTTGTGGGCCGCGCTCAATGACAAAACGCACCGCATCCAGCCGGAAGCCATCGACGCCCTTATCCAGCCAGAATTTGGCCATCCGTTTCATTTCTTCAATCACATCCGGATGCTCCAGATTCAGATCCGGCTGGGTCGCACCAAAGGCTGCGTAATAATACTCACCCCGGGTCTCATCAAAATGCCAGACCGCTTCCGGCAGATCGTTATCGGACCAGGCATGGCCCCAGCCTTTACCGCTCGCGGGCAACTCCTCCCGCCAGATAAAGTAGTCGCTGTAAGGCTCGACACGCTCGGCTGAGCGCTGAAACCACTGGTGCTCACGGGAAATATGATTGATTACCAGATCCAGAATTACCCGGATGCCACGGGCTTCGGCTTCGTTTAAAAAGCGCTCAAAGTCGGCCATGCTGCCATAATCGGATTCCACCTGGTAAAACTCGGTAAAGTCATAACCATGGTAGGACGGTGCTTCGAACATCGGCGTCAGCCAGATGGCATCAATACCAAGCTCGGATAAATAAGGCAGCTTGGCCGTCATGCCATTAAAATCACCATGGCCATCGCCGGTGGTGTCGTAAAAACTGCGCGGCCAGATTTGGTAGAAGACCGCATCATCCCACCAAGGCGCTTCGGTCTGCTCGGCAGGCACAGCTGCAGGGGTTTGATAGGCCGACTCGGTCGCTGGCTGGCAGGCGCTAACAACTGTCAGAGCACCCACCAGGCCGGCCGTCAGGGCGACTACCTTAGCAGTGGAAAAAAACCAGGATTTCAGTTGCATCACTTATCCTTTTACTGTTTTGCTGGTTCGAACAAAAAGCACATAAACAGCAGCGATCAGGTAGCTGACGCCGCCCAGTGCCAGGGCATAGATGGCTTCGCCGCCGAAGAAATACTTCAGCATGCTGCCAAGAATGGCCGCGGCCAGCAGCTGCGGCAATACGATAAAGATATTAAAGATGCCCATGTAAATGCCCATCTTATGCGCCGGCAGGCTGTTCGACAGCATGGCGTAGGGCAAGGACAAAATAGAAGCCCAGGCTATGCCGATGCCTATCATTGGCAGCCACAGCAAGGCTGGGTCCTGGATCCAGAAGAAGGAGAACAGACCAAGCGCACCACAAACCAGATTGATACTATGAGTGCGCTGGGTGCTAATGCGTCGTGCCAGCCAGGGGATAATCAGCGCAGCAAGCGCCGCAAAGCCGTTGTAGACCGCGAACAAAACACCGACCCAATCAGCCCCGGTGTTGTAGGCCAGCGAGGTCGTATCGCTGGTGCCGTAATGGTGGCTGGTCACCGCTGCGGTGGTGTAGATCCACATGGCAAAAAGTGGGAACCAAGAGAAAAACTGCACCACAGCCAGCTGTTTCATGGTGCCGGGCATGGCGTAGAGATCATCGATGATTTGCACCAGCATATTGCGGTTTTGCTGCTGCTTAAACCAGCTGGTTAGCCACTGCAGCACACCAAAAGAGGCAATCAGCGCGCCAAGCAGATACAGGTTCTGGTCCAATTGCTGAAAATAAACAAAGGCCCACAGCAAGACGCCAATCACCACCGCAGCCGCACCACTGGCCCAGTAGTTGTCGCGCACTTTCACCACTTCCACCTCTACCGGATTGGCTTGCTGCTCAGCCGCTTCAAAAGCGGCCAGCTGATCCGGGCTGTATTCTTTGCTGCGTAAAATAGTCCAACCCACCGCCAGGAACAGCACCACACCACCGGCATAGAAGGAGTAGACGACGGAATCCGGGATCATGCCTTCCGGCGCGATATTAGATACACCAAACCAGTTGGTCATCATCCAGGGCAAAGCGGATGCGACCACGGCACCCACACCGATAAAGAAGCTTTGCATGGCAAAACCAAGCGGCCGCTGCTTTTTATTCAGGTTATCGCCAACAAAAGCGCGGAATGGCTCCATGGTAACGTTAATAGCGGCATCCAAAATCCACAGCATCATGGCCGCAACCCACAAATGCGGTGAGTTCGGCATAAAGACCAAGGCCAGGGTGGTAGCAATGGCGCCATAAAGGAAGAAGGGCCGGCGCCGACCTAACCTGGTCCAGGTTTTATCGCTAAAATGGCCGACGATGGGCTGCACCAACAAGCCGGTTAGCGGTGCTGCCACCCAGAGGATGGCGATTTGGTCCATCTCGGCACCCAGTGTCTGGAAAATCCGGCTGACAT
>NZ_JAFIFQ010000056.1 GCF_020831925.1 Alkalimonas sp.
TCAAGGAGAACATCAGCAAGCGGGCGTTGTCGGTGGAGGAGGTCACGCCAACAATCCGCTCCAGGGTTTGTACCGGCCCATCCAGCAGCGCCGAACCGACCCCAAATTGGCCGGCTTGCAGCAACAATAAGAGCTCAGCACTGCACAAGGACACCAGTAAAGCCAGAATCACTTCTTTGCGCCACAGCACAACCACAATGGCCACCAGGGCCGGCAGGATGGTTAACCAGTCAGACAAAATGTTATCCCCATTGATTGGTGTTTTAATGCATTTGGATTACTAAATTATTCTTATTAAGCCTTGACTGGAGGAATAAATCAATATTCTTCTGTTAATGCTAACTACTAATCAGCGAAGGCGGGCAGCTTAAATCACTGTAGAGCAGTTATCAGCGCTTGTCATGCCCTGATAAAGGGGGATTTGCAGGTACACCCATCTAATTTTTAATTCAATATAAATGAATTTACGGTTCCTAATAAGTGATAATTTCATTATGGTGGACATTTACCATTGTTGTGTCTAATATATTGGAATTAATCTGGCGTTCAATGGCATTTTTCTATTACAATGAATTATCATTGAGGTGTTGTTATGGGTGATACGTTTAAGAATACTGGGAACATGGATGTTTCCAAACTTTTGTCTGAACGCCAGCAGGCAATGGCACAACTGCAACAGCTGGATGTGCAAATTGTCACTATGTTGGCAGCCGAAGCGAGTAATAGTTTTCAGCCACTAGCTCAAAATACGGTGAAAGAAGCCATTGAAAAAAACCTTGGCACGATGAAGGTGACAGAACTCTGTATGATTGCCGATGTCGCCCCTGGCACCTACTACAATGCACTGACCAAGCTGGGTACTGTAAAAGTTCAGTCTCTGCAACGGCTTCTAAATACCATTGGCCTTGAGCTTTTCATTGGTCAACGCAATACCGAACCCATGAATTATCACGGGAATCAAAAGGATGAATAAAGGTCGCGTTGGTTATCTCTATGCACATGGCTTGTATGCAGGTGAGGTTGCCGAAGTCGATACCGAGCAAGGCTCTGAGTACCACTTTACCTATTCTGCTTCCTACATTAAGCGAGGCTTACCAAGAGTTGGTCTTGATCTGCCGGTGCGTGAGCAGCCTTACATCAAGAATAGCCTGCAGCCATTTTTTGCCAATTTAATGAGTGAAGGCTGGGTTAAACGTTACCAGTCCAGATTATCCCGGCTGGATCAAGAGGACAAATTTGGCTTGCTGCTTGCTCATGGTGAAGAGTTGATCGGACCATTGTCGATTATGACTGAGTTTATGGGCGATGTTATGGCATGGGCTCAACAGACAACCTTAGCGGTAAAAAATCTAAGTGGCTACCAAATCGATTTTCCACGCTCGGAATTTGACGCTGTTGCCATTAGATCCCTGGGGAAAGCGTCCATATCAGGCGTTCAACCTAAGATGTTTTTGGATATCGCCCAAAACAAGCACATCAAATCATTGACCGACTCAGACGGCATAGGGCCTTATATCGTCAAGCCTTCGCCTGATGAGTTTCCTGAGCTCGCTGAAAATGAGTTCATGATCATGCGGCTTTGTAAAAGAGCTGGATTTAATGTGGCAGATCATTATTTGATCCCATTTAGTTGCGGTGAAATGGCGTATGTGACGACACGATTCGATATTGGAAAAGAAGGCAAGCTCCCTGACTTTATTGAAGACATGGCATCGGTCATGAGCGTTGCGCCAGGAAATAAAAGCGATAGCCGGCTTAGTTACGAGATGGTGATCAAAGTCGCTCATGCAGCCTGTGGTAATCATGCCCAGGTTTTAATTGAGGGGTTTCGCCAGGTTGTGATGGCCTATCTTGTTGGCAACAATGATATGCACCTTAAAAACCTATCGCTTACGCGGTCTAAGGCCAGCAATACAGCAAGTGGCTTTACTCCTGTGTACGACATGCTTTCAGTCGCTCCTTATCCTGTTTATGACCACTCAGGGTACCTTAGTATTCCTTTGCTTGAGATGGAAGCCAGGGACGGTCACTACACCACATCCTATGAGCAGTATGGCTATTACACCAGGCATGACTTCTTGCAGTTAGCCAATGAGATTTATCTTGGCGAGAAGATGGCGAGCAAGTTGATTGAGCAACTTATTAAAAAGGTAGAAAAGGTTGCGTACGAAACCATTATGGGATCACCTGGCTCTGATCACTTAAAGTCGATGATCTTGCAAAGAGTTCAAAACAGAATAACAGCACTCAATAGGCCTGCGATGAAATAGCGATAAGTATGCCACAAGAAGCCCGCAAATGCGGGCTTCTTGTGTAAAGATGTAGTAAAGCGGCTTAACGGAAACTGTAACGCAGACCAATCATCACAATGGTCGGATCGATGCTGACATCCACTGGTTGCACATTGTTGCCATTGATTTTCACCATGGCATCGGTATCGATATCGGCCCAGGCAATCATCGCATGCAGGCCCCAGTTATCACTGAGTTTGTAGTTAAAGCCAGCTTGCAGCGCGACACCCACCGAGTTTTTCAAGGATAAAGACACATCATCCCCGGCCTGGGCAGCACCGATAGCGACCAGCGTGTCTTTCAGCTCAGGGGCGGCTTTTTCCGAGAAAAACAGTGTGTAGTTGATTCCGGCGCCAACAAAAGGACGGAAATCGGCATTGACGCTGCCAAAGTTGTACTGTGCTAATAAGGTAGGCGGCAGGTGCTTGGTTTTCCCCACCGGCAGGCCATCGACGGCCGAGCCTTTCACGCTGATGTTATGAGAAAACGGCGTGGCGGCAATCAGTTGCACGCTCCAGTTGTCATCCAACGCATAATCAAAGGTCAGACCCAGTTGGGTATTGCTGTTTACCCCGACCTTGGCCGAGTTGGCTGGCAAACCTGCGACGGTTTCTACCACATTGAGGTAGCTGCTGTCGTCATTGGGGCTGACGTTAATGGCACCGACATTGACACTGAAATTGGCCAGTGCCAATGGTGAGAACAGGGCCGCCGCAATGGCCGATAGGTTAAGTGCTGAAGTCAGTTTGTTGTTGTGCATGGCATACTCCATTTGGGATAGGTTCTGGTCGCTATTGTGCTGAAGTTGGCAACTAAAAACCTGTGCCAGATCAAGCTTTCCCTACGATCCAGGCCTTTGCGAAGCAAAACTTTGATGCAGATTAAGTTTTGTTGGTGTTGTATCGAAAACTAAAATATTCCTGAGATTTGTTGAGGTTGGAATAAATAATCAATACACTGAAGCAGGAACAAATACGATAAAGCGCAGGTTAAGGCGCCAGGTTGCCATGGCTCCCCTATCGTGGTGTTGTACTATGCTTAGCAGGCATGCACACTGCGTACAGAGCTTGGCTAATAAGGAGTTGCTATGAAGTGGTTGGTTGCACTGGGGGTTTGTCTGGGACTGCTAAGCGGAGTCAGCGCCATGACGGTGGAAGAGTTTGATGCGTTCAAGCAAGAGGGGCTGGATAAACCGGTGATCCGTTTTGGCGATATCGCGCCTTTGCTGGAGCAGCACCGGCAAAACCCGATGTTCGAATTTACCGAGTTAGGTCATTCGCTGCTGGGTACACCGATTTACCAGATCAAAATGGGCCAAGGCGATACCAAGGTACTGGCCTGGACGCAGATGCATGGTGATGAGCCCACGGCGACCGCAGCGATTTTTGATTTGCTTAAATACATTGCTGCCGAGGACCAGGCAGACTGGCGGCAAAACTGGATGGAACAGATCACGCTCTACATTATTCCGATGGTGAATCCGGATGGCGCCGAAGTAAACACCAGGGTCAATGCCCAGGGCATTGATATCAACCGTGATGCGCTGGTGCTGCAAAGCCCGGAAGGTCGCATTCTGATGGAGGCAGCCAAGCGCATTGAGCCGCATTATGGCTTTAACCTGCATGATCAGAACCGTTTTCATGCCGCTGGCGCTGCGAAAAACCCAGCGACTATTTCTTTGCTGGCGCCAGCCTTTAACGAAGCGCGGGATATCAATGAAAGCCGCAAGCGGGCGATGCAGCTGATTGCCTATGTCAAACCCTTGATCGATGAGGAAATTCCGAATCACCTGGGCCGCTACGATGATACCTTCTCGGTGCGCTCTTTTGGCGATACCTTTTCGTCGTTTGGTATCAGCACTGTGCTGGTGGAAGCGGGTGGTCATCGCAACGATGACAACCGGCAGGTTGCCCGCCGGTTGAACTTCCTGATGTACGTCAAGTGGCTGAACGGCATTGCCAGTGGCAGCTACCGCACTGCCGATGTGGCCGATCACGATGCCATCCCTTTCAATCAGCGTGGCATGAAAGATGTGCTGATCCACAATGTGACTTTCACGCTGAATGAGCAGCCGGCGCTGCTGGACCTGGCCTTTGATCTGGATTGGGAAGCCAGCCGCCGTGCCCGGATTGACGACATTGGTGACTTATCTATTTTTGGTGCCTACCACAGTTTTGATGCCGAAGGGCTGCACTTTAAAGCTGGCCGTGCTTACCGGCTCACCGAGCCACTGACGCTGGAGCAGGCGCAGTACATCGACTTGCTGCGTGCCGGTTACACCCATTTTATTGGCGATCAGGAGCTGCTGCGCAACAACAGTCGCTTGCCGGTGTTGATCAACCCAACACAGCGCTTACCACGCGAAGCATTGGCGCGCCAGCAAAGTGCCACCTTCCTGCTACGCAATGACGAAGGCGTGCAGTATGCGGTAGTGAATGGCCAGGTGATTGAGCTGGACCGCGGCCGGGTGATGTACCGCTACGGCAGTTAAGCTCGCTGTGCCTGAATGAAAAAGCGAAGGTTAGCCCCTTCGCTTTTTTGTTGGTTCGCTAGCTTTGGCAAGAGCTGTCAGAGCTTATTTCACTCCATGCAATTGCTGATGCCAGTCTTTCAGTGCCTGCAAGCTTTGCAGCAGTTTTTCCTGCAGTTTTTCATCCTGCAGGCTGCCGTCGGTATCGAAGTTGTCGTTAAAGGCGCTGGCAAAAAATTCGGGTTTGGTCATTACCTGCAGATCCAGATAAACGCAAATCTGCCGCAGATGGTATTGTGCCCGGGCGGTGCCCATGCCACCACCGGCGCCAATTAAAGCGGCTGCTTTGCCGCGCAGCAGATGGTTATCCGGCTCGCGCGAGGCCCAGTCCAGCGCATTTTTCAGCGCCGGCGCAATCGAATAATTGTATTCGGTGCAGGCCAAAAGCAGCGCATCGGCTGCGGCAAATTCCTGCAATAAGTGCTCGACCGCCGGTGGCTTTTCTGCCAGATCGGCGTTGTACAGCGGTACCTCCAGCAAGTCGGCAATATGGATTTTCATGCCATCAGGAGCGTGAGCCTGCGCATAGCGCAACAGCCCACGATTGGTGGATTTTGCCCGCAAACTGCCGCTCAGGCCAAGTACCCGAAGTGTCATGCTGTTTCCTTTTACGTCCGATTCGTACCTTAACCAAGCCTAGATGGCGGTTAAGGGTAAAGCAAATACTGCTGACGTTGTTGCATAAAGGCCTCAAGCCCTGGCTGCCAGCTGGCACGGATTTCCGCTTCCGAGGCGCCGGCTTGCAGTTGCAAGCGCAACTGATCGGTGCCAGCCAGCCGGTCCATAAAGCCAGCTGAATTAAACAGTGGCAGGCCTTGTTCGGCATAGCGTTGCTGCCATGTAAGCAGGTAGCCCAGATCCAGCCCGCCCGCCGGCACCTGGCGTAAGTCCTGGCCAAAGACGGTCTTATCCTGCAGTGGGGGCGTTAAAGCCGCACCAGGGGTGGAGACGGGGGTAAAGGAAAACGCTGCGTTTAGATCATCGCTCAGGCCGAACTTATCAAACCCCAGCACCTGAAAAGGGAAGGGGGTGCCGCGCCCAACACTCATTGGGGTGGCCTCAAAAAAGCCCAGCGAGGCATAAAGGGCGATGGACTGATCATTGGGTAAGTTCGGACTGGGGCGAACCGGTAAGGAATAGTGCTGGTCGCGTTGGTACTGCTGCATGGGGATCACGGTCAATTGCAAGGCTTCGGCATTGGGGATCCAGCCTTCACCCTGGATCATCAGGGCCAGCTCGCCCACCGTCATGCCATGCAGCAAGGGGATGGGGTGCATGCCCACAAAAGACTGAAACGCCAGCTCCAGTACCGGGCCATCGACATAACGGCCATTCGGGTTGGGCCGGTCCAGAATCAGCACTTCGGTGCCCTCAGCAGCGGCGACCTCCATCAGATAATGCATCGAGCTGATGTAGGTGTAATAGCGTACACCGACATCCTGAATATCAAAAATCACCAGATCCAGCGCACGCATCAGCTCCGCCGAGGGCTTGCGGTTGCTGCCATACATCGAGGCTATCGGCAGGCCGGTGCGCTCATCCACACTGTGATCCACCTTGGCGCCGGCATCGTGATCGCCTCGAAAGCCATGTTCAGGGGCGAAAATGGTGACGATATTGACCCCTTCCGCCAGCAGCGCATCGACCAGATGTTGCTCACCAACCAGAGAGGTTTGATTGACCAATAAGCCGACTTTTTTCCCCTGCAATAATGGCAAATAAAGTCCGCTTTGTTCAGCACCCAATTGCAAGGGCGCTGCTTCAGCCTGAGCGGGCGGAGTCGTTGGTTGGCAGGCACTAAGCACCCAAAGCAAGCAGGGCAGCAGCAGGCACTGGCGTAGGCGTCGCAAAAGCATGGTATTATTCTCAAAAACAGGAACTTACTTACTTTATAGCATGCCAAAGCCCCAGTGCGAACCCCCCGGCGGGGAATAAGCGCTCTGGGATTTAGGCTGTATGCTGGTGATAAATCCGGGGTAAGATGACGAAAACAATTTCAGGGAGTGGGTGATGCAGTGGCGAACGTTGTTAGGCAGTGTGATGGCGATGACGGTCTCTTTTAGCAATCAGGCAGAACCTGTGCCGCTGCGTACCGTATTGGCGCAAAAAATCATGCTGGATTTGCGCTATTACTGCGCCGAGCCGGTGCCGGTGGGCCATTGCCGGACCCCAATGACCGAACTACCGCCGGAGCTGGCTGAGCTTATCAGCGGCACTGAGCTGGGTGGGGTGATTCATTTTGCCGAAAATCTGCATGACAGCGGCCAAATTAAGCGGTTGAACCAGCAGTTGCAGCAGGCGGCCAGTCATGGGCGGCATGCACTGCCTTTATTTATTGCGGTGGATCAGGAAGGTGGCCGGGTAGCTCGGCTGCCAAAACATCAGGCGACCACCTTTAGCGGCAATATGGCGATAGGAGCCACCTATGCCCGGCACGGTGTGCGCTATGCCAGTCAGGTGGCGCAGGTGCAGGCGAAAGAGTTGCTGGCGCTGGGCTTTAATCTTAATTTTGCTCCCACCGTTGATGTGAACAATAACCCGGCCAACCCGGTGATCAATGTGCGGGCCTTTGGCGATGAACCGGCCATGGTGGCAGCGCTTGGCGGCGCTATGGTGGCAGGCATGCAGCAGCAAGGGCTGCTGAGTGCGCTGAAGCATTTCCCCGGCCATGGCGATACCGAAGTCGATAGTCATTTAGGCTTGCCGCAAGTTCGACATAGCCTGGAGCGCATTCGTGCGGTCGAACTGGCGCCTTTTGCCGAGATTATTCGTCAGCAGCCACCGGCTATGATTATGACTGCCCATATTCAATTTCCGGCGCTGGATAGCAGCACTTTGCAGGCGAAGGATGGCCAGGCTTTGGTAAAGCCCGCAACCCTGTCACGGCGCATTTTGACTGAGGTACTGCGCCATGAGCTGGGCTACCAGGGCGTGGTGGTGACCGATGCGCTGGATATGAAAGGCATCAGTGACTATTTCAGCCCGGATCAGGCCGTGCAACACGCCTTTGCCGCCGGTGCCGATATCGCCCTGATGCCGCTGAAAATTCAAAGCCCGGCTGAGCTGCACCAGCTCGATACGCTGCTGGATGCACTGGAGCAGCAGGTAGCCGATGGCACCCTAGATGAAACAGAGCTGCGGGCGTCTTTTGCCAGAATTCACACATTAAAACAACAGCTGCCAACACAGCAACCGGATAATACGGTACTGGCGCATCCAGAGCACCGGGCGTTGGAGCAAGCACTGGCCCGGGACAGCATCACGCTGCTGCGTAATCGCAATCAGCTGTTGCCTTTAGCGGCGCGCCCAGAGCCGGAAAAAGTAGTGCAGCCCTGGTTACTGCTGATGCCTGATAGCAGCCGCTGTCAGGCCATGCTGGCAGCTTTGCAGCAGCGAAGCCCAGCCATGCCGATGCACTGTGCCAGTCTGCTGAGTGAGGATTGGTCTGCAGTCCTTACGCAGTTGCAGCAAAGTAAGCTACTGATCAGCGCTTTTGTCACGCCGATGCCAAGCCTGGCCGAACTCGGTGGTCTGGACGATGTGGCAGCGCTTGGTGGTCTGCAGCGCGCCTTTGTCCAGCAACAGCAGCGTCTGCAGCAAGCCATGGCAACAGCCAAAGCACGGTTGATACCCCAGGTATATATCAGTCTGCGCAGCCCCTACGATGTCGACCAGTTTGGCCGTGATGCCGATGTGGTACTGGCCAGTTACGACTACCACACGGTGCAGGCGCCGCCAGGTAGCCAGCATCGCGGCCCGGCTTTTGATGCCCTGGCCGATGTACTGCTTGGGCTCTATCCTGCGCAAGGCAGAGTACCGGTGCAATTACCCGAGTCGGCGCCATCAGCTGGGGCGCACCTACGATGAAGCAATGGTGGCAGCGCCATGCCGATGGCATTTTGCAGCAGCTGCCGGCAGATCGCTTGTTGGCGCTGGATGTGTTTCGGGGCCTGACCATTACCGCCATGATTTTGGTGAATAACCCAGGTAGCTGGGCTTATATCTATGGACCGCTGCGTCATGCCGACTGGCACGGCTGGACCGTCACGGATCTGATCTTTCCGTTCTTTATATTTATAGTCGGCATCTCAATGCAGCTCAGCTTGTGCAAGCACCAGCGCAGTCCAGGCGCGCAAGTGCAGGCTGGAGCACTGCGTAGCCTGAAGCTGATGGCGCTTGGGTTGTTGCTGGCGTTGTCGTACTACAATCTGCGCGATGCCAACTTTGACTGGGTAACACAGCGTTTACTGGCACTGCGTTATCCTGGTGTCCTGCAGCGGATTGGCCTGGTGTATTTTTGCTGTCTGCTACTGGTGCTGTGGTTGCCGTGGCGCGGCCGTTTGCTGGCAGCCTTGGCATTGTGCGGCCTTTACTTGCTGGGCATGTACGGTATTTCCTATCAGGACGATGCCGGCAACAGCTATCGAGGTTTGCTTGAGCACGGTAACAGCTTTGCTGCCTGGCTGGATCATCAGCTATTAGGCCCGAACCATCTGTATTACCGCAGCGCTACGCCTTTTGCCTTTGATCCGGAAGGGATCTGGTCCACCTTGCCTGCCATCAGCAGTTGCCTGGCCGGGGTGCTAACGGCCCAGTATCTGCAGCAACCAGGTGCGCTCAGCGGTAAAATCAAAGCCATGCTGCTGGCAGGGCTGGCCGCAGTGCTTTTGGCCGAGCTGTGGCATGGTTGGCTGCCCATCAACAAACCGCTGTGGACGCCGAGCTACGTACTGCTGAGCACTGGCTATGCCTGGTTGGTGCTGGCGGCCTGTTTGTGGTTGTGTGATGTGAAAGGCTATCGGCGCTGGACCGCCCCCTTTGTGGTCTTTGGCGCCAATGCCATTTTATTTTTTGTCTCAGCCGGGCTGGCCGCCCGTTTGCTGTCGATGATCCCGGTTGGTGACACTGTGCTGCAGGTGTGGCTGTATCGTCACTGGTTTCAGCCGTTATTTGGCAACTACAATGGCTCGCTTGCTTTTGCACTGTGCTTTTTAGCCCTAGCTTACCTTGCCATGTATGGCTGTTACCGAAAAGGCTGGATTTGGAAAGTCTAATAAAGTGAGTGAAAAGTGAGCAACGTTTGCATTTTCAGGGACATGGCTTAAGCTTTAGGTTAATTCATTAACAGAATTGAAACCATGCGCTTTATTGCAGGCTTAGCTCTTGCTGGATGCTTGTTGTTTTTCTTTCCTGCCATCAGTTTGGCACAGCCAGCGACTGAATCCGGGCGAACCTTAGTGGTGGGCGTCTACCACAACCCGCCTAAACTGCGTGCCGCCGAGGATGGCAGCCCATCCGGTATCTTGGGAGAATTGCTGGTTGAGATTGCCAACCGTGAGGGCTGGCAATTGCAAGCGGTGTCGTGCGATTGGATCTATTGTCTGCGCTTTTTACAGGAGGGCGAAATCGATCTGCTGCCCGATATGGCTTACACCGATCAGCGGGCCGAAAGCTTTAGTTTTCATCAGGTGCCGGCTTTATACAGTTGGTCGCAGTTGTACGGCCAGGGTGGGGTGCTAGTCACCGATATCGCTGACTTAGCCGATCATCGCATTGCAGTGCTAAGTGGTTCGGTACAGCAAAGCTATTTGCAGCAAAAATTGCAACAACACGGCATGGAAGCAGAGCTGGTGCCGACAGAGTCGCTAGCCGAAGGCTTCGCCCTGTTGCAGGCGGGGCGTGTCGAACTGGTCGCGGCCAATCATTACTTCGGTCAGCAGTTAGCAAGTCGTCATCAATTGCAAGTCAGTCCCTGGCTGTTTCAACCTAGTCAATTGTTCTATGCCAGTCGCCGAGATCAGCAACTGGATGTGTTGCAGCAGATCGATACTTATCTGCAGCGCTGGCAGCAACAACCTGACTCGCCCTACTATCAGATTTTAAGCCGCTGGGGGGCCGCAGAGCTTGAAAGCAGCGGCATGCAGCGTCATTACCGCAATTTGTTGCTTTTTGTAGTAAGCCTGTTGCTACTGGTGTTTGGTGGTGCTGTGGTGTTGCGCTGGCAAGTCAAGGAAAAAACCCGTCACTTACAAGCCAGCGAAGCCCGTTTGAATACCATTCTGGACACCGTCGACGCCTACATCTTCATCAAAGATACCCAGTTGTGCTATCAGTACGTCAATAAAAAAGTGGCAGAGTTTTTTCAATGCACCCCAGAGGAAGCGTTAGGGCATAACGATTTTGCTTTTTTCGATCACGCTACGGCGCAGCAACTGCAAGCCAATGATCGTGAGGTACTGGAACATGGCGAACGCAAGGTACGTGAAGAAGAAAATACCACCAGTGATGGCCGTCTGACCCGGCATTTTTTAAGTGTGAAGATCCCGCTGCGCAAGCCAGATGGACAAGTGTATGCCTTGTGCGGTATTTCGACCGATGTCACCGAGCACAGACAACAACAGCAGGCCATCCATCAGTTGGCCTTTTACGATGCACTGACCGGTTTACCCAACCGACGTCTACTGCTGGATCGCTTGCAGCAGGCTTTTGCCTTGCATCAACGTCAGCAGCAACAGGGTGCCTTGATGTTTATCGACTTGGATCACTTTAAAGATTTAAACGATACCTTGGGCCATGCGGTTGGCGACGAGCTTTTGGTGGACATTGCCAACCGCTTGCAGCAGGGGATCCGCTCCTGCGATACCCTGGCCCGACTTGGCGGTGATGAATTTGTGTTGCTACTGCAGGAGCTGCCGGATGACGAGCAGCGGGCCTGGCAGCGGGTACAGGTTATAGCAGAAAAGGTACTGCAGCTGCTCAATCAACCGGTGCAGCTGCAGCAGCAATCTTATCAGCTCTCAGCCAGCATAGGGGTGGCGATGTTATCCGATGGCGACTCGGTGGATGCACTGATGCAGCGGGCGGATATGGCGATGTACGATGCCAAAGGTCGGGGCCGCAACAGGGTGCGATTCTTTAACCAGCAAATGCAGATAGATGTGACCGAGCGTACGGTGTTGACCAACCGTTTGCGCCAGGCCATCGAGAATGCTGAGTTTTACCTGGTCTACCAGCCCCAGTTTGATCAGCAGCAAGGCATCACCGGGGCGGAGGTGTTGTTGCGCTGGCAGCATTCGGAGCATGGTCATTATGCACCGGCAGATTTTATTCCGATAGCAGAGGCGACCGGGCTGATCCTGCCGATTGGTCACTGGGTGTTGCAGCAAAGTTGTCGCTTACTGGCGGATTGGGCAAAAGAGCCGGGTTGTCAGCACTGGCAACTGGCGGTCAATATCAGTCCGCGCCAGCTGCACGATGCCCACTTTGTTGAGCAGCTGACGGCTATTTTGCAGCAAACTGAAGCGCCGGCAGAGCGCTTGTTGCTGGAAATTACCGAAAGCCAGTTATTGGAAGATACCGAGCTAGCGCTGCAGCATATCCATCAACTGGCGGCCATGGGGATCCGCTTTGCGCTGGATGATTTTGGTACCGGCTATTCGTCCTTGCAGTATTTAAAAACCTTGCCGCTGAAACAACTGAAAATCGATGCGTCTTTTGTGCGTGACTTGCTGCAGGATAGCAGCGACGAAGCCATCGTGCGTACGATTCTGGCGTTGGGGCAAAGTCTGGAGCTGGAAGTGATCGCTGAAGGCGTAGAAACCGCAGCGCAGTTTAAGGCACTGTATCAAATGGGTTGCCGTCAGTTTCAGGGCTATTACCTGGCAAGGCCTGGAACGCTTGAGCAACTGTACCAGCACAGCCCATCACATCCCGGCTAGAACCATAGGCCGAACCGATAGAAGCCAACATGCTGCCTTGTCATCCCCCTGCTAGCATCGGGTAAAGAGTCCCCCTGAACAGGTAGGTAAGCAATGCGTGTTGGTTTGATGATTTTGCTCTTTATCCCAGTCTTGATGCTGTCCGGTTGCTCGCCCGAGCCCGAGCCCGAGCCTGAGGCTGAGTCGCCAGCTGCCCGGCTGGTGATTGTTGATGATGACCGTGACTACAGGTTTCATCGTGGTACTGGTGATTATCAGGTACGGTTTAACTACAGCGGTGAAAACTGGACGCATGCCGATGTTGCGGCTATCCGGGTCGAGACCAGCCAGCCGATTGCTATCTTGCCGCAGCAATACACCTCGCCAGGCAAGATGATGCCGGGTGCCAGTGTGCAGGGCCAAAACATTGGTCGGCAGTGGAATGAAATAACCCAGCAGGAAATGGCCAAGCGGCTCAAAGCCCTGGGCTTTTTTGTGCTGACACCCAGCATCCAAATGTACAGCGAAGATCTGGACGGTTATCAGGGCTTTGAGCACTTTATTGCTGGGGTGCATAAAGGCAATGCCCATGTGCAAACCGTGCTGCTGACCGCCGATGCCCACGATCCCAATGCGCAAAACCCCTTACCCGGTGCCCAGATGCTGGTAACCGGCACCAATCCGCGCAATCAGGATTGGGAGCAATTGATCCAGAGTTATATTGCGCCGTTTTATCAGCAGGTAGGGCTGGGTAATCAGGGAGCCCGGGTTCGGGGCGGTTTATCGGAGGTGGAAGGCTCTTCCGCGGCCTGGCACCCGCTGATAGAGCGAGCTGCCGAATACGGGGCTACGGTCAGCATTATGGAAGTCAGCCGCGCCATTGATATCGTGGAGCAGGTCGGCTCGATGGAAGCTGGTCGTGACTGGGCGGCACCTTTGTTTGATGCCGTGGCGCTGGCGATGGCCGATTATGCCTGTCAGCAAGGCTTTGACCTGCCGATTTGTAAGGAGCTCACTGATGTTGCAACGTATTAATGCCCATTTTATCAACGGCAGCTGGCGCACTGTCGTAGCGCCGGAGTGGTTTACCCTGATCAATCCGGCGACCGAAGAAGCAGTTAGTTGTGTGGCCCGGGCCGATGCCGCCATGGTGAACGAAGCCATAGCAGCGGCTTACCATGCGCAGGACGCCTGGGGGCGGCTGGATTTTACCGAGCGGGGCCAGTATCTGCAGCAGATAGCCGATTATTTAACCGCCCATGCCGATGAACTGGCGCAGGCCATCAGCGATGAGCTGGGCTGCCCGCTGTGGTTTAGCAAACTGGTGCAGGTGAAGGATCCTATCGATGCGCTGCAAAAGCATGTCGGCTATGCGGCCAGCCTGCAACGTGAGCAGCAATGGGATGACCGGTTGAAAGTGCGTCGGGAGCCGGTCGGCGTTTGTGGTTTGATCACCCCCTGGAACTATCCGCTGCATCAGCTGATTGCCAAGGTGGCACCGGCTCTGCTGGCCGGCTGTGCTGTGATTGTGAAACCGGCCGAGCAAACCCCACGCAGTGCTATTTTACTGGCGATGGCAGCGGAGGCGGCCGGCCTGCCAGCCGGAGTCTTTAACCTGATACTGGGTTCGGGCGCTGAGATTGGCGATATTTTGTGTCAGCACCCGGATGTGGATTGCATTTCCTTTACCGGCTCCACCAGGGTTGGCCGGCTGATCCAGCGCAATGCTGCCGATAGCGTGAAACGGGTCTGTCTGGAGCTTGGTGGCAAATCCGCCTTTATTATTGGTCAGACCAAGCGGCTGGCTGAAGCCGTGCAGCTGGGGGTAGAAGACGTGATGCTCAATTCGGGCCAGACTTGTGTGGCCCTGACCCGGATGCTGGTGCCGGCTGAGCGCTATGAGGAAGCCTGCGAACTGGCCGCTGGGGTAGCAAAGCAGTTGAAAGTCGGCGATCCCAAAGCTGAAGACAGTTTCCTTGGCCCTGTAGTCAACCAGCAGCAATACCAGTCAGTGCTGCAGTACATTGAGCTGGGGCTGGAAGAAGGCGCCCGGCTGATCGCCGGCGGTACCGAGCGCCCGGCCGGTTGTAGCCAGGGTTATTACATAGCGCCCACCATTTTTGCCGATGTGCATAACGGCATGCGCATCGCCCGCGAAGAAATCTTTGGCCCGGTACTTTGCATCATTCCTTATAGCGATGAAGACGAAGCTTTGCGGCTGGCCAATGATTCCCCTTATGGCCTGAGCGGTCGGGTCTGGGCCGATGATGACGCCGAGCGAGAGCGGCTGGCGCTTGGCATTCGGGCTGGTCTTATCTTTACCAATGCCGCCGAATGGCACAATGCTGCCCCCTTTGGTGGTTTTAAACAATCCGGCTATGGCCGCGAATTGGGGCTGGCCGGAGTTGAGGAGTTTCTAACGCTGAAATCCATTGTGACAGAGGAGCAAAGTCATGACTGAGCGGCTGTTGAACCAACCTTTAAGTGGTAATGAGATGCCGCGCTTTGGCGGCCCAGCCAGCTTTATGCGGCTGCCACAAAGCCAGGACTTGGTTGGGCTGGATGTTGGCTTTATCGGGGTACCCTTTGATATTGGCACCTCCAACCGCCCCGGTGCCAGGTTGGCTCCAAGGCAGATCCGTGACGAATCCCGCATGCTGCGCCCTTACAACATGGCCACCCGGGCAGCGCCCTTTGATTCGCTGCAAATTGCCGATATCGGCGATGTCGCCATCAATACCTTCAACTTAAGCAAGAGCATCGACATCATCGAACAGCATTATCAGCAGGTGCTGGCGGCCGGGGTAACCCCGTTGACCATGGGTGGCGATCACACCATTGCTTTGCCCATTTTGCGGGCGATGAAACAAAAATACGGCCCGGTGGCGCTGGTGCATGTCGATGCGCATGCCGACATCAATGAGCATATGTTTGGTGAGCGTATTGCCCATGGCACGCCGTTTCGTCGTGCGGTGGAAGAGGGCTTGCTGCAATGCGATAAAGTGGTGCAAATCGGTCTGCGTGGCACTGGCTATGCGGCCGATGACTTTGACTGGCCACGCCAGCAGGGCTTTTTGGTGGTGACGGCAGAAGAATGCTGGGGCAAGTCGTTGCAATCTTTGATGGCGCAGGTGCGGGCGCGGATTGGCACCCAGCCGGTCTATCTGTCGTTTGATATCGATGGTATCGACCCGGCCTATGCGCCAGGTACTGGCACGGTGGAGATTGCTGGCCTGACGGTACCACAGGCGCTGGAAATTATCCGGGGCTGCGCTGGTCTGAACCTGGTCGGTGCCGATTTGGTGGAAGTATCCCCGCCTTATGATCCATCCGGTAATACCGCCTTGCTGGCGGCCAACTTGCTGTTTGAAATGCTCTGCGTGCTGCCCGGCGTGGCACGGCGCTGAGAAGGAGGTTTTGATGCAACATCATGCTAGCCAAACAGACACTCAGACAGACAGCCGATTCGATTTGCTGGGTTGGAGCGAGGCCTTGCTGCGCTGCCAGCAAGCCTGTGGCAAGGACCGCTTTTACATGGAGCTCGGCCAGCTGCTGCAGCTGCTGTTACCGAGCGATGAGTACCTGGTGCTGATGTTCGATCCCAAGCGCCCGCCTGAACTGCTGCATCAGCGTCACCCACTGCAAAGCGATGATTTCGAGCGCTATCTGCAGTCGGCTTATGTGCTGGATCCTTTCTACCGCAAAGGGCTCCAGCAAGGTCAGCAGGGTGTATTTCGCTTACGGGACATTCTGCCGGCGGATTATCACGACTACGATCAGTACTACAACAGCTACTTTCGTCATCTGAAAATTGCCGATGAAGTGGGCTACTTGATCCCGTTACCGGCCGAGCGGCGTTTTGTCCATATTGAACTGGCCCGTTTTGCTGGTCGGGAGCTGTTTGCCAACGAGCAGTTGCAACAGGCCAGCCAGCTGTTCAGTGTAGTGGCCAGCCTGGTGATCCAGCATCAACAGCAGTTGCCCCAGCACGAAGGCAGTGGCTGCCCCGAGCACGATTACATTGAGGCGTTCTACCGACGTTTTGGCACCGAAGTCTGCACCCCGCGCGAGCACGAGGTACTCTGTTACATGCTACAGGGCTACTGCGTGAAAACCATCGCCAGCCAGATGCAGCTTGGGCTGGAAACCATCAAGATGCATCGAAAGAATTTGTATGCCAAACTGCATATCGGCTCGCATCCAGAGTTGCTGGCCTTGTTTATTGACTTACTGACTGTGACTGAACCGCCGGTGCGCTGCGATCCCTTGTTGCATAACCCGCGTCTGCAGTACAGTCCAGCCTTATCGGAAGCCTGTTAAGATGGGATGGAAACATTGCTGTTGTTGGTTGCTGCTTAGTTTGCCGCTGCAGGCCGACCTGTTTGCGCCATTGGATTTGCCAGCTCCAACGGCGGTGCGAACTGCCATTGGGGAGCCAGGCCCTGCTTATTGGCAGCAGCAGGTGGATTACCAGCTCAGCGCCCGGCTAGAGCCAGCCAAAGCCAGGCTCAGTGCCGAGGCGCTGCTGAAGTACCACAATCAGGCACCCCATGCCTTGCCAATCCTCTGGTTTGAATTCCCGCTCGAACGTCTGGTTGATGCTAAGCAAAGTGCGCCCTTGCGCCAGCTGCCGAAAGGCAGCCGACCGGCTCAGCCGCCGATCGTTGCCCCTTCCGGGTTGCAGGGGCTGGAAGTCTTCGCCGGTGATAAGGCACTGGAGGTCCGTCAGCAGGGCACCTTTATCGGAGTGGTGTTGCCAGCGCCGCTGCATCCGGGCGAGCAGGCTGAGCTGCGCTTTGCATGGGTTCTGCAATTACCGGATCGGTTGGACCCACGCCGACCCAGAGCCGGGATAGAAACCCTGGCCGATGGCCGTCTGCTGGTGGCGTTAACCCAGTGGTATCCAAGAGCCGTAGCTTTTACCGATCAGCGGGGCTGGGATTTGTCGCCATTTCTAGGCGATGCTGAGTTTAATCTGGAACTGGGCAACTTCGATGTACGGCTAAGCGCACCGGCCGATTACCTGCTGTTTGGCAGTGGCGAGCTGCAAAACCCGGCCGTGCTGACTGCTGCCGAGCGCGAGCACTGGCAGGCGGCCAGTGGTCAAAGCCGGGTCACTCAGGCCGGGGCAGCGACTGAGTGGCGGGAGTGGCATTTTAAGGCAGAGATGCAGCGCGATTTTGCACTGGTCGCCGGCAACGCCTGGCGCTGGCAAAGCAAGGTGCTGGATTTGCCAGGCCAGCAGGTGCGCTTGCAGGTAGCATTTCCGGATAACGGCCGCTGGCTATGGCAGCGCTATGCCCTGGCAGCAACCGAGCACAGCGTTCGGCAGTTGCAGGCCTATCTGGGACCTTTCCCAGTGGACACCCTGACCATCGCCAATATCGCTGGCATTGGCATGGAGTTTCCCGGCCTGAAGCTGATTGGTTTTCGCGGGCCGGATGCCGATATTGACGGGCCAGCCCCGGCTTATAGCCGTACCCAGAAGCACGATGTGCTGGGCGGCATCATGCACGAGGTGGCTCATGCCTATTACCCGATGCTGGTGAATACCGACGAGCGGCGTGAAGGCTTCTTCGATGAAGGCATTGCCAGCTTTCTGGCCTATTTGCTGGAGCAAAGCTGGAGCCGGAGCTTTCAAAGTTTTTATGGTGATCCGGCCGGGGTGGCCCAGGCCCAGCTGCGGCCAGATTATGCAGCACCAGTGACCCGGGCCGACCACTTTGTACATAAACTGGATTCGCACTACCATGTGCCGGCGGTGGCGCTGGTGATTTTGCGTCAGCAGTTGCTGGGCACCGAGCGCTTTGATCAGATCCTGCGCGATTTCACTGCTCTTTGGGCCGGTAAACGTCCTTATTTTGCCGACTTTATCCGTTTTGTCAGCGCGCAAAGTGGCCTGGAGCTGGACTGGTTCTGGCGCGGCTGGTTTTTCTCCAACCGCCATGTTGATATTGCTTTAACCAAGGCAGAAATCCTGCTGGAGCGGCCAGCCAGTGCGGAGCA
>NZ_JAFIFQ010000126.1 GCF_020831925.1 Alkalimonas sp.
AACATCTGGATCTGGCGGCTAAGCTGGCATCAGCAGCAAGGCTTGGCTATTGGCTACAAATGCGGCAAACCACATTTCATTCGAGCCTATCACACCAGCAACGGCAGTGATTACCAACCTATCAGCCCAGATTGCTACAGTGGCAGCTACGCCAACGAAAGTGGCTTGTTGTTTGAACCTGATGGCACCGCGCTCTGCCTGCTACGCCGCGATCCGGATCACGGCCTGTATGGCCGCGCCAGGCCGCCCTACCAACAGTGGGACTGGCGCGATATTGGTTGCCGTATTGGCGGGCCCGAGTGGCTGGAGCTGCCCGATGGCCGCTTGCTGGCCTGTGTGCGGCTGTACGATAACCAGGTACGCACCAGCTTGTGCTGGATAGATCGGCACAGCGGCCAGTTGACCGAATGGCAGGCCCTGCCCTCCGGTGGCGACTGCAGTTACGCTGGCATGGTGCTACAGGGCAGTAAAGTCTATATCAGCTACTACTCATCGCATGAAGGCCAAAGCCGGATTTATTTGGCTATGGTAAAGCTGTAGTCATCACGGCATATGATCCGTTGCTTATTCAGGTAACCTTGATTCAGCTGTATCATCGCTTCTGCCAAACCACGGTCAATGGTGATGAGCAGACCTCCAGACATGATACTCCGAAGGGCGAAGGCCATACCGGGCAAGCACCCCCTCATGCAGCCGACGGAGCTCTTCGATAACCAATGCTTCTACCTTGGGCCGGTCATGTTCCGGAACCTGCTCAACGACAGCTCGTTGAATAGTCGAAAGCGGCTCAGCATCTGGTTGGCTGACCACGCAATAAATCGTTTGTTTAATAAAATCACGCCAGGCCAGCCGAACAGGATCGGGTTCAGCCAAATCTTGTTTAATAGCCAGATACTCTTGTGTCGAGCGCTCGTAAGCCCACACGTAAAGGTCGCGCAACAGTTCCACTCTGGTCATTTCGTACACGCCCAGTGTGGCCCTACTGTAAGCCTGCTCCGGTACATCGAGAAAAGTCAACGGACACAGGTTCGCCCGAAACAACGGCAGATTGGCCGCCAGTCTCGAGGTGCGTTTATTGATATCGGCAAAGGGCTGCAAGTAGGGCAAATGCACCATGATGAAAAAGGACTGTTCAAAAGGATCTTGAATTAAGTTGGCCTTGTTGAGCATTGCATCCAACACGATGTCAATTTGCTGAGGTGTGGAAAGTGGCCGATAAGCACTTTTTCCAATATCCACCGCGTGCTGGCGGATACGCCCCTCATCTGCCGGATTCGCCAGTAAGTTCTCGGCCAGAGCACTATGCAGGTTCATGATGGTGTAGCGGCTAAAATCCGCGCTATCTATGTTTTCAACCAGCAATTCTATGGCCGTTTTATGGTTAAGGATCATCTGAGTTTCAATGGCTGCTTTGCCATGTGCGGCCTTACCCTGTTCAATAAGTTCACGCGTATCCAAACGGGAATAGGTATTGCCTTCAAGCTGACTCGACGCCCATGATAAATCAATCAGCAGGCGGCTCAGTATCGCACGGCTGTATGTGCCTACAGGCTCTGCACTATCCACTGTTCTGCCCATTTTATGCAATTGGCGACGCAGAGATTCAGACAAATACCAGGTCTTATTAGGGAGGTAGGCATCTAAAAAGTCATGCTGGTAACCCATCGGCTTACGTGCTTCTACTGGCTGGTCAATGTAGGCTAAGATATCCTGACTATCGGCTGAAACGGGAATAAAGTCCGGGAAATGATCAGCTCTGCCGGATTTGTGGCTCACAGCTGGCCGATGCTCAGCAGCAAAATAGCGACGAGCCCTGCCTTCACCCTGCCCTATCAGCTGGCCACTGGCAATGTGCTTCGCGATAGTCCGTTGCGCAGTCCGCCTGGCAATACCAGGGTGCTTAACCAGTAGCTCAGCCAGTGTAATACCAGCTTCAGCAGCCTTGATGCTATGCAATAAATCCGTGGTAGCTGACATTGGTAATGGCGCCGTTGCAACCTAAACATGGCGCAATTATGGCGCAGTTGACAAAACTGCGCCAGTTTTT
>NZ_JAFIFQ010000127.1 GCF_020831925.1 Alkalimonas sp.
ATATTACCGATTTGATGCTTGCCCAAAAAATACAGAACAGGCGGCTGTGGCTGCTTTGGTTTATTGCGTGCTTATTTAGTTTAGCCCTTATTGTGTTTTTGGCGCTCAGATTACAAAAAGCTACGGCTCATTCTATTAAAAATCAGCAGTTGCAGCTGCAATGGTCCGAACAGCGCTTAAGCGCCTTGTTTACCTTGTCTCCTTTGCCTATTTTACTCAACCGGATGGCCGATGGTGCTTTTATAGAATCGAACTTAGCCATGGAACGATTGGTTGGTTACACCCAGCAGGAGCTGGCAGTTTTAAGCTATTGGGATCTAACACCGGAAAGCTATGCCAATGATGAACAGCAGCAGCTTGAGTCATTAACCAGTAAAGGGCGTTACGGGCCATACCGCAAAGAGTACCGGCACAAAGACGGCCATTTAATTCCAATCGAGCTCAATGGGGTTTTGTTTGAAAACCCGGCTGGCGAGCAAATGATTTGGACCATCGTTCAGGATTTAACCGAGCGCAACCAACTGGATAAAATGAAAGATGAATTTATTTCTACCGTCAGTCATGAGCTGCGAACGCCTCTCACCTCCATTGCTGGTTCTTTATCACTGGTGCTGGCAGGGGCAGCGGGTGAGCTCACGGATAAAAGCAAGAAAATGCTCGATATTGCTCAGCGTAATTGCAAACGACTTACCAGTCTGGTGAATGATTTACTGGATATGGAAAAGTTGGTGGCAGGCAAGGTAACCTTTCAACCGCAATGCATTGAGCTGGTTGAATTATTGCAAGAGGCCGTTGAGCAAAACATGCCTTACGCGCAAAGCAATCAGAGCCAACTTCGGTTGGAGGATGTGGGGGAAATACAAGTACTGGCCGATCCGGCCAGGGTACAGCAAGTACTGACCAATCTGCTATCCAATGCAGTTAAGTTTTCACCGGCTGGCAGCGTGGTTCGCATTACCACTCAGCCAAAACAGTCCTTTGTTCGTATTACTATCATTGATGAGGGCCCGGGGTTAACCGCCCGGGAAATCAGCGGGCTGTTTCAGCGCTTCTCGCAACTGAGCAATGGTACAACCAAGCAACACAGTGGGACTGGTTTGGGTCTTGCCATTTGCCGGGAAATCGTGCAGCAATCGGGTGGGCGCATCGGTGTGGATAGCCAGCCAGGCCAGGGTGCTTGCTTTTGGTTTGAGTTACCGCTAATTGAGCCGGTTTCGGCGATGGGTTCCTCTAAGAGAATTCTTATTTTGGAGGATGATGCTGATATTGCCTGTACGCTTCAGGCTATGCTGCAACAGCAAGGCTTTGACAGTGATTGGGCTGCTAACCTGCATTCAGCCTGGCAGCTACTGGCACGTAACACTTATTGTTTAGTCACACTGGATTTACGGCTTAATAATGAACATGGCAGCGACTTCTTTTTACGTCTGCGCGATAATCAGGCTACCCAAACTATGCCTGTGCTGGTGATATCTGCGTTTTTAGATAAAGGAAAGTTGCAGCTTGGCGCTATTGCCAATGCCATTGACTGGCTGGAGAAACCGATAGATCCAGATACGCTGGCGGCCAGGATACATGCTTTACTGGAGTCTTACTCCTGGCAAAGCGATGCCCGGCTACTGCATGTCGAAGACGATGATGATGTTGCGGCCATCGTGCAGATGCATTTAGAGCCGCGTTGTCGTTATTATCGGGCAGCCTCACTTAACCAGGCGCGCGCATTGCTTCACCAGCATCGTTTTGATGCTTTATTGCTGGATATCGGCTTGCCGGATGGCGAAGGTTGGGGGCTGCTAAGCGATATTCACAAGCTGCAGGGGGATATTCCCGTGATGGTATTTTCCGCTCAGGAGTGCTCAACTCAGCAACAAAGTCAGGTCAGTATGACTTTTGCAAAATCACGGATTGAGCCAGCTGAACTGGCTGAGCGTATTAAAGCTATACTTAATCAATGATATCAATAAGAAGGACTTTGCTATGGAACTAACCCGGGT
>NZ_JAFIFQ010000057.1 GCF_020831925.1 Alkalimonas sp.
AACTTGGAGGCCGTCTAAGGCCACTCAGGCTAGATGATTATCAGATCAAAATAAAGCAGCTACTTGCTTTACCCTCGCAACTTTAAGCTACCATTTAAGTATTGGTGCTTGTCTTTTTGTCATTTTACGCACCTGTAAGTCCTTAACCTAAAGGACTTTTCAGTCCTTAGCAAGCATGAGAGCAGAGAAAGCAGACTATCTTGTTGATGGAACAACAGACTGGCCGCTAATGCGGCCAGAAGAGCGGTACCTTGTGAAATTATTACTGCGCCTGGTTTCGTTTTCTATTCAGGAGCTGTGACAACTGTTCCGTTTCATCTGTCGTACCGCGCACGATGATCCGGCGCGCATCAGCGTCATAGCACCAGACTTCGTCTTTACTCCATGCCCTCATGGTCACTCTGTTGGTTAACAACGTGAGCGTAGGGCAAGCCTGATAGCCTGCCTGCTCTGCTGACTGGTTCCAGTAGGCACTTAAAACAAAATTCCCGACAAATACCAAGACTAATCCAGCTATAACACCTATCGCAGTCACTTTACCATGATCGGATGGTAGTGGCTGTTGCCGTAAACCGCACCACAAACGCTTAGCTGCATAGCTAAGCATAAATAAAAGCGCTACCAATGTACCGGGGATATAGCCATGAAAACTACTCAGAACTATAAGTGGTTTATCACTGGATATTTCAGCGAGCTGAACTTGCAGTGAGTAAAGTAATGTCCAGCAGCCTATGAACAGCAATAAGCCGAAGAACACCAGGGCAAGAAAATCTTTAAGTTTAGTGTGTTGATTCATCGTATTGCCGGAAAACCATTGAGCCTGCGGAGTAAAACAGAGATTTGGCTACGGACATGCGATTCCAGTTGTCGGCGGACGGCATGACCTGTTGACTGAACGATGTAGTAAAAACCATCCAAAATTTCGTTTTTTACATTTCTTTCCGTGCGCTCTAAGTGTTCAATAATCGCTTTGGTTATACCGAAGTGATTATCCAAAACATATAAAGCACCAGCAACAACTATACCGGCAACAATTGCGGCGCCTAGAGGGAGAATAGCAATAGTGGCAGCAGTGCCAGCAAAATACATTCCTGCAGCATAGCCAGCAGCGCCAGAGATAACCACCTTCACGATATCTGTGCTGACGTTAGCTATCCAGTTGGTCCAACGAAACTCATCTTTCAGAACCCAATCGATAGAATTGAGAGAAACAGAGAAAATGACTGAAACAATAAAACCGCCTTTGGCAGAAGCGCGGAGTGCCTGGCCACCAACACCAATTTTCATTACTTTCGTATTTGTAGCTAAATAGCGGGTACCAGTAAGTGTTTTCCGTAGTCCTGGTCTTCCTTTGAAAATAACGTACTGCTTACCACCACGTGTATCAATGTAATAGCGGCCAAGTATACTGCCGGAACGTTTCATCTCCGCCGCCAGTGCTACTAACATTTTGCTATCTGCGGCGGCAGAAATCATATTCGAACCGAATGCGCGACCGGCTTGTTCAATTGCATCCGTAAGTTTGTTACCCGCTATCTGCTCAAAAGCAGCCTCAATTTGCTGTGAGCTTTTGCCTTTACTTTTTTGCTCAGCTACCCACAGCTCAATTAGCTCGCGGCAGTTTTGTACGTATATATCGTGCTGGTTCTCTTTAAAAGCAGTTTCCAACTCGGCATGGGATCTATAGGGATGCTGTTGATGCATACAGAATAGCCTACCTGATGTTTTGAAAGAATTATATTTACCATTTAATCACCAATACTTCACTCCATCAAGCGGCACTAGTAACTTTACAGCATATTTGTGATTTTATTGGGTGCACTTGGAGTTTTAGAGCATCAGTAAACAACGCTTTGGAAGATAACTGCGTATTCAAGAATCGGCATCAAGGAGTAGAGTTGTTGAAGCGCCATAGTCATTGCTACAGCCAGAGCTGGCCACCATCAAACCAATCGCATATTGCCTGTGTGGTCAGGCACGCGATATGGCGCTTAGCTTACAACCATTGGCGTTGCTTGATGAGCGGAAGGCAAGGTCAGCTGTAGGGCTCTATTGAACGACAGGTTATATGCGTGCTCGTACATGCCATTTTTCAGGTTTTCGGCTTGGATGTAATACCGCCAAAACTAACACACATTTTCCTCAAACCGGTACAGCACCGTGAGGAAAAATCTCCAGCGGCCAACGCCTGACAGAAAACTCCAACTCTTGCATGGCAAGCAGCTGCTCAGAGATGAGTGCAGAGGCGGCCTCAATTGCAGCTTGAAACCTGCGAGCCAACTCAGGATGGATAGAGCGGTAACGCGATTTTTCCTGGCGAATGTCTTCACGGGCAGACGCCAGAAACCGAACAGGCTTCAATCGTCATACGCCCGTAAATCCGCAAAAACCTCGTCCGCTGAATAGGATTCCTCCTCTCCTTGCAGGTAGGACTCGTATCGCCGATTTGCCTCATTCACCCAGGCTTTTTCAATTTGGGCAGGGGCTGCCTTCGGGCGGGGTTCCAGACTGTCCAGCAGATGCACAATCAATTCTGCACGTTCTGAAACAGGAAGTGACAGTGCCTCAGATTCAATTAACTCAGTGGCAGGCAACATAGATACCCCATTAGCAAATTATCACTTTAACAAGTCTACATTCTGCGACGGACTTACTCCACTACCCGCTTGCACCAGCCAACGATTCGAGGGGATCCCCCAGGTTAACCGCAACGAACAAAATGAAAATAAACAAACGCCTGTTCGCGCCCGGCTGTGGTGAGGTGTTTTTCGGTGTGCTCTTCCAGCAAGGTAAAGCCCTGCCCCAGCTCTGAACTCAACTTGCTGGCATCGTGATCGAAGATATTGCGGCAAAAATTTTGCCACAACAAATAAGTTAGTCAACTTCGACAAAATCATCCGGTTTAAAGTTATCTTCACCGGATTGATGCTCTGCTCTGAACGCGGCGTCCGATTTCAGATCCGACGCTGGCCAGCTGATATCTAAGTTCTTTAGAAAGTCATCAAATGCGATCCAACCAACGACACGAATGGTGCTATCTAACTGCCACTTCTCACCATCCCAGGCAACGACATCATAGACCCCAAAGCCTGTTGGATAGCGCTGTGCAGTAAAATACATCCCCTGTTGCGAAGGCTGTTTGTCTTCAATCCAGCTTACTGTGAGTTTAAGTTTTTTCATTACATTTTGTTCCTAAAGTCTTCAGCTGTACGAATAACCCAGCGCCCCACCCGGCTGAAACCCTGGTACAACTGGAGTTAGCAGGCCAGCCGTTGCAGGCTTTGCTGACTAAGCAATCGTTGGAGCGGTTGGGGTTGCAGCTTGGCCAGATGGTGTATGCGCAGGTGAAGGCGGTGGCTTTGGATTAACTGCGGCGATGTTTGTTTAGTCCATTCGGCGAACTTGTAAATAGCGGTTATGAGGCAATCGCGTAAATTGAGCTTAATTCTTTCTGCCTCTACAATTCACCCTAAAATTTCGGATAGTAGCGGGCCCTTTTGTACAACTGCTCTGCACTGAAAATTCATCGTGCTTTGGCAATTTCACATGCTGAAGATTCAACAGTGACGTTCCGGTGACAGTATACAAAGGATGTAATCTCTGTCCCGGAACACCTTAAAGTAGCAGTTGTAACTTAGACTTTAAACTTTCGACGGAACAAAAACAAACCACCAAGTCCAAGGCCAAACATTGCCATACTGGCTGGCGCTGGTACAGGGGCACTCGGATTAGACCCTACAAAAAAAGCGATATCGTATTCGGAGGAGTTATTAAGTGCCCTAACTGAGCCTGCGCTCCAGCCAGAACCAAAATAGGTGGGTAAAACCAAGTGATTCTGAATGTTAAAAAACGTGCCATGCGAGCCTGAGTCAAAGTTTGTATGGATCGAAAGGCCTTGATTTCCACCTACATAACTACTTGTATCAGCAGTATTCTGATTTATCGTATCGCCAATTGCTGTAAATCCGAAGGAGTAACCATTGAAATACCAAGAAGCCCCATTGAAATCGTGCGTAACATTAAGAGCTGTGTAAGTAGAAAATGCTCCCCAAGTCACCGCTGCACCAGCAAGAACCATGTCGTCACTGTTACGGATACCCACAAGGTAAATCCAGTCCGTCTCTTGAAGCTCACCGAAGACAATGGAGATTTCAGAGGTTACCCCATAATTTTCACGGTATAGATAGGACCATCCATCATTCAGTATATCGTTTACATGAATGTCATTCACAATTCCTACTGGAATGATCGCAGCTCTAGTAACGAATGAAAGTGCTAAAGCCCCAACTGCCAATACCAACAATAGTTTATTCTTCATGATTTTCCTTAGGAATTACAAATATGAACGCATTGTTCTGACCGCCGGCTTGAAAAGCAAAATATAGACCACATTCACAAAAACATGATTTACTTGAACAAAATTTTCTCACCATAAAGATGTGTAAATAATTTTGACACCTCTAACAACAGTATTCCACTGAAGCCTTATCTAAACTGTTGGTTGACGCTTTCCCAAGTCACTCCAAAAAAACCATTACCGCCAGCCAGTATTTATTGAGTATTCAACTGGCACCTTGAAAGCGGCTAGCTACCATAGTCGCGCTCAACTTTGGCAATCCTTGTCTTAAAGCTGCTATACCATTGCTCGCGGCCTAGTTTCTGGGCTACTAAGTGCTCAGCATTGGCTTTCCACTGTTTTATCGACTCCAGATCCCGCCAATACGACACCGTAATACCAACCTCTTCCCTGGCCGATTCTATACCAATAAAACCCGGTTGCTCGGATGCAAGCTGAACCATCCTGTCTGCCATGTCGGCATAACCATGGTCTCCCTCTGTGCGCAGTGAGGTAAAAATGACGGCATAATAAGGTGGCTTCGGGGTTGTCGCTATCAATGACATCGGAATTCCTTCTGGTTGGCTTTACAGCTCAGGCGCTAGAACATTTGATTATTCGTTTACCTTTCGCACAAAACGCACGATTTAATCGCATTGACCGTTTATTGTGCTAAGATATACTTTTACTGTATTTCTAATCTTTGGAGCCTGGTCATGCACACATTAACAGCAAATGACGCCAAACGAAATTTCGGTGAGTTGCTGCTTAACGCCCAGCGGGAACCAATCAAAATTAGCAAAAACAGTAAAGATGCTGTCGTCGTTATGTCTATCCACGATTACGAAGCTCTGGAAGTTATGAAAGCTGATTACCTGAAACTCTGTTTCAACTCTGCTAAAGAAGACTTAGCAAAAGGTCTTGTTGTAGACGGCGAAAATTTTCTGCGCGCTTTGTAAGCGCTCCCTATGCGGAATAAGCGCTATCAACTGAGCAAGCTGGCTCAGGCTCACCTGCATGCAATTAAAAACTACACCATTAAAAATTCTTCTGAATTGCAGTGGTTAAAATACAAAGAAAGCCTGCTTGCAGGCTTTCAAATGTTAGCCGACAACCCTGAGTTAGGGCGAAGCTGTGGTGACATACACATCAATGGCCTCTACTTTCCGATTGGCAAACATACAGCCTACTTCACAAAAGAAGACGACTTCATCCTGATTGTTGCTGTATTAGGGCAAGCACAACTGCCTGAAAACCATCTGAAATAACATTCCTCACGGCCTGGTTTCTGCGCCAGTTCGTGCTCGGTTATCATTTGCTTAATCTTCCCGGCCTTTTCAAAGCTATTCTTGCTCTGCCAGATGTTCTGGTGGCAATTGCTGCTGCAGCAACCAATGATAGACATCCTCGCCGGCATACACCTGGCGCCAGGCATCGTGCTCCGCCTGCTCCAGCATACTAAAGCGCACCTGGTGATGACCAAGCTGGCGCAGGGTTTCAATGCCCGGGTAAAAGTAGTTTTTATGAATGGCAGAATCACGCCCGGCAGCAAATACCCAGAGTGGGGTTTGCGCCCTGGCAATAGGCGGCATTAAATCCGGATGGCCCCAACCGACCACCGGTACCACCGCAGCAAATAGTTGCGGGTGCTGACTGGCCATAAACCAGCTGCCAAAACCACCATAGCTAATGCCGGTTACATACACACGGCTGGGATCCGTATTGTAATTTGCCTGCACGGCTTGCAGCATAGCCAGTAGATCCTGCTCTGCCCGCTCCCAGCCATCTGGCAGCAATGGCGGTACCTTGCTCATATCGGCAACCGGTTCAGCCGGTGCTATCGGTTGATTGGACTGGAACATCGCCGGGCGCGGCGGTACGCCAGCCGTTAAGCGCTGCGGAATATCAGCTGGCGAGCGGTTGGCGATATAGGATAGCTCCCCCATCTGAAATAGATGCAGTTGCGGCACCACCATAATAAATGGCAAGTCGCGTTTTTGCACCCAGGCTTCATACAGCGGGCCATGAATTAAGGTGTAATCCAGCTCATCCAGCCCATTGCCGCGCTCACCATTGCCGTGCAAAAAAAGCAGCACCGGCCATTGCTTCGCGCTGTTTTGCTGATAGCCAGCTGGTAAGTAAACGAAATACTGGCGTCTGGTATCGTCGATGCTGCTTTGATAATCCAGCCGCAACAGCTGTGGCTCCGTGTCTGCCGCTGGCTGATGCACCCTTGCACTACTGCATCCAGCCATAAAAAGAATGACCGCCAGGCAGAGCGTCATTTGTTCACACAGTTTATGCATTAAGGCCTCGCTGGGTACAGGCACCCTACTCACCACTATCGGTACACTATATCGGCCAAACAGCCTTGCTGGCAATCAAGGCGAGGTGTTGCCATGTCAGAGCAGTGGTTAGCAATCATAACCTCCAACGGCACCTTGTATCGTCAAAACGACTCAGTCGTTGTGCTGCAGGTATTGTGGAAACTCCTTGACTCAGCACCATTGCCCTTCTCTTTGTCTAGACAAACAGCCCTAAGGGTGTACTATGTACATTATCTTGACTTACAAGGAGGTAAGTTTTGACTTGGCATGCCATCGAGTTTATCGAAACATCCTTGTTTACCAGACAGATCAAGCAAATTGCTACCGATGACGAGCTTAGGGTGTTGCAGAATGAGCTTATTGCCCAGCCAATGAAAGGTGACCTGATCACTGGCACGGGTGGGCTGCGCAAGGTTCGTATGGCAACTGGCGGGCAAGGTAAAAGTGGCAGTGCCAGAGTCATCTATTTTCTGGCAACTGCTGAAGTTATCTACTTGCTGCTGGCATATGCGAAAAACGAAAAAGACAGCCTGACTGCAGCTGAGAAAGCGGAGTTAAAGCAGTTAACTAAGTTACTTAAAAGCGAGGTGTAGTATGAGTATCTTTAATGAGTTAAAGGATTCTCTGACCGAAGCGGTGGATATTAAGCAAGGCCGAAAAGAGGCAAGCCGGGTTAGCCGCTATGAAATGGCCGATGTTAAAGCTCTGCGTGAAAGCTTAGCTATTACCCAGGCACAACTTGCACAGGCGCTGGGTACCAGTGTTGATACCATCAAAAGCTGGGAGAGCAAGCGACGCAACCCAACAGGCCTGGCCGCGAAAGTCCTGGCCACTATTCAGGACAACCCAGAGTTCTACCATCAACTGGCCGCGCACTGAATGCGCAAATACAGCAAGCCAATAGCAAAAGGATAAAGCACAGCGCTTTCTCCTTTTAGCCGAATAAACCTCACACTCAGCGGATTTCGAGCTCTCTGCGCACGATGTCTGCCCCTGCCGTTAAGGCCTGCAGTTTGCCGCGTGCGATTTGGCGCGGCAGCGGTGCCATGCCGCAGTTGGTGCACGGGTAGAGCTTGTCGGCATCAACAAACTGCAGTGCCTGGCGCAGCGTAGCAGCCACCTCCTGCGGGGTTTCAATGCTGTGGTTGGCCACGTCGATGGCGCCTACCATCACTTTTTTACCGCGAATCAGTTCCAGTAAGTCCAGCGGCACCCGGGAGTTGTGGCATTCCAGCGAAATGATATCAATGGATGACTCTTTGAGCTTTGGAAACACAGCCTCGTACTGACGCCATTCCAAGCCCAGGGTTTGTTTCCAGTCGGTATTGGCCTTGATGCCATAGCCATAGCAAATGTGCACGGCAGTTTCGCATTGAAGGCCTTCAATGGCCTGCTCTAAAGCGGCAATGCCCCAGTCATTGACCTCGTCGAAAAACACATTAAAGGCCGGTTCATCAAACTGAATAATATCCACCCCAGCCGCCACCAGCTCTTTGGCTTCCTGGTTAAGAATTCTGGCAAACTCAAACGCCAGCCGCTCACGGCTTTTGTAATGGCCATCGTACAGGGTGTCTATCATGGTCATGGGGCCTGGCAGCGCCCATTTAATCGGCTGTTTGGTCTGCTGGCGTAAAAAGCGCGCATCCTCTACAAAGACCGGTTTTTGCCGGCTGACCGCACCCACTACAGAGGGCACACTGGCTTCGTAGCGATTGCGAATGCGCATGATTTCGCGTTTGGCAAAGTCTACGCCGTCCAGATGCTCAATAAAGGTGGTGACAAAGTGTTGGCGCGATTGCTCGCCGTCACTGACGATATCAAGACCGGCCTGTTGTTGCTCCTGCAGGGCCACACGCAGTGCGTCCTGCTTGCCGTCGGTTAATTCCTGGCCTTGCAATTTCCAGGGCGACCAAAGCGTTTCAGGCTCGGCCAGCCAGGATGGCTTGGGTAAACTGCCTGCGGTTGATGTTGGAAGTAATTTGTTCATTTATGCGATCGCCCGTTGCTGTTGTGAATACGGCTGTTGTGAGTACGGCTGTTGTATAAATGGCTCTGCTGAATAAATTTCAGGCGCAGAGTACTGAGCAGCCCATTGCTCCAGCAGACGCTGGTGCGGCTTGATAAAATGCTCCTGGGCAAAGCGGCCCTGCTCCACCGCAAGCCGGCTGCGCTCTTCTCTGTCGTAGACGATGTCGGTTGGCGCATGGTCCGGGTTTTTCAAGTTGGGCTTGTAGCACTCCCCTGCCGCGGCATGAGCATTGTAGATTTCAGGTCGGTATATTTTCTGAAAGGTTTCCATGGTGCTGATGGTACCTATCAGCTCAAGATTGCTGTAGTCATTGAGCAAATCACCAAAGAAATAAAACGCCAGCGGCGCGGCGCTTTGAGCCGGCATAAAGTAGCGCACATTCAAACCCATCTTTTTGAAATACTGCTCGGTAAGCGAGCTGTCATCGGGTTGATATTCAATTCCCAACACCGGGTGCTGATTGCCGGTACGCTGATAGGTTTTGTTGTCGGACACACTTAAACAAATCACCGGCGGCTTGCGAAAGTGTTGCCGGTATTCCGCGGAGCTGACAAAGCATTGAAACAGCTTGCCGTGCAAATCGCCAAAGTTAGCCGGAATACTGAACTGGGGCTGATTTTTGTTGTGCTCCAGCAGCACCACGCTGAAATCATAATCCCGCACATAGGAGGAAAAGTTATTGCCAACAATGCCGTCCATCCGTTGCTTGGTTTTGCGGTCAATAATGCTGGTTTTCAGCACTTCAATGGCCGGGAAGGCATCGCTTTTTCCTGCCAGGTTGATATCGACTGAAATAATGTCCAGCTGCACCGCATAGCGATCGGCATTTGGGTTATCCCAGGGCGCCAGTGTATTAAAGCGGCGGTCGATCATCGCCAGGGTTTTGCGCAGATTCTGCTGACGGCTGGCGCCCCTGGCCAGATTGGCAAAGTTGGTGGTGATGCGGGTGTTGTCGGCCGGCTGGTAATGCTCGTTAAAAGCGATGCTTTTAATGCTAAATGTAAAGTGGTTCATAATCTTTGCTACCCCGTTGTCAGTTACCTATGCTGCCTTGCGCACGGCAAAGCCTGTTGCATGCACTTGCTGCCAGTGCATCCGACGCCAAACTAGGCATCTGGACATCCAAATGGTGACCATGGGTGTGTTATACGCGCAAAATCCGGGGCAGGAAAATGGTGTTATTTCAGGTCTAGTATGAAAAATTTTCATACTACTATTTTCCTCTCGGCAACTGCTTTGCTGCATAGCCATAAAGCGCTTGTGATAAGTAGCTATAGGAAGTGCATGTGATAAACAGACGAAAACGATGACTACCGCCAGATATCCGTACCAATCGCACGATAGCCAATCTGGCATCTCAACTTTTTAAAAGATGCTTATGAGCTTGCGGCATCATCTGGCACTTTAAGCCTCATGGACAATACAACCAACAAGCCACAAGCAAACCCCGTTGCCAGGGAACTGCTGAAACTGCCATTGATAAAGAGCAGCTTGATTGCTTGCAAACTGACAAAAACAGGAATAAATAAAATAGCAGCCCATTTAAGGCTTAAATAGGTTTTAACCGGCTGATTGCACTTTGGACACAGCTGCGTGGAGCCAAATTTATTGATGCTTCTGGAAAAGACACTCACATGTTGCAAGCAGTGCGGACACTTCATTAGAACCTCTTAGTATTCGGATAAGCAAACTGAAGCAGCAGCGCCAAACCGCTGAAAGGCCTGGCGCACATCGGGTTCGGTAAAATCGTACAGCTTAGCCAGCACCGACTCGAAGTGACCGTTTTCAAACAGCTCGTTGAAATAGGCCAGATCGCCGTTCGCCTGCAGGCCTATCACCTGAAGCTTTTTGTCGCGTTCACGCTGGATGCATAACTGTCGTTGACGCAAGGCTTTCATGACTTAGCCTCAAAATCAGTTGTGTAAGCGCGGATATCCTCAGCTCATTCAGAACTATAATACTCACACAAGCCCTCGACCGAGTTAAGCATTACTCCAGCGCCGGTAGCGCATCCAGCGAGCGTAAGATAGTGCGGGTAATTTGCTCGCGCTTAGCAAGATCGGCCATGCGATTTGGTGTGTCGATATTTAGTGCAAAGAACACCGGGCCGCTGGGCCACTCCACCCAACCAACCCACCAGCCGTACTGGCCTTGCCAACCGGTTTTTGCCCGCAAGATCCAGTGCGGTCCGCTCTCGAGCATGATCAGTTCTTTCACCAGTTGCTGATGCTCCTGCGAAAATGGCAGTTCATTGCGATACAGTTGCTGCAAAAACGCGATCTGTTCATAAGCAGATATGGCCAAGTGACCATCCACCCAATAATCGCCTTGATCTAAAGTTATATCGGCGTTGCCATAGTTCAACTGTTGCAGGTACTGCTGCGCCTTGTCATCGCCAATCGCCTGGGCAAAACCCTGATAGACCCAAAGTGCCGAGTAGCGCATGGCCGAACGCAGATCCTGGTCCCGGTTATGGCCAGCAAAGCTGCGTTCGACGCCATCCCACTTGAACACCTGAGACCTATCCTTGAGCACACCAGCATCAAGCGCAAACAGGGTATGAGGAATTTTGAAGGTGGATGCAGGAGAAAACCGCTTTGCTGCCCGCTCCTGGTTAAACACCAATAAGCGTGCATCATCAGTACGCTGATCCAAGACCACCAGGGTGCCAACCGCATCTTGCTCCGAAAAAAACACTCCCCACTCCGGCTGCTCGACACCACTGGCTGCAAGTTGGCAAGCAGCCCCTGCCAGTACACATAGGAATAACGTAAGCTTCATATCTGCATAGTATCCTGAATGTCGAAAAGTTACCGTTTAATTTGCCAACCCGCTCGCCGTCGGCTGCATTGATTTGTCCATTTGTAAAAATACGGCCTCAAAGGATTGCCCTGCGGCAATCCGCTCCAAATCATCAAAAAACTGTTCCGGACGAATTAAGGGCTGTACTGCTAATCGCGCAGCCTGATAGTTTTGCCTGACAGTACCGGAGAAAAAATGTCGGCCACTTTTACGGTTTTTTACCGCGGCAATATCGGCCTCGCTGAGCTCAATATTTTCAGGTAAGAAAGGTGCTCTGTAATCGAGCGTCAATGCCGCGCCTTCATCGAACTAAACCGGAATTTCTTGCAAAAATCGAAAGAAACCAACCCGGTGCTGGATCTCAGCATGCAGCCATTCATGCGCAATCACATCCACATTTTGTCCCTTTGGGCCAATGATGATGCAGGCCCGCCATGGCATGCGATGCATCGAAGCCGTCTCGTTAGAGCCCCAGCTTGCTGCCTTTTGCACGTCCGAAGTAATCACCACTCTTGGTTTAGAGGCAGGCGCACCATACAAATCGGTCATTCGCTCTGAAGCCGCTGCAATCAATCCTGTGATCGCTTTTGCCCGATCCGCTGATGTATCCGTGTCTTCCATCTCAACAAAAACACCATCGATGATCTGCTGGTAATTCAGTACTGGTAGTAACTCACAAGCCATAGCATGCCGTTGAAAGAACATCGCAGGCAGCAGCATGATGCATGCAATCACGACAATCAGGATAGCAAATTTACGCACTGCGCCTCCCCGTAGCTGTTGCCACAACAAGAAAGCTAACTTTCCTAGCCATGTTTTATGCCACTCCGTAGTTAGAAGACGCCCGTTACAAACCAAGTAAAATTAAGCAATTGCTATAATTTCATTCTGGCCGCACAATGCTCTGGTTACCCTAGCAAGCCCAACTTCAAAAGGATAGGATTATGACGCTGCATATTACCCTGATTCCAGTGCTTTCCATCATTGCTGGCATTCTGATACTGATTAAGCCAAAGCTGCTGAACTATGTGGTGGCGATTTATTTGATCGCTGTCGGTGTGATTCAGATTTTTGGTCTGAAAATTTAAACATGATTTCTTAGCCTGTCCGGTTTCGCACGCCAGTTCCCAAAGTGCGAAAGCCGGTAACTTTCTTTTTCCTCTCGCTATTCTGCGTTAGACTTAAAGCATGCCACCCGCCGAAGGAATCTTATGCGTGCTTTGATTATCGAACCCAGCCCGACTTACCAGCGCATCTTATCCCGCATGCTGGAAAGCTACGACTTCGATATTACCTTTGTTGATACGGCTACAGCAGGCTTTCGGGCCATGCGTGAGCACTCTTTTCAGTTTGTCTGTGTTGCCATGTACCTGGCTGATCTGACCGGTATAGAGTTCTGCCAACAGGTACGCTCGGAAGGGCAATCCAGGGATCTGCCGATTTTTATTGTCACTTCCGAATCGAACCCGGAGCTGTTGTCTTCGGCTTTAGCGGCTGGTGCCACCGATATTATTCGCAAGGATGATCTGCCCAGGCTGGAAGAAGCCTTGCATGCGTTGATCCCGCTCGGTCCCTTTCGCTACAACATCAGTGGCAAGGCCCTGTATCTGGAAGACAGCTTAACCGTTGCCAAGGCCACCGATGCCAAACTGAAACGGTTGGGGCTTTCGATGGATCATGCTTTTTCTATCCAGCAAGCCTTGGAGTTGCTGCAGCACAACAAATACGAGCTGATCATGACCGACATCGTGCTGCAGGATAATGAAACCGGCATCGATTTTATTAAGCAGCTGCGCTCAGAAGGTCGTTTTCAGCAAACGCCTATCCTGGCCGTCACCAGCCTGGAAAGCGTAAACCGTCGTATTCTGGCGCTGCAATCCGGCGCCAACGATTACATCTCCAAGCCAGTGCTGGATGAGGAATTGTTTGCGCGAATCAATAACCTGATTTCCGCCAACCGACTGGTCGATCAGCTTACCCGTGAGCGTCAGCGTTTATTGGAACTGGCTACCAAGGACCATTTAACCGGCCTGTACAACCGCCACTTTATGGGCGAAGTGGCCAAGCGTCGTTTTGCCGAAGCCAGTAAGCAGCAACTGCCGCTGTCCCTACTGGTGATTGATATCGACCACTTTAAACAGGTAAACGATCAACATGGCCATCATATTGGCGACAAAGTGTTGAAACGACTGGCCGAAGCCTTGCGAGAGCAGTTCAGCGAACAGGATTGCATTGCCCGCTTTGGCGGTGAGGAATTCGTGGTGCTGCTGCATCAATGCGACTTAGACGATGCTACTGCCAAAGCACAGCAGTTGTGTGAGCGGCTGCAGCAGTTAAAACCGGAAGGCATTGCAACCAGTGTCAGCATTGGTGTTACCAGCCTGAACCCGGCGCAAACCGAGTACTTTGATGAAGTTTTTGCCCGGGCGGATAAAGCCCTGTATCAAGCCAAGCAAAATGGCCGGAATCAGGTGGTGGCCAGCTAAATATAAAGCACAACCTTTACTCTGCGAGCAACGGTGCCAGCCCCAGCTGCTGCAAAAAGCGCAGGGTAATGCTTAAGCGGGCCTGATTGCCCACTGAGTTGGCTGCCATCTGATTGTAGATATGGCTGGCAAAGGGGATCCGAACCAACTCCACCTCCACCCCCGCCAGCCGGGCATAATCGGCAAAACGGTACACCGACCAGGATGGCACCAGCCCATCCTTCTCCGGGGCGAAAATTAGGGTTGCCGGGGCTTCAGCATGGAGATAACTGTATGAACTGACCGCAGCGACACGCTCTGGATACTGATAGGGATCGCCCCCCAGATAGCCAGCTACCAACATGGTTGGCTCAAAGCCTGGTACTGGATAGCCATGCTGATAAATCGCCAAAGGATCCACCGCCGGGTACTGCACCACCACAGCTGCGGCTTGCAGCGCAGGTCCAGGACAAACAGAGCTCATCTCACTGCGTGCCCCCTGATAAGCCAGATTCAGCGCTAGGTTTCCTCCGGCAGAATCCCCCAGTACGGCCAACCTTGTGGTATCACCGCCATAACGGCTGGCATTGGCTTGCACCCAGACCGCTGCACAGTAAACATCCTGCGGTGCCAGCTGCCAGGTAGCTTGTTGTTCGGTCCATAGCCGATAGCCCAGGCTGAATACCAGCCAGCCTCTATCAGCAAACCAACGTAAATCGCGATCTGTTTCGGTGATGCTGCCGGTTTTAAAGCCACCGCCGTGAATGTACACCAGCACCGGGGCCATCGCAGTCTGCACAGGGCGGTAAATGGCAATTCGGGCTGTTTCATGGTCCTGTCTTGGTAGCTGAATCCATTCATCCGGCCCCCCGTCTTGCATGGACTGCAAATGCAGACTGGCCAATAGGTTTATAGTGCCGCCGGCCCGCTCTACCGCTGTGATAATACTGGCCGTAATGAAGATGGAACCAGCCAGGGCCGCCAAAGAGACAGTAAGCAGCGCACCAGACAACCAGGCAGGCTTTTTGCGACAGGCGAGCATACCAGCAACAAAGACAAGCGCGGCCAACAGCACCAAATGTGGGCCAAAGGTGGCCCATACCACCGAGCTTAGCATGGCATGCCCGCTTTGCGTCGGGTCGCGAAAAGCGCCCAGGCTCAGGTAAGCAATGCCAGAAACCAGCAATAATCCGAACAGTTGCAACAACAGTCTCAGCCAGGATTGATTGCTTCTGTGCATCCTAAACTCCGTGTCAGCCTTTGATACTCAGGCAGTATAGCAAAGCAGCCGTGTTCAGGTGTCGCCGCAGACTACACTCGGTTTTACCAAACAGCTGTTTAAGCAAACAGCTGCGGCTTGGCGGTAGCCAGGTGGAAAATAGCCGCCAGCAGCACCAGCGCCAGCACAGCAAAGCCAATGCGCACCCCTTTAGGCTTGCTTGGCTTCAGTGCCACCATACCTGCCCCGATGTAGCCAAACAGCAGCACAATTTTCAGCCCCAACCAGCCATGGCTAAGCAGCTGCCAGGGGCCGATAAACCAGAGCGTGAGTGCAAAGAGTAGCAGCAGGCTATCGTTGATATGGGGGATAAAGCGCAGCGGCGTTTGCCGCCAGCCAGGCTTGCCTAGCGCATCCAGCACCAGACGCACCGTAAACAGCAACGCCGTCAGGTAGGCAAACAGCATATGAAGATGCTTTATCGGGACATAGTATTCCATGGGGATCCTTAGAGATTTCAAGTAAGTATGGCTATGGTATACCAGAAATGTGCCTGCTAAAACCCGGCCTCAGCCAATAAAGCTGACATCTGCTGCAATGCCTCTAGGCCTTGTATATCGGTGGCTTGCAGCGGTAGCTGGTAACGTGGCAGCTTGGCAAATTCGGTGGCGATGTGCGCCAAATGTTGTTGTTCTTGCGCGCGCCGTTTCGCCAGAAAATCACCATCGGCGCTATCGGGCAGTACCCGATTGACTATTAAACCTGCCAGCGGCAGCTTTTCCTGCTGCAAACTGGTCACCGCTCGAGCGGTTTCCAGGATCGGCAGTTTTTCCGGGGTCAGTACAAACAACAGCGCCGTTCGCTGGTGATCCAGCAAGACTTCGCGGGTGCGCTGCAGCAAACGCTGGCGGGCCAGCAAGGTTTCGGTAATGGCTTTGCTACGCTCATCCATACCCGCCGTAGCATGATCCTTAGGGTCGCCCAGCGGGTTATCCAGATCGCGGCCGGCTTTGGGGGTTAAATGGTCCAATACATCGCCAAGCTTTTTTGAGCGTTGACTGGCCTGCAGCAGACCCTGAGTCCAGGCCGCCATGGCTTCAGGCAAGCTCAGCAAGCGCAGCGTATGGCCGGTGGGTGCGGTATCAAAAATAAGTAAATCGTAGTCGCTCAGGCCAAGCTCGATGGTCTGTGCAATCCGCTCCAGCATGGCGGCTTCCTGGGCCCCTGGCGACTGGCGTGTCAGGCGCATTTGCCGCTCGACTTCGGCAAACATCTCAGGCCGGGTAAAGCGCTTTAACTGAGCGCTGACCTTGGCCAGATGCTGTTCGACTTCGCGATCCGGATCCAGCTCCAACCCATCCAGGTTGGGAGCCAACCGGGTAATGCTATCCCCTATCG
>NZ_JAFIFQ010000058.1 GCF_020831925.1 Alkalimonas sp.
TGCACATTGAACTGCTGCAGCAGGATTACAACACCGCCGGCGCCTTTATCGCCGCAGCCATCCTGACGCTGATCGCCATCGCCACCCTAGTGGTAAAAGCTTTCCTGCAGTGGAAACTGGCGCGGGAAACCACCTGAACAGAGGTGCTGCCCTCAGTTTCCCTTCAGTTTGCCTCAGGTCGGGTACAGTGGAAACAGTAAGGGCACCAGCAGCACACTGACCACCAGCACCAATACCGTAAAAGGGGTGCCAATCCGCACGAAATCGAAGAAGCGGTATTTTCCCGGTTGCAACACCAGGGTATTGATTGGGGAAGAAACCGGCGTCATAAAGGCCGCCGAAGCCGCCAGCGCCACCATCATGGCAAAGGGATAAGGCGAAGCCCCCAGGCTATTGGCCAGCGATACTGCAACCGGCGCCATCAATACTGCCGTTGCCGTATTGGAGACGAACGAGCCGGTGATGGCCGTTAATACAAACAGCGCCGCCAGCAAGGCATAGTCCCCCCGCTCGCCCACCAGATACAGCAAACTACTGACCGCCAAATCAATACCACCGGTTTGCTGCAACGCCAAAGCGAAAGGCAACATACCAATGATCAGGATCAGGCTGGGCCAGTGAATTGCCTGGTAAGCACTGTTTAGATCAATGCAGCGCAGCGCTCCCATCAGCAAACAGGTAAAAAGCGCTGCAACCACATTGGGTACAATGCCACTGACCATCAGCAGCACCATCAGCGCCAGACAAAACAGCGCATGTGGTGCTTTGCGCGCGGCCGGTGTCACTTCATCCACTTCGGCAGGCAAGCTGAGCACCAGAAAATCCCGGCTTTGTTGCTGCAACTGATGAATGTCTTTCCAGTTCCCGGCCACCAGCAGCTTATCGGCAGGCTGCAGCACCTCATCCACCAGCACGCCGGGCAAGGCTTCGCCCCGACGGCGCAAACCGACCACATTCAGTTTGTATTGACTGCGAAAGGCCAGTTGCTGGATGGTTTTGCCCGGCAGCGACGACTCGGGCGGAAATGCCACCTCGGCCAAACCCAACTCATGGGCATGAAAAGAAAAATAGGAGTGGCTGAGCGGTTGTGGCTCCAGACCAAGCTGCTGACAGACCGGCAGCAAGTCCATGGCAGGATCGGCCAGATCCACCAACAGAATATCCTGCGGCTCGACCAGCGTATTGCCGGTAGCATTAAGCAGCAAGGTGCGAAACTTTTGCTGGCGCTCAATCGCCACCACATTGATGCCAAACTCTTTGCGCAGCGCCAGTTCATTCAGCTGTTGATCGAGCAAGGACGAACCCGGCAACACTTTCAGCCGCAGCTCGCGCTCTTTCAGACGGTAATTCCTGGCCAGATCACTCAGCTTTAAACGGGGTGCACCAGTTTGACCAGCTTCAAGTTGCGGATTTAACCAGCGACGGGCCAGCAGCATGTAGCCAACCCCCAGCATAAGCACAACCAGACCAATGGGCGTGAAACTAAAGAAGTGAAAGCCATCCATTCCCTGGCGCTGCAACTCGCTTTGCACCACCATATTTGGCGGTGTCGCTACCAGGGTTTGCATGCCGCTGATCAGCGCCGCAAAAGCCAGCGGCATCATCAGCCGCCCCGGGGCAATATTTAATCGGGCGCAGATGCTAAGCACCACCGGAATAAAAATAGCCACCACCCCGGTCGAGCTCATGATCGAGCCCAAAGCTGCGACCGACAACATCAATAACACCAATAAGCGGATTTCGCTGTTGCCAGATACCCGTACCAGCCAATCACCCAGCCGGTAAACAATACCGGTGCGTACCAGGCCATCACCCACCACAAAGAGCGCTGCAATCAGGATCACCGCAGGATCGCTAAAGCCAGCCAGTGTCTGCTGAACCGTCAGCACACCGGTCAGCGGAAAGACCACCAGCACCACCAGGGCAACCACATCGGTACGGGGTTTGTTGGCGGCAAAACAGCCCATGCAGAGCAGCAACATGCCAAGGACTAACAGCAACTCTGCATTCATGCGCGACAGGCTCCGGTTGGAAATGCAACACTCAGAGCCTAATGGTAAACCAAAACACCTGTAAAATCAGGCTGATTTAAATACCTTCGCCAAGAAAGACTTTTCTGTAGAGAGCGGCAAGGGCTGTTGACACTACCTACCACTCCATGCTGACAACAACTGCTTTGCCCAGTTTCAGGATCACTATGTCGTCAGCTGATCTATACCAAGTCCGGCACGCATATTTCGCTACTACATATTCCAAAATGGAATTTAAAATTCATTCAATAACAAAAAAAAGAATATTAAAGTAAGCTTACCACAGCAGCATTGCCCTCCAAAAACCTTAAAACTACATAGCACATAGGACTTTATATGAAACAGAGCGTTCGTAGCCCATTAGCTGCGGCTATTCTTCTGGGGGTATTGTCTCCAGTACAGGCTGCTGATTTAACCATTTATGGCAGAGCCAATCTTTCCGTCGATCAATTGGACAATGGCGTGGATAGTGCCACCAATGTCTCCAGCAACTCCAGTCGACTGGGCTTTCGCGGTGCCACCAGCCTCGAAGGCGGATTAGAAGCATTTGTCCAGATTGAACAAACCATTTTTCTCGATGAAGGTCGCGGTAACTTTGCTGACCGTGATACCTTCTTAGGCCTGCGGGGTGACTTTGGCAGCCTGCGTATCGGCCAGTTCGATACCCCGCTTAAAGTGATCCGCGCCCGGGTTGATTTATTTGGCAACCGTATTGGCGATATCCGAAACCTTAGCCGGGTCAATACCGGCGCTAGCCTGATTGGCAATGTCTATGATGAGCGCTTTAAAAATGGCATCGCTTATCGCAGCCCTGCATTCAATAACGTGACCTTCGATCTGCATTACAGCCCGCACCATGCCAATGGAGCCGCTGTGGACAATAATCGCGAAGCTCTGAGTACTGCCATCACCTATGCGGCGAAAGGTAGCTATGTCTCCTTGGCCTATGAACGCTCTGAGGGTAGTGATGAGTTTAACCCCAGCGCCTGGCGCCTGGGCGCTTTTTATGATCTCAGCGAACAACTGCGACTAACCACCTTTATCCAGCTGGATAAAGACCTGCCAATCGGTGATCGTAACATCTTCGGTGCCGGTGCGGCCTATAAAATCGGCGACTATACCTTGAAAGGTCAGCTATACCAGGTCAATAACCGCGATACCGATGATGCCGATGCCACCTTACTTGTACTTGGTGTGGATCGTCAGTTTGGCCGAGCTCTGGTTGGCTACCTGGCTTACGCTATTAGCAGCAATGATGCCAATGCAGCATATCGGATATCAGGTGGCGGCCGCAGTACCCAGCAAGCGACCGTGGTGGGAGAAAATACCAGCGGTCTGTCGCTTGGCCTGGAATACCGCTTTTAACGATTTGGATACGTGCAGGGATGCCAGGGATGGTGTCGGTTCACTTGGTGCTTCACCTGTTGTTTTGCCCCTGCTTGCAGAGGCTTTTTTTGCTTTATGAGATAAGCACCAAGTAAGCATAGCAACTTGAGTTGGATGCTCCTTACCTGGACGAAAGGCTGACAACTGAGCAATCAACCTAAAGCGCTTGCCCCGACGGACTAATAACTTAGCTCACCAGCATAGCTGCTATCCTGAATTTCTGCCGGATAAACAACCAATAGATTCGTCTCAGGAAACTGACTTGCCAACTGGTTTTGTATCTCGGGAAGTGCGGGTGTCCAGGCAAGGCCATTTTTACGCACACCATAGAGCACCAATAAATCACCTGCGGGAGTTTGTTTTTGCAACAATGCCGGTAATTGCAACCAGTCTGGTGCAACTTGCCAGTCAATATCAGGCAGCGCTTTTAAGCGTGATTTTAATCGAACCTGTTGCTCCGTTTGACAATAGATTTGCAATGTTAAGCTCAGCTGCTGACATAAACGCTTAATCAATACCACAGCCTCACTAAATCCTGCCTCAAGATCTGCATTGGGGGGTAATAACCAACACAGCTTTTGTCCATGCTGTAAGGGAGCCACTTGTTTTTTTACCAACAGCGTATAACTGCGATCGGCCAGTAAGCGGCTTAACATGGAACCAAACAGCAACTCAGACGCACTGCTGTGCTCGCTCCAGCCGACGATCACCTCGTTGGCACCGAGTTCGCGTCTGGCTCGTAAAATCCCATCGGTGATATTTAAATCTATCCGGACTTTGGGCTCTGCGGCAATATTGGCTGCGGCCAGATAGCTGACAGCATGGCTTATCAGCCCTTCAGCTTCTTTAAGTTTAACGTGCTGGTTTCTGTCTTCTTCCACAATCGTAATGGGGTAAACCGCTTGCGCTGAAGCAGGTTTACGCAGCCATTTTGCCAGTTGTAAAAAAGATTCAGTGGGCTGCCCGGGTGACAATGCCACCATAATCTTCTGCTCTGTGGAGAGTTCTTCCGGTTGATGCTGCTGCGTCAGGGCAATTTTCCGGCCATAGCGGTCCACCAGCCAAGGGGCAAGAAAACAGGTAACCAGTATCATCAGAATGGCACCATTAACCACCGCCTCGTCAAATAAACCGATTTCATAGCCCACCATGGTGGCAGCCAATGTCGCGGCTGCCTGCGCAACACTTAAGCCAAAAACCACCCGGGCTTGCGATCGGCTATAGCCCAGGAACCACCGGCAAAGCTCAGCAGCCGCCCATTTGGTAAGTATAACCGTAGCTACCATGGCAAATGCCACAATCCAGGCTCGGGCGCTGGCAAAAAATATCCCCATATCCAGCAACATGCCAACCGACAATAAAAAGAACGGAATAAAAATGGCTTCGCCGGTAAACTGTAACCGGTTCATCAGAGTGCTGTTATGCGGAATAATGCGGTTTAACGCCAAGCCGGCCAAAAAAGCGCCGACTATTGGCTCGGCACCGGCCAGATGGGAAAAGCTGGCGCAGATGAATACCGTGGCAAGTACAAACACAAACTCTGCCACCCCATCACCACCAACACTGCGAAAAAACCATCGGGCCAGCTTTGGTAGCAGCACCAAAATGACAATAATATATAGGCTGAGGCTGACACCCAGTTGCAGCCAGTAGTGTTCGCTTAGCTCACCTTTAGCCATAGTGGCAATAACGGCCAATACCAGCAAAGCCAACGTATCGGTAATAATAGTGCCACCCACCGCTGTAGTCACGGCTGGGTTACGGCTGATACCCAGTCGGCTGGCAATGGGGTAAGCCAGCAAGGTGTGAGAGGCAAACATACTGGCTAACAAAATTGCAGCCAGCCAATCAAAGCCCAACAGCAAGGCGATGCCGGTACCAACAGCTTGCGGAATGCTAAAGGTGAGTAACCCAAACAACAGCGTATGAAATTTAGAGCGCTTTAGCTGCTGCATATCTATTTCAAGTGCAGCAATAAACATAATGTACAACAGGCCAACGGTACCAAATAAAACAAAGGACTGATCACGAGCCAACACATTAAGCGCATTCGGGCCAAGCAAAGCACCGGCAAACAATAGACCCAGCATGCCGGGTAAACGGTAGCGTGCCAGCAGTAACGGGCAGAGCAAAATCAGGCTTGCTACCAGAGCAAAGACAATAACCGGATTCGTTATCGGGAATAATTCCGTCATACATGGACCAGAGAGTGAACACAGACAAATGGCTGCAAGTTTATCCGAGGTCGAAACGAACGAACAGCGGTTATTGTATGAATACTTATTTCACTGCCCTGCACAGAGGCTCTTGGAAATTAAATCCCCTCCCCCAGAAACACCTGACTGTAGCGCGGTTTAATCCAGGCAGAATCGCCCTGCTGCAGGTTTAAGGCTTTAAACTTATCTTTTGGCAGCTCAATATGGATAAGCTGGCCATCATCTTTACTGATAACTTCCAAGCGCGCACTTGGTCCTACCATGGTGATCATATCCAGTGTTACTGGCAATGCCTCAGCCTCTGGCTGGGTGAGTACATCAATTTCATGCGCCCGCACGTAGGCCAGCCCATCCTGCTCGGCCGTTTCCTTGGCAGAGGACGGCGTAGCATTGCCTGTGGTGAGCTGAGTTTCGCCACTGGCCTTCACCCGGGCATGAAACAGGTTCACGTTGCCTAGAAACTCATACACAAAAGGATTGGCGGGTTTGTCGTACACCTCTTCCGGCGAGCCATCCTGCTCAATACGGCCTTTGTTCATCACCACAATGCGATCGGCCACTTCCAATGCTTCTTCCTGATCGTGCGTGACAAAGACGCTGGTGACATGAATTTCATCATGCAAGCGGCGTAGCCAGCGGCGCAGCTCGGCGCGAACTTTAGCATCCAGGGCACCAAAAGGTTCATCCAACAGTAAGACTTTGGGCTCGACCGCCAGCGCCCGGGCCAGGGCAATACGTTGGCGCTGACCACCGGACAACTGCGAGGGGTAGCGATCCGCCGTCCAGTCCAGTTGTACCAACTCCAATAGCTTATGCACTTTTTTTGCGATCTCTGCTTTGGAAGGCCGCAGCTTTTTCGGTTTAACGGTTAAACCATAAGCCACATTTTCAAACACTGTCATGTGCTTAAAAAGCGCATAGTGCTGAAACACAAAACCAACCCCACGCTCACTGACATGCCGCCCAGTGATGTCTTCGCTATTAAAACGCACCACACCACTATCCGCATGCTCTAACCCGGCGATAATGCGCAGCAAGGTGGTTTTACCCGAGCCGGACGGGCCAAGCAAAGCGGTCAACTCACCGGTTTTAATGGCCAGATTCACATTATCTACTGCGACAAAATCGCCAAAACGTTTATTCACGCCTTCAATATGGATACTCATAACAACCTCTGTACTTTTTAATGCGCTGATGGCGATTTTTGTTTGCGTTCATCTTTCCACTCAATCCAGCTTTTTACCACTATGGTGACCAGGGCCAACCCGGTCAATAAGGATGAAACGGCAAAAGCGGCAGTGAACATGTATTCGTTGTACAAGACTTCAATGTGCAGTGGCATGGTATTGGTTTCGCCACGGATGCGACCGGAGACAATGGCGACAGCGCCAAATTCTCCCATCGCCCTGGCATTACAAAGCACCACACCATAAATTAGCCCCCATTTGATGTTAGGCAGGGTAACATGCCAGAAGGTTTTCCAGCCACTGGCACCGAGTGTCAGCGAAGCTTCCTCTTCTTCCTTGCCTTGTTGCTGCATCAAGGGGATCAGCTCGCGGGCAACAAAGGGCAAGGTACCAAACAAAATAACGATGACGATGCCTGGCACGGCGAAAATAATACGCACATCATGCTCAGCCAGCCAGGGGCCAAACCAGCCTTGCGAACCGAGCAAAATAACAAAAATAAGCCCGACTACCACTGGAGAAATAGCAAAAGGCATATCAATAATCGATATTAAAATGGTTTTGCCGCGAAACTCAAACTTGGCTATTGCCCAAGCAATGGCCACGCCAAAAATGGCATTCAGTGGCACCACAATCAGCAGCACAAACAGCGTCAAGCGGATGGCCGACAACGCATCGGGCTCGGTGACCGCTTGCCACCATACCTGCATGCCTGCTTCAAAAGCACCGTACAATACCACCACCAACGGTAGTATTAAAAACAAGGTTAAAAAGGTCAGGGCAATGCTTACCAGTGTCCACTTAACCCAGCCCGGCTCAGCGGTTGCTTTAGGGGTATACTGCATAGCTTCAGCACTGGTAAGTGGTAAAGTGTTCGTTGTTGTCATCAGTTTATCCTCGGCGACTCGCCCACCATTGCAGGCCATTAATCAGCAGCAGCAAAATAAAGGCTGCCCCCAACATCACCACGCCTATGGCCGCCGCGCCGTGGTAATCGTACTGCTCGGCTTTGGCAACAATCAACAAAGGAGTAATTTCGGTTTTGTAGGGCAGATTACCCGAAATAAAAATCACCGAGCCGTACTCGCCAACAGCACGGGCAAAAGCAAGTGCGTAGCCAGTAAGCAGTGCTGGTAGGATCGCTGGGAAAATCACCCGGCGAATGGTGGTAAGCCGGTTAGCGCCTAGTGCTGCCGAGGCTTCTTCCAGTTCTTTTTCAAAATCTGCTAACACCGGCTGCACGGTGCGAACCACAAAGGGCAGTCCGATGTAGGTTAAAGCAATCACGACTCCTATCTGGCTGTAAGCGATACGGATGCCAAAAGGTTCAAAATACTGCCCTACCCAGCCGGTACCAGCATAGAGCGTCACCAGTGCGATACCAGCCACGGCCGTTGGCAAGGCAAAAGGCAAGTCCACCAGACCATCAATAATACGTTTACCAGGGAAGCTGTAACGCACTAGCACCCAGGCAACCAGGGTACCAAATACAGCATTAATGCTGGCACCAATAAACGATGCCAGAAACGATAATTTATAGGAAGCCACCACTTGTGGATGGCTGACTGCACGCCAGAAATCTTCCCAACTCATTTGCAATGTAAACAGAATTAGCCCGGCTACAGGGATGATCAATAACAAACTTAAGTACAAGACCGAAAAGCCCATGGTCAGTCCAAACCCTGGGATCACCGGTTTTAAGGCTGCAGTACGCATCTTGCTCTCTCTTATCACGCTGGCCGGCCTCACTGTCAGTACACTATTTGCAAAGTACAGTTCAGGCCGGCTTCACACTTAACGGTGGCCAATGGCTTTTTAGCGCCGACTAATGGCTTCTAAAATCCGGTCGAAATAACCACCATCATTGAAGTGATCGTTTTGCGCTTTGTCCCAGCCGCCAAACACGTCATCAATACCGAACAGATTCACTTTTGGAAATTTATCCAGATACTGTTTAGCAATTTCCGGGCGGCCAGGACGGTAAAAATGCTTGGCTGCCAGATGCTGGGCTTCATCACTGTACAAATACTCCAGATAGGCTTCCGCCACAGCCCGGGTGCCTTTGCGATCGACGTTACGATCCACCACCGTCACTGGCGGCTCGGCCAAAATACTGACACTGGGCACCACGATCTCGAACTGGCCCTGGCCCAATTGCTCTACCGATAAAAAGGCTTCGTTTTCCCAGGCGATAAACACATCGCCGATACGACGCTGTACAAAGGTGTTGGTGGCCCCACGCGCTGCCGGATCAAGCACCGGGACATTGCGGAAGATTTTTTCAACAAACTGATAGGCTTTTTCTTCAGAGCCATACTTTTTAAGTGCATAGCCCCAAGCCGCCAGATAGTTCCACCGTGCACCACCTGATGTTTTCGGGTTCGGTGTAATCACCTGCACGTCATCTCGCACCAGGTCGTCCCAGTCCTGAATATTCTTTGGGTTGCCTTTGCGCACCAACAACACAATGGTGGAAGTGTATGGTGAGCTGTTTAATGGCAAACGACTTTGCCAGTCTTGTGGGATCAAGTTAGCGCGTACCCGCAGCGCATCCACGTCGTACGCCAATGCCAGTGTCACCACATCAGCATCCAGACCATCAATCACAGAGCGGGCTTGCGAGCCTGAACCACCATGCGACTGACGAACTGTCGGTGCCGTATGGCCCTGAGCACGCCAATGCTGAGCAAACAGCTGGTTGTATTCACGGTAAAATTCGCGGGTTGGATCGTATGATACATTTAGAATGGTGTTGCCGATGGCGGCAAAGCTGCCAAGAAGGAATACGGTACTAGTTAAAATCTTAGTAAATTTCATGCTGAGGTCCTTAATTCAATACTATTAGGAACCAGGCTTCCGGTGGTCCGGTCAGCATGGGAAGTGTTTATATCACTGGTTTGTCCAAACGGATTTTTTCATTTTTTTCCAACTGAACCAGTTTGCCGTGGTGGAAAATTAGTTCAATGGAGCCATACTCAATCCGTCCGACCAGTAACTCTAAGCGCTTGGCTAGATCTGCCAGTTGCTCCGCAGTTTGTTGAGACGTGATCATTTGGTTCTCCCTGAAGGTAAATCATTACCTCAGCGCATAGTAATGACCGCTATTGATAATTAAAAATACTAAATAAAGATATATTAATTCCAAAATGGAATATAGCTCATGCACACTGAGGTTAAGAGGCCTGACTTGTGCCAGCAGAGAAATGCGCCAAACAATGCTGATAAAACCGGGCGACCAGGCGAGGCATTGGGGCGTAGGCGGAATAAATAAAACCATACTGATGTTGGATTTCTGGCCGCAGCGGCACCAATACCAGCTGCTGGTCGCAGTATTGTTCCGCCAGCACTTCATTTAAGATGGCAATACCAAGGCCTTTTTTCACATAGGCACAGGCGGTTGCCACGGTATGAGTTTCCAGTCGCACCATCATCCGTACGCCCGCTTTGTTGAACTCTTTTTCCAGCCGAATACGGGTTGGCCGCCCCTGCCCCAGCATAATCAATGGCTCGGATGCCAGTTGGCTTAGCTCAACCACGGTTTCAGCTGCAAGCTTGTGCTGACTGGGAATGGCACACACCAGATTGCTGCTCAGCAATGGCTGACACACCAACCCCGGATGCGTTTCCGGTAACTGAATAAAACCGCAATCCACCGAGCGGTGCGCCACCAGCTCCCGGGCCATCTGTGGACTGTGCGCATCGATACTAATGGATATGGAAGGGTAGAGCTGCATAAAGCTGGCAACCGCACTGGACAAAGGGCCAGCACTAAAACTGGCAGGGGCCACGATTTTTAGCGATCCCAGCTCCGATTTAGCAACCGAGTTTGCCAGGGCTTTAAAGCGCTCAACACTGCTTAGTAACAAAGCAATTTCTTGCTCCAGATGCCTGGCTTCGTCGGTTGGGATCAAACGACTGTGTTCGCGGTAAAACAAGGCAAAACCCAGTTGCTGCTCCAGTACCTGAATAAGCCGGCTCACTGCCGGTTGAGTAATACCTAACTGTTTAGCCGCGGCTGTGGCCGAGCCGGTTTGTAAAATCGTCTGAAAACATTCCAAGCTTTTTAAATTCAGTGAGTCCATAACTATTTGTTATTGGCTTATGCAAATAACTAATAATATTGCATAGGATAAACGGCTTTGCTAGCTTAAATTTTGCACAAGCACTGCTTTCAGTGTTCGCCATAACAAGAATCAGGGGAATCCCATGACAACAGGACATTTCAAAAAATCCATGCTGGCCGCCGCCATACTGAGCTCTATCGCGTTGCAAAGCCAGGCTCAAGCCAATACGACCATCAACGACGATGCCACCGAGGCCGATCAGAAGGTGGAGGTGATTTCCGTTACCGGTTCACGTATTCTGCGGCGGGGGGAAACCGAAGCCAGCCCGATTCAAAGTTTTGAACGCAGCGATCTGGATCTGAAAGGTGCTTTATCCATTGGCGAAGTTTTGCAGGAAATTCCTTCGGTTGGGGCCAGTTTAAATGACAACGGCTCGGCAGGCACCAGCCACGGCAGTGCCAGCATCAACCTGCGTAATCTTGGTGAAAACCGCTCGCTGGTGCTGGTAAATGGCAACCGTTGGGTCAATGGCGCTGGTACCCGTGGCTTTCGGGATTTCGTTGATTTAAATACCATCCCATTTGCCATGATTGACAGGGTGGAAGTTTTGCAGGATGGTGCCACCGCCATCTATGGTGCTGATGCCATCGCTGGGGTGGTCAATATTCACACCTTAAAAGACTTCACCGGGGTTCACGCCAAAGCCTATTATGGCCAAACATCCCACAGTGATCGCGAAACCGTTAACTTTGATCTGCGCCTTGGCCAGGATGTTGGCAATCACAATCTGATGCTGGTTGCCAGTTTCTCCGACCAAAAGCCAATCTTAACGCAAGATCGCGAGTTGACGGCCATCCCACTGAATGGCCTGTCGCTTGGATCTGGTGAAGGTTTGTTTCGCAGCAATGCACTCAGCTCAGTGTTCGACTTTGACATTCCGGCCCAGGGTATCACCCGCGAGCCTGGCACCGATGGCAATCAGCTCAGCAGCTGGCGACCAGCCAGCGCCAATGACCGCTTTAACCGTTATCACGACAACTATGTCGTAGGCCCAAGCCGTCGACTAAGCATCTACGGCCAGGGTGTATTTGAACTCGGGCAGCTTGGTATTTCCGAAGATACCCGGCTGCGGATAGAGGCTGTGTACAACCGCCGCGAATCGGATCAACAATTTTCCGCCGCCATCCCTGTGGTCAATGGCAGCCGAGGCTTCATTGTCGCCAATGATCCGCGTGTGAACCCATTTGGGGTTGCACTGAGCGGCAGCGACTTTGTGGCCACCAACTTTTTTGTCGATAATGGCTTAAGGGTCAATGCACAAACAGTCGATACCACCCGCTTGGGTTTTGGCTTAGAAGGCTACACCGCCAACGATTGGCACTGGGATCTCTTTGCCTCTTTCGCCCGTAATAAAGGCACCTTTGTCTCAAACAATCAGCTGCATCTGGATAAACTGGCGCTTGGCATGCGAGCCTGTGATGCCAGCGGGCTGGCTGCGGATGTCAGCGACTTGCTGGCCAGCTGCGTGCCGGTAAATCTGTTTAACACCCTAACACCAGACATGGTCAGTTACATCAACTTCACCGGCCAAGATACCAACGAAGCCAAGCAACAGCATGTTCGCTTTAACCTGACCAATAGTATTGCCGATTTGCCAGCCGGTGATCTGATGTTGGCAGCAGGAATGGAGTACCGCAAAGAGTCAGGCACAGACATTCCTGATAGCATCATCAATTCTGCACCACGGGTAAACACCTTCAACACCACCTCGTCGGCCCCGCGCACAGGGACCGTTGGTAGCTACGACTTGTACGAGGCCTATGCTGAGCTAAGCATTCCACTGCTGTCCAACCATGCGATGGCAGAGTATTTGGAGCTCAACCTGGCCAGTCGGTTCTCCGATTACAGTACCTTTGGCAGTACAGTCAACAGCAAAGCCGGTATCCTGTATCGCCCGGTAGAAGATGTGATGCTTCGTGCCACCTGGGCTGAGGGTTTCAGGGCACCCTCAGTACTGGAGCTGTTTGAGGGTGAACGCGAATCCTTTGTCGCAGTCAATGATCCTTGTTCGGGTAACGCTGGTTTGCCCGGTTGCGGCGGTGTACCAACTGGCTACACACAAAATGAAGCCAATGTCCCCATTACCGTAGGCGGCAACATCTTGCTGGAACCGGAAACCTCAGAAAATATCTCGGTCGGACTGGTCTACACCCCATCGCAACTGGATGGATTTAGCCTGACGCTGGATTGGTACAACATTCAAATCGACAATACCATCAGCTCCTTTGGCGCTCAAAACCTGCTCAACTTATGTGCCAATACCAACCGCAACTGTGGCGTGATCCAACGGGCAGCTAATGGCGAAGTCACCAATATTATCGATGGGCCGGTGAATCTGAATAAAACCGAAGTTGCAGGAATGGATGCCGTCATCCGCTACCGGCTCAACACCGACCATGGCCGTTGGAATTTGGCTGCAAACTTGTCAAGATTAAATAAGTTTGTTGAATCATCAACCTTACCGGACGGCACTTTCGTCGAAGTGAATAAAAAGGGCACCGCCGCATCGCGTGAAGCCTTTCCTACCTGGCGCGGTTTTTTGTCCGCCCAGTGGCAACATGACGCCTGGTCTGCCGGTTACACCTTGCGCTACATCGGCGACACCACAGAAACCTTTGCCGGGGAAGCGCTCAGCATTGGTTCCATGGTCTATCACTCCGTTTCTGCCGGTTACAATTTTGATAACGGTATTGGAATCAAGCTAGGGGTCAATAACCTGATGGACAAGCAACCACCGACATCGCGAACAAACCTGAATATCAACTTCGATCAGCAAACCTACAATGCGGTCGGTCGCTTCATCTATGCGCAGGTAAGTTACGATTTCTAAGTCACAGCAGTGGGCAAATGGATCTTGCCCGCCTGGTTGTTGCCCGACAGGAGTTTTTGCATGACAGAACAGACTAGTTTTACGCTCTTTTCCCCTACCAGCAGCAATGTCTTGCCATTGGTGTTCGATTCGCCTCACAGTGGCTTCGAATTACCGGCAGACTTTGCTTATCAGGTGTCGCTGGAGGAATTGAGAACCGGTTGGGATGCCTTTGTCGATGAACTCTGGCTGCCTGCCACCAACCATGGAGCCTATTTGCTTTGCGCCAAGGCATCGCGGATGTACATTGATTTAAACCGGGCACCTAGTGACATCGATCCATCTCTTTTAGCCAGTCCATGGCCAGAGCCTATAACCCCAACACGCTACAGTGAACGTGGTATGGGCCTGATCCGTCGTTTTGCACTGCCTGGAAGGCCGGTCTATGCCGAACCATTGCCCGTTGCTGCTGTACAACAGCGTATCCGAGACTATTATCAACCCTACCATCAACAACTAAGTCAGCTATTAAGCAGCTTGCAAAGCCGCTTTGGCACTGTCTGGCACATCGATTGCCATTCCATGAAATCACGTGGCAATGCGATGAATATTGATGCTGGCTCACTACGACCTGATATTGTGCTGGGAGATGCCGACGGCAGCAGCAGCGATCCTGATTTTACTGCCTGTATCCAGGAAAGTTTTCAGCGGTTGGGTTATCAGGTAGCCGTGAATCATCCGTACAAGGGCGGACACTGCGTGCGGGCATACGGCAAGCCAGCACAGCACTGCCATAGCGTGCAAATTGAAATTAACAGGCAGCTCTATATGAATGAAGCCAGCTTCAGTAAAAGCGACCGGTTCGATGCATTTCAGCACGACTTGATGCAGGTTACCGCCTCAATCGCAAAATTTATCCAGGCAAAGCTAAGCTAAGCTAAGACTGCTTTGTATTACTTTTGAGAGTCATCATGCCAAACCACAGCAACGAGAAACTGCCCGTTCACTTACAGCAGCCTGAAGCACAACCGGCAGCGATGAGCCAGCAGCACAAAGGCAATAATCCTATCATTATTTTACTGAGTATCCTGCTACTGGCCGCAGCCCTGACCTACCTAGTGGGAGCTGGTAGTTTTGAACGCGATGGCAATCTGGTGGTACCCGGCTCATTTCAAAGTGTGGAAAAAAATAACAGCCTGAGCAACTTGTGGCGTATCAACGATGATCCAGCCCAGGCACAGCCGGTGAGTGTGATTCAAATGCTGCTGTCGATCCCACAAGGGCTGGAACGTGGGGCCAATCTGATTTTTATGGTACTCATCATTGGTGGCATGTTCGGCATTATGACCAAAGCAGGAGCTGTCACAGCCGGTCTCGAACGCTTGCTCGGTGCCTTGCGTGGTAATGTTTACCTGTTGATTCCATCCTTGATGGTGGTTTTTGCCGCTGGCAGCACCTTTTTGGGCCTGGCATCAGAGTACTTGCTGATCATCCCGCTAATGGTGGAAATGGCTCGCCGACTTGGCCTGTCCAACCTGATGGGGCTCGCCATACTCACTATACCGGTGAAGGCAGGTTTTCTTGCCTCTGTCACCAACCCTGTCGCACTGACAGTCGCCCAACCCTTGGTCGATGTGCCGGTATTCAGTGGCATCAGTATGCGCTTGGTTGCCTTCATTGTATTCACCCTGGTTGGGATCGCATTTATGATGCTGATGATTAAACGGGAAGGCTTTGATCCAACCATCAAGATTGAATTCGACAGTGCAAAGCTGAGTACCCGCCATGCCTTGATGCTCAGCACACTTGCCATTGGCATAGGCTTGCTGGTGTATGGCTCCACCACCTTTGAATGGCGCAATCAGCAACTGACAGCCTTTTACATCGCATTGGCGGTGATATTAGCCAGCATCAGTGGGTTAGGAGCCAATGGCGCAGCCGATGCTTTTGTGGAAGGCATGCGAAAAATTCTGCTGGCCGCTATTCTGATTGGTGTTGCTTTTGCCATTGCTGTTACCTTACAAAATGGTCAAATCCTTGATACCGTTATTTTCCAGCTCACCAGCATGGTCGGAGAAGACAATCCATTGCTCGCCGTGCAGGGCATGTTTGTCTCACAGCTACTGCTGGATTTTTTAATCCCCTCCACCTCGGGCCAGGCAGCTGTCAGCATGCCTATTCTGGGGCCCATAGGCCAGTTGGTCGGCGTTAGTCCACATACCACTGTGCTGGCCTTTTTATTCGGCAATGGCATCACCACCATCTTCACACCGACCTCCGGCACCCTGCTGGCTTACCTTGCGACTGCTCAGGTGTCCTGGACCAGTTGGGCACGCTTTGTGATGCCTCTGGTGGCTATTTACATTGTACTGGCCATATTAATGCTAGTGATGGCTGTGCTGATTGGCTACTAACAATCAAGCAGAGCCATCGCTTATTACACCGGCTTCCACAGCCGATCTGCCCAGCGTGCGCTGCCATGCAGCAGCCTACTGGTGGCCTCGCGCAGCCGTACC
>NZ_JAFIFQ010000059.1 GCF_020831925.1 Alkalimonas sp.
GTTCCGTCAGGTTAAGGCTCTGGGGTGGTATTTTGTTGGCCGGGTGCGTAAGCCAAACTTCTATTCAACAGACCGTGGTGCGCACTGGCAGTGTATTAGTCAGCTGTTTGTTAGAGCAACTCAGCGCCCTAAGAAATATGAAGCAGACATTGCAAGGTATAACCCCTTTACTTGCACATTGACTCTGTATAAACAAAAAAGCAAAGGACGCCATGTGCACAATGCGGATGGCAGCTTCAAGCGCTCAAAAGCAACCAAAACGCATTCAAGAGGAAATACCGAGCCTTGGCTGCTGGCATCAAATATACCGGCATCAAGAAACCACAGCAGGCAGGTAGTGGCGATTTATCGGCAACGCATGCAGATAGAAGAAAGCTTCAGAGATATGAAAAGTGCCAAGTTTGGTCTGGGATTTGAGCAAAGCTGCAGTACCAAACGTCATCGCATTAGTGTTTTGTTGCTGTTGATCAACTTAGCCTGTTTAGCACTTATATTGCTCGGTGTTGGGATAACCGTAGCCAAGAAGCATTGGCAGTTTCAGGCTAATACCGAGCGGGGAAAACGTGTTTTATCGTTTCATACACTGGGATTACGTGCTATCGCAAAACGCATGAAGCTGACAATAAAGCAATGGCGCGAGGCATTACATCACTGTAAACACTTGCTTGAGACGACATGCTATACCATTGTATGAAAAAGAGAAATTTGTGGGGATCCCTCAGGTTCTGACCCCGATATTTCTGGTTTGCTTTGGATGTATGCCGAAGACTGCTTTAATGTCCGGCATGTTACTTCAGCCTGGCTTGGTGAGTACGTTTTAGGTTATGACGTAACATCGATGGAGTGGCGTCGTTCACTATCCAGAACAGTTATTGAGCTGGCTATCTATGTAGCTATGGCCGCTGTGATGGCGGTCGCATATCTAATAATTTGGCGACAACGTCTATTAAGCAAATGGCAAATGACCTTTTTCACCGGAGGTTATCTGTTTTATGGGATTGCCACTTTTGCGTCAGCATCCAGAAATATTGGCGATTGGTATGCAAAGGTAGGTACTTGGCTTTTTGAACACTTAGCTGCTGCTTATTCTCTACCCTGGCAAGGTAGTGACATTATTCATTATCAGGATCCCCTTGGATTCTGGTGGATGGACTATGTTATTGAAGAGTCTGTGGAGTTACTTGCAGCCAGCTTATTGGCTTCGGCTGGTATCTACTTATTCAGCCATTCCCCTGACGAAGAAACTCACTCACGAATAGCCCAAGTTGGTCATTGAAAGGCAACCAATGATAGGGGCGATAGTTTGCCAGCAACACCAGCACATCTCCTTCCGCTGTGAGCATGGTTAGTGCAGTCACACCTGGCAAGCTGCCATCACGCCAGTAGTGGATGCTTTTATCGCTTACTCTCTGCTGATAAAAAACCAAACCATGGCATTGTCGCCATTCAGTCACGTCACAATTTTTCAGATACTCGTCATTGGAAATTGACAGCTCTGTTGTATACCAGAGTGGTAAGTGTTGCTGTATCAGTTGACTCAGATCGGTTGCTGTACCCATCCAGCCCCCGGACGCAAGCATAGCCTCAGGGTTCAACTGCAATAAGGCGGCCTTATTGTCCGGCGGGTTATAAAAATACCCTACTTCCCGTGAATGGAGTCGACCTACTTCGACGGGCTGAATGCTTGGGAATTGTGCTAATTGCAGGGTTTCCTGAATCAAGGTTTTAAGCGGTTGCTGTGCTTGGTTTGCTATACCCTGGCCCAGTAAACAATACCCTAAGTTCGAATAGGCCATTCTGTCGCCGGGAGAAAAATCCAGCATAGTGCTCTGCAGAGTGCTCATTTCTGTGGGGCACCATGGCTCTGCTTGCATCATTGGGTCCCCTGATAGGGCCCGATCAAAACCAGCTCGATGGGATAGCAAATCTTGTATTGTGATAAGCGATAGTCGCTCATCCAGGAAAGGGCCGGGTGATGCCAGTAAATCTAGTAAGGGGCTAGTAAGTGAAATGTTGTCTTGTTCAAGCAACGAGAAGGTGGTCAAAGCGGTTAGTACTTTGGATAAACTGGCGTAACGAAATGCGTGCTCCAGCCGTACCTGCTTAGGCCATAGTCCCTGAAAATGCCAACCAAAGGCACAATGTTGTGCAGGGCCATTAGCTGGCAGAATGGATACCTGCCCACCAGGTAACCCTAACTGATGCAATTGTTGCAATAAACTTTGGAGTTCTGGCGATACTTCATGACTGCAGTGATGCGCATTAGGAAGCTGCATGGCAAACTGGTAGCGGATAGTGTCGGCATGTTTCACCATGCCAAACACCATTACCAACAAAAGGACTCCTAGTAAAAAGTACGGTCTCATGATTGCGATACTTTATGAGGTAAAAGTAGTTTTCGTATGCGAGCCAGTAGACCCTGTGTAGCAATATGTTTGGCATAGGCCTGATACTCGGGAAATTGCATCAGGTGACGCTCTTCTGTTTTTGCTCTTAGGTAGTAAATGCTACTTACAAAGGTCAAACCTGCCAGATTGCGTAACAGCTCGTAGTGGTTGTTGACGCCATAAAAGGGCACTGTATGCAGCCACCAGTAGATATTTTTGGCTACATAGGCCGGGTGTTTGGTGTATTTGTAGGGGCCAAGGTCGATAAGCTTACGCCAGGTCAGGTTGGAAAAGTACCAGCCAAAACTGGCGGTTGATAACCAATAGGTCAGCCAACTAAGAGTAATGATAAAAGCCCAGAACCAGTAAAGCGGATGGTCCATGTGAAGCCAATCATGCCACAGAAAATCATCGGTTTGCTTGGCAAACCATTGATAGACAATCAGCAAAGGTGGATAACAAATCATGCAGACCAGCCAGCCAGAAAGCGTGGCGTCGGTGCTTTTTACATCGTTATCAAGCAGTTTACTGGCAAACACATAGCCAATGCTGGCGATAATTAAATCAAATGCCAGGCCAAAGAAAAACAGGCCTTTCACCAAAGCCATTGGGTGCAAAGACCAATTGAACAAAACAAGGTGTTCAGCTATATCAAACAAGCCACCAACCATAATGGGAATAAATAGCAATTTGACCAGGCTTTTTAGTAGTAAGGCTTTGTGCTCAGCCAGAAAAAAATGCTTTAGTCGCAACAAACAGAGACCTAAGCGGGCATATTCATCCTCTGGTTCTGCTTGTCGCTTACTGACAAACAACAGGTATTTCGGTAATAGGAGTAAGAGCAATGGGAGTAGCAACAGATATTCAAAGACAAAGCTGGAGAATGGGGCGATACCCAATTGCGCCATCAGATGGCTATAAAGCAGTAGCAGGATTAGAAAACAGCCAACACAGACTGTTTTGGCTTTTATGATTTGCTGACTGGGTGTGCTGATCACTGGTTTTACTGTAAGTTGCTTGCGTACCATTACCAGCAAGGATGGCAGAATGGTCCCTAGGATCAGCAAGCGACTGCTAAGCAGGTGCCCAATCGTATCAACCAGATTGCACCAACTCATCAGTAGCAGTAGCAGGCAGAAATTTGCGAGTAAGGCAGCAGCAGCTTTCATTGTATTCCACAGTAACAAATAAAAGGCGCCATCAAGGCGCCTTTTAGTAAAGTTAGTAGAGATTAACCACCTGTGGCAGGAGGTGTAGCAGCGGCGCCAGCAAGCTCACAAGCACCTGTACCAGCAAAGCAGGTCACATCTTCTTTAATGCCCGCAGTACCACGTTGTTTAGAAACAAAAGTGACAGCGGTGTTTAATGCATAGGCGCCTTTATCCATTGCTGCAACCTGAGGGCTCACATCACATGCATTTGGTTCATAAGTTGGTGGATCTCTATCATCTGCCATATCTGAAACAGCACTTGACATGTAAGAACGAGCCTCAGCCAGGCAAGCACCATTGGCACTACGCTGGGTGTAATCACGATAAGCAGGCAACGCAACAGCAGCCAGAATACCAATGATTGCCACAACAATCATCAATTCAATTAAAGTGAAACCCTGTTGGGTTTTTTGCATAGACTTCATAGTAAAACTCCTGAGTTGTTAACAGCCATTGCAAGGCTACCTCTTATTCTGGGTTAAATTACCAATTGCGCAAGTTGAAATACTGAATTTTTTGGATTTTTTTTTAGAGGATTGATATAAAAGGAAAATACTGGTTTTTTGTTACTAAAATGAGCCCATAAAAATTAGTATTAAAGTATTAGTTGTCGGGCCTGCTTGTTGGGAATACTTGCCCGAAAGGGTTATTTTCGTTGCTGCTAACTGCTTGCATGAGAATCGGGGCCGATTCACTTTTTTCTCAGGGTGTTGCAAGTAACGCCTGCGCAGCGTGCGGATGATGACAAACTGAAGCGGCTACTCAAGTACCAAAAGAATCATGGTATACTTGTAAAAGCTACTGCTTAACTGGTACTGGAATTTGCCGGTATGCACACTGCAATAAGTGATTGCTTGATGCACTGAATGAATACAGTGAGGTGATAATGAGACCATCCATAGCATTGGAGACGCATAGAGCTGAGATTCGCGCCATTATTACTGCTCATAACACTAAAAATGCACGGGTTTTTGGTTCTGTGGTGCGTGGTGATGATACCGACTTGAGCGATCTGGACATTCTGGTTGACCCAACAGCCGACACCACCTTATTCGACATTGGGGCTATTCGGCATGAGTTGCTTCAGTTGTTGCAAGTTCCAGTGGATGTGGTAACCCCTGCCGCTTTACCTGAAGCCTTTCGTGCTGAAGTGCTCTCGGAAGCAATCCCTGTATGAGTGGCAAATAGAGCAGACTTGACGGTTATCTTGGTCATATCACTGAAGCCATTGAGCGAATTGAAAGCTACACCGAGGATATGGATGAACTAAGCTTCCTTGACAGTGAACTTGTTCAGGATGCGGTGATTCGTAATCTTGAAAGCCAGCCGAAATATTGAAAAGCATTTTCCTGAATTTACCCAGGCACATCCCGATCTCCCGCTGGCTTATGCCTACCAAATGAGAAATGCGCTAGCGCATGGTTATTTCAAAATTGACTTTGAAATAGTCTGGAAAACCATCGAACATGATTTGCCCAATTTATATCAACAGATCACCTTATTAAAGCCAAAGAAAAACTGACGCTTTATGAGCCAAACAACGCCAGCTGGATAAAATCAAACACCTGCAGCTAGTAGCGCTGGGGTAGTGCCCGTTGCAAAACCTCACGGCTAAAGTTCAGCTAGTCGTATACCTGCACATGGTTGGTGAGAGCGTTGGATAAAATAAAATTAATGCCGGTGGCCGCGCTATCCATAAACCATCCATGAGACCATCGAGAGCTGCTTTGTACGTGGCCCGGCCTGTAGCGGTATTTACCTGCGGTTACCTTTGGTGTACTTTAGATGCAATTATGCACCAAGTGAAGAGGTGAACCTGATGGCCCGTCAGAGTATTACGTTAAGTCAGCCAAACGATGAATGGTTGCAACAGCAAATAAAAGAAGGCGCTGAGTACAGCAGCAAAAGCGAGTTGATTAATGAGCTTATCCGCAATGCCCGCCGTGCTGCAGCCATTAATAACAGGCTGGCTCAGGCCGAGCAAAGTGGTTTTACCCACCAAAGCGCAGATGAGATATTGCGGGAGTTTAAGCAGGGCTTAGCTAAGAATGCATGAAGTGCGGATGTCTCAACTGGCAAAAGAAGATTTACGACGTATTTATGACTATGGAGTAGAGCACTTTGGTCAGCAGCAGGCCGATAGTTATTTTTACGCGTTTTTTACCATGTTTGATAGCATCGCTGAGAATCCGTTTTTGTATCAATCAGTAGATCATATTCGTCCTGGTTATCACAGATGCACTTGTGGCGCTGACCATATTTATTACCGTATCCAAGGCACCTACATAGAAATTATGGTAATTCTTGGAGCGCAGGATGGTCAGGGCTGGTTGGTTTAACGATCAAAAGGCATTACGCAGACCAATGATTTTTCGCCACTGACCTAGCTCTTCTGCTGTTAGCAAACCAAGCTGACTGAGTTTTTCGAAGCTGCTTTAGGTATCCGCCGGAGTGCTGCCATGCTGTTGCTTCATCCAATGCTTGACAATGCCAATAGCTGCTTCGGACAGCACCTGCAATTGGCGCCCGGCAGCGCCAGCAGTCAGAACTCGCGCTAAAAGTCAGGCAACTTGTGGATTTTTTGGTATCACTTATAATACTAAATATGGATAAAGTTGTCATAGATACCAATGTGCTGGTTGCTGCGCTTCGTTCTCAACATGGCGCATCGCATCAGTTATTGCTGGAATTAACCAGTGACTGGTTCAAACCAGCTGTATCTGTGCCGCTTTTTCTTGAGTATGAGGCCGTGTTAAAACGTCCCGGCCTGATACCAAATTTGGTACCAGCAGACATCGATAATGTTTTGAATTATTTACTGACAAAAGCTCAACTGTGTCAAATTTATTATTTGTGGCGGCCTTGTCTGAAAGATCCGCAAGACGATATGGTGTTAGAGCTTGCAGTGCAGTCGCAAAGCCAATTCATCGTGACTTTTAATGTGCGTGATTTTAAGCGAAGCGCAACTTTTGGCATAAAGCCAATCACGCCGCAACAATTGTTAGAGCGAAAACGGAGGCTAAAATGAGTACGCTTAGTTTACGATTACCAGACTCCTTGCACCAACAGGTTAAGGCTCTGGCAAAAAAAGATGGTGTTTCGATCAATCAGTTTGTGTCCTCTGCCGTGGCAGAAAAAATGACCGCCTTATTGACGGAAGAGTATCTGCAAGCCCGCCAGCAGCAAGGCAATGAACAAGCTTTTCTTGCCAGTATGCACAAGGTAGCTGACACAGAGCCTGCGGATTACGACAAGCTAAAGTAGCCGCTTAAGAACCAAACAATGCCAGCCGAGAATCAGGGCCAGATTCACATTTCTATTAAGGTTCTGAGCGAAGAGCCAGCACCGCCTGCTGGATAAAATCAAACACCTGCAGGTAATGGCGCTGCGTTAACACCTGTTGCAACACCTCACGGCTAAAGTTCAGGTAATCATGCACTAAGGCATTACGCAGACCAATGATTTTTCGCCATTGACCCAGCTCTTCTGCTGTTAGCAAACCAAGCTGACTGAGTTTTTCAAAGCTGCTGTAAGCATCGGCCGGTGCACTGCCTTGCTGCTGTTTCACCCAATGCTTGGCAATGCCAATAGCGGCTTCGGTAAGCACCTGCAATTGGCGCTCGGCAGCGCTTTGCTCGATTTTGGTGAGAGTGCCCTTACTTGCCAGCAGCGAAATTTCATTCAGTAACTGCAGGCATTCGAGGCTGTGTTCAACCAAGTTGTCTAAATACGCATCAAGCATAGTGGGCCTTATGGTAAAGATGATCCAGCTCCCATTTGGACATCAGCCGGCGCTCCAGTTCGAGCCGGGCGAAGTCGTTACGGCAAAACAGCAAGGTGTTGTCCTGGATGACGGTATAAGCCAGTGGTAGTGCCACCTGTTGCATATCAATCACCGACAGCTTTATATCAGGCAGTTGTTGTTGCCAATCCAGCGCTAGCAGCTCCGGAGCCAGTCGTCGCTCCAGAGGATCCGGCTCGTAGTGAGAAAAAAGCACGGCCAAGTCGAAATCGCTCTGTGCAGAGGCTTGGCCCCTGGCGCGGGAACCGTACAGCCAAAGTGCATCCAGCTGATGGTTTGCATTGGCCAGAGCCACCAATTGTTGTTGCACAGTGTCATCGATACGGGATGGCATGGCTTTCTCAGGTCAAGGTTTTCAATAGATTGAGTATACGTGACTTGTTTCTGAAGGGGTAGGGTTGGTGTTTAGCTGCCAAACAAGGCTAACCGACCGATAAATTCCTGGCCGTGCTTACTCAGCAGCCAGGCGATTAGCAAGGCGTTACCCAGCACCACCAACCAAAACTCACGCTGAAAACGGAATTTACTCCGCTTATGCGCCAGCTTCTTTTGTGCAAGCAGGGCGCCGGGCCAGCCACCGATAAAGCTGTATAGTTGCAGGCTTTCTTCCGGCAGGCGCTGCACCTGGCCGCTCACCGCTGCCGCCTTGTCTTGCTGATACAGCCAGTAGGTAAAGAGGCTGGCTTCGATGTACAAAATGGGCAGCACATAGGGCAGGCTACCAAACAATAGGGCGATAATCAGTAGCATCAAAAAGCCACTTCGAAAATACAGCGACACATCTTCGGCATAGTCCAGATTTATGGCCTGGCTGGTTTTGCTGGGCTGGGCTTGCTGTTTATCGGCATCGGTAAATTGCAACCGGGTGGCGATGGGGCGGCCATGTTTATCGGTGCTTAGGGTAAATTGCAGCTCATCGCCAAGTTCGGGGCGAGCGGATTTGGTGACAAAATCACGGATATGAAAAAACAGCTTTTGCTGGCTTTGCTGGCAGATGAGAAATCCGAAGCCTTTCACATCCTGCCAGAACACCACCCGGCCGGTGCGCGGCGTGTCTGATTGCTGCATGGCTTGTGTTCAAGGTTGCTGAGAGTGCCTGTTTGAGTGTAACAGAAGCCGACAGTTCCGTGTCAGTTTTTTGGAGGTAGTCAGCCTGCTGTTGCAGGCTGCTAGCTGTAGCGGTCACTGCTTAATCTGCAACCGCATGGATAAATCAATGGCTTGCACATGCTTGGTTAAAGCACCGGAGGAAATAAAATCCACACCGGTAGCGGCCAGATCGCGCAGCCGTTCGCTGGTGATATTACCGGACACTTCCAGCTTGGCTTGCTGTTGATTGATGGCAACGGCTTGCTGGATATCGGCCAGGCTAAAGTTATCCAGCATAATAATATCGGCACCGGCCGTCAGAGCTTGTTGCAGCTCCGTCAGGTTTTCCACTTCCACTTCCACCGGCTTGCCGGGAAAGTTACTGCGAGCCTGCGCCACGGCTTTGTCGATGCCACCGGCGGCGGCGATGTGGTTCTCTTTGATGAGAAACGCATCGAACAGACCAATGCGGTGGTTTTGGCCACCGCCGCACAGCACAGCGTATTTTTGTGCCAGCCGAAGCCCCGGCAGGGTTTTACGGGTATCGAGCAATTGGGTGTGGCTACCCGCCAATTGCTGCACATACAGATCGGTGGTGGTGGCGGTGCCACTTAAGCATTGCAAAAAATTCAGCGCGCTGCGCTCACCGGTCAACAAACTGCGGGCATTGCCCTGCAAACGGCAGAGCAGCTGGTTTGGGGCAACACTGTCGCCGTCCTGCACTTGCCAGTCCAGTTGCACACTGGGGTCCAGTTGCTGGAAAACCTCATTCACCCAGGCCACACCGCAGATGATAGCGGCTTCCCGACTGATGATGGTGGCACTGGCTTGCTGCTCAGCCGGGATCAGGCTGGCGGTAATATCGCCTTGTTCGACCGGCAAATTGCCTAAATCTTCTGCCAGCGCGGCGGCAACAGAAGCGCGAATATGGTGCTGCAGTTCAGCGGTAATGGTCATTGACATAGGAATCAGCGTTGTATCAGGGTCAGTTGGTTGGCTTGTTGGTTGAATTCTAACTGGTTCAGTGCGCTCATGCCTAATAAAATCTCGGTGCCACTCAGATTGGGCACGATGCTGGCTTCCACCTGCCGCAGCCGAATATCACCCAATTGCAACTCGTCAATCTGGCTGCGCCAAGCATCCGCCACGCCATTGGCGGTCATTACCTGAATGCGCTGGCCCTTGCTCAGGCCCAGTCGTCTGGCGGCCTGTTCCGAAACAGCGACTGTAGTGGCACCGGTATCCAGCATAAAGTCGGCTGGCAGGCCGTTGATCAAGGCAGTGCCGACATAATGGCCGGTGCGGTTACGCATTAAGGTGGTGCGAATTTCGCCCTGCACGCCCTGAATGCTGTGCAGTTGTTGGTTGGGATTGTTCTGGTTGTGCAAATAGCCCTGAAACCACCAGACCAGCAAGCCAAGCAGCAACAGCCAGGCTATCACGGTAAAGCTTTTACCGATATATTCTGTCGATTCAGTTGGTTGCTTCTCTGTCATCTGCTTCTCTTTTTATAGAGCCCATCGCCTACCAGTGCTATGATACGGCCAAACTAGCTTATGCCAACAGGAAAATTATGCTGCAAGCCCCGGTGGATCTTGTACGCCAGTCATCGCATTGCGATCAGCGCCCCGATGGTGAACGCATCAGCTTGCTGGTGATCCATAATATTAGTTTACCGCCAGGCCAGTTTGTTCCTGCCGGGGAGGGAAAACGCCACATCGACGATTTTTTTCTTGGCCAGTTAGATGTATCTGCCCATCCCTTTTTTACTGAGATTGCCCATTTACGGGTTTCGGCGCACTGCGTGATTTGGCGCGATGGCCAGATATGGCAGTACGTGCCGTTTGACCGGCGCGCCTGGCATGCCGGCGTCAGTTGCTTTGCTGACAGGGAGCAGTGCAATGATTTTTCTATTGGTATTGAGTTAGAAGGCACCGATGATTTGCCGTATACTGATGCTCAGTACCAGAGCTTAACGCGCTTAACACTCTGGTTGATGCAACACTACCCGGCCATTACGCCGGAGCGAATTGTCGGGCATCAGCACATAGCGCCAACACGCAAGACGGACCCCGGCCCGGCGTTTGACTGGCAGCGTTACCGGACGGCATTACAGGAGAGCACCCTATGACCTTAGTGAGTATGTTACTGGCCCTGATCATTGAGCGGCTGGCCGCCCGCAGTGAACTGTGGCAGGGCAGTCGTTATGTCAAAAGCTGGTTTTCGCTAACGGCAGACAGCAAGCTGGCTCAGGTAGCCCAGCATCCGATTGGCCAGTATGGCTGGATCCTGTTGCCAGGCCTTCTGGTCTGGTTGTTGCTTTGCCTGATTGACCAATGGCTGGTGACCACTCTGGTCAATGCCTTGTTATTGTTGCTGGCGATTGGTTGCTGGCATTACCGCCAGCTGTATAAGCAGTTTTTAAATGCGCAAGACCGTAACGACGATGAAGCGGCTTTTCTGGCGATGCAGCAAATTCGCCAGCACAGCGGCCTGCAGTTGGATGATGCCAGCTACGGCCAGAGCCTTATTTGGCTGAACTTCCGCTATTATGCCGCGGTGTTATTCTGGTTTTTGCTGCTGGGCGCTTTTGGCATCATTACCTATGTGATTCTGCGTCAGCTGAACCAACCGAGCCACAGCGAAGATCCGCAAATGCTGCAGCTCGAGGCTTTGCTGCAACAAGATCACGAAGGCACCCCGGCGTACCAGCGACTGATGCATATTGCCGATTGGTTCCCGGCACGTTTGTTTGGCATTGGCTTTGCCCTGGTCGGTTATTTCTCGCGTGCCTCCAGTGCGCTGTTGGGTTACTTTCTGGACTTTACCAGCCCGAACGAGCAGGTAGTGATCGATGTGGCCACGGCTGCCGAGCCTATCGATGAAACCATGCTCAATACCGCCGAAGAAACGGCCACCATGGTGCAGCTGGCCAAACGCAATATTCTGTTCTTCCTGGCCTTTACTGCCATCCTGACACTGGCCGGTTGGTTAAGTTAAATTACATCATTGTCAATGCCGGAACAAAGCCGCTCTGTTGTAGCGGCTTTGTTGTATCTACTGTCAGGTTGATCTGGTCATACCAATTTTTCCTGTTCCTGTTTACGCTGCATTGGTTAGAGCCTTAGCTCTAACTTTTTTGCCGGTTTGCATCTGCATACTTCTTCTGCTTTATTTACTTGTTATGCAGAAACTGATACCTTAACCACCATTACGGATAATTGGTCTTACCAATTTACACGGCTTGCACAGCTTAGATGGCGGATGGCGCTTTTGATTATTAAACCAGCCAAATTATCGGATCGCATTGTTGAGCAGTTGGAGCATATGCTGCTGGAAGGCAGTTTCGCGCCTGGCCAGAAGCTGCCGCCAGAGCGTGAGCTGGCGCTGCAGTTTGAGGTGTCGCGGCCGTCGTTGCGCGAAGCGATCCAAAAATTAGAAGCCAAGGGGCTGGTCAAACGGCGTCAGGGCGGTGGTACCTATGTCTGCGATAATCTGGCGGTTGGCTTAACCGACCCTTTGTTTGAACTGATTGCCCGCCATCCGGAATCGCAGTTTGATTTGCTGGAGTTTCGCCACGCCTTAGAAGGCATTTGTGCTTACTATGCTGCGCTGCGCGGTACGGCTGCCGATTTTGCTCAAATAGAGCAGCGCTATCAGAGCATTTGTCAGGCGCAAGCCAATGCGGATTTAGCCGCTGAATCCCGGGCTGTGGGGGCCTTTCACCAGGCGGTGGCAGAAGCCTCGCACAATGTGGTGTTGCTGCATCTGGTGCGTGGCATGACCCCTTTGGTGGAGCAGAATATTCATGCCAACCTGGCGACTATCCAGCAAAAACCAGAAATCAAGGCGCAACTGAACGCCCATCGGGAACACCTGATGGAAGCCATTGTTCAGGGCGAACCGGAAAAAGCACGTCAGGCAAGCCACCGGCACCTGGCCTATATCGAAGAAGCTCTGCTTGAAGTGGGTAAAGAGCGCTCCCGGCTGGAGCGCTCTTTACGCCGTTCGCAACAGGGCGATGCACATTAACACAGCATGCAATGCTGAACTGTGAACAACCAAAGGAATCCCGATATGTCTGAAGTCAGTCAAGTGGACATCGACGCACTCGAAACCAAAGAGTGGCTGCAAGCGCTGGAATCAGTGGTCCGTGAAGAAGGTGTTGAACGTGCCCAGTTCTTACTGGAGCAGGTGCTGGAGCAAGCCCGGTTGGAAGGCGTGGATATGCCGACCGGCGTTACCACCAACTACATCAACACCATTCCACCTCAGGATGAGCCTGCCTACCCGGGCGATGTCAATCTGGAGCGGCGCATTCGTTCGGTGATCCGCTGGAATGCCATTATGATTGTGCTGCGGGCTTCGAAAAAAGACCTGGAGCTGGGCGGCCATATGGCGTCTTTCCAGTCGTCTGCAGCGTTCTACGAAACCTGTTTCAACCACTTTTTCCGTGCGCCGAACGATAAAGATGGCGGCGATTTGGTGTTTTACCAGGGCCATATTTCACCCGGTATTTATGCCCGTGCTTTTGTCGAGGGCCGCTTAACGGCTGAGCAACTGGACAACTTCCGCCAGGAAGTGGGAGGTAAAGGTTTATCCAGCTACCCGCACCCGAAGCTGATGCCGGAATTCTGGCAGTTCCCAACCGTGTCGATGGGCCTTGGTCCTATTGCCGCCATTTACCAGGCCCGTTTCTTAAAGTACTTAAACGGCCGTGGTTTAAAAGATACCAGCCAGCAACGCGTCTATGCCTTTTTAGGCGATGGCGAGATGGACGAGCCGGAATCCCGTGGTGCCATTTCATTTGCTGCCCGTGAAGGCCTTGGCAATCTGTGCTTCCTGGTTAACTGCAACTTGCAGCGGCTGGATGGCCCGGTTATGGGCAATGGCAAAATCATCCAGGAGCTGGAAGGTCTGTTCCGCGGTGCCGGCTGGAACGTGATCAAAGTGGTGTGGGGCAGTGGCTGGGACAAGCTGCTGGCCAAAGACACCACCGGCAAGCTGCTGGAGCTGATGAACGAAACCGTCGATGGCGATTATCAGACCTACAAATCGAAAGATGGTGCTTATGTGCGTAAGCATTTCTTTGGCCGTTACCCGGAAACCGCTGCGCTGGTCGCCGATATGACCGACGAAGAAATCTTTGCCTTAAAGCGCGGTGGCCATGAGCCATCCAAGCTGTATGCGGCCTTTAAAGCAGCGCAGGAGTGCAGCGATAAGCCAACCGTGATTCTGGCAAAAACCGTCAAAGGTTACGGCATGGGTGAAGCAGCCGAGGGTAAGAACATTGCTCACCAGGTGAAGAAAATGGACATGACGCATGTGAAGCAAATTCGCAAGCGTTTGAAGCTGGAAGATTTTATCAGCGAAGATCAGGTCGACGAGCTGCCGTACATCACGCTGGAAGAAGGCACGCCGGAGCACAGCTACCTGCACGAGCGCCGCAAAGCGTTGCATGGTTATACGCCGGTGCGTTTGCCACGCTTTAGCGACGAACTGACTTTGCCAGAGCTCAGTGCGTTCGAGCCGCTGCTGGAAGAGCAAAAACGTGATATCTCTACCACCATGGGCTTTGTACGTGCGCTGAATATCCTGTTAAAAGACAAGCACATCGGTAAGCAGATTGTACCTATTATTGCCGATGAAGCCCGTACCTTTGGTATGGAAGGCTTGTTCCGTCAGATTGGTATTTACAACCCCCGCGGTCAGGGCTATACGCCGGAAGATCGCTCTGTGGTGTCGTACTACAAAGAAGATGTGTCGGGCCAGGTATTGCAGGAAGGCATCAACGAGCTGGGCGCTATGTCGTCCTGGGTGGCGGCGGCGACGTCGTACAGCACCAACGATTTGCCGATGATCCCGTTTTACATCTACTACTCGATGTTTGGTTTCCAGCGGGTGGGCGATATGGCCTGGCTGGCCGGTGATCAGCAGGCGCGTGGTTTCCTGCTGGGTGCCACCGCCGGTCGTACTACGTTAAATGGTGAAGGCCTGCAGCATGAAGATGGCCACAGCCATGTGCTGGCTGGCACCGTACCCAACTGCATTTCCTACGATCCAACCTACGCTTATGAGCTGGCGGTGATTATTCAGGACGGTATTCGCCGCATGTACGGCCCTGCGCAGGAAAATGTCTACTACTACATCACGGTGATGAACGAAAACTACCATCACGGTGCTATGCCAGAAGGTGTGGAAGAGGGCATTCGTCGTGGTATGTACAAACTGGAAAGCCTGACCGGCGATAAAGCTCAGGTACAGCTGCTGGGTTCCGGTACCATCCTGAATGAAGTGCGCAAGGCAGCACAAATCTTAAGTGAAGAGTACAGCATTGGCTCCAATGTCTACTCTGTGACCTCGTTCAACGAGCTGGCACGGGACGGTCAGGATTGCGAGCGCTTTAATATGCTCCACCCGGAAGCTGAGGAAAAAGTGCCTTACATCACCACTGTGCTGAACAGCGCTCCGGCCATTGCCGCGACTGATTACATGAAGAGCTACGCTGAGCAGGTACGGGCTTTTGTGCCGGCCGATTCGTACAAGGTGCTGGGTACCGATGGCTTTGGTCGCTCCGACAGCCGCGAAAACCTGCGTCGTCACTTTGAAGTAAACGCTGGCTACATTGTGGTGGCTGCGCTGAACGAACTGGCGAAAAAAGGCACGCTGAAGAAGTCGGTGGTGGCCGAGGCCATCAAGAAATTCGACATCGACAGCGATAAAATCAACCCACTGTACGCATAAGAGGACGACAAATGAGCATTGAAATTCATGTGCCGGACATTGGCGCCGATGAGGTGGAAATCACCGAAATTCTGGTCAGCGTCGGCGATACAGTGGAGCCGGAGCAATCCTTAATCACGGTGGAGGGCGACAAAGCCTCAATGGAAGTACCGGCCAGCGAAGGCGGCGTGGTCAAAGCCATTAAGGTCAGCACCGGCGATAAAGTCAAAACCGGCAGCTTAATTATGCTGTTTGAAGCGGCAGATGGCGACAAAGCCGAGGCTGCTGCTGAGACTGATGCGAAGGATAGCGCGGACGAAGCCGCAGCCGATGAGCCAGCAGGTAGCGAAGACGCAGCAGGCACGGAAGACAAAGAGGTAGAAGTACCGGATATCGGTGGCGATGAAGTCGAAGTGACCGAGATCATGGTCAGCGTAGGCGACAGTGTCGAGGCCGAGCAATCCCTGCTGACTGTTGAAGGCGACAAAGCCTCGATGGAAGTACCGGCGCCATTTGCCGGTACCGTCAAAGCCATTAAGGTAGCTACCGGCGATAAAGTAAAAACCGGCAGTATGATTATGGTGTTTGAGGTCGCGGCTGCTGGCAGCAGCAAAACCAGCAAGCCGGCCCCAAGCGAGAAAAAGGCTGAGAGCAAAGCCGACAGTAAAGCAGATGCCAAAACCGAATCAGCAGCCAAAGCCGATAACAAGCCAGCCGCCAGTGAAAACAAAGCTGCCGGCAAGGATGAGTTTGTTGAAAACGACGCCTATGCCCATGCCTCACCAGTAGTACGGCGCCTAGCGCGTGAGTTTGGTGTGAATTTGGCCAAAGTCAAAGGCACCGGCCGCAAGAATCGGGTGCTGCGCGAAGATGTGCAAAATTACGTCAAAGACCTGGTGAAGCAGGTGGAATCCGGCAAAGTGAGCTCCGGCTCTGGCATGGATGTGCTGGCCTGGCCAAAAGTGGATTTCGCCCGTTTCGGTGAGGTGGAAGAAAAGC
>NZ_JAFIFQ010000060.1 GCF_020831925.1 Alkalimonas sp.
GTCATCTCTTTTTTGCATAGTTTATCGAAATGACACAGAATTCTGAACACTACCGCAAAAACTGCTCTAAGCGCTCTTTGGGCAAAGGCGGGGAGTACCAATAGCCCTGGATAAAGTAGCAGCCTTGTTGTTGCAAATAACTCAGCTGATACTCGGTTTCAACCCCTTCTGCAATGCAGGGTAGCTGCATATTTCGGGCCAAGGCAATGATGGTATTTAAAATGGCATTCTGGCTGTTTTCCTGCACATCCGACACAAAACTACGATCAATTTTAATCAGATCAATAGGGAAGTCTTTTAAGTAGGTCAACGATGAGTAACCGGTACCAAAATCATCCAGATACAGCTGAATCCCCATTTGCTTTAAGCGTTGCATATTATCGATGGCCTGCCGCCGGTTTTTCATCAGCGAAGACTCGGTGATTTCCAGTCGTAGCATGGCCGGATCGATCGCTTGTTGCTGAATAAGTTCTTGCAACCTACTGGCCAATAGTTCTGAACTAAGCTGACTAGCCGATAAATTCACCGACAAATACAAGGCAAACCCCATCTGATGCCAGCGCTGCAAATCATGCAGTGCCCTTTGCACTGAGCCCCAGGTAAGCTCTGCCATTAAATCCAGTTCTTCAGCCATGGGGATAAATTGATCTGGCGGCACCATGCGGCCTTGATTGTTCCAGCGCAGCAATAACTCCACACCAACGGTTTTTTGCTGCTGGCTATCGACAATGGGCTGATAATAGTTTTGAAGCTCTTGGCGCTGAATCGCCTGCTTTAACTGGTACTCCAGCTGCATTTTTAGTTTGGTTCGCTCCGGCATGGTTTGTTCAAAGATGGCATAGTCCATTTCACCATGCCGCTTTGCGTACGCCATGGCGATGTCGGCAAATTTCAGCAGTTCGTAGCTGTCGGTACCGTGTTGTGGATAACAGGAAATGCCAATGGAGCAGCTGATGCTGACCAGCTGTTGATCCAACATCAAAGGTTTGGCAATTAAACTGTGCAGCGCATCCGATTTTTGCGCAATGTGGACCTGACTGCCAGAGAGCATCACATAGACAAACTCGTCACTACCAAGGTGGGCCAAAATCTCCCCCGGCAGTAACTGACTCTGTAATCGGGCGGCAATCACCTGCAACAAGGTGTTACCGTGCTCATGGCCCATGCTGTCATTGATGTGTTTAAAGCGGTCCAGGTCGATAAAAAGCAGACTAAAGCCTGATTGGGGTGAGCTTTGCAGCAGGGAGTCAATTTGTTGCAGCAGATAGCTACGGTTGGGCAACTGAGTCAGGCTATCGAAGTGAATCAATTGCTCCAGCTCTTGCTCGGTTAGTTTTTGCGCCGTTATGTTGGTGTAAATGCCGGACACTGCCAACAGCTCCGGCCCACGTTGAGTGACCCGGCCAATGTCTTTGAACCAGTGCCATTTTTGCTCGGCATCCTGCACCCGGTACACTTGCTGGAAATGATCGTTGAGGCCATCGCTGAGCTCTTTCCAGCCATGCAGGTAATCTGCTTTATCGTCCGGATGAATATGCGCTACATAGCTTTCAAAGGATTGCCGGGCGCTCGGGGGCAGAGCCAATAGTTGTTGGCGCTTAGGGTGCTGCAAGTTGTTGTCGGTCGCACTCCAACTCCAAACATCACTATCGGCGATATCCAACGCTAATTGCAGACGCTCTTTGGACTGTTGCAGTGCCTTGTTTTGCTGAATTAAGCGATGTTTTTGTTGTTGTCGCCAATGCAGCCAAAATACCAGCATAGCAAGCAGCAGAGCCAGGTACAGCAAACGTGCCTGAGGGCTGGTCCAGGGTGCATAAGCGACGTTCAGTGAGAGGACAGCCGCAGCGCTCTGTTGTTCCGTGATGGGATCAAAAGCCGTCACGATCAGTTGGTAGTTGCCAGGCAGCAACTGGGGCAACAGCAGGTAGGGATCTTTGCTGGTAAACGGCGGGATCCGACTGGGACCAGCCAGTTCAATATGGTAACTGGTATCTGTTTGCTGGCGATAACTGAAGGTGGATAAATGAATTTGTACGCCATAATCATCGTGCTGCAATGCAAGCTCATACTGTTGTACCGGAGTTAGCAAAGGGGGCAGTTCTCTGGAAAATAAACTTAGGTGAGAAAAGTACAGCTGTGGCGGCTGTATTTGTTTCGGGTTAAGCTGACTTGGATCAAACCAGACCAAGCCTTTGACGCCACCAAACGCCAGCCGCCCGTCGGGTAACTGGGTACTACTCAATCCATTAAACTCGTTGAAACCAAGGCCTTGTTGGCTGGTAAACTGCCGAAAGTGGCCAAGCTCTGGATTAAAGCGCCATAAGCCGGAATGACTACTCATCCATAACATGCCTTCTTTATCCAGTTGCAACTGATACAGGATACTGGTGGGTAGCGCATTACTGCCAAACAAGGTTTGTCTGGTTTGGTAATTGTGTTTGTCGAGCTCCACCAGGCCAAGGCCATGGAACAAAATCCAGATGCTGTCATTGCGTACCTGAATGCCTTCGACATAAGCCGTGCTTTGTTGATGACCTTTTGGTAACTGATAGAAGGGTTCAACTGCCAGCGAGCGCCTATCGATAGACCAGATGGTAAAGTTGTCATAAAACAACATTTGCTCGGGATCGAGCGGGTGTACGCCAACCCAGTGACTTGCCCAGTCGCCAGCAAAGCGTTGCTCCAGCTCATGCAGTTGGGTCACATCCAGCTCTGAACCAATACGAAACAATCCAGCCTGGTTGTGAACGAATAGTTCAGCTTGGGGACTTAGTTTCATACTAAAAGGTAGTTGTGAGAGGACCTGCTGGGTTGCATCAGGTAGCGCAAGCATTTGCTTATGCTTGCGGCTAAATAATGAGATCCCCTCCAGGTGCATTAACCAAAGCGCATCAGAATCGATTGGCGCCTGCAGGTTGTAAAAAGTAGATGCAGATTCTATGGCTTTATCGTCTGGGTTTACGAAATACCATTCCAGTTCATTGGTGCTAAGGTCTAACCGGTTTAAACCATTTTGACTGCCAATCCAAAGTGCATCAGTATCTGCATGCAAAGCGTAGATGAGCGGATGGCTTAAACGCTTTTGTTGCGCCGTATTTTCGATGGTGCGAAACGGCGAATCACCATATTGCCAGTAATAAACACCATCACCCCTGGTTGCTAGCCAAAAATTATCATGCTTATCCCGAATGAAGTCTGTGATGCTGTTGTCGAAATAGCCAAAGCGGGTTTGGCCAGGTTGAAACAGTACCTGCAGTTGATGGCTTGTGGCATCGAATCTTTTCAAACCATGGTTGGTGCCAAGCAATAATTGCTGATTTTCGGGTTGGATGCGCCAGATATTGTGGTCTGCTAATAGCGTTTGTGCCCTGATGACGTGACGCAACTCCGTTGCAGGTAAGGTGCTGAACTGCTTGGTATCAATGGCATAGAGACCTTGAACTGTACCAATATAGAGTTGCTCGTTGTCATAGGCCAAGGCTTTACTATCCAATTGATCGCGCGCAGGCTCGGCCAGGTAGTAAAGTTGCCAGCTGTGGCTCTGCTCCTGGTCATGCAGCCATAGCCCCTGACTGGTAGCAATCACCAGGTATTGGTTAAATGACAGCACATCGCGGATAAAGTGGCGATGAATATCGATGCTGGGCAGGGTAAAGAGCACGTGTTGCTGACCATCTTGCAGGGTGAACACCCGGGTGGAGTCGGCGTACAGTGCCTGGCCATCCTTGTTTTGGCGGATTAGATACACCAGCTCTTCGCTGTAATCCGTTAATTCACTACCTGGTTGTTGCAACATTCTGCTGGTACCGGTGCGAAGATCCAAGTCGACCAAGCCTTGACTGGTGGCAAGGTGCAGCTGGTGCGTATTCAGCCGGTGCATATCATAAATGACAGTGTTGGCAGGTAAATACTCCGACAATACCGGACGACTCTGATAGCCATCAAAACGATCTAAACCGCCATCGGTAGCCAGCCAAAGTTGGTGAGCAGCATCCAAATGCAGGCGGTTGACATGGCCTTGGCTCAGGCCATTTTCAGGAGACAGCCGAAATGCATCTTGCATCTTTGCCATCAGGCAAAACGGTAAGAGCAGCAGTACTGTTAAGGTCAAACAACGACCTAAGGATCGGCTCATTCAGTATCCAACCAATAACCCAAGCTTACGTTTATAAATTCTAATGTGGGCCAAAAATAACGCAATTGCAAGTGACCGCCGCGCCAGGACCCGTTTTTCATCGGCGTGTGGTTAAGTCACTACCACATCAAATCATCCGGGATTGGAAAGTCTTTGTACGGATCGTCTTCGTCTGGTTGCTGCTGGCTTTCATCTGCCAGATAGATCAGCGACTCGGCAAAGCGCTCAGCGACTTTTTCCGCCACATGGCGCGGTACTACAAAGTAATCCTCTTCATAAGCACAAATAGCGAGCTTAGCCGAGCTTAAGTGTTGCTGTACTTTATCGCTGACAAACAAAAATTTGATCTTATTGTTGCGTGGATCGGTAAAGTTAAAACGGATTTCACCATCGACGGGCTGTTTGTTGTGTTGCAGCATTTGCAGCGCTTGAGCTCGCATGGCTTTGGCATCCTGCTCGGCTTTGCGCTGGCGGTTTAATGCGCGATCACGATCAGCAGCTTCAGCACGCTGCTGATCCAGCCTTGCTTGCTGTTCTGCATTGGGTTTGGTTTTGCCCTTCGGGTCTTGTTTACGCTCCAGATGTTTTTGTCGTTTCACCTGTTTTACTTTCTTTTCGTTCACCAGACCAGCGCTTAGCAATTGTTCTGCCAAAGACTTTGCCATCCAACTTTTCTCATATCCGTCAAAATTAATAGACATTGTACGTGCTTCAACGGCTGCGCTCAATGTTGATTTCGTGACAGGGTTGGATGGAAAGTGGTTACAATTAGGCTACACTGAGCAAGGTAACCGAGCGTTGATGGCCGCGCACAACGAATGGATAAACAATGGTTTCAGGAATGAAATGGCACAAGCGATGCAGCTACCGTCTTCTTTTTTTGGGGGTAGGCCTGTTACTACTTCAGAGCAAAGCCATCGCTCAGGCGCCTTTGCACTGGGGTTTTGTGCATTTTCCTCCTTTTTACTTCCAGACCGAAGATGGCAAAGCTGCCGGCCAACTGGCCGATTTTGTAGCTGAATTGATGGCTGAGCTGGAGCGAGACTACACCTTTGAGCAATACCCCAATCGGCGCATGATCCATTTATTGAATGAAGGTGCTTTGGATTTTGCGCTGGTGATGACCTCGGTGCTCAAAGATCATAGTTTGTATCGGATCAGTCAGCGGCCGATCACCAGTATGCAGCTAAGTGCCTTTTGGTTGGGCGAGCGTTCAGAGGTTGAGCGTGTGGGCGATCTGTTTGGCAGCCGGGTGATACTGATGAGCGGCTTTAGCTATGGTGGCATGCGCTTTATGCTGGAGCCAGGCTATGGTGTGGTTCGCGAAGTGGTGGAAGTAAATGAGCATGCGCTTGGTATTGAGGCATTGCGGCTGAATCGCGGTGATTATTTACTGAATTACAAAGAAACCGCTACTTTACAGTCGGCAGTAGATGATGTGGCAGATATCCACCACAGTGTTTTGAAAACCATTGATGTGTACTTTTTGCTCAGAGCCGACCTGCCCGATAGTGAAGCGCTGATGCAGCAAATCGACCAATTCCTTAGCCAGCAATAAAAAGCAAGCCCTAGACCACCCCTTGCTCAATCATCGCATCGGCCAGTCGCCGAAAGCCTGCTATATTGGCCCCTAGCAAGAGATTTCCGGGCTGATGAAACTCAGCCGCGGCTTCATGGCTGCGTGTGTAGATGCCGCACATAATGTCTTTGAGCTTTTGATCGACCTCGTCGGCGCTCCAGCGCTGCATGCTGGCATTTTGTGCCATTTCCAGCTGACTGGTGGCCACACCACCGGCATTCGCTGCCTTGCCTGGGGCAAACAGGCGGCCGGCGCGCACAATCTGCTGCACGGCTTTACTGGTACAGGGCATATTGGCGCCTTCAACCACAGCCTGGCAGCCATTATCCAGCAAAGCTTTGGCATCTGTTTCCGTCAGTTCATTTTGGGTGGCGCAGGGAAAAGCAAGGTCGCCCTGCAAATGCCAAATGGCATGACCATCTTTGGGGTTATCTTCTTTGGCGATAAAGCGCGCTTTGCGGTGCTCAGACAGATAGTCCTGCAAGTGGCCATCACTTTGGGATTTTAGCTGGCGCAGGCAGTCCAGATCGATGCCATCGGCATGATACAAAGTGCCGCTGGAGTCGCTGCAACTCACCGGGATAGCACCTAATTGGTACAGCTTTTCAATGGTATGAAGCGCCACATTGCCAGCACCGGAAACCAGACAGGTCTTGCCATCCAGACCGCTGTTTTGGTCTTCCAGCATGTAGTTGGCAAAATAAGCACAGCCATACCCTGTGGCCTCGGTACGAAGCTGAGAACCGCCGTTGTTCAGGCTTTTGCCGGTAATCACCCCATCGTAGCGATTGACCAGTTTTTTGTACTGGCCAAACAAGTAACCCACTTCGCGGCTGCCAACGCCAATATCGCCGGCTGGCACATCGGTGGTTGGGCCTATATGGCGGTACAGCTCGTTCATAAAAGCCTGGCAAAACCGCATGATTTCACCATCTGACTTGCCTTTGGGATTAAAGTTAGCGCCGCCTTTGCCGCCGCCCAAGGGCAAGCCAGTCAGGGCGTTTTTAAACACCTGCTCAAAGCCGAGGAACTTGATAATGCTGGCATTGACACTGGGATGAAAGCGCAGGCCGCCTTTGTAGGGGCCCAGGGTGGAACTAAACTCAACCCGATAGCCTTTGTTCACCTGAACCTGGCCTTTATCATCCACCCAGCAAATGCGAAACATGATTTGTCGCTCGGGCTCAACCATGCGTTCGATGATGGCATGGCGATGATAGCGCTCATATTTTTCCAACAAGGGATCCAGCGATTGCAGCACTTCTTCTACCGCCTGATAAAACTCAGTCTGTGCTGGACTGCTGCGCTGCAGCCGCTCCATAGTGGCATGAATATAAGTCATAGCTAGCTCCCGTGCTGAATACCTTATACTGCAGGGTAGATACAATAAGATCAAATGATCTTAAGCAATAAGTGATTGAACGCCTTGCAACTTTGGCTAAAGCCTATCAAGCTGTGCAGTTCAGACTCAGGTGTTAACTAAAAAAGCTCAATGAAATGAACGAACCCTTACTTATTGTGATTGGCTATGTTTGGCCTGAGCCCAATTCATCGGCTGCCGGCAGCCGGATGCTTAGCCTGATCCGTCTCTACCGCCAGCACGGCTGGCAGGTGATTTTTGCCAGTTCGGCGGAAAAAAGCCCGCACCGCTTTGATTTAAACGAGCTTGGTGTAGCTGAACAGTTGATTGTGCTCAACGACAACAGTTTTGACGCCTGGATAGCCCAGTTGCAGCCGACGGCTGTGTTGTTTGACCGTTTTATGCTGGAAGAGCAATTCGGCTGGCGGGTAGAGCAGGCATGCCCCGATGCGATGCGTATTCTGGATATGGAAGATGTGCATGCGCTGCGTGATGCCCGTCAGCGTGCTTTTAAAGATGGTAGCAGCGATACCCGTTATCCCGCGCCAGGGTATTTAAATTCGGAGCTGGCGCTGCGCGAAATCGCTGCTATCTATCGCTGTGATCTGACCCTGGTGATTTCCGAGTTTGAAATGCAATTGCTGCAACATCACTATCAGGTACCTCTGGAATTGCTCTGCTACTGCCCCTTACTGCAATGGCAAGCTCTGGAGCCGAGTAACTACAGCTTTGCTGAGCGGCAGCACTTTATTGCTATTGGCAATTTTCGTCATGCCCCCAACTGGCAGTCGGTGCTCTGGCTGCGTGAGCTCTGGCCGGCTATCCGGGCGCAGTTGCCGGCAGCTGAACTGCATATCTACGGTGCTTATCCACCGCCTAAAGCCACGGCATTGCATCAGCCAAAAGTTGGTTTTCACATCAAAGGTTGGGCCGACGATGTGGCACAGGTGATGCAGCAGGCCAGGGTGTGTCTGGCGCCATTGGCATTTGGTGCGGGTTTAAAAGGCAAGCTGTTCGATGCCATGGTGCAGGGTACCCCCAGTGTGACCACCCCAATAGGAGCAGAAGGCATGCATGGCGATTTGCCCTGGCCTGGTAAGATTGCCGGTGAGGCAGACCAGCTGATAGCCGCAGCCATTGAACTGTATCAAAACGAGTTGCTCTGGTCAGAGGCACAGGCCAATGGCTATCGCTGTGTGCAGCAGCGCTTTTTAGCCAGCCAATGGTTGCCCGTGCTCTGGTCGCAACTGGAGCAGGTCCGGCTGCAACTGACGGATTTTAGGCAGCGCAATTTTACCGGCCAGATGCTGCGCCATCATGCTTATCGCAGCACCAAGTTTATGGGGCAGTGGATTGAAGCAAAAACGCGGTTGCAGCAGTTCACTGAAAAAAGTTAGCTGTATTGGATTTCACCAGACAGCCGTTTCAAGTGCGTTGCAGTGCCCGATCCAGCGTTTCTTTATCTGGTGGCTGACAACCGGGCTGGCTGATATTAAGGCTGGCCGCCAGCATGGCGCGCCGCAGGCAGTGGCCCAGCGTTTCTGAACTAAGCTTGGTGGGGCCTGGCAAATTCAAATGCAGCAGGGCGGCCAGCAAATTGGCCCAAAAGGTATCGCCAGCGCCAACGGTATCGACAAAGGGCTCGGCTTTAATCACCGCTTGCTGCAGTTGGTGTTGCTGCCAGTAAAGGCGGGCACCTTGCTCACCTTCGGTCAGCGCCAGCAGTGCGTCCGGTGCCAGCTGTTGCAACCTGGCCACAGCCTGGTTGGTGGAAAGCTCGGGCCAGAGCAGTTGCACATCTTCATCACTGGCTTTGATAAACTGGCTTTGGCGGATGACCTGCTGCAACAACTGCCGGTATTTTTCAGCATCAGAGACGGCATTCAAGCGCACATTGATATCAATGGCCAGTTGCACACCACGATTTTTTGCCTTGGCGATCACCGCCGCAATGCGCGGGCCATCCTCGGGTTCAAATGCCAGCGAGCCCAGATGCAGCAGGCGGCACTGGTCGGGCAGCGCCGAAACCTGGGTTGCGGCATTGATATCGCGATCGGCTATCCCCTGGCGGTACAGGCTGTAGTGCGGCTGTTGCTGCTGATCAAACCGAACCAATGCCAGCGAACTGGGTTGCTGACTGAAAAAAGACAGGCCATACTGAGCCCCATTGCTTTGCAAATAAGCGGCAAATTGTTGACCAAAGCCATCTTGCGACAAGGGGCTTAAATAACGAACAGCGATGCCTTGCCGGGCAGCTGCTATGGCGACATTAAAGGGCGAACCGCCAAGAACTGGTCGGTACAAGCCGTTTTCGCCGGGTAGCAAATCAACCACATGTTCTCCAATCACGGCAAGCATAGCGACTCCTGTGTCAGGATGAAAAAGTTAAGCAAATTGCACCGAAATCATATATCTTAATGCATTAAGATGGTAGCTAAAATTGACTGGAATGATGAGTAAACCAACCCTGAAAAGTGTCGCCAAAGCCCTTGGTGTCTCTACCGCCACCATTTCCAATGCTTTTAACCGACCGGATCAGTTATCGGTGGCACTGCGGGAAAAAGTCCTGAGTGCCTGTGCCGAGCTTGGCTACGATGGCCCGAACAAGGCGGCGCAATCGCTGCGTAAAGGCAGCTCCGGCATTGTCGCCGTGATCCTGTCGGACTCGCTGGAATACATGGTGAGCGATCCGGTGGCCAGTCAGTTCCTGCAGGGGGTAGCCCGTGAGCTGGAGCGCCAGCAAAAGCACCTGCTGTTGTTTTCCGGTAGCTCGACCAACCTGGATACCATCACCGATTTTGTCGATGGCTTTATTTGTTATGGTGCACCGCGCAACCTGCGGTTAATTGAGCAACTGCGGCAGTGCCCAAAACGGGTGCTGACGGTCGACTTTGATTTGCCAGGCCGGCCCTCGGTCAATATCGACAACGAACAGGCCGCCTATGACAGTGCCATGGCGGTATTAAAGCCAAATGATGTGGTGGCGGTATTGGGGTTGCGCCTGATAGACGCGCTGGATAGCCGGCCGGTGGCCGATGCACCGATGTGGGATAACTTAAGCTCGGTATCGCACCGGCGATTGGACGGTTATCAGCGGGCGATGGGTGAACTGGGTTTAACATTGGCTGACGATGCGCTCTGGCATATCCCGGAAAGCAATCAACACTTTGCTGAAGTGGCTGCCAAAGCAGTATTAAGCCAGTCGCCACGACCAACGGTGCTGCTGTGCATGAGTGATTTGATTGGGCTGAGTGCCATGCGGGTCGCGTTGCAACTGGGGGTGCAGATCCCAGAGCAACTACGGGTGGTGGGCTTTGATGGCATTGAAGAGACGTTGCGCTATCACCCAACATTGAGCTCAGTCTGGCAATTTAGCGATAAAAAAGGCGAAGCTGCTGCCCGCGCTTTTCAAAGCGGCCAGGATGACAACCAACTGCTGCCTTATGAACTTAGGTTGGGCGAAAGCAGCTGACAGAGAAAGCCAGCTGCTTCGGGCAACCGGAACTTAATCAGCCAGCAGGCTGCTAAGCGTCTGTTGTTGCTGGGCTTCTCCGCTGTGTTGCCAGATCAGTTCGGCCGATAAATCACTCAGTTGGATCTGCAGGCTGGCGCTATGGCCCTGATGCTGCCAGTGCAGCTGATACTGGCCGTCGGTCAGGCTTTGGCTAAAGTGACCATCAAAAGCCTGTAGACTTCGGCGCAGTTTGATCAGCTGGCACAGTGCTTTCACCACCGGTTTTTGCAGCGCCTGGCGCACTGTATCCACCGTGTAATAGGGGCGGTTGATATCGCGGCCAACCTGAGTTCGCTTAAGTAAGTCGACATCATTCTCAGCGGCCAACAGGCCCCCGTAGTAAATTTGGCAAATGCCCGGGCAAAACAACTGAATGGCCCGCGCCAGCAGGTAGTGCTCATCGTGCTGCGCCAGTGCATCGTAGAAACTGCAGTTCACCTGGTACAAATCGACGTTATTGGCGGCGCTGCCGGTCGCCAGTTTGGAGCTGCCGCCACTGTTGTGGTGAATTTGTTCAACCAGCGCATCCAGCTCAGGATCGGTCAGCAGGCCGGGTTGGCCCTGATGATCGGCCGCATCGACAATGCCAATACCATCATGGGTATCGAGCACGGTGATGCAGTTCCGTGGCGCTATATCCAGCCAGTGTTTCAATGCTTTGGCATCACGGGTAAATAAGGTATGCAGTACCAGTGGCGGCAGCGCAAAGTCGTACACCAGATCGCAGCGCTTGGCGATGTCGATTTGGGTTTGATGATAACCATGGATCTCGACCAGCGACTGCATGCCAAGGGCTTTGGCCTTAGCGCTTAGTTCGGCAATAAACTCAAAGGTTTCCGGCAACATAAAGCAGCTGGTACCAGCTTTTTTAATGGCGTAACCGGCGGCATCCAGCCGAATGTAGTTGACGCCATGCTCGGTAAAGCGTTGCAAAATGGCATCCAGATAGGCCTGGCCAGGCTCTGAGTGCACATCGATATCAATCTGATTGGCGGTAAAGGTGGTCCAAAACGGCAGGCTGCGGCCATCTTCAAAGCTTAGCTCAGTAAAGCAGGATGTAGGCCGTGGCCGGTAAATGGCTTGCAATTGCTCAGGGCTTGGCTCTGCGCCAAAGACTTTATCGCGGGTCAGGAACAACGGCCAAAAAGGGGAGGCTTCACCTTTGGCCAGTACATCCTGAAACTGCGCCGATTGTGCCGACATATGATTGACAATCATATCCGCCATAATGCTGTAATGCTGTGCCAGGTCGCCGATGTCCTGCCAGTTACCGAGGCGGCTATCGACAGCGGTGTGATCGGTTGGGTCAAAGCCAGCATCTTCGCCATCAATGGGCGGATAGAAGGGCAGCAGATGCACGCCATCAAATAACCCAGCCAGCTCCTGCTGCAGTAGTTTCTCTAAGTCCTTGATTGTACCGCCACTTAACCGGTCAATGTAGGTGATTAGCTGGATCTGGTTACTGCCATTTGCATTGCTCATTCGAATAAAGCCTAAAAAATAATTTGCATCTTAAACGATTAAGATATAGCTTTATTGGAATGCTTCAGTTTGTCAATACCCGGACAACAATAAAAATGCAGCCAACAAAGTCGATACGGCTTTGTCTTGACTGACATCTGGCCGGACAATAACAAGGCATACCCAATGGATTTCGACATGTGCGCAAATACAAGGCGCATTTTGAAAGACGAAGGGTATAGACAGGGGACAATATGTTAAATTCTAATACCAACGATCCGGTAAGCGGGTCTGTTGCTGTAGGTGTCAGCAGCCAAACCATCCAGCGGCAAGTGCGTTGGATGACCTACCTGATGTTTTTCGTTTTTGCCATGACCACCGATGCGGTGGGCGTGATTATTCCTGAAGTGATGGCCGAGTATCAGCTCTCTATGTTTCAGGCCAGCGCTTTTCATTATGTGCCCATGGTGGCCATTGGCCTGGCCGGTTTACTGCTGGGGCGCCTGGCCGACAAGTTAGGCCGTAAAAAACTGATTATTGCTGGCCTTTGCCTGTACTCGGCATCTTGTTATGCCTTTATTGCCGGCGACAGCGCTTTGTTTTTTATTCTGCTGATGGGGCTTTGCGGCCTGGCGATAGGGGTGTTTAAAACCGCTGCGCTGGCGCTTATCGGGGATATCAGCCCCGATAATTTGAGTCACACCCGCACCATGAATAAAGTCGAAGGCTTTTTTGCTCTGGGTGCTATTGCCGGCCCTGCGCTGGTGACCTTGATGATCGCGGCCTCCATTCACTGGAAACAGCTGTATTTGCTGGCAGGTTTGCTTTGTACCGTGCTGGTGATCATTGCTGCCCGCATGCCGTATCCGCCGTATCAATCCTCGGCCGAGCAGGTGAGTTTGCGCGAGTCGATGAAACTGTTAAAAGATCGCTATGCCATGGGCTTTTCACTGGCCATTGCCTTGTATGTCAGTTGCGAAGTGGCCATTTTCGTCTGGTTACCAACTCTGCTGGCCGATTACGATGGCCGCTGGGGGCTGCTGGCGCTGCATTCCATCACCATCTTCTTTATTCTGCGGGCCTTAGGGCGCTTCCTGGCCAGTGCTATCTTGCATCGTTTTAGCTGGAGCAGTGTGATGGCGGTGTTTACCGGGCTTATTTTCCTTTGTTTTGCCCTCAGCATGCTGGGTGGTCGTGATGTGGCCGTCTGGTTGATGCCTTTATCCGGCCTGTTTATGTCGATGATTTACCCCACGCTCAATTCCAAAGGCATCAGTTGCTTCCCACGGCAGCAGCACGGTGCGGTGGCAGGCTTGATCCTGGCCTTTACGGCGCTGGCAGCTGCGGTGGCTCCGGCCCTGATGGCGCTGCTGGGCGATTTTGCCAACGATGTGGTGGCCGGTTTTTATCTGGCAACGGTGTTTGCGGCCTTACTGGCAGCTTTGATGTTCTACAACTGGCGGGCGCAGCCGGCCAAAGAGCGGCTGGAACAAATGTCTTCCTGACATTTTTTCAGCACAACAAACTTAAACGTTTAAGTCTTTTCATACAATAAAAAAGTGTACAATCAACACGGGAGACAGGCGATGAGATCAGAAAAAATAACCCCTTCGTATCTGGCACTTGCGGTCAGTCTGGCGCTTGGTAGCCAGGCCGTACTGGCAGAGCAGAACGAGAATGAACAGACCGATACCAGCGGTCTTGGTTTTGAGCGTATTGTGGTGACCGGCGCGGTAGCGCGTAACCAGACAGTGATGCAATCCAGCGTCTCGGTCAGCACGCTAACCACCGAAGACATTCAGATATCGGCACCGCGCAGTACTGCAGAAATTTTCCGCATGTTACCGGGCGTACGCAGCGAGTCTACTGGTGGTGATGGCAATGCCAATATTGCGGTGCGGGGTTTGCCGGTGGCGGCCGGTGGCGCTAAGTTTTTAACCTTGCAAGAAGATGGCTTGCCGGTGATGCAGTTTGGCGATATCGCCTTTGGGAATGCCGATATTTTCCTGCGGGCGGATTCCACCATCTCGCGGCTCGATGTCATTCGTGGAGGCTCGGCCAGCACTGCAGCTAGCAATTCACCGGGCGGCATTATCAACTTTGTTAGTAAAACCGGGCTGGAGCCAGGTGGCAGTGTTGCCTTTACTACCGGTCTGAATTACGACAGCTTTCGCACCGACTTTGAGTACGGCGGCGATATCAACAACGACATGCGCTTTCATCTGGGCGGTTTTGTCCGTCAGGGCGAAGGGGTACGCGATCCGGGCTATCAGGGTGAAAAAGGCTATCAACTCAAAGCCAACCTGACCAAAGAGTTCGACACCGGCTATGTTCGCTTGTATGCCAAGCATTTAAACGATCGGGTTGCCAGCTACATGCCGATGCCGATGTTTGCCGATGGCAGCTCCGTACCAGGCTTTGATGCGCGTAAAGATACCTTGCAGTCGGCATACCTGACGCAAACGGTGCGGTTAAATGGCGACAACCAAATCTCCCGTGGTGATGTCCGTAATGGTATGAACCCACAAGTGAACAGCTTTGGTATTGAAGCCGTCTTTGATCTGGACGATGACTGGACGCTGGAAAACCGTTTTCGTATTCATTCCGTCAGCGGTAACTTTATTACCTTGTTCCCAGCCGAAGTGGATAGCACTCAAAGTATCGCCAACAGCATAGCTGGCGAGGATGCCGTGGTGCGCTACGCGGTCGGGCCAAATGTCGGGGAGCGCTTCACTGCAGACAATGCCATGCGCATTCATACCTTTGATGTGGAGCTGAATGACTTTGGTTCCATCGTCAACGATCTGAAGCTGTCGCGGCGTTTTGGTGAAGTGGATGTCACCTTTGGTTACTACATGGCCGATCAGAGCATTCGGATGTCCTGGCTGTGGAACTCCTACCTGATGGCGTTAAAAGGCGACAATGCCGAGCTGTTGGACGTGGTTGCTGCCGACGGTACTGCTTTTTCCGAGCAAGGCTTGCTGGCGTATGGCGTGCCATTTTGGGGCAATTGCTGCCAGCGCAACTACGATACCGATTACACCATCAAAGCGCCGTATCTGACCGCCAGCTGGGCTATGGGCGACTTATCACTGGATGCCAGTGTGCGCCGTGACTTGGGTAAAGCCCGCGGCAGCTATGCCGGTGCGGTGCAGAGCAGCCGTGATATGAACGGTGATGGCATCATCAGCCAGGTTGAGCAAAGTGTCTCGGCCATTGATCTGGCCAACCCCAGCCTGGTGAATTACAGCTGGGGCTACAATTCTTACTCGGTTGGTGCCAACTACCAGCTGGATAACGACTGGGCCTTGTTTGGCCGTATCAGCAAAGGTGGCCGTGCCAATGCCGATCGCTTGTTGTTTGGTAAGGTCAATGCCGATGGCAGTGTGGCCAGAGAAGATGCCATTGATGAAGTCAAACAATACGAGTTTGGCAGCAAAAGCCGTCATGGCAACCTGAGCCTGTTTGCTACCCTGTTCTTTGCGGAAACGGAAGAGCAGAACTTTGAAGCCACCACCCAGTTGTTCTTCGATCGGGTGTACAAAGCCAGGGGCATTGAGCTGGAAAGCAGCTACCGTATCGGCGATTTCGATCTGCGTGGCTCCGTAACCTGGACCGATGCGGAGATCAGCAAAGATGCACTGAATCCGGATGTGGTCGGCAATACACCGCGGCGCCAGGCAGACTTTATTTACAGCCTGATTGCCCGTTACACCTTTGATCAGGCGCAGCTGGGATTAAGCTTGATTGGCACTACCGGCTCTTATGCCCAGGACAACAACGATTTGAAATTCAGTGGTTATACCCAGGTCAATGCCTTTGCCAGTTACGAGCTGGCAACCAATCTGACGCTGTCGCTGAACGTCAATAACCTGTTCGATACCATAGGTATCACTGAAGCCGAGCAGGGCAGTGTGCCAGCCAATGGTATCATCACCGCCCGCAGCATCAATGGCCGCACCGCCTCCTTAGGGCTGCGTTATCAGTTCTGACGGATGGCGTAATTCAGAACGCTGCCATGCAAGGTTGCATGACAGC
>NZ_JAFIFQ010000061.1 GCF_020831925.1 Alkalimonas sp.
CAAAGGTGCTTTGAACGCTATTGGTTTCTGTGGGCTTATTCATGATAACTCCGGTTAGCTACTACGACGACAGGGTTGTCGTTGTCTGGTATCCAGTTTACCGGCCTAAGATCGCTGGGTCGGTGCGCCAGCGATCTTAGTGACCACAATGTTTTGCTGTTAGCAGGCGCGGCCGCCACCTTGTTGCTTGGCTTTGTACATGCCGGCATCGGCGTAGCTGATCAAGGTCGCTGCTGTACTGGCATGATCCGGATAAAGGGCAATACCGATACTGGCCGATAACTTAATCTCATGCCCATGGATCTGATAGGGCTGAGTTAAACTTTTGCCCAGTTTTCTGGTAAAAGCGATGACATCGGCTCTGTTCTTAACGTCGGTGAGCAGTACCAAAAACTCATCGCCACCATGGCGACTGACCGCATCGCTGCTGCGTATCGCTGATAGTATGCGCTGACTAACTTGCTTTAGAGCGTCATCACCAGCGGAGTGACCATGTTGATCATTGATTGGTTTAAAGTTGTCCAGATCGATAAAGAGCAAAGCAAACTGCTTGTGTTGGCGCTTGGCCATACTGATGGCATGACCAATCCGATCCAGCATAATGTTGCGGTTTAGTGTTTGAGTTAGGGCATCGTATTGGTTGTCGCAGCTTAGTTGCTGAAGCCTGGCCTGGGTGCTGGTATTCAATGCGCCGCTTTGCAGCAAAGCGAGCGATAACAATTGATTGTCTTGCTCCAGCCGAAGCTGTTGTTGATACCAGAACTTTTGTTGTACCACAGCTTCGCAACGCATGTGTACCATGTCGCTGGCCAGTTGGTTCAGTTGCAGTTGCAAGACAGCTGGGTTGGCAAATTTTGATTCGTTCATCATAACCTCAGTTCGTCTGCTGTGGTGTGAAAAAGAATGGAGTAAGCCGAAATTGGCAGCTTACTCCAGATGGAGATGCAGTTATGTTCGCTATCGAACGTTATTAACATCTAAGCTTTTATTCTTCATACACCAGCTGCTTCGAGCTGACACTTTTGACACCACGGATGTTCTGCGCCAGTTCAATTGCCAGGGCTTTTTCAGCGCCTGAGCTGACAGAGCCAGCCAGGGTAACAATGCCATCGTCGGTTGTTACAGAAATATCCGAGCTGGTGACATTGCTGGAGTACATATAAGTCGACTTCACCTTGGTGGTGATCCAGGTATCCGCCATCATACTGCCTTTGTCGGTATCGCTTTGGCGGTCACTGGCTTTGCTGGCCGCTTTATCTTTGATTTGTAACTGATTGTCTACCGAGCGAACGCCAGCTGTGTTTTTAGCCAGTTGCTCTGCTTGTTGTTTGGCTTGCTGGTTAGCCACGCTGCCACTTAGCTCAACCTTGCCATCCTTGGTGATTACCTTGGTATCCATGCCTTCAGTGTGCTTACTCCATAGCAGCTTTGATTTGACCGAGGCAGTGATGGTGGCATCATCCACCACATCCCCAAAGCTGCGCTCTGCTGGGTTGGTACCGCGGCTTTGTGCTTTGTAGTTGGCATCGACGGTGATTTGGTTGTCCACACTGCTCACTCCCTGAACGCCAGCAGCAATAGCACCGGCCAGTTCTTTGTGGACATCGTCTTCAACTTTTCCGGTTAAGGTGGCTTTGCCATTATGTACCGCTACACTCAGATCATGGCTGCGCAAGTAAGGGTTCAGGGTGTAGGTGGTAACAATCTGGGCTTCCTGGCGGGCATTGGTGAGCGAGCTGCCTTGCTCTTTTGCCGCCATGCTTTCGCTTGCCATTGCCTGGCTGCTGCCAAGTGCCAGCGTGATAGCCGTTGCCAATAGCAGCTTCTTAGTAAGAATGTTCATGTTCATTTCCTTTTATGGCTATAGCGGGTTGTGCCGGTACAGCACAGTCTGTACCGACCCAAGAGGATTAGGCGTTTGAGCTTCGGTTTAGAAAGCTCTTCACCTGGTTGTTTGCAACGTCTGGCGCCATGTTGTAACGCTGCTGAACTAAGCGTGATAGTTGCTCGGCATCACCATCACTTTTGAGCAGTTCGGCTTCGCTGAGTTTGCCCCATTGGCTCTTGGCTGCTTTGACCTGTTGTGGCCATTTAACTTTGGTACCAGGCAAGGCGTTTGCTGGCTCTTTTTTATCCGTAGCAGTTTTAGGAGGCGGCGCTGCATTGGTCGCGTTCTTGCTATTGGCATTGGTGCTGGTTTTGCCTTGGCCCATCGGCTCATTCTTGCCGGGATTATTGCCTTTTGTGTTCTGGTTCATACAAACCTCAGTGTTCACTCAATCCGCACATAAGTGTGCAGACTGGTTAGATACCATAGAACGAAACTGAATTTGTGTCGGTGCGTCAGCGCGCATAGGGGATAAGCATGTGCTAGCGTACCTTCAATTTAAACTATGGAAATACTGATTAGCTTCGTGTGGTAACGAACGGACGTGGCTGATCTCTTTTCATAACCTTGTGACTGAGCAACAGCCTTGCTGCAAGAGTAAGTGACAAAGCTATTTGGTCGCTTCAGTTTTCAGGCATGTGCATTTTGGGTGCTTCTTCTGCTGGTACATTTTAGATAACCAATCAGGAGTTTACGGTGGATTTGAAGAGTGGTTATCCTTTTTGGGCAGTCAAGAATGGTCTGATGTATGCGTTTCCGCAGCTGGATGCCGACTTGTCTTGCGACGTGGCGGTGATAGGTGCAGGCATTACTGGTGCTTTAATTGCGAATGAATTGGCTAGTCATAGTTTTGATGTTGTTGTGCTCGAAAAACGCGATGTTTGTTGGGGCAGTACATCCGCCAGTACAGCCTTACTGCAGTACGAAATTGATACGCATGCAACAGATATCGCCAAGCGATACGATCAGGCCTCAGCGAAGCTGGCTTATCAATCATGTTTACACGCGATCAGTGAAATCGAAGCATTAGCCCATCAGGTCGGCAATGTGGATTTTGCTAACTGTAAAAGCCTGTACTACGCGAGCAATCGCGTGGATCGCCTGCGACTGGCGGAGGAATTCGCCTGGCGGGAAAACCATGGTTTTCCGGTTCGCTGGTTAAGCCGCAAAGCGCTTAAAGATGAGTATCAACTGACTGCACCTGCGGCGATACTCAGTACTGTAGCTGCCCGTGTTGACCCGTACAGACTGGCATCCCGGTTGTTGCGCCAGATGCAGCAACAAGGCACGCGTGTTTTTGATCGCACACTGGTGGAGTCGATCAAGGTGAGCGACCATTCGGTCCAGCTGAGTATTGAGAATGGACGAACGGTCAGAGCTAAGCATCTGGTGATAGCGAATGGCTATGAAGCGCAAACCTGGTTAAAGCAGAGTGTCGCAAAAAATCGTAGTAGTTACGCTTATATTACGGATCCGTTAGATAAGCGGGAGCTGAGTTGGTTGGCTCATACCATGTTATGGGAATCTTCCAGGCCGTATATTTATCTTCGCAGTACTGGCGATGGGCGATTGTTGGTGGGGGGGGAAGACGACGAACACGATATCCCATCGCGCCGGGACAGGATGGTCGAGCGAAAGGCGGCAAAGCTGCAGCGTAAGGTCACTCGCTTATTTCCTCAGTTGCAGGCAAAACCTGCCTTCGCCTGGGCTGGTACCTTTGCCGAAACCATCGACGGTTTGCCGCTGTTTGGCCCGCATCCGCACTATGGCCCCCGGGTGTTATTTGCTCTGGCCTATGGTGGCAATGGCATTACCTACAGTATGCTCGGCGCCGGATTACTGCGCGCCCACATTGAAAATAGAGCACACCCATTGTCCGAGTTGTTCTCTTTTAGCCGATTGGGAGCGAAGTAATGAGTAGGTGCAGATCATGAAGTTATTTGGGTGTAGGTATGCGCTCAGTCATCAGTGGAGGTCGTCATGCCTGACAATATGAAGCATACCAGCGTTGAAGCGGTGGCGTTACGCTCAGGTCCGCCGTTGTTCAACACGTTTGAACTTCGTTTATTCCGCTACACGGCTGTACTGTTGTCACTGGTTGTAATGACCATGCTGATTGGAGTCACTTTGTGGTCATTCGGTCGGCTGTTAGGTGTATTTTACAACCTGCTATTGTCGCTGTCTTTGGCTGGTATACTGGCATTGGTGCTTTATCCTCTGGTGCAGTTGCAGCAGTGCTACCTTCACTTCCCCCGCTTACTGGCTATTGCTGTGGTGCTGCTAGTCTTCTTTATGGCTATTGGCAGCCTGATTGTATTTCTGGTGCCTACTCTTGTGAGTCAGGCCGTGCAGTTAATGAGTTCATTACCCGACACCATGATACGTTGGCATGAGCATTTTTCTCTGCATTTTCCTGAGCTTAGCACTATGATTTCTGCTCGTTTTCAAAACGGCAGTGATAAGGAGTTTGAATCTATTTTACCGGGGTGGGATGAATCGGGTAAGACTATTCTGTCTTATCTGGGGATCTTGGCTGGCATCGGCTTTGTGCCACTTTTTCTGTTTTTCGCTTTGCTTTCCGGTGATGGACTCCGAAAGAAGGCCGCTGAACTATTTTCCGTTTTTCACCAGCCTACTCAGCAGAAAATGTTGTATTTCATCGATGTGTTTGTAGGCTTCGTGACAGCCTTCTTTCAAGGCCAGCTGATAATCGCTGTCTGCATGGGGATCTTGTATGCCATCAGTTTTTCCATGCTGGGGCTGGAATACGGAGTGCTGGCAGGGGTGGTGTTAGGGCTGCTCAATATCATCCCCTTTCTGGGCACCCTGATCGGTTTAGTTGTGATCCTGCCAATGGCTTATTTGCAATCGGGAGGTGGTATTGAGTTGATGGTGTTGGCCGGAGTGGTATTTGCGATAGTACAAGTTATTGAAAGTTGGATTTTGACTCCGAAAATTATGGCCAACCGATCAGGGTTGCATCCCGCACTGGTGGTGATTTCGTTGTTCTTTTGGGGCTCGGTGCTGGGCGGTATCATTGGTATGGTATTGGCGGTTCCCCTAACGGCTTTTTTTGTCGCTATATGGGGTGAGATCAAAGCTAGCTTGCAGCATGCTTTTAGTAGCCAGGAGGTGAAACCATAATACTCAACAATAGGGCATTCGCTGATTTCTAATGCGCCGGTATCCGATGGATACCGGCAGTTCATTTTTACTTGGTAGTTTTATTGATTTTTAGATGTTTTTTGTTGATCTTGCTTTGGTTTTTTCGAATCACCACCAGGCAAGGTAGATGCTTGACCTTTTTGGTCTTTTTGATCTTTATTGCCACCTTTAGGGTTGTTGGTGGTTTGATTGGTTTGTGCCAACTTTTCGGCATTATTTTGTTCAAAGTTCTGGTTCATAGTAACCTCGGTGTTTTCACAGTTTGCACAGGATTGTGTGAGCTGGTAATCCACTATAGGGAGAGGTGACTTTGCTGTCGGTGCGTCAGCGCGCATAGTTACTTATGGTCACTGTTGTTGCGGCTTCATTTGTTGCGGCAGATCAAGGCGTCGTTTAGGGCGAAAAGTTAAACTAGCCACTGATTTCCATGCGATGAGAATAACTATGTCAGGCATTCACTGGGATCCGGCTCTGATCGCCAAGTACAATATTCATGGGCCACGTTATACCTCCTACCCGACAGCACTGGCGTTGCAGGCACCCTTTGATACGACTATCGTGCAAGACACCCTGCAACAATCCAGTGGCGAGCTAAGCCTTTATTTGCACTTGCCATTTTGCCATCAGCTTTGCTACTACTGCGGTTGCAACAAGGTGATTACCCGCCATCAGCACAAGGCGGATCGGTATCTGGATGCGTTGGAGCAGGAGATGGCGATGTATCAGCCGTTGGTGGCACACCGGCCGATAGGCCAAATCCATTTGGGCGGCGGTACCCCTACCTTTTTGACTGAGCAGCAGCTTAGTCGTTTGATGCAGATGTTTCAGCAGCACTTTGATTGCTCGGACCTGGACGAGCTCAGTATTGAAATTGATCCGCGTAGCTGCAGCCTGGAAAAACTGGCGCATTTGCGTAAGCTGGGTTTTAACCGGGTTAGCTTTGGTGTGCAGGATTTTGACCAGCAAGTACAAATCACTATTAACCGCGTACAGGATGCCGATTTAATTCGCCAGTTGGTGCAAGCTTCCAAAGATCTTGGTTTTGGCTCGATCAATCTGGATTTGGTGTATGGTTTGCCGTATCAGCAGCTAGCTTCGTTTCAGCAAACCATAGAACAAGTGATTGCCTTGGATCCAGATCGTATTTCGTTGTTTAGTTATGCGCACTTACCAGCACGCTTTGCCGCCCAGCGCAAACTGCCCGAGCAGTCTTTGCCCGATGCCAGCAGCAAATTGCAGTTGCTGCAGATGAGCATTGCCCATCTGACCGAGGCTGGCTATCAGTTTATTGGTATGGATCATTTTGCCAAACCGAGCGATGGCCTGGCACGGGCGCAGCGGGCAGGGCAGTTGCAGCGTAATTTTCAGGGCTATACCACGCATGGCCAGAATGCCTTGCTGGGCCTTGGTGTTTCTTCCATTAGCCAGGTTGATGGGGTGCTGTGGCAGCATGAAAAAGACTTGCCGGACTATTACCAGGCCATGGAGAGCGGCCAGTTGCCGCTGGCCAAGGGATTTGTATTGTCCAAAGACGATTGCATTCGTGCTGAATTAATCGCTGAGCTGATTTGCCACTTTGAACTGGATACGGCAGCTTTTGCTAAGAAGTGGCAGCTTGATTTTGTCAGCTACTTTGCCGATAGTCTGGAACAGCTCAGGCCGTTTATTGAGGATGGCCTGGTTGAGCTTAAGCCCGGAACCATCCAGGTTTCAGAGGCGGGCAGGTTGTGGGTGCGGAGCATTTGCAGTGCCTTTGATGTGTATTTGCAACAAGGTCAGCAGCGTTATTCCAAAGTGGTTTAATACCAAAAGTGGTGTAACACACAAAAAGCCACCGCAAGGGTGGCTTTCGTGAAGAAGGTGTTGGTTACAGGTGATAACTGATGTGCTGATGGAAGCGCACCACTAAGTCATCACGCTCGGGGTTCAGATTCACCCCTTTGGCAAAACGACGCAAAGCAGTTTCGACCTGGTTCATAAAGCGACCATAACCCATATCGGTGTAATCGTCTTTGGTAGCAAAGATAATGAATTGCGCGGATTCCACCAGGTTGCTGTCGTCCCAGTCGGCAATCAGCTGACCTTCGCTGACGCTGGTATCAAAACCAATCATCTGCAATTCTTTGCCGGTACTCATTTTGTCAAACTTACTGTTTCGCACCAGAGGCAATAGACCGTTGGCCAGAACGGCACGATGGGTCAGTTTATTCAAGCTGGTTGCCTCAACAAATTGATCCTGAATCAGCTGGTACAAGGCGGTGTAAGGCCGATCCGATTTAGTATCAATAGTCACCTGTTCTTTGACATAGCGGCTAAGTGGTAAGTTGATTATGGCGTAGGTCAGGGCGCTGTGCTTTTCTGGCAGTTCACAATTGCGCGCCTTGTAACGAGCATCCAGAGAACGTAGCTTGTAGCCATAACTTTCTTTCACGCCTTTTTGCTTGGCAAATAAGTCGTAAGTTAAATGCTGGTGATCCCGCATCTTGATGCTGAGCTCCGGGCTATTGATTTCGTCGCTAAAGCGCTGCAATAGGGCGCGGACTTTGTTGTGGAAATCAGCAGCGTTGGCGCGAATGTTGGCATCGGTGGCCAGGAACAGCAGGGAAACTTTACGGGCTTTTTCTGCCGGATTAAAGAAGCTGTTCTGCGCTTCATGATAGGCCGGGTTGTAGAAAAACAGAATTTGCTCGGCGGTTTGCAGGGTATAGGCTTCGGTATGAAAACGCACTACTGGCGTTTTACCATTGGCAATCAGATGCACATTGCGCAGGCCAGCCTGATCGGCCAATTCAAAGAAAATCTTACCCAATTGCAAGTAAAACTCTTTGAAAGGTTCGGCACTATCCACCATAGGTGCGCCAAAACGAGCCAGAATAGCATCCGTCAGGCTGAACTCAGCAAGTAGATACTGATTGTCTCTGGAACTGTTTGGAATATAAACTTTGTGTTGGCTGCTGACCGGCATAACTCCCCCGTTAAAGCTGTGCTAAATTTCGGCTATTGTAGCAAATTTTAGCCAGCCAGACTTATCATTTTTGCTGATTTTTCACAAAGATAACCGTCGGCATACTGCATGAGTATGCCGACTCGCTTTACTGGCCTTTGCGTGCAAAGCGGCCCAGTTGCTGCTGGGTCCTGGCTGTGCCCTCCAGCAAAGCCTTGGCGGCATCATCAATAGATGTCATCTGGGTATTGGCTTCGTTGGTGACGTGCTCAATAGCCGATAAATGTTGATGCGTTTGCTGGTAGCGCTTCTCAAGGGCACCTACGGTGTCATTGATGCTTTGCACACGGTTCTTAGCATCCGCCAGCTGCTGTTGCAAACCAACAAATTCGTTACTGGTGACACTGGTTTGTTGCTGAGCTTGTTTAGCCTGCTGGTTTAAGCTTTCCGACTCAGTGCGAGTTTCCTGCACCAATCGCTCCATATCATTTAAAAAGCCGGAAATCTGGCGGGTGGCATCGTTGACCTTAGCTGCCAAAGTGCGGACTTCATCGGCCACTACTGCAAAGCCTCGGCCTGCTTCACCTGCCCGGGCCGCCTCTATGGCCGCATTCAGCGCCAATAAGTTGGTTTGGTCGGAGAAGTTTTCTACCATCACCAGAATTTGTCGTACATTTTCAGCATTCTGATGCAAACCATTGATGGTTTGACCAAAGGTATCCAGCAGTTTGACAATACTCGCTAATTGGCCAGAAAGTTGCTGCATTTGACTGCTGGCACCCTGAGCGCTGCTGACGGTCACCGTGGCTACCTCACTCATTTGATCGCCATGCTGCACAATATCAGCCAGGTATTCTAAAACCTGATCACTTTCACCACGGATCTGATGGCTGCGCTTTTCGGTATCCTGCAAGTGACTGCGGGTGGTACGCACTGCTTTAGACACCTGCTCATTGGTCTCATGCGTACGCTTAGCTTCCTGGTGAATTTCGCCCAACAATTGCCCCAACTGACTGACAAACTGGTTGTACTGCTCGGACAGGGTGCGAAACTCATCATGCGTAAAAGCGGGCAGACGGTGCTGTAAATCCGTACCTTTGTTATTGGTTTCTTGCAAGGCCGACACTAAGGCATGCACCGGGCGGACGATTAAATGATGCAAATAAAAAATGGTAAAAATAAAGGCTGCAGCCCCCACTAACAACAAAAGCCACCAGCCGGTGGTGGCTCCATCCGCCGGATAGGCCAGGTACAGAGCTGCGGCAAAGAAAAACGCCAGGAACCCAATGTTGCCGATAATTTTGCGGGTGAGGGTATAAAAAAAGGTTTGTTCAATAAAGTTATACACTTTGGCAAAACTCCCCATAGTCTTTCCATGCATCAGTTTAGTTTACAATAACAGCAGCATAGCATACCTAAAAGCTCTGACTATTGTTACAGCGCAGGTTTTGACCGCTTTTTTGGTTGGTGTCTAGTGGTCTGTCACTTCGGGTAACAGGGTAAGGCCATGACGATGAAGCTTATGGCTCAGCTGCTCTTGTTGCAGTAGTTGCAGCACCCACTGATGCAGGGTGGCTATAGCAAGCTCATGCTCTGGATTGATCAGCAACTGGTGGTGGTAACTTTGATCAACCCGATCGGAAATGATGATTTTTTCGCTATTTTCTGGATGAGAGCGCAGGTACTGATGCAAAAAAGAACGGGTAACGATGGCGGTATCTGTACGTTGTTTCAGTACCAGCTCAATACTGGCCTGATGATCACTGACCAGTGTCATATAATGCTTTTCCGCCAGCAAGTCTGGATCAGTTTCGTAGTTAGCAATTTGATAATGAAAGCCAAGAATACCGGCTATGGTCTTATCGCTCAAATCGTCAAACCACTGCTGTGAGCTGGCGTTGCTTGCCAGCGCAATAAAGACTTCATCATCTTTGGCAAAGGCCGGGGAGTTATCGATAGCAATACCACGTTGCACCCAGCCCCAATAGGGATCCTCAAAGAAAATCGCATCAAACAAGCCTTGCTGGTAATCCTGATGTCGGCGAATCGGTGTGGTGAGCACCAGCTCAAAGTGGTAGTCTTGTTGCATCTGGTTTAGTTGTCGGATGAGCTCCACGGTAAAGCCTTTGGCCAGCCCATGTTCCAACTCAATGTAGGGAGGAAACTGATAGCCTCCCACACGCACCAGAGTTTTTGCAAACAGCTGATTGAAAAAAAGCATCCAGACAATTAACGCAGTTATCACAACAGACTGCATGATCGATTCCTTTTTACAGCGAAAGCTAATTCATTCCTTGCCTATATCTTCGTACCATAGTTCCGGTGAGCAGGCAATAAAGTCTTCCATCAGTTGGATGCATTCTGCATCCTGTAAAATCGTCAGTTTTACCCCGCGGCTACGAACATAATCCTCTGGGCCTTGAAAGGTTTTGTTTTCACCTACAACAATAGTTGGGATGCCATACAATAAAGCAGTACCACTGCACATATCGCAGGGTGATAAGGTCGAATACAGCGTGGCTTTTTTGTAGTCTGAGGGCGATAAACGGCCGGCTTGCTCCAGGCAATGCATTTCGGCATGCAAGATGGCGCTGCCTTGCTGTACGCGCTGGTTATGACCACGGCCGACAATTTTGCCATCTATCACCAGCACAGAGCCAATAGGTATGCCACCTTCAGCTAACCCTTTTTTGGCTTCTTCGATGGCTGCTTGCATAAAAGGATCGGGCATAGTTACTCCGGCTGTTTCTGATTAGGGATTATTTAGCATAGTTGCTTTCTTGTTTTGCTGCGAGTGCAGTTTTGTTGCACCATATGCTGTGCTAGATTGCAGCTAAGCAAGAGTTGGCAGAATAGGGTAAAGACAAATGGAATGGCTAGTGGCATTGGTGATGGGTGTTGTGACACCAGCGGTGGCAACACAGAATGAAGCGGCTGCACAGTTTTGGTTGAATATGGCACAGCATTGTGGCCAGGCTTATGAAGGCCGGCGGGTGATAGCCCGGGACGATAGGCCAGATTTGCTGGCAGGCAATGAGCGATTGATTGTGCACTTTCGCGAGTGCTCCAGCGAGCTGCTGGCACTGCCATTTCATATCGGTGCTGTCGATGGCAGCTGGGATCGCTCACGAACCTGGCGCTATACTTGGCAGGATGGCAAGCTGGAGTTACGGCACGATCACCGCTTGAGTAGCGGCGAACCGGATGAAAGCAATACCATGTACGGCGGTTTGTCTATCGGACGCGGCACGCCCGAGCAACAGCAATTTTTATTTACCGAGCGCACCGCTGAGGATGGTTCGGCGCTGGGCTGGCGTATTGAAATAGTACCAGGTGAACGCTATACCTACGGCACTTTTAGTGGAGACAGTGGCGATAACTGGACCTGGCGGCTGGATTTTGATCTAAGCAAACCGTTGGATAAACTGCCCCCAGCACCCTGGGGGCATGAATAAACGGCTTTGCTAGTTAGCTGCCGAAATTGGCGGAAAAGTTGTAAATCACGCCCAACGACAGAGCATAGGGATCCTGACCGGGCTCGATAGCCAGCGATTTGCCATGGCCGCCACCGGCCGATACATTAAAGTTGGCATTGTCGGCGTTGTTGGTGAAGGCCGCTGCTGCATAAAGCGTGAGCTGGCGGCCAAAGCGCCGGTCTAGCCCCAATGCCAGCATGGTGGCACTGCTGTTGTCGGCATCGGCGTTACCAGCATGGTAAAGCTGGGCTTTCACGCTGTAGGCGTCATTGATACGATAAGCAGCCCCGATGCCGTAAGCATCTCTGTTGCCACCACCGAAATTTTCACTGTTTTGCCAAAAGGCAGTCAGGCGCCACTGCTCGTTCAGACGATAACTGGCGCCAGCACGAAACCCGCTCAGTGCGGTATTGTCTAGTCGGTTGCGCCGTTCGTAGGCCAGCATTAGCATCAGCTCTTTGTTATCAAAAGTCACCGAGCTACTGATGGCATCGTCTTTGTTGTCGCTTGTTGCGCCTGTGCGATCATTGGGTGAGTAATGCAAATCCAGTGTGATGTTCTGCATGGCCGGTGTCTGATAGTGCAAGCCATTTCGAAAGCGCCGATCCAAATCAACCCCGCCACCGCGCACAATATTACGGGCATCCCCAACCTGATCGCCAAATAAATCGGTCCGGCTACGGACATTTTTCAGCGGCGTATCAAAAAAGCCTGCCCGTACTAAGCCAAAATCACCTTGCAAGCCCAAAAAGCTGTTACGGGAAGCCCAGTCGCCACTGCCTTCATCAAGGCGAATAAGGCTTTCAATTTGCAACAACACTTTCAGGTTGTCCTGCACTTGTTGTGAGCCGCGGATGCCGAAGCGGCTGGCATTGCTGGAAACATTCAGGCCACTGTTGTTGCCATTGTCCAGCTGATCGACCGACAGATGAGCCCGGCCGTAGATGCCAAACTCAGTGGCTTGCACAGGGGCTAGCAGCAGGGTACTACTGGCTGTCAGGCTGCATAGGAAAAGGTGTTTTTTCATTAGGAATATCCGTCATATTTTGGTCATAATGGTAGTTGCCTGGCTATGGAAATAAAAGTAAAAACAGGCGCTAATCCGTTTTTGCCAGATAAAAATGGATCTGCAAGTTTCTTGCTGGTGGCCACAGCTGCTGCAGTTGTTGCACTAGTTCGCTGTAGCTAACGCTATCAAACAATGACTGTGCTTTGCTACTAAGCAAAATATTGGCTCGAATCGGCTCTTGATAATACAGGTTCAGTTCAAAATCATCAGCATCAAGTTGGTAAAAAAGCAGCAACTGACGAATAGCGTCAGACAAAGCAGGTCGAATATGTTGTGTTTGCTCAGCGGCAGGGGTTTCTATCGCCGGACTATTGATGTGCACCAGGATGTCACCGATTTCCGGAAACTGCTGCTGCAGTTGTTGTTTCACCTGGGTACCTAGCCAATGCGCTTCGGAGGCACTGAGCCGCGGTGCGACTTCCAGCTTTAGCTCCAGCAGTACTTTGCCGCCACTGGTGCGACTGCGCAGAGCATTCACCGCCAGAATGCCTTGGGTTTGCAAAATATGCTGGCGATAGCTTTGTTGCTGTGGCTCTGGCACGGCGGTATCAATTAATTCGGCCAGGCTGCGCTTTAACAGCTGCAGGCTAATGGCTCCAATCAGTACAGCGACCAACAGGGCCGCCACTGCATCCAGCCACCAAAATCCCAACATGGCGCCGCCAGCACCCATTAGTACCACGATGGACGAAAAAGCATCGCTACGGCTATGCCAGGCATTGGCACTAAGCAAATCTGAATTCATTGCCCGGGCTGCTTTGATGGTGTACCAGTACAAACCCTCTTTTACTAACCAGGACAAGGCGGCAACCAGCAGCACCGGCCAGGTTGGTGTTTGGCTTATTTGTGCATGCAACAAGGTGACGCTGTTTTGCCACAGCAGACTGAAAGCGACCGCCAGCAGAATGAAGCCAAGCAATACAGTACCCAGTGTTTCAATACGGCGATGACCAAAAGGATGACTGGTATCGGCGGCCCGCCCGCCCAGGCGGATACTTACCAGTACCACGGCATCGGTGGCCAGATCTGACAGTGAGTGGATACCATCGGCCACCAGGGCGGCAGAGTGACCAAACACTCCGGTGATGACTTTTACTACGCCAAGCAAGGCATCAAACGCGGCTCCCACCAGCGTTACTTGACTGGCATGAGCTGCATCCAGCTGTGGGGTTGTTAATCCAGAATGCGAGTGCTTCATGTCATGTAGCCGCTGCAGAGACCGATGCTTCCAGTGTTAGCTACTGATGCGTCTGACGTCAAGATGAACCGCAAGTACTAATGGGGCAATGGCCATCGTCTTGCCAGGTACCAGCCAGCTATCATGGCCAGCACAAAAACCAAAGTGGCAGGGCTGCCTGCACTTAAAGCAGCTAACGCCGGTCCAGGGCAATAACCGACCAGGCCCCAGCCAAGACCAAAAACAGCCGCACCAATCAAGATAGGTTTATCGAGCTTGGTGACGCTTGGCAGTTGAAACTTCTCCGCCAGTAAAGGCGCAGGTTTGCCACGCACCAGGTGAAAACCAACGCTGTAAACAGCCAGCGCTGCGGCCATCACCAGGGCTAAACTGGGGTCCCAATTACCGGACAGGTCCAAAAAGGCCAGTACTTTGGCAGGATCTATCATCATGGAGACAGCGATGCCGATGGACATCAACAAACCGGCGACAAAAGCGATGATGATTTGCATGGACTACTCCTTAAAACAAGCTGGCGACGAGAACGCCAACAGCCATAAAAATAAGCGTGGCGGTGATAGATCGAAGCGAAAAACGGCCAATGCCACAGACACCGTGACCAGAGGTGCAGCCACTGCCCCAGGCCGTACCCAGCCCGACCAGCAAACCGGCTATGATGGTTCTTGGGCCTAGCTCGGGGGTACTGAAACTAAAGTCCTTGATGACGAGTGTCACCAACAAAGGTCCCAGCAGCAATCCGGCGACAAAAGCCAGACGCCAGCTGCGGTCCTGTTTTTGGAAAATCGCCTGACTGGCAATGCCGGAAATTCCCGCAATTCTGCCAAGAGCGGCCATCAGCAACAAGGCTCCCAAGCCAATGAAGGTGCCACCAATCAAAGCGGATAGTGGGGTAAAGTTTTCCATGATCACCTCTTACTTCACGATAGGGAGCTTTGCATCTAGCCAGCCCTGCATGCCCGGAGCAACCGAGTAAACCTTTGAAAATCCCATGCGTTGCAGAGATTCCGTTGCCAGGGCGGAACGTGCACCAGAGCGACAAATTAAATAGAGTGGTTCGGCAGCCAATTGTTCCAGGGCAACGTCTGCAGCACAACCACTGGCGGCGACGGCTGGGTGGTTGGCCAACTGCATTTCCAGCACGCCTCGGGGATAATTCACCGCACCTGCAATATGGCCCTGAGCAAACTCTGCTGGCTCACGTACATCAATCAATCTGGGTTCAGGATGTGTTTTCAGGTAATCTGACAGTTGTTCAAGGTCGACTTCCTGGATGCTGGCTTTTACTTCTGCTACCAATTGTTGTGCTGTTTTCATCTGTGTCTCCAATTGCTATATAACGGATTGAGTTACGACAACAACTGCCATAACGGCTAAAAATATCGCAAAACCCTTCTGCAGTTTTTCTTTCGGTAAACGGCGGCCAATCCAGGCACCTAAATAACTGCCGGCAATACCTGCCACGATCATAAGAGCAATGACGCTCCAATCAAAACTCAACCCCTGGCTGGTAAAGACTACATAGTATTTGGCAAAGCCAACAAAGGATTTTAAGGCGATCACCACCAGGCTGGTCGCCACCCCGATTACGATAGGCAAGCCGCCCATAAGCACCAACGCCGGCACGATGAGAAAGCCACCACCGACACCGACAAAACCAGTGACCGCACCTACGATCAGACCATCAGCCAAGACTTTTGGCTTGTTAAAAGCGAGTTGGTTCGCGGTATCTTTTAATTGGCTGCGCCACATAAAGACAGCAGCTACGATCATCAAGAGGGCAAACACCAGCAACTGCCAACGGCTGTCGACCATAGTCCCCGCCCATGCCCCCAGATAGGTGCCAAACATGCCCGGGATACCAAACCAAAAGACATGACGCCAGCTGATTAGTCGCTTAAAACCATTGTGAAAAGAGCCAAAAGCACTGATGGCTGCGACGATAA
>NZ_JAFIFQ010000062.1 GCF_020831925.1 Alkalimonas sp.
TTCAATAGAAAAGCCCTACACGATGTGTAGGGCTTTTTGCGTTGAAGCGCCTGACTCCGATCTATCCGCGAAGGCTGAGGCGCTCGTTCAGATCGACATCAACATGTTTGAGCGATAGCGAGTTGTTGTGGCGAGCCTGAAGGAGTGTTTCAGCCTGGAGCGACTGTGGACGCGGCCCCTTTTAAAAGGGGATTAAGAGTTGTGACAGGAGATATCGTGAGAGACTTTAATGGATCAATGAACTAGCCAAGTTGTTGATATGCCTCAGTCAACAGACATGGTTTACTAAAATGGTACCCCTGGAAAAAACTAACACCATAGTCCTTCATTAACTGATAGGTTTTCTCTGTTTCAATATATGGTGCTATCGGCTGGATACCCATGCTTTTTGCCATATCAACAATGCAGCGCACGATTGCCATATTCAATGGCTCACTGGTTAACTTGCGCATGATATTGGCATCTATTTTTAGGTAGTCGAGTGGTAAATGTTTTAATAAACTGAAAGTGGATAGCCCGCTGCCAAAATTATCGAGACAAATAAGGCAGCCCAGCTCACGGGCTTTGTTGATAAAGCTTACTGTACCTGACAAGAACTCGACAGCGACGTATTCATCGATTTCAAAACATATGCTGTTTGCATTAAGCTGATAGTGCCGCAATCTGTCCGAAATAAAGTCGATGAAGTCGGGATCAGCAATGGATGCTGCTGAAATATTCAGATGACTGCAAGCTGTTTTATTCAGTTCCGCTTGATGTTGATAGAGCCAAGCAAAGTAATGCTCAACTACCCAACGGTCAATGCGCTGAGTGAGATTGGCTTTGCGTGCAGCTGGCATAAAGTTAACAGCGGGTATCAGGTGACCGGCATCTGCTTTGTAGCGTAATAATACCTCGTAACGCGCTTTCCCTGAAGAAGACTCTTGCTGGATATATTGCAGGTTGAGCACAAATTTATTGTCATTTAGTGCTTCACGCACCTTATTTTCCCACAGAGAATGCTCCGTGTGTGCCAACGTTTGCTCAGAGGCATCTTGATACATGTGGATACGATTGTAACCCTTATTTTTAGCTTGCTGACAGGCCTGGGCGACCATCTGTAAAGCTTGGCTTGCATCGCCATCATTTGGTGTCATGTTGAGAACACCAATACTGATATGAATACGAAAAATATGTTCCTGCCAGATAAAACGAAACCCTCGTAACTCATCCAGTAACCGGTAGGACTGAATAAAAGCTTCCTGTGACCCTTTATTTGGTAAATATGCGACAAAAGTATCCGCTGACAGCCGAGCTAAAGGTTGAGTCGTTAGTTCTTGTTGTAGTTTCGCGGCCACCTGGCGCAGTAGAGCATCCCCTGCTGCTTGTTCGCACTGCTCATTGATACGTTTGAAATCAATCAGGTCTATTTGCAATAGAGCTCCGGACTCATTTGCCGACAGCGATTGTTGCAACAGTGCGGCGAAGGATGATTGATTCAACAAGCCTGTGAGGTTATCAAGCTCATTGAGCTGTTGTTGGCGAAGTTTTGCATAGGCCTCTTCGCTAAGAGGTGTTAGCCTGCCGCATATAAGCTTTTCTTCTGCTCCTTGCATGGCCACATACTCAGCAGTAACAGCTACTAGAGCTCCAACACCATGCTCGCCAAAGAGCTGCATCACTACCGGAGCTTCCTGTTGAATTGCCTTCGGATAAAGTAATGGCCAGTCCGGTAAGATTGTTTCCAGCAACAGCAGCCTAGCCCGAGCCGCTTGCTCCGCTGAGGGTGCAAGGCCGGTGATATCATAAAATCGGCTGTTGGCTTGCAACAGCTGACCGTTTGCAGAGGCCACAAAAATGGCTTCATTAGATTGCTGAAAGAATAGTTGGCCGAAGTTTTGTTGGTTTAGGGTGGAAGCACTAGCGTACTCCGTATAGTCGGCTGATTCTTGGTGATGCGCAAAATGATAACTGATAAATGCCATGCTGACGATCAGACTTGCTAGAAGTGCTTGGTTCCACAGCAATGGCAGTTGCAGCAAGCCAAACTCAGAGACCATCAGCAAGCCGCCGCACAAGAGTAAACACAACCAAGCCAGTGCAAAAAATCGTGCTGTGATATGGCCTTGTAAGAAGTGTGCAAATGAAACAAATGAATTGCTGATAAGAACAGTTAAAGAACACACCAGCAGGAGCTGGACGCGTAATTGGCCATCGGCAAATAATGGACTAAATAGCAAAATTAAGCTCAGCAACTGATTAACCATAAATAACCAACGCCAAGGCAGTCGTCGGAACGATGACAGTGCCAGGTAGGTAAATTGATTCAGGCACAACAGGGTCAAGCCGGACAAAACATATAGAATGGCAGAGTTGATCTCGGGTTGATTGGGCCAAAGGTGGGCAAAGGCCTGGCCACTTAAGGTCGCAATCACCATGGAAAGGCTTAGATAACAACCTGCTTGATAGAGGTACAGCAGACGTTGTCTTCGCATTAATAAATAGCAATTGTATAAAACCAGCGCGAGTAGTAAACCTTGGATGATACCTTCGATCAGACTGAGCTGGGTTTGCGCTGCATTAAAGTACTCCTGCTGCCATAAGTTAAGTTGCAGTGGCACTAAGCCTGCATCTTTGATCTTCAGGAAAATATCAATTTCCTGAGATGGCTCAAGTGTCAGTGGAAAAGCAAAGCTTGGGTAGGGTAACAGGCGCTCAACAAAAGGATAGTCACTACCCGTATGATACTGTTGCAATAAGCGCTGTTGCTGACGGTCAAACAATACTTTTGTCACCTGATCGGCCAGCGGGAAATCGTAATGGATTATCGTGTTAAGCGAGCCTTCGCCTGAGTATCGTAGCCGGACAAACAGCCAAACAACTTCGCCGGGTTCAATCTGAGCTTTTTGTTGATCTTCCACGAGCTGAAAAGCATGGTGAAGGGCTGGGTTTAACAGAAAGTCTTCCACCTCGACATTGTCATCGGTGATCTGAAAATACAAGGTGTCACGCAGTGATAGTTGCTCAAGGTGCTGATCAATTACTTGGCTTTTGGCATAATGCGCCTGGCTGATGCAAGAGAACAGCATGCAAAAAAGAATCACCGCAATACGTGCAATCAAAGCATCCCTCTCTGAATAAATCCTGCGCAAGCTCATCTTAAAGTTATCTGAGCTTCAGGTCTATCTTTGCTCAGTGTTATCACACTTTTATCATGATAAGAGTTTGCCTGAGTCTGGCTCATGCGCCAGATAAGCTCCAATCTCCGCTAAGAAGGTGGCACCATAGCGACTGAGCTTGGTGAGGCCGACACCGCTGACTTGGAGCATGGAGTGCTCATTCTCTGGTAAACACTGGCACATATCGATCAAGGTTGCATCACTGAACACCATGAAAGGCGCGATATCTTCTTGTTCTGCCAATTGCTTGCGTAGCCGTTTTAAGCGGGCGAACAGCACCTTGTCGTAGTTCTGTGGTTTGCGTTTGTCTTTGCTGCTGCTGGCGTGCAGGCGCGGTACTGCCAATTGCAAAGGCTGTTCGCCCCGCAAAACTGGCCGGGCCGCAGGCTGCAACTTTAAGGCGGCATGTTGTGTGATATCTTGTTGTAAAAAACCAAAATGCACCAGTTGGCGCAAGATGCTAAGCCAGAAATCATGGCTGTAATCCTGGCCTAGCCCCCAGGTGGATAGTTGGTGATGGCCGTATTGCTGCACTTTTTGGCTGTTGCTACCGCGTAATACCTCAATCACATGCCCCATACCGAAACGTTGCCCAACTCGGTATACGCACGATAATGCTTTTTGTGCCAGCTCGGTACCATCAAATTGCTTGGGGGGGGACAGGCAAATATCGCAGTTGCCGCAGGGCGTTTGCCGGGCTTCACCAAAGTAGTTGAGAAGTACTAAACGGCGACAGGTCTGGGCTTCAGCAAAGGAAGCCATGGCAGAGAAGCGCTGCCGGGCTACGCGGGCGCGCTGTTCGTTCTCTTCCTGATCTATCCAATGATAGATGCGGGCTACATCGGCAGGATCAAACAGCGTAAGAGCTTCGGCTGCCACGCCATCGCGACCGGCCCGTCCGGTTTCCTGATAGTAGGATTCGATGGTGCGGGATAGCTCGTAGTGGACTACGAAACGGATATTGGATTTATTGATGCCCATACCGAATGCGACGGTAGCAACGATGACCTGAATATCATCGCGTTGAAAAGCATCCTGCACTCGGTTGCGGCTTTCGGAGTCCATACCTGCATGATAAGCGGCGGTACTAAAGCCTCTCTCCAGAAGTTGGCTGGCCAGTTCATCCACTTTACGTCTTGAATTACAGTAAACCACACCACTTTGGCCATCCTGTTGTTTTAAGTAGCTGACTAGCTGCTCCAGCGGCCGAAACTTTTCCTGGATGGTATAACGGATGTTGGGTCGATCAAAGCTTCCAACGTACTCCTGGTGTTGCTGCAAACCAAGTTGATGCACAATATCCTGACGGGTAGCCGCATCCGCAGTAGCAGTCAGCGCCATAAGTGGCACCGTTGGGAAGCGCTCTTTGATAAGAGCTAGTGCCATGTAATCGGGCCGGAAGTCATGGCCCCACTGTGAGATACAATGGGCTTCATCAATGGCAAACAAGCTAACGCCAAGCTCAGTCAGCCGCTCCAGAAATTGAGGCTGTAATAAGCGCTCAGGGGCAACATACAGCAGTTTCAACTGCTGCTGTCGTAGCTTACCGTAAATGGTAAGCACTTCCTCTCGGCTCAGGCTGCTATTGATAAATTCAGCGGCAATGCCATTGGCTTTAAGTGCATCCACCTGATCTTTCATTAGAGACATCAGGGGGGATACGACCACTGTGACATGCGATAGCAACAAAGCCGGCAGTTGGTAACACAACGACTTACCACCTCCGGTTGGCATCAAAACAAAGCTATCCCGGCCAGCGAGGGCAGCATCTATCACTTCCAACTGCCCAGGGCGAAAGCTGCTGTAGCCAAAGTAAGTTTTCAGGTGCTGGAGTAGGGTATCGTGCACAGGGTTTCACAATTTGCCAATAAAGCGGCATTGTAATCAAAACAGGCGCTGCTGTCTGCATTCCTGCCCTTGCCTGGTAGGGGAAAGCCAGTTAGTCTTGGCAGGTCCAACCAGAAGAGCGCAGACCATGAAACATGCTGATTTATTGCCATTGATTGCCACTACCTTTGAACAGATGCCGTTTAATCAGCTGCTTGGCTTGAAAGTCACCCGCTTTGATCTGGAACAAGCGGAGGTTTGTTTTGACTGGTCTGAGCAATTCATAGGTAACCCGATGCAAAAAATCATGCATGGCGGTGTGATTGCCACAGTGCTGGATGTGGTGGGCGGTATCATGGCGGTATCTAGCGCACTGAGCCGTATGCAGGCCATCCAGCAAGATGAACTGTTCAGCCGATTGGGTAAGATGAGCACCATTGACATTCGTACCGATTACCTGCGCCCAGGCAGGGGGCAGCACTTTACTGCAACAGCGCGCGTGATTCGTAGTGGCAACAAAGTGGCGGTATGCCGGATGGAGTTGCACAATGACAGTGGGGTGCATATTGCGCTTGGAACAGGTACTTACTTAGTTGGTTAAATGCAGTCGTACTTGCTGAGCCTTTTGGTTAGAATGCAGGCCTGATTTCTAACAGGCTTGATCATGTCACTGACCCGTGAACAGAAGCTGGGTGGTCTGGCGGCCATCAGCGCCTATACCCTTTGGGGCATTGCTCCGCTTTATTTTAAGCAGATTGCTGAAATCCCATCACTGGAAATTCTGGTGCATCGCATTGTGTGGTCCTGCCTGCTGCTGTTACTTGTGGTAGTAGCTATAAGGCAGTGGACCCAGGTACAGGCGGTGCTAAAACAACCTAAATTGATGAGCTTATTGCTGCTTACCTCAGTGCTATTGGGTTTTAACTGGTGGTTGTTTATCTGGGCCGTGAATCAGAATCATATGCTGGATGCCAGCCTTGGTTATTACATCAACCCATTGCTAAATGTGTTATTGGGCATGGTGTTTCTGGGAGAGCGTTTGCGGCGCATGCAGTGGTTTGCCCTGGGGCTGGCTGCTTGCGCTGTGTTGTACCAAGTGCTGAGTTATGGAGCCTTTCCCTGGATAGCTCTGGCGCTGGCCGGTTCGTTTGCCATCTATGGCTTGTTGCGTAAAAAACTGGCAGTGAATGCCATCATTGGCTTGTTGCTGGAGTCTTTACTGTTGCTGCCACTGGCCGTCTGGTATTGGTGGTTTGTGGCAGACAGCTATGCCGTCAACCTGCTGCATAACAGCTGGGCGCTGAACCTGTGGTTGATGGCCGCCGCCTTAGTAACGACTGTGCCGTTACTGTGTTTTATAGCCGGAGCCCGACGCTTGCAGCTATCGACCATGGGGTTCTTTCAGTACATTGGCCCGAGTTTGATGTTTGTGTTTGGCGTCTGGCTGTATCAAGAGCCTTTGGCCCAAGAGCGCTTGATCACCTTTGCCGTGATCTGGACTGCCTTGCTGATCTACAGCCTGGATGCCTTGCATGCCAACCGAAAAGCTCGCCCCAAACGCTTAGTTTAAGCGTTAGCAAATTGTTCGCGATTGGGTAGCCAGCGCCGTAGCAGTTGCCTGCAGGCTGGTTGATGGTGCTGCCACAGCTCAGTAGCCAGCTGGCGGGCTGCAGGTAACAGGTACTCATCCCGTTCTAAATCCGCGATTTTAAGCTGGGCCAGCCCGGTCTGGCGGGTACCCAGTAACTCGCCAGGGCCGCGGATTTCCAGATCGCGCTGCGCAATAACAAAGCCATCGTTGCTGTCACGCAGTACGGCCAGCCTGGCCTGAGCTGTTTGTGATAAGGGGGCATGGTACAGCAGCACACAATGTGAGGCGGTACTTCCCCGGCCGACCCGACCGCGCAGTTGATGCAGTTGTGCCAGACCAAGTCGCTCTGGGTTCTCAATGATCATCAGACTTGCATTGGGCACATTGACACCGACTTCAATCACGGTGGTGGCCACCAGCACGTCCAACTCTCCCTGACTAAAGGCCTGCATCACCTGCTGTTTTTCTGCCGGCTTTAGGCGGCCATGTACCAGCCCAACACGTACATCAGGCAAGGACTCTTGCAAGGCAGCACAGCTTTGCTCGGCAGCCTGGCACTGCAGTACATCGGATTCTTCAATCAGGGTGCAGACCCAATATACCTGGCGCTGCTCTTCGGTCACCGAGGCCTGCACACGGTCAATCACTTGTTGTCGCCGGGTATCGGGGATTGCAACCGTGGTTACTGGTGTTCTGCCAGGAGGCAGTTCATCAATCACAGAGGTGTCCAGGTCGGCATAAGCCGTCATGGCGAGGGTACGCGGGATCGGCGTTGCCGTCATAATCAACTGGTGTGGGGCGCGACTGTCAATGCCACCTTTTTCGCGCAATGCCAGTCGTTGATGCACGCCAAAGCGGTGCTGCTCATCAATAATCACCAGCGCCAGTTGATGAAAATGCACATCCTGCTGAAACAGCGCATGAGTACCAATCACCATGGCTGCATCGCCGCTTTGGATCAGCTGCAATTGTTGTTGCCTGGCTTTGCCTTTGCTCTTGCCGCCCAGCCAGGCTACGGTCAGCCCCAGGGGCTCGAACCATTGACGGAAGTTCTCGGCATGCTGCTCTGCCAGTAGTTCGGTCGGCGCCATCAAAGCCACTTGATATCCGGCAGCAATCACTTGCAAGGCGGCCAGAGCCGCCACCAGGGTTTTGCCTGAACCCACATCGCCCTGTACCAGGCGTAGCATCGGCACCGCTTTGGCGAGATCGATGTGGATCTCTGCCACCACCCGCTGTTGCGCTGCTGTCGGCTCAAAGGCCAGTTGCTGCAAAAAGTGGTGGATAAGGGGGCTGTCCGGCTCCGGCACAGCAATGCCTTGCTGCGCCTGGCATTGCTGTCGTAGCTGAAACATGCTGATTTGCTGCGTGGTCAGCTCCTCTAAGATCAGTCGTTGCTGTGCCGGGTGCTGGCCCTGCTCCAGTTGCTCTAAGCTGGCATCCGGTGGCGGCCGGTGCAAGTACAGCAGCGCATCGGTTAATGTCCAGCCCTGCTGGCCATGGGCTGGCAAGAACTCCTGTGGACTGAAGCGTTGCAGGTAACCCAGTGCCAATTCGGTCAGATTGCGCCAACTGGCTTGTTTTAGGCCTTCAGTACTAGGGTAGATTGGGGTCAAGCTTTCTGCCACTGTGATGTCGTCTGTTCCCAGCACTACTTTGTATTCAGGATGCATCATCTCCAGGCCCCGCAAACCACGCCTGGCTTCACCAAAGCAGCGCAGTTGCACCCCAGGGCTGACCGCTTCTTTTTGTGCGGCACTGAAATGAAAAAAGCGTAACGTCATGCTGCCGCTGTGATCACGCAGTTTGACCAGCCAGGAGCGTCGCTTGCCAAACTGGATTTCACTGCTCTGTACCGTAGCCAGGATAGTGGTATGCATACCAGGTAGTAAGTCGGCAATGGCGCAGACCCGGGTACGGTCTTCGTAACGAAGAGGCAAATGAAACAGAATATCCTGCACACTATGGATACCCAGCTTCTGCAGACGCTCGGCCATTTTGCTGCCAACGCCTTTGAGCTGAGTAATGGCCAGATTATCCAGTTGTGTTGCTGCCACTCAGAAAGCCCTTGTTGTTACTCAATTGTGTCAGTGTACCTTGGCTGGCCAGGAAAAGGCCAGTAATACAGCTTGTTAAGGCTGGATAGTCCTTGTTGGCAGAGCACGTAGAGAAGCGGGTAAAGTGCACTGAAGTGTCATGCTTTGCCGTCATTTAAAAAACGGCAGGTTTTAGTTGTCGGTGAATGAATCCATCAAACCGTCAGCTATCATTGATGCAATGGCTTGTTCTAAGCGTGCTTTGAGATGTGCATGAGGGCTGGCTTTGGATAATGCTAAATGCATAAAATGAGGTTCTGCCTCCTCAAAGGATAAGCTGGCCAGTTTAAGCTGATCTTGATATTCTGGCTTGTCATGAGTCCGGCGGTAGAAATAATCCGCATCGGTAACTAAGGCATCTCCCCGATTCATTAACAGCATCTGCAGCCCGATATCAATCGAGTCGACGACAATACTGCGTGGGTGTCTAGCAATGATATTAATCATCTCGCTGTGGTAAGTATAACCGCGAATAACTATCAGGTTGAGGCGATTCAGTTCTGCAAGCGTGGTGATATCCGGACTGTCTTTATGCAATACCAGTATTTCCGCTTGGGCTTCTGCAAAAGGGAGCATAAACATAAAACGCTCGCGCTCAGCGCTCGTCTTTAGTCTTACCATCAGATCGGTTTTGCCTTGCTCCATCAGTCTGACGCAGCGGGCAAAGGGAGTATTGGGGCTAAAGCGAAGCTGAATATCGGCCCGCCGGGCCAGCTCGAACATAAAATCGACCGTGGGGCCATAAGGTGAGCCTTGATCAGGGTAATGATGACGGTTTGGGTAATCATCCAGGCACCATTCCAGTTCTGGCAGTGTAGCCTGAGCAGCTGTAGCATAAACTGCGACAAACCAAAGGGTCGCAGCGAACAAACAGTCTTTCAGCATAATGATACACCTGAGATAGTCTGGTTTTAGCATAGCAAACAACCATCTCTCAGAGGAAGTATTTGATACCAATGAATGTTTCAGGGATTGGAAGTGGGAGCTGGCAATGCATGGAAATAGCGATGTACCAGATCGTCGGCAACCATCGACTCTATGGCTGTGGCTAAGCGAGCTTTAACATGGGCATTTGGGCTGGTTTTGGATAAACCCAGGTGCACAAAACGCGGTTCACTCAGCTGGAAAGAGAAGCTGGCTGTTTTGAACTGGCCATGATAACGCGGATTGCTTTGAATGTGGTTGCGCGAGCTTTGTACCGGGGCCAGCAAGGCATCGGCCCGGTTGAGCAGTAACATATTGAGTCCTGAATCCAGCGAGTCCACTTCGATGGTTTGTTGGTGACGGGCAATAATATTCAGAATATCGGCATTGTAGGTATAGCCACGGATCACCATCAGGCTCAGATGACTTAGTTCGGCGACAGACCAGATATCAGGGCTTTCCTGGCGCAGTAATACCACCTCAGGCCGGGCATGATCATAGGGGATCAGATGCATATACTGCGCGCGCTCCGAGCTAGCGTTAAGGCTGGTCATGACATCGGTTTTGCCTTGTTCCATCATGCGTAGACAGCGTGCGAAGGGCGTACTGGGGCTAAAGCGCAGCTGTACACCAGCGCGCTTAGCCAATTCTTGCATAAAATTAACGGTAGGGCCGTAGGGGTTACCGTGCTCGGGATAGTGATGGCGGTTGGGAAAATCATCCAGGCACCATTCAAGCTCTATGGGTTCAGCGGCCGGAGGCGCTGCTTGCAGCGACACCGGCAGAAGAAAACCAATCAGTAAAGCAAAGGTGGTGCGGATTCCTGTCATCTTCAGGCGTACCTTTGATGGTAGCAGCGCAGGGCTGCCAGTTACTTAGTAAGTGGAAGGAACTTCCATCACGCCATCGATCTCAATTTGAGCACCGCGTGGCAGGGCGCTGACCTGAACTGCAGCTCTGGCCGGATAGGGCTCGTTAAAATACTGGCTCATAATGCTATTAACCGTGGCGAACTGACTTAGGTCGGTCAGAAAAATATTTACCTTGACCATATCATTCAGACAACCACCCGCAGCGTCGCACACAGCCTGCAGGTTTTTAAATACCTGATGGGTTTGTTCGCTAAAGTCTTCGGACACCATCTCCATGCTCGCCGGAACCAGTGGGATCTGACCGGATAAATAGACAGTGGTGCCAATTTTCACGGCCTGGCTGTAGGTGCCAATTGCCGCAGGAGCTGCATCGGTACGGATAATGACTTTGGACATCTTACTTCCTTCTGTAAATTTTCTGCACATCTGGCATTACGCGGATTTTCCGCATTACATTGGCCAGATGCACCCGGTCGCGAACCGACAGGGTAATGTTAATAATGTATTCACCGGTATCCCGATCATCGGTCGCCAAATCCTGAATATTGGAGTCTTGCGAGGCGATGAGAGCCGTTAGCTTCGCCAGCACGCCCTGGCGATTGATAATGTAAACCCGGATATCGCACAAAAAGTGCTTGTCCTGGGTTTGATCCCAACGAACCGGGAAGTACTTGGCTGGATCTTTTTCCCAGCCTTTAATATTACGACAATCGCTACGATGCACGTTCAGGCCTTTACCTGGTGAGGCATTGGCCACAATGGGATCGCCAGGGATGGGGCGACAGCATTTGGCAAAGGTCAGCAACATGCCTTCGGAGCCAACAATCACAGCTTTGCTGTGGCTTTGCTCCTGCGTTGGTACCGCATCATCCGGTGTATCGAAATCGCCAAGCAAGCGGCGGGCAATGGCGATAGGCAGCTGGTTACCGAGGCCAATTTCTACTGCCAGTTCATCCATCGATTTTTGCCGCGCGCTTTGCAGCACCTGCTCGACACGATCGGGAGCGATATCTGCCAGTTTGACATCGCCGAGTGCAGAGTTCAGCAAGCGATAACCTAAGCTGGTCGCTTCACTTAGCTGCTGTTTCTTCAAATAGTTACGAATACCCAAAATGGCGCGGCTGGTTACCACATAGTTCAGCCAGTTGGCGTTGGGTTTACCGCCCGGGCTGGTGATGATTTCAACCGTCTGACCAGTTTCCAGTGGCCGGCTGAGCGGGTAAGGCTTGCGATCAACCCGGGCACCGACACAGCGATTGCCGACATCGGTATGTACCGCGTAGGCAAAATCGACTGCAGTGGCATCAATCGGCAGTTCAATGATACGGCCCTTGGGGGTAAAGACATAGAGTTCGTCCGGGTACAGCTCGGATTTGACGTTCTCGACAAACTCATGGGTGGAACCGGCACTTTGCTGCAGCTCCAGCAGGCTTTGCATCCAGCGTCTGGCCCGGATTTGTGCGGTGGTACCGCTGTGCTCACTGCCGGCTTTGTACATCCAGTGAGCGGCAATGCCCTTATCAGCCATTTCATCCATCTCAGAAGTACGGATCTGGATTTCCACCGGGATGCCGTGCGGGCCAATCAGTGAGGTGTGCAGCGACTGATAGCCATTTTGCTTTGGAATGGCGATGTAGTCTTTAAAGCGAATTTCAATCGGCTTGTACAAATTGTGCACCACACCTAAGGTGCGGTAACAGTTGTCGATGCTCTGTACGATGACCCGAAAGGCATAAATGTCCATGACATCATTGAACATCCGCTCTTTGTTTTTCATCTTCTGGTAGATGCTGTACAGATGTTTTTCGCGGCCGGACACCTCGGCTTCAATACCGGCATCAGCAATGCGGCTGCTGATTTCGCCTTTGACCTTTTCCAGCAATTCACGACGATGACCACGCGCCTGTTGCACCGCCGATTGCAGCGCACGGTAGCGCATTGGGTACAAGGCTTTGAACCCGGAGTCTTCCAGTTCATTTTTAATGTTGTGAATGCCAAGCCGGTTGGCAATAGGGGCATAGAGCTCAAGGGTTTCGCGGGCGATACGACGGCGCTTTTCTGGTCGCAGGGCGCCAATGGTACGCATATTGTGCGTCCGGTCAGCCAGTTTGATCAGGATCACCCGGATATCCTGCGTCATCGCCATAAACATTTTTTGCAGGTTGGTAACTTCAAATTCCTGATAGTCTTTGAATTTGACTTTATCCAGCTTGCTCACACCCTGTACTAGCTCGGCAACGGTATTGCCAAAGCGCTCGGCCAGATCTTCTTTGCTGAACGGAGTGTCTTCAATCACATCATGCAGCAAGGCGGCCATCAGGGTTTCATGATCCATCCGCATATCGGCGAGGATGCTGGTGACGGCCACTGGATGAGTAATGTAAGGTTCGCCGCTGGAGCGCATTTGCGGGGCATGCGCTTCTCTGGCCAGCAGGTAAGCTTGCTGGATCTGCGCCACCTGGTCGGTGGGCAAGTACGCTTGAATTTGCTGCTTTAAACCTTCAAACAAATACACCTGAACCCCCCATACAGCATCAGGACAAACCAGCGAAGATGCTTCTTACTGCATTTATATCAGAATCGGGCGGTGTTGAGTAGGTTGCCAGCAGCAAAAACGCCGCTGGCAGGCAAGAAATGAGGGTTTTATTCGTCGCCGCCGATGATGGCTGCCACAGCGGCCATTTCAGTCGCTTCTTGTTGCATTTGATCCTGACGCTGCTGCTGGTCCAGAATGGACTCGGTGATCAGGCCTTGTTCAATTTCACGCAGGGCAATGACGGTGGCTTTGTCATTTTCCCACTCTACCAGCGGATCTTTGCCTTCGACAGAGATTTGACGGGCACGGCGGGCTGCGACCAGGATCAGGTCAAAGCGGTTGCCAATTTTATCCACTGCATCTTCAACGGTTACGCGAGCCATTCGCTACTCCAAGTCAACAAGTTGTGCAAGACCGGCTAGTATACGCTAATCCGTTGACTTCGCCAACAGTTGATCCAGCAGATCCTGTTGCCGCTGTTGTTGCCGGATAAGACGGTTGCGCTGACACAGCACGATGGAGCGCAGCTCCAGCAAGGCTTGCTGAAAATCATCGTTCACAATCAGATAGTCGTATTCATCGGCATGGCTCATTTCATCCTGTGCCTTGCTCATGCGCCCGGCAATGATGTCGGCGCTGTCCTGGCCACGACTTTGTAGCCGTTGCTGCAGCACACTCAGGCTGGGAGGCAGAATAAAGATACCAATAGCATCAGGCAGTTGCTGGCGGATCTGGCGGGCTCCCTGCCAGTCGATATCCAGAAACACATCGATGCCCTGTTGCAGGGTGTGCTCAAGCGTCGTGCGGGAGGTACCGTAGTAATTGCCAAACACCTCCGCCCATTCCAGAAACTCACCGGCTTCAATACGGGCTTTAAAATCATTCACCTTGACGAAATGATAATGCACGCCGTTTTGCTCACCAGGGCGTGGTGATCGGGTCGTGTGCGAGACGCTGACCTGCATATCGGCATGCTGCGCCAGCAGCGCCTGGATCAGGCTGGATTTACCGGCCCCGCTCGGGGCCGATACGATGAATAAATTTCCGGTAACCTGTGCCATCTGTCTGTCCTGCGGCAATAAAACAGCAATTTTACGTTGCCAGAGCGCTGGCTGCAAATGCTGCGATAAGCGCAATTATTTTTTGGCGGGTTTGGCTTTGACCGACAAGGTAAGGGTAAAGGTTGCCATCGGCTCATCCCCATGCAGGCTGGGGCAAGTCACCACCACCGACACCGGGCGGTTGATGCGCTCACCGGTGGCCAGGGATTCATCAATCATCTGATCAATCACATCGCCATCGTGGCTGGTAAAATGCACTTTGGCTTCGGGGCGCTTTAAAAAACTACCCTGCACATCTTTAAAGGCAAAATTGGCATTCACGCCCCGGGCTTTAGCTTTGGTAAAGACCAAAAACGCCCCCGCCAAATCCGCACCAATGGCCAAAGCACCAAAATAAATGCTGCCCAAATGGTTTTTGGTGCGCCAGGTATGTGGCATGGTCACTTCCAGCGTTGTGCTGTCCATCCGCACGATTTTCGGCGAGCAAAAACCAATCAGCGGAATGTACCGCCAGGCAAAGAATTTCAAGCCCCAGTTGGCTTTACGAAGGGAAATGGCCATCTTGCTACTCCAAACTATGTATCGGGCCAGCTTATACTGGTCAGACCATGAAGGCAAGGGGTTGCGGGTGACCTGCCAGCAAGGTCTTATCCTTGAAGTAAGCTGAGCACAAAACTCAGCCCAGGAGCGGCTTGATTTTGTTTGATGAGGCGAATGGTACTGGTATTCGCCTCATGGTGTGAGCAGAATGAAAAGTGTCAGCACCGCATTGAAATAGTAAGCTGCTGATTAACGCTGCTATTCAATATTCTGGATCTGTTCGTCGCTAATTTTAAAATAGACAATTAAATTAGGTGGTTGAAACATAATAATGAAGGTTTATTGAGTCTTACCCACCTTTTTACCCCCCACCTGCTTTTTGCTTACTTATAGCGTGATTCCTTTGCGGCTAAGTGGCTAGAAACACAGCAATACAAAGAGATACAGCATTGTTCGCTACTTTGAGCTTTAGAATAGCAGCTGAAATGGTCTCAGTTAAGACGGCCTCAGTATTATTCGTAATATACGCAAAGGTAAAGGTTTGGTAGCTTCCAGCTAATTGGCCTATCTCAGAAGAATTTATCGCGAATACTGTATTTTTTAATTCATATATATATACTGTATATACACGTGAAGGTGTGGAGCTAATGAGTGGCT
>NZ_JAFIFQ010000063.1 GCF_020831925.1 Alkalimonas sp.
TTTTCAGGAGACATCACATGTCTAAATCAACTGGTATCGTTAAATGGTTCAACGCGGACAAAGGTTTTGGATTCATCACTCCAGATAACGGTGGTGCTGATGCATTCGTTCATTACCGTGCAATCATGAGCGACGGTTACAAAACTCTGACCGAAGGCCAGCGCGTTTCTTTCGAAATCGAGCAAGGCCAGAAAGGTCCACAAGCTGCGAACGTTACTCCGCTGTAAAGCTGACTGACTTCGACAAAAAAGGACACCACGGTGTCCTTTTTTATTGCCTGCATTTTTGTGCAAGCGCCTCCTTTTGGGCCAACGCTCGCACAAAACACTTACTGCGTTGGCGCGTCTTGCTCTGCCTGCTGCTTCAGCTTAAATACCGGCGCACCATACATGGTTTTTAACCAGTGCTGCTCAGCCTCACTATGCTCCGCCAGTTTGGCTTGCCACAAAGCCCGGTCTTCAGCGGTAATGCTGTCATGCTCTACCCCTGCGGCCAGATAGTTGATTGGGAATAAACGGTAGTTGCGGTAAATTTCTGCATCCAGCGCCGCAGCCAGCTCATCGGCTGAATCAACATTAGGTTGCACCATCTCGCCAAAAGCCACATGCACCCGTCCTTTCATACCGGTAATGCCCTGGATGATGCTGTCGATGTCTTCAAATTCGCCTTTTTGGTAATGCCCTTGGGTCTGCTTTTGCACCAGCTCGCGTACCTTGGCTTTATCGCATGGATCCAATTCATAACTGATGGTCACCGGTACTATATGCAATTGGCCTATATCCTCAGCAAAGCTCAAGCCTTGCTTGCGGCCTTCGATGTACAACATTTTCAGCATGGCCGCATCAGTATAATCATTGCCGTCTTTGGCACGACCTTCTCGCTGCGCAATCCAGATGGATTGCTTTTCAGTTCCAAGCGAATGGTGGATGTAAGCCGACAACTGACCCAGGGCTTTTAACATCTCACGCGGCCCTTTCGCTGAGCGGCGAACAATAAAACTTTTGTTCAGTCGCATCAGCGTAGTAACGCAATCTTTTTTCAGCAAATTATCGCCAATGGCGATGCGGGCTGTGTTCATGCCGTACTTATGCAAACACCAGTTGACGATGGCAGGATCCATCGCAATGTCGCGGTGATTGGAAATAAACAAATAAGCCTGATCTTTTTTCAGCCGCTCAACCCCTGAATAACTAAAATCAGTGGTGGTATTGGCCATGGTTTTTTTCATATAAGCCGCAACCTGCAGCTGCACATCCCTTACACTAATCAGGCTGGACCATTTGCGCTTCAATGCGGCTTTCACCAGCGGCGACAACAACCAGCCAAAGGGGCCGGATAAATGCGGAAACCGGTAGTGCAAAATAGCCTTAATGAATTCCTGATCAGCAATCAGATCAGCAATGGCACCGGCAACCTCCTGGTCGTGATAAGGCCGGATATCAAAAAACGGGTCTTGTTCTGTTTGCGTCATGCGATCACTTAAGTCGTGCATCAAAGCGTTCTATTTTACCGACTCTGCAGCCATTGACCAGTGCCAGCCATAAAAAATACTGTCGGCTGCTAATTCTTAATTTACTGATATAGCGCTGAAAAATTGTGCAACCCAGTTACCGTTGTTATGATAAAGCGCTTATTTGACTGCGATGAGAACCCTATGTTAGTTGGCCGCTGGTACTTTTTCCTCTTCTGTTTAGCCTTGCTTGCGCTGACCAACCAGGTTTCGGCTACAGCTCTGAACGCGCTGGAGCCAGAGCTCAAAGGGCTTTATATCCAAAGCCAGCAACAACCAGCCACCGCTCTGCAGCAGATTGAAATTCAACTTGGCACAGCTGCTGAGCCGTTACGCCAGGCACAACTGCTTTATATCCAGGCTCAACTTCAGACGCTGCTGGTTTATCCTGAGCAGGCACTTGAGAGCACCGCTCAGGCGCTGGCATTGATCAATGCCACGGAGCAGCCCTGGCTGTATCATAGCCTGCAACTGGTACGGGCCTTCGCGTTTGATTTGGCCGGCACACCTTCAGAAGGCATGACCGCGGCGGAAGCTGCTTTGCAATACGCGGCACAACAACAACATCAACCACTCTTCTTACAGGCTTTGGTGGTTCGCGGCTCTTTGCAATTAAGTCTGGTCAATTATGTCGAAGCACTGCACGATTTTTTGCAAGCCTACCAACAAGCTCCCACCGACGATGCACTGTTAAGCAAAGGCCATATTGCTGGCTACATCGCCCTGGTGTATGAATACCGTCGTGAGCATGCGCTTGCGATTCCATACTTCGAAGAAGCAGTGGCTTTTCATCAGCAGCAAAACAGTCCGGTCGAAGTGAGCATTGCTTTGTATGGCCTGGGGAAAGCCCACAGCCAGTTGGGGGACCTTGCTACCGGTGCTCGCAAGCTGCAACTATCACTGCAATTGGCCGAATCAGCCGGAGACGATCAGGGCGTTGCCTATGCTCAAAAAGAACTGGCTGCAATCGCCTTGCGCCAACAGGAACCGAACCAAGCTAAACAGTTACTGCTACAGGCGCTCGCGAGTTTTGAAGAAGCCAATAATCGTTACATGCTGCTGGATACACAGCTGCAACTGGGTCGCATTGCACTGCAGAGTAACGAGTTAGCTGCTGCGGCAAATTATTTGCAACAGGCCATGGCCTATGCCAACCCTGAGCACATGCCAATTCAGCACGCTGAGGTACAACGCTTACAAGCTGAATGGCTAAGCCAGAGTGGTCAAGCTGATCAAGCCTACCAGCTGCTGAAGGCATCTAGCCAACGTCTGGCAGAGCTGCAACGGGAAGAGAGTACCCAATTGTTGCATCAGCTTCGAGCTCAGTACGAACTCGATAGCCGCAAGCTGGAAAACGAACTGCTGCAAAAAGAGCTGGAGCTGCAACACAGCCTGCTCAACAGCCAGGCAAAACATCAGCGATTGCTAACTGTGCTGCTGTTCGGAGCCATCGCAGGAAGCTTGCTGTTGCTGTTTCTGCTGGCACGAATTTGGTGGCAACGCAAACGCCTGCATCATCTGGCTCACTTTGACAGCCTGACCTCACTGCCAAACCGGCATTACACGCTGAAACTGCTGCAGCAGCAACTGCGCCTTGCCAGCCGCCACCAGTACCCGCTTAGCATTGCAATGCTTGATCTCGACCACTTTAAACAAATCAACGATCAGTTTGGTCATACTACAGGCGACCAGTTATTACGCGACTTTGCCACAGAGTGCCAGCAACAACTGCGTGCCAGCGATGTGATTGGCCGCATTGGTGGTGAAGAGTTTCTGGCCATATTGCCACACACCACGGTTGATGCTGCCGCTGCTGTGCTGGAAAAACTTCGTAAAAACACCGAGCAACTGGCTAGTCGCTACGATGCGCCACAGATGAGCACCACAGTATCCATCGGTGTTTGCGGTTTTAGTGGTTATGATAATGCCGATACCTTGATGCTAAACGCTGATCAAGCTCTGTATCAAGCCAAAGCGAAAGGCAGAAACCAACTGCAACAAACATCTGCCAGTTAGCAGGTTCACCTCCTCCTCGGATGTCATATTGCTGTCATATCAGGGCAGTAAGCTAAAACTACATTCTGTGCTGTGTGCTCAATGGAGGATCTCAGATGCGAGCCATACAACCCATAGCAGAATTGGATTTAGCGTTTTCATTGTTTTGCTTACGCCATCGTTTCAACCATCAGGTTGCCGGCATCAGCAAAGTGATTTCCCGTACGGGTGATGGTCATCTTTACTTATTGCTAGGCCTGCTTAGCTGGTGGCTGGATAGCTCCCGCTTACTGCAAGCTGGCTTGCTGGCCTTCAGCATTCACCTGCCCATCTATTGGTTGGCTAAAAATAGTTTTCGCCGTCGTCGGCCAAAAGAACTGTGTGAGTTTTTAACCTGCTTTATTACGCCCAGTGACCGCTACAGCTTACCATCCGGTCATACGGCAGCCGCCTTTTTAATGGCTACGCTCATAGGCCAGTTTTATCCGGAGTTTTATCTGCTGGCGGTGTGTTGGGCCACTCTGATTGGTTTATCACGCATTTTGCTGGGGGTGCACTTCATGACCGATGTGTTGATAGGGGCCCTATTAGGCATAACCTGCGCTCATATCGCTCTGTCCATACTAACTTAGGAATGCTATGAAACTACTTTATGGTGTACAGGGAACCGGCAATGGCCATATTGCCCGCGCCAGAGCCATGGCGCAGGCGCTGAAAAAACAAGCAGTACAGGTGGATTACTTGTTTTCTGGCCGCGCTGCCGAGCAGTACTTTTCAATGGACGATTTTGGCGACTATCAAACGCGCAAAGGGTTAACCTTTATCACCGAGCAAGGACGTATTCGTCCCATCAAAACCGCCCTGAATAACCACCCACTTCAGCTTTGGCGCGATATTAAAGCCTTGGATTTATCCGGCTACGACCTGGTGATTAATGACTTTGAGCCAGTGAGCGCTTGGGCAGCCCGCAGGCAAAAAGTCCCTTCTGTAGGTATCAGCCACCAGAGTGCGTTTCGTCATCAGGTCCCTAAAGTCGGCATGTCAGGCTTGGATCGACTGGTGATGCAGTACTTCGCGCCGGTTCAACATGCCATTGGTTTACACTGGTACCATTTTGATCAGCCGATATTGCCGCCTATCGTGCATCAACTCGATGTGCAATCAAGCGATAACGAGCCCTATGTGCTGGTGTACCTGCCGTTTGAGCAGCTGCAACAAATCCGTACCCTGCTGCAGCGCATTAAAACCCAACGTTTCGTCTGTTATCACCCGGAACAAAAAGAGCATGAAATTGCTGACAACATCAGCCTGCACCCGCTGTCGCATCAAAACTTTCAGCGTCATTTGCAGCGTTGTGAAGGCGTGATTGCCAACGGTGGCTTTGAGTTGCCATCCGAGGCCTTATCTCTGGGTAAAAAGCTGCTGCTAAAACCTCTGCAAGGCCAGTTTGAGCAACAAAGCAATGTCGAAACCCTGCGCCGGCTTGGTCTGGCAACCGCCATGCCTGTGCTACACGCCCAAACCATTATTCAGTGGCTACAAAGCAAAAGCCCCGGCCAGGTGCATTACCCCAAGGTTGCTGAAGCGCTGGCCAATTGGATTGTTCAGGGCAATTGGCATGACACAACACAGCTTTGGCAGGAGTTATGGCAGCAGACCGAGTTTCCGAAAGGAATCCAGTTGCCATAAAGAGTAGAACTAGCTGGCTAGCCACTCCAAAAAAACGAAGAGTTACCCTCTTCGAATAGGCAGCCACAATCGTAGAGTCCGCTCTGTGCCAATTGCAGACATTTCCATTTGCAAACCCCAATGACCGCTTTAAAATCCAAAGCGGTCAATACGCTCAGCCAATCTCAAACCAATTAGCCTGCTTTTATCTGCGCAATCATCTTAATAAGTAACTCCCCTACAGTAGCAACTTCTTTGTGCAAAGAATGATCATCATCGACCAGCACCAACTTAGCCTGAGACAGCTTTGCCCAATGGATCGCATTCTCTACCGGCACAACCTCGTCATGCCAACCATGTACTGCGGCGATGCTGTCAGCCGAAGGCGCAGGGTAAGGCTCAGGGTAATCCTTAAGGCCAAATGCCGGAGCCATTAACAGTAAGGCATCGGGTTCAAGTGTGCGGCTGGCTACGGTGCTAACATAGCCGCCCATGCTGGAGCCGACTAAAATTAAGCCGTGATGTGCAGGTAACACAGTGTCTAGCAGCAGTTGCACCCGTAAAGCTGGGTCAATCGTGCTGGTGTAATCCACGCTAATGGTTTGTGCACCGGCGCTATGTGCTATCTCGCGCAGGGTATTAATTTTACGACCATTGGGGCCAGTTTCTTTGCCGTGGCTAAAGACGACAAGCGGCGTTGTCATGGAATGCATGGCAGGTGACCTCGTGTGCGATTGGTGGAGAACGCTTAAATCAAGTGCGGTTATTTTTTCTGCTACTCAGTCGATAACACGATGTCACTGCAAAACAACGAGGCATCATTATGACAAGCTGCATCCCCTGGAACAAAGGCAAGATTATCGGCCAAAAAGCACCGCTGCGCCAACAGGAATTGTGATCTAGATCTGCAGAACGCTGCAGAAAAACTGGATACATAATTTTTTGTAGACAGCGGCTTTGCGAGCTGAAATAGTAAACCTAACAGGCTTTAGCAAATCGATAAATAATCACCCAGATGAATGCACTGATTTATGAGCAATTTAACCCGCTGATTGTGGCTTATTCCGGTTTTTTAACGCAGCGCGGCTATCAGGTGTTTGCTACCAAAGATATTGACGAAGCCTGGCAAGGCTATCTTCGCGATAAACCCACCTTGGTAGTGGCGAAATATGAAGCCACTACCGCGCATCCGGCAGCAAGCGGTATGGAGCTTGTGAAAAAAATCCGTGATGAGGCGAATGACTGGCGAACTCCTTGTCTGGTGATTGGATGCACTGTCCATCGTGCAGATGAAATAGCGTTTGCGGCCTTAAAACCGCTGGCCATTTTGCGACTGTCGTTTGAGCAATCTGTGCTGGATACACGGTTAAGCGATTTGGGTTTGCCAGTGTAGGCTTAGAACGCTGAATAACCTGCAGCAGCTTGGGAATCGTTGGCAGCATTGCTTGCTGCATGCTACTGGTTACGTTTTAGGCTTTGGATTTTTTTCAATGTGAATTGCGAAAATACCATTGTAATACGTGTCTTGTAATTTCTGGTCTTTTCAAATAACGTTTTTTAGTTATGCAACCAAGAGTTGCCAGTATCATCTGGGTTAAAAAGGAGTTTTACATGCGTGTAAATAATATAGTGAAAATAGTATCGCTAAGCGCGCTAACCTTGGCGTTAAGCGCTTGTGAGCCAGCGGTGCAGCCAAAGCCGCTTATTGCTGAACGTTATGCCGATAACGGCGATGGTACGGTAACCGATATTCTAACCAACTTAACCTGGCAGCGCTGTACTGTAGGGCAACACTGGAACGGAGAGATGTGTGAAGGCGAGGCTTCTAGTTTTTATTGGGATGACGCTATTGCGCTGAGTAAAGACGGCTGGCGGTTGCCGACTATAGAAGAACTTAAGAGTTTAGTTCATTGCTCAAGTGAAAATGATTCCTCTATTTTACCTCATGAGGGTATGTGCAGAGGAGAACATAGTACTCCAACAATTGATACAGTCGCGTTTCCATCAACAAACCCGTTCCCATATTGGTCATCGAGTATAAGATACGCTGAGGAAGGTCAGGACTTTCCCATGGAGAAATATAAATTCCTTTCCTCTGAGAAATACGTTCAATCATTCTGCTATGAAGATAACCCTGGTTTTTCTGTTTACTTGGCATCTGCACTTTCTTTTAACGTTAACGCTAATACCTTGTTGGTAACCCAATATAATATGTTTTGCAAGCAAGACGAAGATGGATTGATTAAACCAGCAGGGTTGTTTGCAATATTCAATTGGGATGGTTCTCACGATTCTTACAACCCAAAGAAAATAAATATTCATTTTGAATCAAATTCTTTTAAAGTTGGCGATGATAGAACCAAATTTCAATTTTCACCTGATGGCGAATATATTTATTTTGACATGGATGAGAACACCTTAGCACAAGTAATAAGTCACTTTGAAACTCAAAAGTTAAACCAAGAGCAAAGTGCCATTATTGATTATGCACGTTTAAATAAGCGATTCAAGTTTTTAACCAGAGTCAAAGAAGCGGACATTGATCTTTTTGATGCATTTAACTGGTTTGCTACCGAGACTGATGGGAAGGAGGATTTATCCTCACGATGGGCAATAAATTTTGGAACAGGTTATATTGGGAAGTACCCTAGCAAAGATGTTTTTGATAAAAGTTTTGTCCGCTTGGTGCGTGAATTTCAAAATTAAATGAAAATATTCATTCTAAGCATTGCTGGTTTGATCAACACCAACTATTATATCGTCAGCCATTTTCTATTATTATAAAATATTTGGGTTGTTAATATGCGTGATAATTCCCAACCACTTAAAACCGAAGATGATCTGTACCAGCAGGCATACCAAGAAATGCAAACTGGTGAGCCTTTTGCGCCAACCTGGGCAAAAGCCTTGGCGATGGCAGAAGGGGATAAAGCCAAGGCTGAATCAGGCTATTTGCGGTTACGGGTGCAGCAATTAGCACAGCAGTATGGGGTTAACTTAACCGATGCTAATCCTAAAACTGAGAGTAAGTCGCAGCGGTCGGTACCGGCGATAGCCGCGGTTGCTGTGGTTGCTGTGGTTGCTGTGGCTGGCTGGTGGTTATGGTCGCAAAATACCACTGATTCCGGTGGTGGCGCGCAAAGCACTAATAGTGCACAAAGTTCTACACAAGTACAAAGCACCACGACAGCGCAAAGTGCTCCTTCAACCTCCGGCAAACCCGCCAGCTCTGCAGCTAAAGCTACGCTTATCGACGGCCGTTACCGCGATAACGGCAATGGCACTATTACCGACACCAAAACTAACCTTACCTGGATGCGTTGCAGCCTGGGGCAACAATGGACAGGCAGCACCTGCGCCGGTGTGGCTATGGGAATGCCCTGGAACGATGCACTAAGAACCGCCATGAGCTATAGCTATGCGGGCCATAGCGATTGGCGGGTGCCGACAGTCGATGAGTTGGATACGCTGGTGCAATGCCCTGCAGGGCGCAGGCCTCGTGATGCTGCTGACACTGGAGGATATTGCCATGGCAGCGAATATAATACACATAACGAGTATATAAAATCAAAATCTAATAATCCGAAAATCAATATCAATACATTCCCGAACACACCTGCAAACTGGTTCTGGTCGTCTTCACCCAGAGACCTTGCCAGTAGTGCGTGGAGTGTTAATTTCGAAAGAGGTCATGTTGCTGGAAATGGCAAGAGCGACTCTATTATGGTCCGTTTAGTGCGCGCTGGGCAATAGCGCCCATAGAAGCTATTGCGGCGACAGCATCCAGCATATAAAAGTGGAGACTGGGCCAGTGATTTGGGTCGCGTAGCGGAGTTTGGGCGGTGTTGGTGTTAACTAAGGTGTGTGATGAGTAAAGCAAAACCGGCAGTGTTTTTTAAAGCATTTGGCATTATACCATTGCTATTTAGCTCAGCCTTAACTGCAATAATCAACTTTGGCGCAAGTGTTAACGCCACAGAAGCAAGTGCAGCAGTTGTTGCTACCTCAGCTGTGCCACTGCCTGATGTGGGTACTTGTACACAGGAGGCGTTTAACAACCCCAGCTCCCCAAAATGGCCGCTACCACTTTATTTGTGCCATTACAGCGCAGCAGAGTTTAATAACCTTAAAACCCAACCTGCATTGGATAAAAGCTGGTTACCGAATAAGCAAAGTTATCAGGGTTTAGCGTATAACTTGCAGGACTCTCGCTTGCCGTCTATCGCCTTAGCGCATGGTCAGCGTTGGTACACGATGTTAGCTGCTGACGCGTCTACTCAAGATGCGGTGGTTCAGCTTACTGAATTAACCTCACCTTATTATGGTTGTGTGGTGCAAATCAGTGCTGATGGCTTTTTCGACCCCTGTGTTAGTGCCCGTTGGGATAAATTGGGCCGCTTATTAGCGCCCGTATCCAATTTACCCAACCAATCACTGCGGCAGTTTCCTTTTATGTTACAAAGCGGCGAGGTGATATTGGGCGAGGCTGATACTTAGCTAAACTGGCAACTTTATTCATTTAAACCTGATTTACAAGACACCAGCGTGCCGCTATTTGAGCGCATTGGCAAAGGCTTGTTTTGGGGTATGGTCGAAGAAGTTGCTGCTCTTTGGCCATTGCTTAGCCAGCAGGACGAATTGACCGAAAACCAGCAAGCGCAGCTGTTTATTATGGCGTTGTCTAAGCAGCAAGCGGCAGCGATTGTCTGGTTGGTGGAGCAAGGGTTAAACCCGCAGGCCAGCACTGAGCTTGGTGATACTGCACTAAGTATTGCTAAGCTGATTGAAAGCGAAGCTATGGAACAATTGCTGACACAGCTGCTTGCTGAGGCAGTAACCACACCGCCTACAACAGCAAAGCACAATAAAACGCTCTAAGGAAAGCCAGGATGGCCACACAATCGCAGCAGAAAGATAAAAAACATCACAGACCCGCTAAGCGCCCTGGTGCACAAAGGTTCCTCTGGTCTTCCCTACTGACCGTTAAAGGCATATGGGGGCTTTGGCTAGCATTATTATTGGTGGTGCCACTGGGCAACGGCCTGTTGTGGTTAACCGGGCTTAATACCATGACCGAGCTGCGGCCATCGGCGTTTTTACAGTATTATTATCCACCAGGTGTGTATCAAACAACCCTTCACTATCATGATACCATCACCTATAGCGGCCCGGCATCGGCTACCGATCGGACCAGAGTTTGGAAGACGACGCTGGCGAACCGCTACCTGCATGTATATCGTGAAGGCGAGGCCACTATTGTGGTGAAAAGTGACAAACCGAAACCCGCGCCTTATTATTTGGGGTCGGTAAGTACAACACCGCGGTTATTGCGCCAGTTGCCCCCGGCTAAATATGAGATGATTGCAGCAGATGAACTGGCACCATTTGGCTTTTCTGCCCGGGAAAGCTGGCTGGGCCGTTATCTGTTTTTTGTGCACTGGCTGCCATTGTATGGCGAAAAGCCATGGGACGAGTAAATAATGGGTGGTAAATCACGTTCTGCAGCAGGTGCAAAACCCCTCACAAAACCATCTCAGCTTGGCCAGGAAGGCCAGCCCGTAACAGCGAGTGAAACGCCGCTCCAAACGGCTTACGCTACCTTGCAACAGCTATATAGCCACTCGCCCAAGTTAAAAGCCTTATGTAAACCCCTTGGCAAAATGCAGTATTGGCCCGCCAGTAGCCCATTAGCGGAGATAAAACGCGACTTTAGTTTTAACGTGTTTGGCGTGTTGCTGGTCACGGTGTTTTGGCTGATTTGTGCTTTTTTGTTACTGGGAGCCTTGAGTTACTTTGAAAGTAATTGGGTTGCTACGCCTTTAGCACTATTCTTTTTTGTGTGCACAAGCTGGTGGCTGTATGAGCGAATGCGCTTATTGTATAGCCGCGAGATGTTGTTAGTGGGTGATAAAGGCGCGCTATACGCCTGGCAGGAAAGCACCGGGCGTATTTTACGTTATAAGCCACTGCCGTATTGCCAGCTGCTGCAGGTAACGCTAGAGCGCGGCAAAAGTGGCCATTATGTGCAGCTTAAGCGGCCCGGGCTTAATCTGGCTGTGAGTATGGGCGGTGATGAAGCGCAGTGTCGTGCTGCATATGAAGCGCTAAGCCAGGCATTGCATTACTTTAACTATCGAAATAAGTCGCAGTAATATCAGGCTGCAGCGGCTTAGCTGCGATAAGGCGTCAAGCTAAGCCATGGCAACGGGTTTTAGTGGGCTAATCAGGCCTCACCAACCAGCGAATGGCATCCTCTTCTAGCTGTTTTTCCAACTGTTGCACCCGTTCAGCCTGCTCAGTTTCACCCGTGTTAGCTGCCTCTGCTTTCGCGGCCAGTAACTGCTGCCATATCACCTTATAAGGCCGCACAATAATGCGCTTGGCATAAGCAGCAGGTTGCTCAGCCGTTAGGGCTAATACCGCTTGCTCAATAGCCTGCAGTAATCGAAAACTCTCTGCAGGCACCGCAATAGCCAGCTGCCATTTAGCCGCGCTATCGGTTAGGTAAAGGCCGTCGGCGGCAAAGCGTTCAATATCTATTTGTGTTTGGTTGGTAAGCTGCACCCACACCGGCAACTGGAACTTACTAAAGGTAAGCAGAGTGCTGAAGCGGTTTAGCGTTTCGCTTTGCTCCAAGCGAAAGTCTTCAGCAACTAAGCACGTTGTAATGTTCTCAGCATCACATAGCTGCCAAACACGGATCAGGTGAATGGCAGTGGTTTGGGTTTCGTCAAACAGTTCAGTTGTCATGTGCCGGATTTTGCATCCTCACCTGCTAACTCCAGTAAGCGGCGCTGGACATTTTGATAACGAATATGGTTCTCGCCTAGCGTTTGTCCTAGCACTAACAGAGATTGCTCAAGTAAGTTAATGCCTGCTTGCTGCTGATTAAGGTCGATCAGAACGCCGGCGTAAACGATTTTAAGTAATGCAACACGTACGCTGTCGTCATCATACAGCGTTTTAATATCAGCCATGGCTTGTTCAATAATAGGTAGTGCGGTTTCTGGTTGCTTACTTTCGTAATAGGCGCCCGCCAAATTAGAGCGCGCAGTAATCGTCGTTAGGTTGATATCACCATACAATTGTTCACTGGCGTGAAGTGAGCGGGAGTATGCTTCGATGGCAGGCTCAAACTGTTTTAAATACGCATAAGCGTTACCCAAATAAGCATTTCCAAATATATAGTCAATATGGCGGCTACCAAAACGCTGCTCAATAATGGCCAGCGCTTTATTATGATAGTCAATAGCCTGCTGATACTGTTGCAAGCTGCTATGATTGTGACCTAATTCGTTTAAAGTTAACGCGATTGCCGGGTGGTCCGCAGGTAACAATTTTTGCTGCAGTGCCAGCATTTCCTCCAGCACGGCCATAGCTTGATGGTAATCCTCGGCCGCTGCATAGGCGCTTTGTAATGTATTTAACGCCATGACTCTGGCGTTGCTTTCGCTATTTAAAGACTGCTCTGCTTGGGCTATGGCCCTTTTCGCTATAGCCAGCTGTTCTTGTGTTTTACCTTGCAATTGCAAATTATAGACTTGGCCATTATAGATGTTTTGCAAGAGGGTATGATCAGCAAGTTTTAGTGCCAGTTGTTCTGCCTGTTGTAAGGATTCTGCTGCTTGCTGATGTTGCGATAACACAATAGAGCCGCGGCCAAAATAGTAAAAGTATAATAACCGCTGCCTATCGTTCATGCTGCCAGGTTGCAGGGTTGCTAATGCATCAAGCGCGGCCTGATCCTGGCCGTCATTAATAAGCGCAATACTTTTTTCTAATGCAAAATCGGCTTTTAATTTGGATAAGGGATTAAATTGCAGTACTGCTAAGGCTTTATCTGCCGCGCCAATGCCTCTTAAGCTTGCTGCTAACTGCAGTTTTAAGCGTTGGGTTACTTCAGCTTCAACCGGTAATGCGTTTAGTTTGGTAGTGGCATCTTGTAATAATTCGCCGGCGCTTATTGGGTTACCGTCATACAGCATGGGATCGGCAGCATTAAATACTTCCACCATAAACTGGCTGACTTGCTCGGCAATGGAGCGCTCGGTAACCAGTGCCAGGTTTTTTTGCTGCAAGCTGATGCTAAAGCCGGCCAGAGCGATAAATAACAGACTTACTGAACCCAGTAGTATCGGTTGGCGCTGTACTAGTTTTTTAAATGAATAGAAGGCACCGCCTTTACAGGCTTGCAGTGGTCTGTGCGTGATAAATGCAGTTAAATCTTGCTGTAACGCTAAGATAGCATTGTAGCGTTTCTCGGTAGAGATTTCACAAGCCATGGTAATAACTGCAACAAGCTCTTGTGCTGGTTTAACGTCGATTGAGCGTAACATCTGCTGCAGCACTTTGCCCACGCTGTAAACATCCGACAGCGTCGTCAGCGGCTCACCCTTTAGCTGCTCGGGGCTGGCATAATGGCGAGACAAGGCTTTTACGTAATGCTGCACAAAGACGGGAGTTGCCTCATCCTGTTGTTGTAAACGTGCAATGCCAAAATCAATCAGCTTAGGCTTGCCGTGCTCATCCACTAGAATATTCTCCGGCTTTACATCGGCATGAATGATCTGGTGGGTATGGGCGTAATGCAGGGCATCGCACAACTCGATAAAGAGCTGAACCACCGGCTTCATTTTTGGCTTGGTGCTTGCCAGCCACTGGTTCAGCGGTTGACCTTTAATGAACTCCATTACGATGTAATGGGCTTGCTGGCCCTGATGGTCGGTGATGCCGGCATCAAATACCTTGGTAATGCCGGGATGATTCAGCCTAGCCGCTACATTGGCCTCGGCAAAGGCTTTGCTGTCAGCGGTGACAGGGTATATAAGTGGGTTTAATACCTTAATAGCCACTTGTTGCTCAAACTGGCCATCCTGCCGTGAGGCTAAATACACCGTGCTCATGCCCCCATGGGCAATAATGCGGTCCAGTTGCCAGTATCCTAAGCGTTGACCGGTTAACCCGGCAGAGATATCCAGTTGCTGCAAGCGGCTGGCTGCATAGCGGATTTCATCGGTTAAGTGCAGGGTATTGCTGTTATCGGCTAATAAAGCGCTTAATTTCTCAGCCAGCTGTGCGGACTTCTGTGCCAGTGATTCAATAAAGTGCTGTTGTGCGTTTGCATCTGGCAAGGCGGCGGCATCTAGATAGAGTTGAAACAGGTTCATAGCGTGGCTTCTTTTTATGGTTGTGGTGTTAAGTGCTTAATAGCTCGGCTTTCACCGCGGTGCGAATAAAACTCAGGTAGTTATCGACAGTTCGAGGTGAAACTTCCTGCACTTTAGCAATATCGTCACGCTTTAATTTGCCAAAGTAATACAACAGTGCAGCCTGGGTTTGTTCGGGGTAATGCTGCTCGAGCTCGGTCAGTACCTTATCCAGCTGCAGCAATTTCATATCCAACGCAGCAGTGGGCTGCTCCTCGTCTTGCTGCTGGCGTTTTTCAGCTTGCTGCTTACGCACCAAATCTATAATCACGCAGCGGCAAACCTGGCTTAGTTGTCGTAACAGCTGCCGTTCATCATCACGGATCAGCGCCACCTGATTTTGCTGCAACTTTAAATACACTTCATGCACCAGGGCGGTGGTGGAGTGCCAATCAAGTTCCGCATCACAGACGGCCGTTTTATGCTGTCTGGCCAATTGCTTCACCAGAAAGTATACATCTGGCGAGTCGAATAAATGAGCAGCTTGAGCAACAGCGTTCGAGGGAGGACTAACAACCGGCATACAAAAAACCAAACAAACTGAACCTACCCTTAATGTAGAGTTTTTAAGGGCGGGGTCAACTATTTTTTATTACAAAAAATCAATTAAAACAGCGCATTCCTGTTTTGGGTGCAAAAATAATTAATGGTGATTTGCGAAAAATGCTTTGAAATACGTGGCTGGCAAGCTGCGCGCAGTAAAGATAAAGTGAAACCGTTTAAAAAGGACTCGGGGGTGGAATCTTGTATAAAATAACAACAGGGCAAGGCGTTGCTACAGGCAAAGTAGCATTATCAGGCAAAGTATTGCTGGCTGCCTGAGGTATCCCCACAAATGGGCTAGTTAAAACAAAAAGTTAGGCGAGAAGG
>NZ_JAFIFQ010000009.1 GCF_020831925.1 Alkalimonas sp.
CTTAGTGCGGCCCCGAAGGGGTGGAGGGCAGGACGCCCGGAATAATCCCTCCCGGACTTTGAGCTACACCAAATCCAGTTCATACCAGCAAAGCGTGGGCCTTTTGTTTTAATGCGGAGCAGGGCGGATTTGATGAGAACCCTGGGTTCGACCAATTCGTCAGGAACGAATTGGAACGCACCTTAGTGCGGCCCCGAAGGGGTGGAGGGCAGGACGCCCGGAATAATCCCTCCCGGTCTATCGGCTACACCAAACCCAGCGAAAGCCAGGGGCTTTTTGTTTGACTGCGGAGCAGGGCGGATGCAACACATCCGCTGCTCCATGCCGTTCATTTCTTTTTCTTGGTGTTATCGACAATAATTTTCACCCGCTCATGAGGCATATATTCCTCCGGTTCATCAGGAAAGGCTTCAGCATCGGTACTGGTTAAGCTTTCCAAACTACCCGATGATATACCTAACAGATCCAGTTCAGGAGCATTCTCCATCTCCTTAAAACTCTGACGTACCTTTTCACGCAGCCACTTATCAAATTCTGGCGTACCGGGTTCCGGCCTGTCGTTAGATTTTTTCATGTTAAATCCTTAATACAGTAATCATTTTTACCGCCAACATAGATAAAGCCAAGGGACTCATAATGCGAGCGCACTTTACTGTTAATTGGATTCATAATTCTGATTTGAGTTGCTCCAATGATACGAGCGTAAGCTTGAGCTGCTGCGACAGTTAAGTTTGTCGTGTTTCCACTTAGAGGTGTTCTTTCCGGTGAAGATTCAATCATATCTAACCGTAACTTACCCGCCCCCCAGGTTGGCCTGCCTAGTGATACACTGCACAGCAAGCTATGAAACCATATGGTTAGTTCAAACCGCTTGGGGTAAAGTGCAGCATAGCGCGTGGCCCACTGCTGCCAAGACCACATCACTCTGCGATCTGGGTGTGTTTGCCAACGCGATAACTGTGCCATTGCCCGGCCAGTTATATCATCAAAGGTTACTGATTCTTGATACCGTAGTGGCAACTCCTCAGCAACTGCTATTCGACTTTGTTCTCTTAACTGCGCATAAGTTTGGTCTGCCTGTTGGTGGCTTGCTTGTTTCATGTTTCATCCATGCATTTAAAGTTAAAAAAATGATACATTAGATGAGATTTCGAGGCAAGGAAAAGCTGTGTGGTGCGCTTAAGCAAGATGCTGAAGTGTGAGCAAACAGTAGCTCTTACATCACCATGGGCAGTTTTCATGGCTTCAACTAGCCCTCTGTTTCTAAATACGTTAAATTACCTGCAGTTCACTGGCACCCTTGCCAGGCTTATAAAAAGCGCGTGCGCGATGCACGACATAAGGACATACCCAACCATGCTACAAGACATCAAGAAAACCCTCTGGGCCACTGCCGATAAATTGCGTGCCAACGTCGATGCGGCCGAGTACAAACACCTGGTCCTTGGTCTGATTTTCCTGAAATTTATCTCCGATTCCTTTGCTGCACGCCGCGCCGAGCTGCTAACCCGCTTGCAAGATCCCAGCGATGAACTGTATTTTGCCGATGCCAGCGAAGAAGATATGCAGGCTGAGCTGGAAGATCGCGATTACTTTAAAATGGTCAACGTGTTTTGGGTGCCGGAAGGGGCGCGTTGGGAAGCGCTGCGCGCCAATGCCAAGCAGGCCGACATCGGCAAGCGCATTGACGATGCGTTAGCCGCGATAGAGCTGGAAAACCCGAGCTTAAAAGGCATTTTGGACAAGCGCTACGCCCGGGCACCGCTGCCGGATGGCAAGTTGGGTGAGCTGGTGGATCTGATTTCCACCATCGGTTTTGGCGTAGACCAAAACAAAGCGCGCGATATTTTAGGCCAGGTGTACGAGTACTTTTTAGGCCAGTTTGCCAGTGCCGAGGGCAAAAAGGGCGGCCAGTTCTATACGCCGCAGTCCATAGTCAATACGCTGGTGGCGGTATTGGACCCACACCAGGGCAAGGTGTACGACCCCTGCTGCGGCAGTGGCGGCATGTTTGTGCAATCGGAAAAGTTTATTGAAGCCCATGGCGGCAAGCTGGGCGATGTCTCCATTTACGGCCAGGAATCCAACCCGACGACCTGGCGACTGGCCGCGATGAACCTGGCCATTCGCGGCATCGATTACGACTTAGGCAAAGAGCCGGGTGATACCTTTACCAAAAACCAGCACAGCGATTTGCGGGCCGATTACATTCTGGCCAACCCGCCGTTTAATATCAGCGACTGGTGGCACGGCAGTTTGGAAGGGGACCCGCGCTGGGTGTATGGCACGCCACCACAGGGCAATGCCAACTACGCCTGGTTGCAGCATATGCTGTACCACCTAAAACCGACTGGCCGCGCTGGCATTGTACTGGCCAATGGCTCTATGTCTTCCAGCCAGAACAGCGAGGGCGATATTCGCCGCGCCATGGTCGATGCCGATGTGGTTGAGGTAATGGTGGCATTACCGGGCCAGCTGTTTTTTAACACCCAAATCCCCGCCTGTTTATGGTTTTTAACCAAGCAAAAGCAGCAGCGTAAAGGCGAAGTGCTGTTTATTGATGCCCGTAAACTCGGCAAGATGATCAGCCGGGTGCAGAGCGAGCTGGACCAAGCCGCCATCGATCGCATTGGCAATACCGCCAAAGCCTGGCGTGGCGAAGATATGACCGGTGTTGAAGGCTTTGAGCAAGGCTATGAGGACATCCCCGGCTTCTGCCGCAGCGTGTCGTTAAGCGAAATATCCGAGCATGGCCATGTGCTTACCCCAGGCCGTTATGTTGGCGCCGAAGCAGTAGAGGATTGCGACGACGCCTTTGCCGATAAGATGACTATGCTGACCGAAAAGCTTGGCGAGCAAATGGCGAAAGGCGCAGAGCTGGACCAGTTAATCCGCCAGAAGTTAGGAGGGCTGGGGTATGAGTTCTGAGTGGCCGTTAATTAAGCTTTCAGAGCTGATTAAGATCAAGCATGGATTTGCTTTTAAAGGTGAGTTTTTCTGTGATGAGCCCACAGAGCTACAGTTGACTACTCCGGGGAACTTTGCAATTGGTGGAGGTTTTCAAGCGGGAAAGGGTAAATATTACTCAGGGCCGTACGAGGAAGAGTACGTTCTGAAGCATGGTGATTTAATCGTTACGATGACTGACTTAAGTAAAGCTGCCGATACTCTTGGGTTTGGTGCAATCGTTCCAAATACTCCTAATACTGTTTGGCTTCATAATCAGCGCGTTGGGTTGGTTCAAATTAAACCAAATGCGCCGATTGTGTTAGAGTTTTTACATTATCTACTGAGATCTAGTGAATACCGCCACTGGGTTGTATCTACTGCCACAGGTTCTACGGTTAAACACACTTCCCCAGGAAGAATTTGTGATTTTGAATTTCGGTTACCACCTAAATTTGTTCAAGTTGAAATTGGTAAAATTCTTACTTCTCTAGACGACCGCATAGCCCTTCTGCGCGAAACCAATGCCACCTTAGAAGCCATCGCCCAGGCGCTGTTTAAATCCTGGTTTGTCGATTTTGACCCGGTGCACGCCAACGCCGGCACCCAAGCCCCCAACCTGCCAGCCGAGATACAAGCGCTATTCCCCTCTCGTCTGGTTGAATCCCCGCAGGGGTTAATACCGGAGGGGTGGGAGGTTGGCACTATGCAGGATTTGTTTGTGCTTCAACGTGGTTTTGATTTGCCAGCTTCTGAGCGAAAAGAAGGCGCGTATCCATTAATTGCTGCAAGCGGACCTAATGGCACACACAATATATCAATGGTGAAAGGGCCAGGTGTTGTAACTGGAAGATCTGGTGTTCTAGGAAAGGTATTTTTCACGATAGAGGACTTTTGGCCGCTGAATACAACTTTATGGATTAAAGAGTTCAAACGTGCAACGCCCTGTTACGCATTAGAAGTGTTGAAGCGATTAGACACTTTATCATTCAATGCTGGTTCTGCTGTTCCTTCTTTAAATCGTAATCATATCCACGGCCTTCCATATTTGTTACCACCTGTAGAGCTGATAGGCTGTTTCGAAGCAACCGCCATGGCCCTTCATCGCAAAATGCATGAAAATAACAAACAGGCAGAAACGCTAGCCAATCTTCGTGACACCTTACTTCCCCGCCTCATCTCCGGCCAGTTGCGCTTGCCAGAGGCGGAAGCAGCTTTGGCTGAAACAGCTTAAATTTTTGGAAAGGAATTCAGACCTATGAGTATCACCGCTCAAGAACGCCAACAATTTTTAGAGCAATTTAAACAAGCATGGCCAATTGACCGACTGAAATCAATGAAACTGACAGATTACACATCAGTTGGTGACAAGGATTCTTTGGTCTATTGGTTAGAGTTTGGTGTAGGCAAATACCTAGGCTCAATCAAAGGCGGTGATTCTTCAAAGTTTGGCATTTATGAGCGAAAGGCTGAGCCGAAAGGACAGCGAGACTTTATTAGCTCGGATGAGCGATACTCATGGAAAAGCAAGTATGGCAGTTCAGCAAAAGAAGCCTTCACAACCATAAAGAAGAACATCCTTGCGGTTATTGATGCGGTCCAGGCAGGTGATGTGGCAAGAATTGAAGCGCTTGATTTTGAGTCTGCGCTAAAGTGGAAGATAGCTTTCATCTATCAGGATGATACCTGTCCATGCGTAATACCTATTTATAAACTCAGTAAATTCAAACCATTCATGGAAGGCCAACCTAATTATACTCATGCGATTGCTTACACCAAACTACTTGCCAGCCGGGGTAGTAAATCGGCATTGGAGTATGGTTTTGAACTTTGGCAAGAGGCTGACTCCATCGAAGGGAAATCTATTGGTGACTTTGATAGCTCAGAAATCGAAGATGAAAACGAAAATAGGTTAAAGTCAGTGCCCTTAAACCAGATTTTATATGGCCCCCCAGGTACTGGGAAAACGTATGAGACAATCCGGGCTGCACTCGCTATTTTAATGCCTGATGCGGTAACTGAGTTCGATCTAGCGCTGCAAAATGCCCAAACGCTGGCCGACAGGCAAAGTGCTCGTCAGACATTAAAAGCCAGGTTTGACAGGCTGCATAATGATAACCACATTCAGTTTGTGACATTTCACCAGAGCTTTAGTTATGAAGACTTTGTTGAAGGTATTCGAGCTGAAGCGGACGAAGCGACAAAGCAGATCCAGTATCAGGTGGTTGATGGCGTATTTAAAAGCCTGTGTGAATTGGCTGAGGTAAAGGTCACTAAGCAAGCTGAAGCGCCGGTTGATTTATCCGGTCGCAGGGTTTGGAAAATGTCGCTTGGCAATACCCTGGGCAGTGATGCAGGTATTTATGACGAGTGCATTGAAAGCGACTATATCTTGCTGGGTTACGGTAGCAATGTCGACTTTACCGGTTGCAAAACCAGGTCTGACATTCAAGCTTGTTATGAGCAGAATGGCATCAGCTTAACTGGCAATAACGATTACAACCTGACCAGTGTTACCACCTTCATCACCAAAATGAAACCTGGTGACTTGGTGGTTGTGAGTGATGGAAACTTCAAGTTTCGCGCCATTGCAGAAATAACGGGTGACTATGAGTACCAAGCGCATCCGGATTATGACGACGGTTATGCTCAACGCAGAAAAGTGAAGTGGTTGCGTCAATTTACCCCGTCACTCCCGCATTCGGAATTATTGAATGGTCAGTTTAGCCAAATGACCTTATACGAGCTAAAAAAACCTAGTTTAGATAATGACAAATTGCTGCGCTTACTTGCACCACGAGCGGATATTGCGAGTCATGACATTCAAGGCGAAAATATTAACAATGCCCGGGTCATTATTATTGATGAAATTAATCGAGGCAACATTTCGCGGATCTTTGGTGAGCTAATCACTTTGATTGAGCCTAGTAAACGTGCCGGTGCAAGTGAAGAGCTTGAAGTCGTTTTACCCTATTCGAAAACGCGGTTCAAAGTACCAAGCAACCTCTACATTATTGGCACCATGAACACCGCCGACCGCTCGCTGGCCGGCTTAGATTTAGCTCTGCGCCGCCGTTTTACCTTTATCGAAATGCCACCGAAGCCTGAATTATTAGATGACTTAGTAGTTGAGGGTATTAATATTGGTCAGATGCTAAGTGTAATGAATCAGCGCATTACCGCGCTGCTGGACCGTGACCACTGCATTGGCCATGCCTACTTTATGCCGCTGTTGGATAACCCAAGTTTGCCATTGTTGGCCGACATATTTGCGCAAAACATACTGCCACTGCTGCAAGAATACTTCTTTGAAGATTGGCAGCGGGTCCGCTGGGTATTGGCGGATCAGACAAAGCCTGATGATCTGGCCTTTGTCGTAAAAGACATGAGCATGGATGCACAGCAGTTATTCCCCGGTGTGCAACAATTTAAAGCACGTGATTGCTGGCGCTTGAATCACAATGCGCTAATGCACGTTGAAGCCTACCTGCGCATTTACCAAGCTTCTCACACAACTGCGGAGCAACTGCAGTAATGCCAGCCGTGGTGGTACGCGAGTACGCGCGATTAACCACAGCGCCGCTGGCGCAAAGCACGCTGGATGCAGCGCATATTTCGCCGTCGGCTTTTAGCTGGCTGGTAAAGCTGGGCCAACAATTTAAGGCCAATGGCTTGCAGCTGCTTGAGCTGGATGATCAGCAGTGGCTGCGATTGGATAACTATGTTGGCGTGTTGGAATCGCCCTGCGGCCAGGTGATTGAAATACTGCCTAAGCACCGGGTTGAGAGCGACTGCAAACAAAGCGCCCGTAAGCTGCTGCGTAAGCTTATTTTAAATGCCCTGCAGCTAAAGCAGCGCGAAACCGAGCATACCGATATAGAACGCTTTGATGCGCCTTTGCCCGAGTGGCTGATGGCACAGTTTTTAACTGAGTTGGATAGCTTAGTTAAGCGTGGCCTGCGCTTTGACTATCAACGGGTAGAAGAGCCACAGCGTTTTTTACGTGGCCAGCTAGATGTGGTAAAGCAGCTGCGCCAGCCGGCTGGGCGCGAGCATATCTTCAATATTCGCCATGATATTTTTACCGCCAACCGGCCTGAAAACCGCTTGCTTAAAGCTGCATTGTTGCGGGTGTGCAAAACCACCCAGGATAACGACAACTGGCGTTTAGCGCACGAGTTGCAAAGCATCTTGCAAGAGCTGCCAGCATCAACGGATATTCAAGCCGATTTTACTGCCTGGCAAAGCGATCGCTTAATGGCGCATTACCAGTCGATAAAGCCCTGGTGTGAGTTTGTGCTAAGCCAGCATGTGCCGCTCGCCGTGCAGGGGCAATGGCAGGGCATTAGCATGTTGTTCCCAATGGAGCGCTTATTTGAAAGCTATGTTGCCACTGCGCTAGATTCAGCAGCTAAGTGCATACCGGGTATCAATGGCGAAGTGAATACCCAACTTGCCAGCAAGCATCTCTGTACGCATCAGGGAAAAGATTTTTTCCAGCTAAAACCAGACTTGCAGCTGCTGCTGGGTGCTAAGTGCTGGATCATCGATACTAAGTGGAAACTGCTTGATGCAGCGAGTCGGGAAAACAAGTATGGCCTTAGCCAGCAAGACTTTTACCAGCTGTTTGCCTATGGCCAGTATTACCTGGGCGGTGAGGGGACCTTGGTACTGGTTTATCCGGCCTGGCAAAAGTTTCCTGCAGCTGCGCAACTGGCTGATTTTCGCTTTAACGATAAGCTGACACTATGGGTACTTCCCTTTGATTTAGAAGCAGAAGATGCTGCCAAAAACTTGATTTCAAACTTGCAAAACGCTTTCAAAGAACAGCTTAATTTATCAGAGGCGGTAGCCGCCTTAGCAGAGGTGGAGACATGAGCGAGTTGTATCATGTGTATTGCGATGAATCCTGCCACTTGGAAAACGATGAAGCCAAATCCATGGTATTGGGCGCAGTATGGTGCCCGGCAAGTCATCGGCAGATGCTGGCGAGAGAATTAAAAGCATTAAAAAAACAGCATGGCTTAGCGTCTGGCTTTGAAATTAAATGGGTAAAGGTATCACCCGGCAAATTAGATTTTTATCTGGCGCTGATTGATTGGTTTTTTGCGCAAGATTTGCTGCACTTCCGTGGTTTGGTGGTGCCGGATAAGACCAGCTTACAGCACGACCGCTTTGGTCAAAATCATGATCAGTTTTACTACAAAATGTGGTATCACCTGCTTAACCGAATGATAAGCCCGGAAGAGCGCTACCGCATATTTCTGGATATTAAAGATACGCAGGGGCAGGCGAAGGTCGCTAAGTTACATCAGGTGTTATGCAATGCGAATTATGATTTTGACCGTAACGTTATTGCCTCTATTGAGCTGGTGCACTCGCATGATGTGCTGCTGTTGCAACTAGCCGATTTATTCATAGGCGCTTTAGGCTATTTACATCGGGGGTTGTTAGAAAGCCCGGCAAAAACCGCTGTTATACAGCGCATTCGGCAGTGTTCAGGCATGAATTTACTGCAAAGCTCATTGGTCAGGGCTGAGAAGTTTAATCTCTTTGTCTGGAGACCGCAGCAGTGAGCCAACCACCAGAGCTCTATCATTTCACTGGTAACTGGCAAGCTTATGAGGATGAGCTGTACCAGATTTATCTGGACACGGTTGTCCATGCAGGGCTGCAGTTTCACGGCGTACCTGTAAGGGCGCAGTATCGGCCGGATACTCGTGGCAAAGGCTTTAGTTTCTGGCATTTAATTTCCGAAGCACCCAGCAAAGACAACAAAAACGAAGAGGATCGGATACCCGATTTTGACCGTTGTGCCAGAATTCGCTGGGTAAGCTGGTTGATTACCAATGCTGGTGATCCTGGGTTTTCATGGTGGGAGAACAGGCGCGGTCGGGATACGCATGTCGTGCTGTGGGCTGAGCAGTATGATTTTGCCGTGGTATTAGCCAAGCGGATCACCAAAGAGGGCCCTAAGTTTTATTTGCTCAAAACCGCTTATTGCTTAAAACCACATCGCAAGAAAACCTTCGCAAAAGAGCGCGATGCATTTTGGCAAGCCCAAAAATGACTGAAGCCCCGACGTATTGCTACGTAAGGGCTTCTGATGCTCCTTCTACACATGGTAGATGAGACTGTTGTAAACATTACGTGATCACAGCTATTTTGTCAATGGGCAAAAATCAGTTAAGTGATAAGTTTTGTTGGTGGTTTAAGCTACTGTTGAAGGTCTGGCAATGAGATAACTACATGAATTTCCCCTTTGATTTAGAAGCAGAAAGTGCCGCCAAAAACTTGATTTCGCAGCTGCAACAGGGTATCAAAGAAAGGTTACAGCACGCAGGCTGATTTAGGGACGAGGCATGACAGAAGACCAGTTAGAACAGGAAGTACTGGAGTGGCTAAACGAAGTGGGCTATACGCCGGTTAATGGCTATGACATCGCCCCGGATGGCCCTGCTGCCGAGCGTGCGAATTACATGCAGCCTTTGCTGCTTGAGCGCTTAAAGGCGGCCATTGCCCGCTTAAACCCCACAATTCCTTTGGTTGCCCAGGACGATGCCCTGGCGCAGTTAAAAGAGCTGGGCATACCGGCACTGTTATCGGCTAACCGGCGTTTTCATAACCTGCTGCTTTCGGGTGTGCCGGTGCAGTACCAAAAAGACGGCGAAACCCGTGGCGACTTTGTGCGCTTGATGGATTGGGAAAACCAACCTGGCCGCAACGAGTTCCTTGCGGTAAATCAGTTCACCGTGAAAGGCCCCAAGCATTCGCGCCGGCCGGACATTATTCTGTTCGTCAATGGCCTGCCGCTGGTGCTGATCGAGCTGAAAAACCCGGCCGATGTGCAGGCCGACATCTGGAAAGCCTTTGATCAGATCCAAACCTACAAAGAACAAATCCCGGATCTGTTTCATTACAACGAAATACTGGTGATCAGCGACGGCTCGGAAGCGCGCATGGGCTCTTTATCAGCCAGTGCCGAGCGCTTTATGCAGTGGCGCACCATCGATGGCGTCACGCTGGATCCGTTAGGGGAGTTCAGTGAGCTGGAAACCATGGTGCGTGGTGTCTTTACCCCGGCCTATTTGCTCGATTACCTGCGCTTTTTCGTGTTGTTTGAAGACGACGGCACGTTGGTTAAAAAGATCGCCGGTTACCATCAGTTTCATGCAGTGCGCGCAGCCATTCAGCAAGTGGTTGACGCATCGCGGCCGGAAGTAGCAGCTAGCCAAAAAGGCAAGGGTGGTGTGGTGTGGCATACCCAGGGCAGCGGTAAAAGCATTACCATGACCTGCTTTGCCGCCCGGGTAATGCGTGAAGCTGCGATGGAAAACCCAACCATTGTGGTGATCACTGATCGCAACGATCTCGATGGTCAGTTGTTTGGCGTGTTTTCGCTGGCGCAAGATTTACTGCGTGAACAACCGGTGCAGGTGGATACCCGCCAGGACTTACGCGAAAAGCTAACCAACCGACCTTCAGGCGGCATTGTGTTTGCCACCATTCAAAAGTTTGCCCCAGGCGCAGATGAAGACAAGTTCCCGGTGCTTTCTACCCGACACAACATCGTGGTGATTGCCGATGAAGCGCACCGCACCCAGTATGGTTTTGAGGCCAAGCTCAAAGAGCGCATCAAGCCAGATCTGGCGGCCGAAGAGCGTGGTAACTACAACGTGTTTCAGGTGGGCTATGCCCAGCATCTGCGTGATGCCTTGCCCAATGCCACCTTTGTTGCTTTTACCGGCACGCCGGTATCCAGTGAAGACCGGGATACCCGGGCCGTGTTTGGCGATTACATTCACATCTACGACATGCAACAAGCCAAAGAAGATGGCGCCACTGTGGCCATTTACTACGAATCGCGCCTGGCCAAGCTGAGCTTAAAGCAGGATCAATTGCCACAGATCGATGAGGAAGTCGACGAGCTGGCAGAAGATGAAGAGGAATCGCAGCAGTCGAAATTGAAAAGTAAATGGGCGGCATTGGAGCGTATTGTCGGTGCCGAGCCGCGCATTAAACAGGTAGCGCAGGATTTAGTGGCGCACTTTGACGAGCGAAACAAAGCGCAACAGGGCAAGGCCATGGTGGTGGCGATGAGCCGTGAGATCTGTGTGCACCTGTACAATGAGATCATAGCACTGCGACCTGAATGGCACGATGACGACCCGGAAAAGGGCGGTATCAAAGTGATCATGACCGGCTCGGCCAGCGACAAGGCATTGCTGCGGCCGCACATTCACCCGAAGCAAGTGAAGAAGCGCTTAGAAAAACGCTTTAAAGACCCGGCTGATCCGCTGCAGCTGGTGATTGTGCGTGACATGTGGCTAACCGGTTTTGATGCGCCCTGCGTGCATACGCTGTACGTCGATAAGCCGATGAAAGGCCACAACCTGATGCAGGCCATCGCCCGGGTGAACCGGGTGTTTAAAGACAAGCAAGGCGGCTTGGTGGTCGATTACATCGGCATCGCCAATGAACTCAAAGCAGCGCTTAAGGAATACACCGCCAGTAAGGGCCGTGGTAAGCCTACCGTGGATGCGGCAGAGGCGTGGTCGGTACTAGAAGAAAAGCTCGATGTACTGCGCGCTATGCTGCATGGTTTTGATTACAGCGACTTTGCCAAAAGCAGCCATAAGCTCATGGCGGGTGCATGCAACCATATTTTGGGTATTAAAGACGGTAAAAAGCGCTTTGCCGATAACGCCCTGGCCATGAGCAAAGCCTTTAGCCTGTGCTGCACCCTGGATGAAGCCAAAGCCGTGCGGGAAGAAGTCGCATTTTTTCAGGCCATCAAGGTGATGCTGACCAAGCGTGACATCAGCGCTAAGAAACGCAGTGACGAAGAAAAAGAGCATGCCATTCGCCAGATCATTGGTCAGGCGGTGGTATCGGATGAGGTGGTGGATATTTTTGATGCCGTCGGTTTGGAAAAGCCGAACATCGGGCTGCTGGATGATGATTTCTTGAACGAAGTGCGCAACCTGCCCGGGAAGAACCTGGCGGTTGAGTTGTTGGAGCGTTTGCTGGAAGGGGAGATCAAAACCCGCTTTGCCAGCAACGTGATCCAGCAAAAGAAATTCTCTGAAATGCTGGGCAATGTGGTGACACGCTATCAAAACCGCAGCATTGAAACCGCTCAGGTGATGGAAGAGCTGGTGGAGATGGCCAAGAAGTTTAAAGAGGCCGCCAAACGCGGTGATGACCTGGGCCTGACCGAAGATGAAGTAAAGTTTTACGATGCCTTGGTCAACAACCAGGCCGCCGTGCTTGAGCTGGGTGATGAAACCTTAAAGAAAATCGCCCATGAGCTCACCGACAACTTGCGCAAGAACATCAGCATCGATTGGTCCAAACGCGAAAGCGTTCGCGCCAGCCTGCGGCTGATGGTGAAGCGCATCTTGCGCAAATACAAATACCCACCGGATATGGCCGACGACGCCGTGCAGCTGGTGCTGCAGCAGGCAGAGGCTTTGGGGGAAGAGTGGGTTTAAGGATGGTGTTATTGGAATGCATAGTTAGGGTGATAATAAATGGCTTATAACCGTCCATGGCTTAGTTTTCAGCAACAACTTGAACAACTTAAGCAGCGAGGTATGGTAGTTACTAATGATGCTGCAGCCTTAGATTATTTGCAGCGGCTAGGCTACTACCGTTTAAGTGCATATTGGTATCCATTTCGCCATTTTAGACCAGAGCAATGCCCTGAAACAGGTTTAGTTGAGGTCAAAGCGCAGAACGATTTTGTTAGGAACACTCAGTTTATTGATGCGGTTAATCTGTATTTATTTGATAAACAGTTACGCCTGTTGCTTATTGATGCTTTAGAGCGGATTGAAGTGTCATTGCGTGTTGATATTGCTTATTTGCTTGGAAAGCATGGAACCTTTTCGCATGTTGATGTTAAGCAATTTCACCCGAGCTTTGTGCGCAAGCCGATGAAAGGCAGCAATAAAACAGCTTGGGAGTTTTGGTTGGATAAATATCAAGGCTTAGTAAGCCGCTCTAAAGAAGATTTTGTCCGCCATTACTTGGTTAAGCATGGGCCTGAATTGCCAATTTGGGTTGCGGTGGAGGTATTCGATTTTGGTGCTTTATCGCAGTTAATCAGCATGATGAAAATGAAAGATCAGCAAACCATCGCAGAGAAATATTGTGTGGCAGATTGGCAGGTGTTTAAAAGTTGGATTTTCGCTCTGAGTTATTTGCGAAACTTAGTAGCGCATCATAGCCGGTTGTGGAATCGTAATATAACAACAAAACCAAGCATACCTGTTGCTGATGACGCACCATGGTACGCATCATTTCGAAGAAACGAAGACTTATTGAGTAAGCCTTTTCTGTTGTTAGCTATAACACGCCAGTTTATACAGTGCATTTGCCCGAATACGGAGTGGAACGCGAGATTACAGCGGCATTTATTGTCCTTTCCAGAACAATACTCTGATAAAAAGCTATCTTTGAATAGTGTTGGTGTTGCAGCGAACTGGTTGGATTGGTGGGACTCAAAATAAGAACCCCAGCGTAAGTTGCAAGCAACTAAGAGGCCGGGGTCGTGTTAGTAACTACTTTAGTTGCACAGCGGTTTGAAGTCAATAATTAGTTGATTTAATCGAAAGCAGCATAGCTAGGTTGATCATGAACAATACAGATGAAGAAAACACAGTAGCGACAGAACGGAAATTCGAGTCTATCTCTGATTTTTTTCTAAATGCAACTGAAGATCAAAAGCGAAAGGTGTTTTTATCCGTACTGCAGCAAGCCAACACTGCCCAGCGTAAAGTGATGGAGCAATCTGCGCAAAGCAGGCAAAAGCGATAGATCAGGGGGTTTATTTGGGGGTTCTTCTGATTTCAAATATTTAAATATCAATTTAAATCAGAGCGTTAATATCCCTATTCGAGCGACTCCCTCGCCATATTCAAACAAAAAGCCCCCAGCGCAAGCTGGGGGCTTTTTGTTTGACTGCGGAGCAGGGGCGGTCTTGGTTCGAACCCTGCTGATATTTACTTCTAACAAAACTCAGCTATCTTCAATGCATCTTCCACTTGGCCTGCAGGGCCCTGCATTGGTAGGTTCTTCCAAATGACAACTCCGACAACTGCTTTATCCGGCCCGGTTGCACCGGCTGAACGTATGGTTATCCTGGATGCAATCCGTGGCTTTGCGCTTTTTGGCATCCTGATGATGAACATGGAGTATTTTCAGCGGCCAATACAAGCGCTGATGCTTGGGTTTAACTCTGAGCAAAGCGGGTTGGATTATGCGGTTGCCTGGCTGTCGTTTACTTTTGTGCAGGGTAAGTTTTATACGCTTTTTTCCTTGCTGTTTGGTTTGGGCTTTATTGTCTTTATTGACCGGGCCAGACAAAAAGGCGGGCCTGCATATGCCTTATTCCGTCGGCGTTTGTGGGTGCTGCTGGCGATTGGTGTGGTGCATCTGCTGTTTATCTGGAGTGGTGATATTCTGCATTTTTATGCCCTGGTTGGGTTTTTGTTGCTGTTTTTTGTTCATGCTTCGGTCAAGCGGCTTTGTATTTGGGCTGGTGTCTTGCTGCTTACGCCTATTCTGCTGATTTGGTTGGGAAGTTTGGCTATTGAAATGGCGATGCAGGTTCCTGAGGAGGCGGCCAAGCTGGAGGCTGGCTTTGCTGCAGATAAAGAAAAATTGCTGGCTGATATCGCCCGGGGACACCAGCTTTATGCCAGCGGTGGTTATTGGCAGTTGGTGCAGTGGCGGCTCTATGAGTTTCAAGCGATGTACATCAGTCCTGCGCTGCTGCTGTTTGTACCGATGATTCTGGGGATCTTTTTACTGGGCGCTGCTTTTGGCCGGTCGGGTGTTTTTACCGATTTGCAGCAACACAAAAGCTTTTTCTGGCGACTGATGTGGTTGGGTTACGGCATTGGACTACCATTAACACTGATCTGGGGCATCTATGGCACTGACGTGGAGGTAATATCACCAAGCATTCGCAATGCGTTTTTGATGACCTGTCAGAACCTGTCAAACCTGGCACTTTGCCTGGCTTATCTGGCGACACTGGTTCATCTGTACCTTTATAAAAGCCGCTTGATTCGGGTGCTTGCACCAGCAGGCAGAATGGCACTTTCCAACTATTTACTGCACTCGCTGGTCTTTACCCTGCTGTTTTATGGCTATGGTCTGGGTCTCTACGGCGACTTTGGTCGGGCAGCCACTACCCTGATGGCGCTGCTACTTTATGGTTTTCAGCTTTGGTTTAGTCACTGGTGGTTGCAGCGTTATCGTAGCGGACCTATGGAATGGTTATGGCGTACATTGACCTATGGCAACCGCCAGCCGCTGCGGAACTGACCGGTATAATCGAGCAGGTAATATCTAATATATTGATTTAAAACAACTAAAACATGGCACGCTCTGTGCTACATCTCTGTGAAGAACAATTTTTTGACAGAGGGTATCGCCATGCAAATCAAAGGTCCTGGAGTGTCGCTGTACAATCAGATGCAAGCCATGGCACAGCAAGCACGTGGGCCGCAGCAGTCCTTAGCAGTGCAACGTCTGGAGCCTCATGGTGTGTCTGGTGTCAGCCATAGCCAGAGTGATTTTGGCGCCATGCTCAAAGGCGCGCTCGATAACGTCAATGGTTTGCAAATGCATGCCCGAGGCTTGGCTACCGATGTTGAGCTAGGTGTGCCTGGTGTCACCATCGCTGAAGCCATGATAGCGGCATCCAAATCGTCCATTGCTTTTGAAGCCACTGTACAAGTGCGTAATAAAGTAGTGGAAGCCTACAAAGAAATTATGACGATGCCGGTGTAAGAGCTAAGGGGTAAGTTGTGGCTGAGAATCAATCCACTGAACTGGCGTTAAGCGGCGACGACTTTAACTCCAGTGATCAACAAGAGCAGAAATCCGGCTTTCTGAACAACCTGGGTGGTACCGATCTGCTGCGTCAGGTGACCATGATCATTGCACTGACGATCTGTTTGGCGATAGCACTGCTGATTATTTTATGGGCCCGCCAGCCGGAAATGCGGCCACTGGGTACCTTTGCCACTGAAGAACTAATACAAACCCTGGACCATCTGGATAGTCAGCGAGTGAAATACCGGTTGGATGGCAATGTTATCTATGTTCCTGAAGACCAATTTCAAAGTATTCGGCTTGGTATGACCCGGGCAGGCTTGGCGCAGGAGCCAACCAGCGGTACCGAAATCCTGATGCAAGACAGTGGCTTTGGCGTAAGCCAGCGCCTTGAGTCTGAACGCTTAAAGCACAGCCGCGAGCAGCAGTTGGCACGGACTATTGAAGAGCTACAAAGTGTAGCCAGAGCCAGGGTGCTGTTAGCAATCCCACCTGAAAATGTATTTGCCCGTCGTGAACGTTTACCGTCTGCCACAGTGCTGATTACTGCCCGTGGTGGCCGGGTTATTCGTGACAGTGAAGTTGATGCCATTGTCGATATTGTGGCTTCGGCTGTACAGAACCTGGACCCGTCCAGAGTGACGGTGACGGATCAGAACGGCCGCTTGTTAAATAGTGGCTCGCAGGATATGGCTTCTGCCAGAAAGCGGCGTGAATACGAGCTGGAGCGAGCGCGGGAAGATGAGTATCGTCAACGAATTGACAGTATCCTGATGCCGGTATTGGGCGTGGGTAACTACACAGCGCAAGTTGATGTGGTGATGGATTTCACCACCCTGGAGCAAACCCAGCAGCGCTTTAATCCTGATTTACCAGCCATTCGCAGTGAAATGAGTATTGAAGAAAGCAGCGTGGGCGGTTTAAGTGGTGGTATCCCCGGGGCTTTATCCAATCAGCCACCCATGCCTTCGGCTATTCCGGAAGAAGCAACTGGCGGTGGGGCAACACCTATTGTGCCAGGTCGTAATCATCGGGAGACCACCCGTAATTTTGAGCTCGATACCACCATCAGCCATAGCTCGCAGCAATCGGGAGTCGTGCGAAGGGTCAGTGTGTCTGTGGCTGTAGATTACAAATTAGCGCCGAATGAACAAGGGGAGATGGCACCTCAACCAAGAACCCAGGCTGAATTGCACAACATCCGTCGCTTGTTGCAAGGCAGCATTGGTTACGATGTGCAGCGCGGTGATAGCATTGAGGTGGTTTCGGTGCCTTTTACCCGTACCGAGCTGGAGGCTGAGCCTACGGTCTACTTCTATCAGGAAGAGTGGTTTATTCGTCTGACCCGCTTGCTGATTGCTGGCCTGGTGATCATTGTGCTGATTTTGTCGGTAGTGCGGCCTATGTTGAAGAAACTGATCTATCCTGAAGATACCAAAGATGCGTATGATGAGGATGCACTAGGCTCCGGCTTGGATTTAGGCGATGACACCATCGATATGCTGAAATCCAGCTTTGATGAAACAGCGGTTGGTTTTGCTGAAGATGGCACCTTGATGCTGCCAGACTTGCATGGCGATGAAGATTTGCTAAAAGCAGTGCGTGCTCTGGTAGCGAATGAACCGGAACTATCGGCCCTGGTGGTCAGAAACTGGCTGGAAGAAGATGACTGAGAATATTGAAAAGCCAAGCTTTGATGTTGGTAAGCTCGATGGCGTTGAAAAGGCTGCAATTCTGCTGTTAAGTTTATCAGAGGAAGATGCAGCCCAGATCCTAAAGCACCTGGAACCTAAGCAGGTGCAAAAGGTGGGTACGGCCATGGCGCAGATGACCGATCTGAATCAGGCCAAGATTTCAGCGGTGCACCGGCTTTTTATTGAGCAAATCCAGAATTTCAGCACCATTGGCTTCCAGAGCGAAGAGTTTATCAAGCGAGCTCTAACCGCAGCCTTGGGTGAAGAAAAAGCGGCCAACTTGATCGATCAGATTGTATTAGGTGGCAGTGCCAAAGGTCTGGACTCTCTAAAGTGGATGGACTCCAAGCAAGTAGCCAATATCATCCGTAATGAGCACCCGCAGATACAGACCATCGTGTTGTCTTACCTGGCTCCGGAGCAGTCAGCAGAAATTTTGTCGCAGTTCTCTGAAAAAGTCCGGCTGGACTTGACCATGCGGATTGCCAATTTAGAAGAAGTGCAACCAGCAGCCTTGCAGGAATTGAATGAGATTATGGAGAAACAATTTGCCGGTCAAGCTGGTGCGCAAACGGCTAAAATGGGTGGCTTGAAAGCTGCGGCCGACATTCTTAACTATCTGGATACCAACATTGAAGGTCAGTTGCTGGATTCCATCCGTGAAAATGACGAGGAAATGGCGCAGCAAATCCAGGATCTGATGTTTGTTTTTGAAAACCTGATTGATGTTGAAGATCGAGGCATTCAAACACTGTTGCGTGAAGTAGAGCAAGATATTTTGATGAAGGCCTTAAAAGGTGCGGATGATGCACTGAAAGAGAAAATCTTTGGCAATATGTCGAAGCGGGCGGCTGAACTACTGCGCGATGATCTGGAGGCGATGGGCCCAGTCCGCGTCAGTGATGTAGAAGCGGCACAAAAAGAAATCCTGGCCACTGCGCGGCGACTGGCGGATGCTGGTGAAATTATGCTTGGCGGTGGTGGTGGTGATGACTTCCTGTAATTCTGTTCTGCGGGACCTGCTATGAGTTCTGATCAGTTTCGCTATAAGCGACCATTCTCTCCAGATGCCAATACTTTGGAGCAGCTGAAGGAATGGTCGAGCCCTGATCTTACCGATGACATGCGTAAGAACGAAAAAACCAATGCGCTGAATAAAACCAGACCTGAACCCAAAAAATCCGATGACATTGTGCAGCAGGATGAGGATGATCTTAGTATCAAACCGCTGACGGCTGAACAAATGGAAGCGTTGCGCCAGCAAGCCTATGAAGCGGGCTTCTCAGAAGGCAAAGAGGATGGTTTTGCCAAAGGTTACGAAGAAGGACGCCAGCAAGGTCAGGAAGATGGCGTTAAGCAAGGTCTGGCCGAAGGCAAAAAGCTTGGTTTTGAAGAAGGCCAGCAGCAAAGTGAGCAGCAATTCTTGGCTCTTGAGCAGCTCTTGGATCAATTGCAGCAGCCGTTGAAACAGCTGGATAATCAAGTCGAGCAAGAGTTGTTGGCGCTAGCACTTGCAATGGCCAAAGCCGTATTGCAAACCGAAGTACAAACCAATCAACAAGTGATCCTCAAAGCACTGCAGCAGGCGATTGATGCGTTGCCGCTGCGTCATGGCAAAGTACAGATTAAGTTGCATCCAGATGATTTGGTTATTATTCAGCAGCATTACAGTGCTGAACAGTTGAGTGAACGAGCTTGGCAGCTGCTGGCAGAGCCGACATTAAGTCGTGGTGGTTGCCGACTTGAAACCGAACAATCTACGGTTGACCGTAGCATGGAACAACGACTTGCTAGCGCTTTGGCTCATTTCATTCAGCAAGAAGTTCCAACGAATGATCAGGCGGAGGAAGCACCCGAATGAGCTTATCCTTGGCTGATAGGATCCGCAAGCAACAGCACTACATTCGACCAAGCAGGCCCTCAGTATCTGGCCAATTGGTACGAGTTGTTGGCCTGACACTGGAGGCAACCGGTTGCAGTGCAGGCATTGGTCAAAGTTGCGAAGTGGAAACGGCGCAGGGCATTATTCTGGCCGAAGTAGTGGGTTTTGCGGGCGACCGAATTTTTCTGATGCCAAAAGATGATATTTCCGGGGTGGTGCCTGGTGCTAAAGTGACCCCTGTATTGCACGAACAGGGCGTGCCATTGTGCATGGGGTTGCTCGGCCGGGTGGTAGACGGAGCTGGTAAGCCGTTGGATGGCAAAGGACCTATCGTTGCCACTGAATTTGCCCGCAACCGCAAAGTTCCCATTAATCCACTGCAGCGTCAACCCATACGAACTCCGCTGGATGTTGGTGTGCGCGCGATCAACAGCGCGTTGACGGTAGGCAAAGGCCAGCGGATGGGGCTATTTGCTGGGAGTGGTGTCGGTAAAAGCGTGTTGCTTGGCATGATGACACGAGGTACCAGTGCAGATGTGATTGTGGTTGGTTTGGTTGGTGAACGGGGCCGTGAGGTCAAAGAGTTCATTGATGATATATTAGGTGAAGAAGGTCGCGAGCGCGCCGTGGTGGTGGCGTCGCCAGCCGATGTGTCGCCAGTGATGCGGCTAAAAGGCTGCGAAACGGCCGTACAAATTGCGGAATATTTTCGCGATCAGGGCCTGGATGTATTGCTGCTGATTGACTCCATTACCCGTTATGCCCAGGCTCAGCGTGAAATTGCATTGGCGGTTGGGGAGCCGCCGGCTACCAAAGGTTATCCACCATCGGTGTTTGCCAAATTGCCTGCCTTGGTGGAGCGGGCTGGCAACGGTGCCGCTGGCAAAGGCTCCATTACCGGTTTTTATACGGTGTTGTCTGAGGGCGATGATTTGCAGGATCCCATCGCCGATGCTTCCCGGGCGATTTTGGACGGACATATTGTGCTGTCACGCCAGTTGGCTGATAGCGGCCACTTTCCAGCCATTGATATTGAGCAGTCGATTAGCCGGGTGATGCCGGCAGTCACCAGCATGGAACATCAACTGATGGCACGGCAATTAAAACAACTCTATGCCAGTTACCGTCAAAGTAAGGATTTAATCGCCATCGGCGCTTACGTCAAAGGCAGTGATCCTTTGCTGGACAAAGCAGTGGCTTTAATGCCTGCGATCAACCGCTTTTTGCAACAGGGTATGAAAGACGTGGTGGCTTATGATGAGAGTTTGCTGGCGCTGACTAACTTATTGCCACTTCCGGCGCAAGCCAAAGCAACAGGGTAGGCCATTATGGCAAATAAGCAGTTGGAGTTACTAGTAAAAGTACAGCTTGAGCGAGAAGAGAAGCTGCAAGCCAACTTTGTGCAGGCGCTGCAATTTACCCGCCAAGCAGAGCAAAAATATCAGGGCTTGGCCGATTATCGAACGGATTACATCCAACAAAGCCAACAACAAGGCAGCCTCGGCTTGCAAAGCCGACAGTACAATCAATTTGTCAGCTTTATCGCTAAGCTGGATTTAGCTTTGCAGCAACAAGCCCAGCAAATTCAACAAGCGCAGGCCGTAATGGAACAGCGTCGTCAGCAATGGTTGGCGATGCAAAAAAAACGCAAGGCACTGGAGTACTTGCTAGAGCAACAAAAGCAGCAAGCCATGAAAAAAGCAGCCCGTACGGAGCAATTGTTGCAGGATGAGGTGGCTATGCAGCAGTTTGTCCGTCGGCAGCAACCCCATTAAATCATCTTTTCCTGAACATTCTGGCCTGGATTTTGAATAACCTAATCAGACTTGAACGATCCCAATCAATCTGAGCTGTGAGGAGAAGACGCATGGCGGATGCATTACAGATGTTCTTAATGACGGGCAGCCCCTTGCAGCTTGGTGCCGGCACTGCGGCTAAGACCGATGATGCAGAAGCACCGTTGAACTCTGAAACCCTGCCTTTTGCAGCCCAATTGGCTGAGGCTGGCGAGCAGCCAGTTGTTATGACGGAACGGCAAAAAGCTGCCGCTTCCTCGGTGCAGGAAAGCATGTTGCCAGAGCCGGTAAACCCTGAATCATTGCAGGCTATCATCACGGATGAGCAAAGTTCTGCCGATGATAAAGATGCTGCCAGAGCCTGGCTTGCCATCATTCGGGCCGGCCAGCAAGAAAGCGCCAGTATTACAGTGACAGCCGCATCGGCCAAGCAAGGGCGAGCGCTTTTGGTCGAAGCCTCGGAGGATTCGGAGGATAAGGAAGAGCGCACAAACCAGTATGGGTCTTCAGCGCTGCTTACTGCATCCGCGAAAGCAACGATGGCAAGCGAGTCAGACCTGGATAAAGCGAGTTTTCGCCTGAATGTCAAAGAAGACGTCAGCAAAGCGTCGAACAAAAGCGAGACAGCGGCTGAAGATGAGAGCTCACAGGAGGTGACTGATTCTGCCACGAAAGCTAACAGCAAAACGGTAACGGATAAGCAGCTTGTGGCTGTTCAAGCTCGTGAATTGGCGACAGACAAAGCAGCCGTTGGCAATGACAACAAAGCAGATGCTCCAAAGGCTTCACTGGTTCAGGCCGTTGGGCAGAGCACTGAAGCGCAAGTGCGTAAAACAGCCAGCCAAGATGTCGCGACAGACGATGTGCTGGATACTGAGGTTGAGCCGTCTGAGAAAGTGCTGTCAGCTGATATAACAAAACAATGGGCGGGTGAGGCAGCTTTGCAATTAGCAAAACCTAAAGAATTCAGAGTCGATGGCGGTCCAGTGAGCATGCCCGATCCTGTCGAAGATGAGACGGATGCCAACCAACAACAGTTGTTGCAAGACTCGATAGAATTGGCTGCTTCGCCTGTGCTGACCAAGGTACCACTCGCCGATGCAGGCAATCAGCAACAGACGCTGGCAGGGGCAGTGCAAGCCCGGGCTGAAGCCAGGGGCAGTGCAGTGCAGCCTGATACTCAATCAGGGCAGCAAAAGTCAGGCGAGCAAAAAGAGCAAAGTACTGCTAGTACTGCTTTCAGTGCTATGCAGCAAGCTCAGGCGGAGAATGAGCAGGCAGGTGGTGGTCGGTTCGATGCGACCATGACACAAGAGCATGCGGCTATTGAGCATAGCCAGCAGCGTGCTCAAAATAGCAGTCAGTTTGCTAACAGCCAGGGGCAAACCGGGCAAAACACCTCATCGCAGGCAACAGCTGCCAGCACAGCGCAAATGGTACAAAGCCAGGGCAGTGCCTCGGTCCAGACTACCAGCGCAACGTCTAGTGTCAGTGAGTTATTGAAACAGCCTTTGAACCTTCTGACAGCGGATGCGACAGGTCAGCTGCGAGAGCGCCTAGTGATGATGGTGCGTAACTCGGTACATAGCGCTGAGATCAAGCTGGACCCAGCGGAACTCGGTAGCATGCACATCCGAGTCAGTATGCAGCAGGATCAGGCCAGCGTGCAGTTTTTAGTGCAACAAGCCCATGCCAAAGAAATTTTGGAAGAACAATTACCAAAGCTGCGCGATATGCTGGGTGAGCAGGGTATTGAGTTGACGGATGGGCAAGTGTCGCAACAACAATCCGGTCAGCAGCAGAATGCAGGTGGCAATGGCAATGGCAAGATGGATGATGAAGAGGATCTGATGCAAGAACAACGTCTCCCGGTCGCTAAGCCCTCTAATCGCTTGGTGGATTATTATGCCTAGCCAGGTTTTTGCATGGCCGCTAATTGCGATCCAGCCAACCAGCGTTCACAATAGCAAACAACTGAGCAAGAATGAGGTCTGGCATGGCGGATGATAATGAACTGAAAATAGCGGAAGGGAGTGGCAAAAAGAAGCTGCTAATCATGATAGGAGCATCGGTTGCTATTTTGCTTATCGCTGTGGTTGCTGTGCTGTTCTTTTTTTCATCGGACGATAGTATGCCATCAGCAGGCGGCCCCGGGGCAGTCACCAGTGCGGATGGGACACCTGCAGCACCAACGGGGACAGCCTATTACGTGCCTTTGCCCAGGCCCTTTATTTTTAATGTACCGGGCAGTACCCGGGATCGTTTGGTACAAATTAGGGTGCAACTGTTGGTGCGCGGCAGCAACAACGATACGTTGGCTAAGCGACACATTCCGCTGATTGAAGGCACTTTGCTGCAAACGTTTAGCAGTGCCAATGCCGATGATTTAGTAACAGCGGCCGGTAAAGAGAGTTTACGCAATAAAGCTTTGAGCGATTTACAGCAAGAGCTGTTGAAAGTCACCGGGACAGTGGTGGTGGAAGAAGTCCTTTTCACCGGTTTTGTGATGCAATAAAAGGGTAGCGCCGTGACGGACTTATTGTCACAAGATGAAATTGATGCCTTATTACACGGCGTTGATGACATTGAAGAAGAAGAAATCGACGACGGTGGTGATGGCCCCGGTCGGTCTGCAACCGAATACGACTTCTCCTCTCAGGACAGGATCGTACGTGGTCGCATGCCAACCCTGGAGTTGGTGAACGAACGCTTTGCCCGTCATATGCGTATTAGCTTGTTCAATATGATGCGTCGTTCGGCAGAGGTGTCGATCAATGGCGTGCAGATGATTAAGTTTGGTGAGTACGTCCATACCCTCTTTGTGCCAACCAGCTTGAATATGGTGCGTTTCCGTCCACTCAAAGGTACTGGTCTGATTACCATGGAGGCCCGGCTGGTTTTTATTCTGGTGGATAATTTCTTTGGTGGCGATGGCCGCTATCATGCAAAAATTGAAGGCCGGGAATTTACGCCGACCGAGCGTCGTATTATTCAGATGCTGCTTAAGTTGATTTTTGAGGATTACAAAGAAGCCTGGGCGCCGGTGATGGATGTGTCCTTTGAGTACCTGGACTCGGAAGTCAACCCGGCCATGGCCAACATTGTCAGCCCGACTGAAGTGGTGGTGATCAGCTCTTTTCATATCGAGTTGGATGGAGGCGGTGGTGATTTCCATGTTGCCCTGCCTTATTCGATGCTGGAGCCTATCCGGGAATTACTGGACGCGGGTGTACAAAGTGATAAGGAAGATACGGATCTGCGCTGGAGTAAGGCCATGCGCGATGAGATCATGGATGTTGAAGTGGATCTGACTACCAAGATGCTGGATGTGGATCTCACACTAAAAGAAGTGATGGAGCTCAAAGCGGGTGATATTATTCCGGTTGAGTTACCGGATCATATTACCGTGCTGATCGAAGATCTGCCGACGTATCGTGCGAAGTTGGGTCGCTCCCGTGACAATGTAGCGCTGAAAATTATCGAGAAAATTAAACGACCGGAGTCGGTCAAGTCTGAATTGCATGTCTTTACCAAAGGCGGCCGCAGGCTGGATAGTGACGCCGATATTTCCGAACTGGAAGCCGATCTGAATTTGGCGGCGCGCAAAGAGGATTAAACAAATGGCTGATGATAAAGAAACCATGGATGATTGGGCTGCTGCCATGGCAGAGGCCGAAGGAACTGATGGCGCTACTGCAGTGGAGCTGGATGAGTTAAAAGAAGATGCACCGCCAGCCGGCGAGGATAAGCTAAAACTCGATACTATTTTGGATATTCCTGTCACCATCTCGATGGAAGTGGGACGTTCCAAAATCAGCATTCGTAATCTGCTGCAATTAAATCAGGGCTCTGTGGTCGAGTTGGAGCGGGTAGCTGGCGAGCCGTTGGATGTTTTGGTCAACGGCACCTTAATTGCGCATGGTGAGGTGGTGGTAGTCAACGACAAGTTTGGTATTCGGTTGACCGATGTGATCAGCCAGATTGAACGTATCAAGAAGTTGCGTTAATGCGGTTCATTTTTGTCCATACACTTTGGTTTTGCCTGCTGCTCAGTGGTGTACTGTTGGCGGTTGAACCGGAGCCGACATCTGACACTGAGGTTGAGGTAGTCGCTGCGCAGCTTGAGGCTGTCACTGCTGAACAGCCTCAGCAGGAGCTTGTGCTTGAAGACATTAAGCCAGTATCAGCGACAGAAGCGACCAGTTCGCCGTACCGCTTTGGTCAGGACAGAGCCGGTGGTGATCAGACGTTGAGCCGAGCTGGTTCTAGCTCAGGATTATCGCTTGGCAAAATCGTCATTTCTCTGGCATTCGTCATCCTTATGGTGTTAATGCTTGGGTGGGCTTTCAAAAAATTGACACTGCGGATCCCCGGCAGTCAACATATGAAGGTTATTAGCACCATTCCCCTTGGGCCTAAAGAAAGGCTGCTAGTGATTGAAATACAAGGGAAACAGCGAGTTCTTGGGGTGACCTCCCAGCAGATAAATTTCCTGTTTGAGCTCGACGAACCCTTGCCGGAAGAAAAGTTGGCATCAGAATTTCATAGTCAGTTGCAATCGTGGTTGAAAAAGTAAAAATGAACTATGTTGCGACTTATTCTGGTGCTACTGGCATGTGGTCTTAGCCCTGCAGTTTTCGCTGAGGTTGGCACCTTGCAAGCCATCAGCGTCACCACCAACCCAGACGGCTCTCAAGAATACAGTGTAACGCTGCAAGTTCTGGCCATCATGACTGCCCTGAGCTTTATTCCAGCTATGGTGATCATGATGACCAGCTTTACCCGCATCATTGTGGTGCTGGCCATACTAAGGCAGGCCATCGGTCTGCAGCAGTCGCCCTCCAACCAAGTACTGATTGGCATTGCTTTGTTCCTCACTTTTTTCATTATGGCGCCTGTCTTTAATGAAATTAACCAGCAAGCCTTACAGCCTTACCTTGCTGAAGAAAAAACCTCATTAGAAGCCGTAGAGTTGGCTATCGTACCTATCAAAGAGTTCATGCTGCATCAGACCAGGCTGCGCGATTTGGATACTTTTGCCAGCATCGCTGGTGTCGAGGAGGTGGATAATCTGATGGACTTGCCGATCACGGTGATCATTCCGGCTTTTATTACCAGTGAACTGAAAACGGCCTTTCAAATTGGTTTTATGTTGTTTATTCCATTTTTAATCATCGACTTGGTGGTGGCCAGTGTTTTGATGGCCATGGGTATGATGATGTTGTCGCCGATGATCATTTCGTTGCCTTTTAAATTGATGATGTTTGTGCTGGTCGATGGTTGGATCCTGGTGATGGGAACCATGGCCACCAGCTTTGGATTGGGGACTTAGCATGAGCCCAGAAGTCTTCGTTGATGTGCTGCGTGATGCACTTTACATTGTGATTTTACTGGTCAGTGCCATTATTTTGCCGTCCTTGTTTGTTGGTTTGATTGTGGCGGTTTTTCAGGCAGCCACCTCGATCAACGAACAAACCTTGAGCTTTTTACCGCGTTTGATTGTCACCATACTGGCATTGATTTTTGGTGGCCACTGGCTCACCCGAGTGATCATGGACTTTACCGAAGGCTTAATCCTTAGTATTCCATCCGTGGTTGGTTGAGCGAGGGCGGTTATGGAATTTCACCTGAACCTTATCATGCAAACTCTGGCAGATTTTTTGCTGCCCATGGCCAGGGTGAGCGGTGTGTTTATGATTATGGCTGGTTTAGGTACCCGTAACGTACCGATGCGCATTCGTGTACTGCTGATTGTCTCGTTAACGTTCATGATTATGCCAGTGATCCCGCCGGTACCAAACCCGGAGTTGATGTCGTTTCGCATGGTGCTGCAAGTGATGCAGCAGGTCACGATAGGCTTTGCTATTGGCTTTATGACGCTGATTTTTATTAATACTTTCATCGTTGCCGGCCAGGTGCTGGCGACCCAAAGTGGCCTGGCTTTTGCGTCGATGGTGGACCCAGCCAGTGGCATCAGCGTGCCGGCGATAGGTCAGTTTTATCTGATCCTCGCGACCCTGCTGTTCTTTATTTTTGATGGCCACCTGATCACCATTCAGATGCTGGTAATGAGTTTCGATACGCTGCCGATTGTCGATGCCTGGTGGTCGGTGCTGCAAATATGGGCGATTATTGAGTTTTCAGGCTGGATGTTTGCCACGGCTTTATCGATCACATTGGCACCGATCATTGCCATGTTGGTGGTGAACCTGTCATTTGGCATCATGACCCGGGCGGCGCCTCAGCTGAATATCTTTGCCATCGGCTTTCCCATTACTATGTTATCCGGTTTACTGATCCTTTGGTTAACGCTGGATACCTTCCTGATTCATTACGGCATTCAGTGGCAGATGACACTGGATTACACCTGCCGCGTCATCGGCTGTTAAGGAGCAACTATGGCTGAAAGTTCCAGTGGCGGTGAAAAGACCGAACAGCCCACCCCCAAAAAGATTCAAGACGCGCGCAAGAAAGGTCAAATCGCCCGCTCCAAAGATTTAGGCACTGCTTTTGTGTTGATCAGCAGTGCTACTGCTTTGTTGTTATTTGGACCCATGCTTGCGGGGCGGATACTGACGATTGGCAAGCGTATGTTCAGCTTGCAACCAAAAGATGTGTTTGATACCCAGTCGATGTTTTCCGCCTGGGGGGAGATTATGCTGCTACTGCTGCCACCCATGGTCATTATTTTTGCTTTTGTGCTGGTAGCCGCTTTTATCGGCAACTGCATGCTGGGAGGCTTTAATTTTAGCTGGGAAGCGGCAGGCCCTAAGGCCAGCAAAATGAGCCCAATTAAAGGGTTTCAACGCATGTTTGGCCTGCAGGCGCTGGTGGAGCTGGGTAAAAGTGTGTTGAAAGTGTTGGTGGTAATGGGCATGGCAATTGGCCTGCTTCGTCTGTTTTTCCGTGACATTATGATGTTGTCTGTGATGAGTGCGCCAAACAACATCGAGGATGCACTTTGGATCCTAGGTTGGATGTTTTTTGGTTTGTGCTGCAGTGTGATTATTATTGCCTTAGTTGATGCGCCCTATCAAGCCTGGAAGCACAACAAAGAGCTGATGATGACACTGCAGGAGGTAAAAGACGAACACAAAAACATGGAAGGGGACCCGAAAGTCAAAGCGCGTATTCGTCGCACCCAGATGCAGATGTCGATGAAGCGGATGATGCAGGAGGTGCCTAAAGCCGATGTGATTGTAACCAACCCAACCCACTACTCGGTAGCACTGCGTTACAAGCAAGGTCGGGATCGGGCCCCTGTGGTGGTCGCCAAAGGCATCGATATGATTGCCATGCAAATTCGTAAAATTGCCAAAGAACACAAAGTGCCTTTGGTGGAATCACCAGCTCTGGCTCGTGCTATCTATTACACCACTGAGTTGGATCGGCCGATCCCAGATGCCCTTTTTTCCGCCGTAGCTCAAGTGTTGGCCTATGTCTATCAGTTGAACCTATTTGTGAAGGGACGTGGCAAACGGCCACAAAAATTAAACAAAGAGCTGCCGATCCCCAGCGATTACTATTACGATTAACTGTTTTCAAGGCAATTACCCATAGGATTCATCACTTCCCGACAAGTTGGAGCAATTTTTGCTTTTGTCCTGCTAGCGCCAAAATTTTGTTGGAACAAGCATGCAGTTAGCCAGTTATTTCAATCGATTCGATCGCACCAAGCTGACCCACCTCAAAGGTTTGGGCACGCCATTTTTGATTATGGCTGCTCTGTCGATGGTGGTGCTGCCTTTACCGCCTTTTTTGCTGGATGTGTTGTTTTCATTCAATATTGCGCTCGCTCTGGTCGTATTATTGGTGACCATTTACACCTTGAGACCACTGGATTTTGGCATTTTCCCAACCGTATTGCTGGTGGCCACTATCATGCGGCTGGCCCTGAACGTGGCAAGTACCCGGGTGGTATTGTTGGATGGTCACGAGGGGGGCGATGCGGCCGGTAAAGTGATTGAGGCTTTTGGCTCAGTGGTCATTGGTGGCAACTACGCCGTTGGTTTAGTGGTGTTTTTGATCCTGATTATCATCAACTTTGTGGTAATCACCAAAGGTGCCGGCCGTATCGCTGAAGTAACCGCCCGCTTTACCCTGGACGCGATGCCCGGTAAACAAATGGCGATAGATGCCGATTTGAATGCAGGTCTACTGACGCAGGAAGAAGCCAGCGCTCGGCGAGATGAAGTGACTCAGGAAGCTGATTTCTATGGTTCGATGGATGGTGCCAGTAAGTTTGTAAAAGGCGATGCCATTGCTGGCATTGTGATCCTGGTCATTAACCTGGTCGGTGGTCTTTTTATCGGTATGATTCAGCATGGCCTGAGTTTTGGCCAAGCAGTAGAGGTTTACACCTTACTCACCATTGGTGATGGCCTGGTCGCGCAAATCCCGGCACTGCTGTTATCCATTGGTACTGCCATCATCATTACCCGTCAAAATCGCTCCGAAGATATGGGCAAACAGTTTACCGGCCAGCTGGCCAATATCCGGGTACTTTTTATAGCGGCTGGCGTACTGTTACTGATGGGTATTGTGCCAGGTATGCCACACTTTTCATTTATTTCATTGGCACTCATCATTGGTGGTATTGCCTATTTCATGCAGCGCAAAGAGCAGCAAAAAGTAGCTGAGCTGGTGACCCGGGGACCAGAGCCAGATAGCCGACAGGAAACGCAAACCATTAAAGAAATTGGCTGGGATGACGTTCAACCTGTTGATACTATTGGGTTGGAAGTGGGCTACCGCTTGATCCCCTTAGTCGATAAGTCACAGGGTGGAGAGCTGCTGACCCGTATTAAAGGCGTACGGAAAAAGCTATCACAAGAACTGGGCTTTCTGATCCCCGCTGTACATATTCGCGACAACCTGGACTTGGAGCCGAACAGTTACCGGGTGTCTTTGATGGGGGTCACCACTGGCGAATCCGAACTGCGGCATGATCATGAACTGGCCATCAATCCTGGCCAGGTGTTTGGCACCGTCAAAGGCATTGCTACCCGGGATCCGGCCTTTGGCCTGGAGGCGGTATGGATTGCCAAAGATCAGCGCGAACATGCGCAAACTCTGGGCTATACCGTGGTGGATGCTGCCACCGTGGTCGCCACCCATCTTAGCCAAATTCTGACCAACAATGCAGCCAGCTTGCTGGGGCACGAGGAAGTGCAGAACTTACTGGATATGCTGGCCCGGACCTCTCCTAAGCTGGTTGAAGGCTTGGTACCAGAAACCCTGCCTCTGACGACCGTAGTAAAAGTACTGCAAAACCTGCTGAATGAAGGGGTGCCAATTCGCGATATGAAAACCCTGGTACAAACCTTGGTGGAGTATGGAGCCAAAAGTCAGGATGTCGATGTATTGACGGCGGCTTGCCGCATTGCTCTGCGCCGGCTGATTGTGCAGGAAATTGCGGGGAGCCAGCAAGAGCTGCCGGTTATCACCTTTGCGCCAGAGCTGGAGCAGATGCTGCATCAATCCATGCAGGCTGCTGGCAATGACGGCGGTGGCATTGAACCGGGGCTGGCTGAGCGCATCCAGCAATCTTTGCAGGATGCCAGTCAGAATCAGGAATTGAATGGTGAGTCCGCCATTTTACTAACGTCAAGTATTTTACGCTCAGTGATGGCACGATTTGTGAAATACACCATTCCAGGGTTACGAGTTCTGTCCTATCAGGAAATTCCAGATGACAAGCAAATTCGTATTGTCAGTGTGGTAGGCCAGGCCAATTAGGAGATAGCCGATGAAAATTAAACGCTTTGTTGCCAAAGATATGCGCGCTGCGCTGGATGAGGTCAAAGAGTTCCTGGGTCCAGACGCCATTATCATGTCGAATAAAAAAGTGGCTGGTGGGGTAGAAATTGTCGCGGCTATCGACCCGGATGCCCAGCCTGCAGCGGTTGCCGCGCCTGCAGCGCCTAAAAAAGCAATGGATACCAACAGTGCTACTGTCTCTGCGCTGGCGGCTCGTCAAAGTGCCCTGCAGCAAAAAATGCGCGCTGAACCACCGGTAGATGATGAGGCTGACTCACTGAGGGCCCTGTTGGCTCGGCAGATGAGCAAGCAGGGTGGTCAGGGAGACTCGGTGAAAGCTGCGCCTGCAGGCAAGACAGTGCGGCAGGAAAACCGGACTGAGCGTCAAAACAATGGCGCTCAGCACTCTGTCAGCATGCAGGAGCTCAGTCAGTTCCAGGAAAAGCAACAGCAGCAATTGCAGTCCGAGTTTGCAGCCATGCGAAATGAGATGTTGTCGATGCGGCAGTTGCTACAGCACCAGGTTTCCGGTTTGATGTGGCAAGAGCTGGCCCGAACTGAGCCGGTGAGGGCTCTGGTGATTGAGCAGATGAAACAAATGGGGTTATCGTCGGCGATGGCCGATCAACTGGCGTGTTTTATGCCAGAAGATATTTCCGAAAGCCAAGCCTGGGAAACTGCCCTGGAACTGCTAGCTGGCCAGCTTAATACCGGTAATAATGATATTATGCGTCAAGGAGGTGTGGTGGCTCTGGTCGGTCCGACCGGGGTTGGAAAAACCACCACTGTGGCTAAGTTGGCCGCGCAGTATGCTCGTAAGCACGGCCCGGACCAGGTAGCTTTAATTACCACCGATACTTTTCGGATTGGCGCTCTGGATCAGTTGTCGACATTTGGCCGTATTATTGGTTGTCCGGTGCGTCAAGCCAAAGACAGTGAAGAGTTGGCTTTACTGCTGAAACAATTCGCCAATCGGAGCCTGGTATTGATTGATACGGCTGGAATGAGTCAGCGCGATCTGCGTCTGGCTGAAAAACTTGCTGCTCTGGTGCAGGATTCTCTTGTAAAAATAAAGAGCTATTTGGTATTGTCTGCTACAGCACAGGCTAGGGTGATGCAAGAAAGCGTTGAGCACTTCAAACGAATTCCTTTATCAGGTTGTATTTTTACTAAACTTGATGAATGCTTAAGCTTAGGTGAAGTCATTAATGCTGCGCTACAAAATGCCTTGCCGGTATGCTATTTGACCAATGGTCAACGCGTACCTGAGGATATTCGCATTGCCCGGGCCGATGACATCGTAGCGCAAGCTGAAAAGTTACGCATCGCATACAGTAGTACGGCTTATCAATGGGAATCTTCCATTGGCAGCCGAGCGGAAGGGGCCTATGCATAGTCATGAGCACATCGACGATCAGGCCGCAGGTCTGAGGACAATGAAAACGAACATGGTCAAAGTTATCGCAATTACCGGTGGTAAAGGCGGCGTTGGCAAGACCAATGTCTCACTCAATCTTGCTATTGCCATGGCACAGCTGGGCAAGCGCGTTATGGTGTTGGATGCCGATTTAGGCTTAGCCAATTGTGATGTCATGCTGGGACTTCGGGTGCACAAGAATTTGTCGCATGTGCTCTCCGGTGAAGCAGAGCTGGATGATATTCTGATCGAAGGTCCAGCTGGCATTAAAATCATTCCTGCTACATCAGGCTCGCAGAATATGACGGAATTAAGCCCGGCAGAGCATGCGGGCTTAATTCGTGCCTTCAGTGAAATGAAAACCCGGGTTGATATCCTGCTGATTGATACGGCTGCGGGTATATCTGATATGGTGATGAGCTTCTCCAGGGCGTCACAGGATGTGCTGGTGGTGGTATGCGATGAACCTTCCTCCATCACCGATGCCTATGCCCTGATGAAAATACTCAGTCGCGACCACGAGGTACAACGCTTTAAAATCATCGCCAATATGGTACGTAGTTTGCGCGAAGGTCAGGAACTCTTTGCCAAACTTACCCGGGTTACCGATCGCTTTTTGGATGTCAACCTGGAGTTAGTGGCTACCATTCCTTATGACGAAAATGTCCGTAAGGCCGCACGAAAGCAGCGAGCTTTTGTGGAAGCCTTCCCAAAAACCGGAGCCAGTCTGGCGGTGAAGTCTCTGGCCATGAAAGTGGTTAAATGGCCAGCCCCAGCGGGTGCCTCTGGTCATCTTGAGTTTTTTCTCGAGCAATTGGTACAGCAACCCGATAAAGCCCAGCGAGGTTTAGCGTGAATGCAAAATTGTCTGCTTATGGTGCGGCGGATCAATTAAACCAACTGATTGAGCGCCATGCCCCCCTGGTGAAACGTATTGCTTACCACTTGCTTGCACGGCTGCCGGCTAGTGTACAAGTCGATGACTTGATCCAGTCCGGCATGATTGGCTTGATGGAAGCTGCGAAAAATTTTGATGGTAGCAAAGGGGCCAGTTTTGAAACCTTTGCAGGTATCCGTATTCGAGGTGCTATGTTGGACGAAATGCGCCGCGGGGACTGGACACCACGCTCGGTTCATCGTAATGCGCGCTTAATCGCTGAGACCATTGCGGAATTGGAAGCAGAGCTTGGCCGAGATGTTAAAGATATAGAAGTTGCTGAAAAACTTGATATATCCTTAGATGAGTACCATCATATGCTGAGTGATGTTAGTTGCGGCCGGATCCTGGGGATTGAGGATTTGGGCGTTTCGGACGATGTACTGGCAACAGCCGATGAGCGGGAAACCGATCAGCTGTATGAAACGCAGGCGAATGCAGCGTTTCAACGCAGTCTGATGGAGACCATCAGCAATTTGCCCGAGCGGGAAGCATTAGTACTATCACTGTATTACAATGATGAGCTAAACTTGAAAGAGATCGGAGCCGTACTGAATGTCAGTGAGTCCCGGGTCAGTCAAATCCATAGTCAGGCGCTGGTTCGTTTAAAGTCCAGAATGCAGGATTGGTTGTAATCAAAAGTTATTGAACATGTCCGATAACGATTTTCTCAGCGGAGGGGATTTTGGATAAGAACATGAAAATTCTGGTGGTAGATGATTTCTCCACTATGCGTCGAATTATTAAAAACTTACTTAGAGATCTTGGTTTTACCAATGTTTCTGAAGCAGATGACGGCAGCACGGCATTACCAATGCTGCAAAGCGGTGATTTCGACTTCGTGGTGACCGACTGGAACATGCCTGGCATGCAGGGCATTGACTTACTTCGGGCAATACGTGCCGATGATAAGTTAAAGCACATTCCAGTGCTGATGGTAACTGCAGAAGCCAAGAAAGAACAAATCATTGCCGCGGCTCAGGCCGGTGTAAATGGCTATATTGTCAAGCCATTTACTGCAGCAACCTTGCAGGAAAAATTATCCAAAGTGTTTGAAAGGATTGGATAATCTGACGCAGACAAGGGAGTAATGCAATGTCCGCACTCACAGCACCATCCATTTCATTGGAGCAGGCCAAAGAGCTGGTTCAGTTACTTGAGATGGGTGAAAATGAAGCGGCTAATCAACTGGTACAGCAGATTGCCGTACCAGGCTCCGCAGAGCTTTTTTCTGAAGTCGGGAAGCTGACTCGTCAACTGCATGATTCGCTGAAGAACTTCCAACTGGATCCATCGCTCAATAACTTACTGGAAGAAGATATTCCAGATGCTAAAAAGCGTTTGAATCACGTGATTGACATGACCGAACAGGCTGCCAATAAAACCATGGATGCGGTAGAGTCCTGTTTGCCCATAGCCGACCAGTTGGGTCAAAACCTGCAAAGTATTTTACCGGACTGGCAGCGTTTAATGACTCGTGATTTGAAAGTCGGTGAGTTTAAATCTTTGTGTCACAATCTGAATGGCTTTCTTGATCAGGCCAATGCTGATGCTGGCACATTAAATAGCTTATTAACTGAAGTGCTGATGGCACAGGACTATCAGGATCTAACCGGGCAAATTCTGCGGCGGGTTATTGAGTTGGTCCGTGAAGTTGAAGATAGTCTGATTGGCTTGCTGACTGCCTTTGGAGAAAGCAACCCGGATTTACTGCCAGACACATCCAAACCACCAAAAGTGAAGAAACCGAAAGCGGCTGCAGAAGCCGAAGGCCCAATCATCGATGCCGAAGGTCGTGATGATGTGGTTACCGGGCAGGATGACGTGGATGATCTTTTGTCGAGTTTAGGGTTTTAAGAGGTGGCCAAGCATGAGCTTTGATATGGATGAAGACATTCTACAGGACTTTCTGGTGGAAGCCGGGGAAATCCTGGAGCTGTTGCAAGAGCAACTGGTTGAGTTGGAAAACAACCCTGAAGACTCTAATTTGCTTAATGCAATCTTCAGAGGTTTTCATACTGTCAAAGGTGGTGCTGGTTTCCTATCACTGACCGAGTTAGTGGATGCCTGCCACGGTGCAGAAAACGTCTTTGACATTCTGCGTACTGGCAAGCGTCAGGTCACACCCGAACTCATGGATGTTATTCTGCAGTCGTTAGATACTGTGAATGCGATGTTTGTGGAGGTGCAAAACCGGCAACCTTTGACTCCGGCCGATCCTGCGTTGCTTGATGCCTTGCATCGGCTTAGTGAGCCGGATGACGGCAGCAGTGCGCCAGCGGTTGCCCCTGTTGCGACTCCACCCGCACCTGCTTCAGAGCCAGAGCCAGTTGCATCTGCGGCTGATGCTTCTGGTAGTATTGATGAAATTGATGAAGATGAATTCGAACGCTTGCTCGATGAGCTGCACGGCGGTAAAGCGCCTGGCCAAAGCAGCGCACCAAGCCAGCCTGTGGTTGACCCGGACTTGCAAGGTGATATGACCGATGAAGAGTTCGAAGCTATTTTAGATCAACTGCATGGCAAAGGCAGCTTCAAGGCGGAAGCAGAAACACCTGCTGCCTCCAAACCTGCCGCCACTGCGCCCGCGGCAACTAAGCTTGCTGCTGCCGCTTCCCAGTCAAAAGGCGATGAAATCACCGACGATGAATTTGAGTCTTTGTTGGATGAATTGCATGGCAAAGGTAAATCGCCTCAGCCAGCAGCACAAGCAAGTGCACCGGTTGAACGCAAGCCAGCTCCTAAGGTACCTGAACAAGCTGCAACGGTTCCAGCCTCAAGCGCCGTAGCTCCTGCTGCAACGAAACCTGCAGCTGCAGCTGCTGCTCCTGCAGCGCCTCCAGCAGCACAGCCTGAAACCACGGTGCGGGTGGATACCAAGCGTCTTGATGAAATTATGAATATGGTGGGCGAGTTGGTATTGGTTCGCAACCGCTTGGTGAGCCTGGCGACCAGCACCAAAGATGAGGAGATGGGTAAGGCCATCGCCAACCTCGATGTGGTCACGGCCGATATCCAGGGTGCAGTGATGAAAACCCGGATGCAACCCATCAAAAAGGTGTTTGGCCGCTTCCCACGGGTCGTTCGCGATCTGGCTCGGTCATTAAAGAAAGATATTACGTTGGAACTTGAAGGCGAAGAGACTGATCTGGATAAAAATCTGGTAGAGGCCTTAGCGGATCCGTTGGTGCATTTGGTGCGTAATTCGGTGGATCATGGCATTGAGATGCCTGATGTGCGCCAGGCTGCAGGCAAAGATCGCACAGGGAAAGTCAAACTGGCGGCGGAGCAAGCCGGTGATCATATTTTGCTGACCATCGAGGATGATGGCGCAGGGATGGACCCAGAAAAATTAAAAGGCATTGCTATCAAGCGCGGTATTCTGGATGTTGATGCGGCTGCCCGCATGTCCGATACCGAGGCGTTCAATCTTATCTTTGCACCTGGCTTCTCGACTAAAGAGCAAATCTCAGATATTTCTGGCCGCGGTGTAGGCATGGATGTGGTGAAAACCAAAATCACCCAGCTCAATGGCAGTGTCCATATCAACTCCCAGCTCGGTAAAGGCACCTTACTGGAAATTAAAGTACCGCTAACGCTGGCGATCCTACCAACACTGATGGTGGTCGTTGGTAAGCAAACCTTTGCTTTACCATTGGGTACCATTGATGAAATAGTCCAGCTGGACCTGGCAAAAACCAATAATGTCGATGGCCAGCTGACAATCATTGTACGCGATAAAGCCATTCCATTGTTTTATCTCGAACATTGGCTGGTGAAAGGTTCCAGCAAAACAGTGCGGCGTGAGCAAGGGCATGTTGTAATTTTGCAATTAGGTACGCAAAAAATAGGCTTTGTAGTCGACTCTCTGATAGGTCAGGAAGAAGTTGTGATTAAGCCGCTGGATAACTTGTTGCAAGGTACACCTGGCATGGCTGGTGCAACGATTACGTCCGATGGTGGCATTGCACTTATTTTGGATGTGCCAAGCTTACTAAAACATTACGCCAGAAAGTCGAAAATAAAACTTGAGCGATTTGCTAAAACTGCAAGCTAAAGCGAGTATTCAATGGCCATAAAAGTTCTGGTGGTAGATGATTCCAGCTTTTTTCGTCGCCGCTTAACCGAAATCCTAAACGCCGATGCTGAGCTGGACGTTATTGATACCGCAAATAATGGCCAGCAAGCAGTTGAAAAGGCGATAGCGCTCAAGCCTGATGTCATCACCATGGACATCGAAATGCCGGTGATGGATGGTATCACCGCTGTTCGTGAAATTATGAAGCAACAGCGGATCCCAATTCTGATGTTTTCTTCGCTAACTCACGAAGGTGCGAAAGCCACATTGGATGCATTGGATGCTGGTGCAGTAGACTTTTTACCAAAAAAGTTTGAAGACATAGCCAGAGATAAAGACGATGCGATTGCATTGCTTCGTCAGCGGGTAAAAGCCGTTGCCCGCCGTTTACCGGGTCGTCCTGTGGCGACTTCACGTCCGGCTTTAACTCGAAGTGGCTTTGAACGGCCTAAATTAGCAGAGCGCTTGAAAGAAACTCCGCCGGTAAGCCGGCCTGCAACTTCAGCGTCTTTCAAAGCCAGTGGCAAGGACTATAAATTACTGGCGATAGGGACTTCGACCGGTGGCCCGGTTGCTTTGCAAAAAATTATTACTGCATTACCTGCTAACTTCCCTCTTCCGATCGTGTTAATTCAGCATATGCCAGCTGCATTTACCGGTGCTTTTGCATCCCGTTTGAATGGGTTGGCTAAAATTTCTGTCAAAGAAGCCGAAGACAATGATGTACTCAAGCCTGGTGTGGCGTATTTGGCACCCGGCGGAAAACAAATGCTGATAGAAGGTAAGGCTGATCAGGCGAGGCTTCGAATTAAAGAGGATGATTCGCCACGCATTACCTTTAAACCCAGTGTTGACATAACTTTCGGCAGCGCTGCCAGAGTGTACAGAGAGCAGGTGTTAGCTGTTATTTTAACCGGTATGGGCTCGGATGGACGTGAAGGCGCCCGTTTATTAAAACAATATGGTTCTCGTATTTGGGCTCAGGATGAGGCCAGCTGTGTCGTCTATGGTATGCCTCAGGCTGTTGCGGCTGCCGGATTAATGGATGTCGAAGTCAGCTTGGCAGATACAGCCAGCAAACTTATAGCTGAAGTGATGCATGGATAAACTTGCGCTGATTGGTTTTTTTGTCGCCATCGTCGGTGTAGTAGGTGGCTTTGCTCTGGAAGGGGGGTCGATTTTAACCTTATTGCATCTGCCAGCTTTTATTATTGTGGTTGGTGGCACGCTAGGTGCTGTTATGGTGCAAACTCCCTTCGCTCAGTTCAAGCTGGGCTTGCAGATACTGCCATGGGTGGTTCGGGGGCATAGCTTGCCGACCAACAGCATGGTTGATCGAATGATTGAGTGGAGCAATGCGGCCAGAGCCAGTGGATTTCTGGCGTTGGAAAACACAGCATTGGAAGAAGATGATCCCTTCGTTCATCGAGGCTTAAATTTGTTAGTGGATGGTGTGGATCCAAAGGTTTTGCAGGATACGCTGGACGCTGAACTGACACTGGAACGCGAGCGACTCCTGCGGGGAGCCAAAATTTTTGAGGCCATGGGAGGTTACAGCCCAACCATTGGTATTGTTGGTGCAGTGCTTGGCTTGATTCAGGCTATGGCGAATATTACTGATCCTGAAATGCTTGGCCTTGGGATTGCGACGGCCTTTGTGGCTACAATTTATGGTGTAGGTTTTGCGAACCTGATTTTTATCCCGGTTGGTAATAAGCTGAAGAATCTGGTGCATCAGCATACCTTGCATCATGAAATGATTATTGAAGGGCTGATTTCCATTGCGCATGGTGAAAACCCGCGCACCATTGAACGCAAACTCAACGCCTATCGTGCAGGGTAGCAAGTAGCATGTACCGGCATAAGAACAAGCATCAGAAAGTTGAAGGCGAAGAGCTGGATCGCTGGTTGGTTTCCTATGCTGATTACATGACATTGATGTTCGCACTCTTTGTGGTGCTTTACGCCATGTCCATCGTCAAGGACGAAGAGTACCGCGCTTTATCGGATACGCTCACCAAAATTTTTGAGCGCCCCGACCGTTCTGGCACAGGGGTGGAAGGGACGTCTGTGTTGCTGGAGCCTGGCCCACAAAGCGATTTTGATTTGTTTGGTGCTTCGTTGGAGCCGGCGAAAGGCCCTGATTTGGTGGCGGATGCAACGGATTTATCCGAAGTGACCGAGCGCTTACTGGGTTCGCCACTGAGTTCGCTTGAAGCCGAATTAAATGAAGCTCTTGCGCATCTGATGGAGCAAGGTTTGGCCAAGGTAGAACAGGATGAGAACTGGCTGACTATTGAACTGAATAGTGGTTTATTGTTTCCCAGTGGCAGCGCCACTGCTACTTTATCGGCGCAGGCCGTACTGGATGAAATCGCTGGTATAATTGTGCCCATCAACAACTTTATCCGTGTTCGTGGCTATACTGATAATGTACCGATTAACAATGAGCTTTTCGCCTCCAATTGGGAATTATCTGTTGCCCGTGCGACATCCGTATTGAGATTGTTAGAGGCTTTGGCCGTTGCACCGCAACGCATGGCGATTGAAGGCTATGGTGAGTTTTATCCGACGGCGGATAATACCACTGCGGACGGTCGGGCTGAAAACCGTCGGGTAGTGATTGCGATTTCAAAGTATGGTTATCGCGCAGACGATGCTGCTATCGATATGCTTGAAGCGCCGCCTGAAATACCGGCTGAGGTCATTCAGCAACTGGAGAATATTACGCAGGAGGATGGCAGTATTCGGGTGATTCGCTTGCCTGGTGGCGGCATCCGCATCACTACCCGCGACGAAGAGCCACCTCCGGCATCGCCGCAACAGCAGGAACCTTAATGTGGTTGTTTGGACTATAGCAAATCAGAAAGGTGGTGTTGGTAAAACCACGACCACCGTGACCTTGGGAGCCTTGTTGGCTGAGCGCGGCCAGCGGGTATTGTTGGTTGATATCGATCCACATGCTTCCATGACCTACTATTTTGGCATTGATGCCGAAGAGCTTGAGGTCAGTGTTTACGATATTTTTATGCGAGGTAAAGACATCAGCCGGGAAGAGATTTTGCAATCGCTCTGTCCCAGTGGTGTAGATAATTTGGATATTTTACCTTCATCGATGGCACTGGCAACGCTTGATCGCTCCCTGGGCAATAAAAACGGCATGGGTTTAATCTTAAAAAAGGGCTTAAGTAAGTTAAGTAAAGATTACGATTATATCCTGCTGGATTGTCCGCCGGTGATGGGCGTCTTGATGGTGAATGCTTTAGCTGCAAGTGATCGGGTGTTAATCCCGGTGCAAACGGAGTTCTTGGCGATAAAAGGTCTGGAGCGGATGATTGCTACCATGGGCTTGATGCGTCAGTCGCAGCAAAAAGATTATAGCTTTACCATTATTCCAACCATGTACGATAAGCGAACCAAAGCATCGCTTGAAGCCTATAAGGAACTAAAAGCCAAGTACCAGGATAAAGTCTGGTCTGCTGTTGTGCCGGTCGATACCAAGTTTCGTGACGCCAGTCTGGCGCAAACACCGCCGCCTGTGTTTGCTCCGCGCTCGCGAGGTGTCTTTGCCTACAATACTTTACTAAGTTATCTTCTGCAGTTGCCTGCGGAGAGCGGCCATGTCTGATCGATACAGCAGTCAGAAGGTGATGCAGCATTATCTGAGCGCCTTACTGACCGATGATGAAATTCAGCCTGCGGTTGTCCGGGAAGAGCCAGAGGTTAAGAAGAAGCTTGAGTCTTTATTGGCGAAAGTAACTACCACCAAGGTTGCAGCAGAGCCTGCTCCTGTCGTTGCTAAAGAAACGAAGCCACTGGTGCCGCCAAAACTGGATAGTACTGAATTAGAACAAACTGTCGTCAGCCGCAAATCACGACCTGGGTTTACAGCGGATAGTGTTAGCTCGGAGAAGGCCTATCGCAAAGGTGACTTTCAGGCATTGTTTTTCAGTGTGGCAGGCCTTACCGTCGCGCTGCCATTAAAGGAATTAGGTGGGATCCATAAATTAACGGCGATCAACACCATGCCTGGCAAGCCAGCCTGGTTTAAAGGTGTGATGTTGCAGCGGGAACAGAAAATCAATGTGGTGGATACTGGTCTTTGGGTGATGCCAGAAAAATTTGATCGGCAGCAAGCCGAATCGCATCAGTATCAGTATGTTATAATGTTAAGTAATACAGCTTGGGGCTTGGCTTGTGATAAATTGGTCAACACAGTGACTTTATCGCAGGATGAGGTAAAGTGGCGAGAGTCAACAGGAAAAAGGCCTTGGCTTGCCGGGCTGATAAAACAACACATGTGTGCTTTACTGGATGTGGATGCTTTGATTAACATGCTAAAGCAAGGTCAGAGCAGTGAGCACTAAGCTAAATACAACGGCCTGGTAGCCGTTGATGAGGAGCTGGAATGAGCAATGTAGCGAATCAGAGCGCAAAAAACAGTGACAAAGGTGATGAGGTCCTGCAATGGGTCACCTTTAAGTTGCAAGATGAGACTTATGGCATCAATGTGATGCAGGTGCAAGAAGTATTGCGCTATACCGAAATTGCGCCTGTACCTGGCTCTCCGGATTACGTGATGGGCATCATCAATCTGCGTGGTAATGTCGTCACGGTCATTGATACGCGAACGCGTTTTGGTTTGAACGGCGCTGAAGTGACTGATAACACACGTATTGTGATTATTGAAGCGGATAAGCAGGTGATAGGCATTCTGGTCGATAGCGTGGCAGAGGTGGTCTATTTGAAAGCTTCTGAAATTGATACGGCACCTAATGTTGGTAATGATGAAAGTGCTAAGTTTATTCAGGGCGTTACCAATAGGGATGGCGAGTTGCTGATTTTGGTGGATTTAAACAAACTGCTGACGGATGAAGAGTGGGATGAAATCAGCGCTCTGTAATAGGATAGCAGCATGCTGATTGGGTGGCTGTGTGCATTAAGCCTACTGGTTGCCTGGTTGCTGTGGCGTAGTCTGCAACACAGCTCTGAGCAGCATGCCAGCTCAGATCAGCGCTTGTTGCAGCAAGACAGTACCGACGAAAATCAGCAAGAGCTTCGCCTTCTCAGGGCGGAGCTGGCAGAGCTTCGCTCAGGTGTGATCGGTGTTGGTCAGCGTGTGCTTGAGCTTGAGTCTCAACTGCAAAGTCAGCAGCAATTGCTGACAGAACAAGCGGAGCAACTGCAGGCGGTGCAGTTGATTGAACCCGAGTCAAAAATCTACAGCCGGGCCATGAAAATGGTGCAGTTAGGTGCGGATTTGGAAGAGATAATGCGCGAGTGTGAGTTGCCAAGGGCGGAAGCTGAGCTGCTGTTTAATTTACACCAGCAAAAATCTTAGGTTTTTAAATCAATACGTTGATGAATATTGTGCCAGTTCTCGGGAAATTTGCCTTGTAGTACATACGAAAAGGCAATCAACTCAGCAATAATCAGATACAACTCAGTCGGTATACTGTCGCCAAGTTCAAGACCAGTTAACAGCTTGCTGAGCTCTTCATCTTCATGCACCAGAATGCCATGTTCTTTGGCAATGCTAAGGATATCTTCCGCCAGTTCACCATGACCTTTGGCAACCACTTTCGGAGCGGATTTTCCATCGTATTTAAGCGCGGTAGCTGACTTTGTCTTTTTCATCATAAGGCCCTCAAGCCTGAACCTTAATTAAACTACTTTGCCTGGTAAACAAAGTGCCTGGTACTACCCCAAGCTGGCACTGTGCCTGTTCAACCTCTATTCCCTGAGCGGTCAAGCGCTCGGTCAACAGAGGCAAAAATTGCTCAGCCAGTGTCTGCGCCTTACTTTGCTCACTGTAAATCTGCAGATTCAGACGGTTTTCCTGCAGCCGGGCTTTTGCCATTAATTTACCTAGCTCCAGCAAATCAAAATGCATGGTCAGTTGCCAGACTTTTGCGTTGTTGTCACCAGCAGACTCAGCCGATTCCTCCCGCTGTTCTATTTTTACCTGAAGTTGGCTGCTTTGCTGCTCCAGCTGGATCGGTAGTTGCAGCAGAAACTGGCTGGGCTGCTGTTGCTGCAATTCGGCACTGGCCAGCTGGCTTTGTTGCATGGCACCACTGTGGCTGGCCAGTTGACGCAGCAACTGGCTGGCACTTTGTGCATCCAGTTGTTGCAGTAGTGGGATCAGTCGTTGAGCAAGTGGACTCTGATTTGCTGTTGGTGCTTGCTGACTGAGCCTGCCGAGCAACAGCTGAATGGCGATTGCCAGGGTGCCTGCAGCACTGCCTGCCAGTTGCCTTGGCATCTGCAAAGGATTGAACTGCAAGACGGCTTGCAACTGTTGCTGTACCTGTGCTGTTTGTAAAACCTGTTGGCCACCAGGCAGTTGCTGACGCAATTGTTGCAGTACTTGCTGCAAGGGCTGTGGCAGTTCTGGCAGACTCGCCAGGCGAGCTGGGCTGTCGGGCAATAACGGCAGTAATGCTCGCCAGCCCTGATCCAGCAATGTTTTCAGTTCATTGCCAGCGAGGTTGGTTGTACTTGGCTGGGCACTGGTTGACGCAACGGTAGGGACTTGCCATTGAATAGGCCGATTGAAAGCTTCCGTCGATACGGTCACTTTATGGCTGGCTTGTTGCTTGCTTTGCAAGTGCAATTGCCAGTGTTGCATCTCCTGCTGCAAGCTGATTTGATAGCTACCAGAAGGCAATCGTACCTGCGGCAAAGGCAACATCAGTGCACCCATTTGCAAGTATTGCTGTTGTAGGCGTGCTGGCACTGTTTGGCCCTGTACGCTGTCAGCTAGTCGTTGCAACAATTGTTGTTGCAGTTGCGTCGGTAGGGTGAGTTGCTGGTATTGCAAGCGCTGCGGTGTCGCTGTGGTGCCGGTATTTTCTTTGAGGTTTGTGTTCGCAACCTTGGCGATGCTACCTGGTTTAACTTCGATAAACAGGCTAGGCTCCTGGCCGGTGCCAAGACTAATACTGGCTTGAAGCCTGGCCTGAGGAAACTGTGTTATCAGGGATTGTATGGTGCGGTGTAAGGTCTCGGGCAGATGAAGCAGGGTTCCTTGTGGTAAACGGATCTGACTTTGCTGCGAGTTGGTTACTAACTCGACAGGAAGTTGGGTGGCGGTACTGGTTGTGATGCCCTGTGTGCCAACTTTACTGCTCGCCCCCCAGTTTAAAGCTAAGGTTAATGCTTGTTGCTGATTGAGTGGGAAGCTTTGCATCGCCTCACCTTTGGCTTGCAGCTGCACCTGTACCCGGCCGTCCGGTAGTTGCTGAAAGCTGGCCTGCATCGGCGTACCATTGCTGGTTTGAATACTTTTGGGCAGACGGAGCTGCAAAATCCCTTGACTGGTCGTTAGCTGCAATAAGCGCGCACCTTGTACTGGATCGGTTAAGATGACACCGCTGTAGCTCTTGTCTGCTTTCAGTGGAACCGCCGCATTGGTAGTTCGCCCAGTTGCCGTTAGTTGCAGCAATTGCTCAAGTTTGATCGGGTTCATCTTATTTTAATCATTTTTACCATGCTTGTACTGGCCTGATGCGTTCGTATTCCATTAGGAATATGGTAAGATCCGCGCAATTTTACCAGGAGGCCATGCAGTGACCAACTTCTTATGCGCCCGCGGCTTAAGTTGTATCCGCCAGGACAGAGTACTGTTCGAAGCGCTGGATCTTGAGTTGTCACCCGGCCAGCTACTGCAAATACAGGGTAAAAATGGCGCTGGTAAAAGCTCATTGTTGCGCCTGTTGGCCGGTTTGTCCACTCCGGATGACGGGAACATTCTGTTTTGCGGACAGCCCCTTGCTTTACAGGCCGAGCAGTATGCTGCTTCTTTATGCTATATCGGCCATCAGAGCGGTATTCATGAGCACCTAACAGCGGTGGAGAATATTGCTTTTTGGCGTGCGGCTTATCAACTGCCTTTTACTGACAGCATGGATTTATTAGGCCAGCTTGGCCTGGCTGGTTTGGAAGACATTCCTTGCCGTATGTTGTCGGCAGGTCAGCAACGCAGGGTCTCGCTGGCCAGGCTCTGGTTAACCCAGGCTCAACTTTGGATCCTTGACGAGCCCTTTACTGCTTTGGACCAACAAGCAATTCAGCGCTTACAGCAACGCTTTCATCAGCATCTGGCCGCAGAAGGGGCTATTATCGTGACCACCCATCAAGCACTGAGCCAGGATTTCCCAACCCTCAAAACCCTGGAGCTGGCGTACCGATGGTAGTGACTTTCTTACGCCGTGAGCTGGTGCTGCTGGGACGCCAAAAAGCTGATTGGCTGAATCCATTGTTGTTTTTTATTATTGTGCTGACCTTGTTTCCATTAGGGGTTGGACCAGAACCGAATCAGTTACGTATAATGGCACCTGGCATTGTCTGGATTGCAGCGCTGCTGAGCGTCTTGCTGGCGGCTGAACGCTTGTTCCGGGATGATTACCGCAACGGTGTGATTGAACAGCTGGTCGCGTCCAGGCAGGGTCTGATGGCTTTTGTACTGGCCAAAGCCGCCGCGAACTGGTTAAGTACCGGCTTGCCTTTGGTGCTAATATCGCCGGTGGTGGCAATGTTGCTTGGTGTCGAGTCCAAGGCTTTTGTCGCCATGATGTTAACCCTGCTACTGGGCACGCCTTTGCTGAGTATTTTGAGTGTACTGGGTGCTGCTCTGACGATGTCTGCCGATAAAGGCGGTATCTTATTGGCGTTGTTGATATTACCGCTGTATATCCCACTGCTTATTTTTGCCAGTGCGGCGATCGAGGCAGCCAGCATGGGGCTGCCTTACAGTGGACAACTTGCTATTCTGGTCGCCATGTTGTTATTGGCGTTGGCTTTGGTGCCGCTGGCTGTCGCCAGTGCGTTACGGATAAATGTGAGTTAGTATGTTTAAATGGCTGCATCCACTTGCAAAACCTGAGACTCTTTACCATTTTTGCGGGCGTTTGTTCCCCTGGTTGATGCTGTCAGCCATTGGTATTTTGTTGTTTGGCAACCTATGGGGCTTAGTGTTTGCACCGCAGGATTACCAGCAATTTGATACGGTTCGCATTATCTACATTCATGTTCCTTCCGCTTTGCTATCGATGAGCACCTATACCATGATGGCCATTGCTGCCTTTATCGCCTTGGTATGGCAGGTGAAGGTTGCGCAGTGGTCCGTGCTGGCTATCGCGCCGATTGGTGCCGTTTTTACCGCGATTTCACTGCTTACTGGTATGGCTTGGGGCAAACCCATGTGGGGCACCTGGTGGGAGTGGGATGCACGGCTTACGTCGCAGTTAATTTTGTTGTTTCTGTATCTGGGGGTGATCGCCCTCTATGGTGCTTTCTCGGATCGTCAAACCGGAGGTAAGGTAGCGTCCTTGCTGGCCGTGATTGGCATCGTCAATATCCCAATTATTCATTTTTCAGTGGAGTGGTGGAATACCCTGCATCAGGGTGCCAGTATCACCAAGTTTGATACGCCCTCGGTTCATCCCAGCATGTTATGGCCCTTGTTGATTAGTTTACTGGGTTTCTACCTGCTGATGCTGGCGTTGGTGTGTCTGCGCTTGCGAACCGCTATTTTAGAACATGAGCAGCACAGGCCCTGGGTACGGGCAACACTGGGAGGACATTAATGCAGTTTGATAGTTTCAGTGATTTTCTGGCCATGGGTGGTTATGGCTTTTACATTTGGTTGGCTTATGGCCTGACTTATGGCCTGCTGATTGGTCTGGTGGTGTACTGCTTTTGGGAAGTGAAAGCCTTTCATCAGAACTTTCGTCAGAAGTTGGCGCGGGCACAACGCATTAAGCAGTATCAGGAGGCAGAGCATCAATGAATGCACGACGACAGAAACGATTATGGTCCATTCTAGCGATTCTGGCTTTGGTAGCCGGTTCGATTGGTGCCATGCTTTATGCGCTGCAGCAAAACATCAACTTATTCTATACCCCAACTCAGCTGGTGGAAGGCATAGGGGCGGATAAAATTCGGCCTGAAATCGGCCAGCGCTTACGGATTGGCGGTGTGGTCGTGGAAGGCTCTGTGGTGCGTGATCCTGAATCTTTGCTCGTGCGCTTTGATTTGGTCGATACAGGTCCAACAGTGACCGTCGAATACAATGGTATTTTGCCGGATTTATTTCGTGAAGGGCAGGGCATAGTGGCGCAGGGGCACCTGGTCGAGGACCGGTTAATTCGCGCCACAGAGGTGCTGGCTAAGCACGATGAAGAATACATGCCACCTGAAGTAGCTAAAGCCTTAAAAGGCATCCAGCATGTGCCGCCATCGCAGCAAACTGCGACAGAGTCGGCAGGGGGTTATTGATGATCCCTGAACTTGGTCAACTGGCGTTAACCTTTTCCTTTGCGCTGTCGTTGTTACTGGGCATTGTCCCTCTGTATGGAAGCTATACGGGCAATGAACGTGCACTGATGCTCGGCAAGCCGCTGGCACTGGCGGCTGCTTTGTTTGCCGGCCTTGCTTTTGTGGCTTTGGCTTACGCTTTTTACACCGATGACTTTACCGTGATCAATGTGGCTTCCAACTCAAGCTCTGTCTTGCCATGGTACTACAAGCTGACGGCAACCTGGGGCTCGCACGAAGGCTCGATGGTACTCTGGGTTTGGATTTTAACGCTGTGGACGGCTGCCGTTGCCTTGTTTTCCAAGCAACTACCGCTGTTAATGCAGGGCCGTATTCTCGGCATTATGGGCTGGATTGGTGTTGGCTTTATTGCTTTTTCCCTGTTCATGTCGAATGCTTTTGAGCGCAGTCTGCCGTACTTCCCGGTCGAGGGCAATGATCTGAATCCGCTGTTGCAGGATTTTGGCATGATCATTCACCCACCGTTGTTGTACATGGGCTATGTCGGTTTTGCGGTGTCCTTTGCCTTTGCCATTGCTGCTCTACTCAGTGGTAAGTTTGATAGTACCTGGGCACGTTGGGCGCGCCCATGGACTTTAGCGGCCTGGATGTTCTTAACGCTGGGTATCATGCTTGGCAGCTGGTGGGCTTACAAAGAGCTTGGTTGGGGCGGCTGGTGGTTCTGGGATCCGGTAGAGAATGCCTCTTTTATGCCCTGGTTGGTAGGCACAGCGCTGATCCATACCCTGGCGGTGACGGAAAAACGTGGCACCTTTAAATCCTGGACCGTACTACTGGCGCTGGCAACCTTTTCGCTCAGTTTGATGGGAGCCTTTTTGGTGCGTTCCGGTGTACTGGTGTCAGTGCACTCGTTTGCGACCGATCCCAGTCGCGGTATGTTCCTGCTGGTGTTTTTGCTGATTGTGATTGGTGGGTCCTTACTGCTGTACGGGCTTCGCATGCGTTCGGTACGTAGTCAGGCCCGCTATCAATTGTTTTCGCGTGAAGTCATGCTGTGGGGCAACAATGTCTTTATGCTGACAGCCACCCTGGTAGTGTTTCTGGGTACTTTACTGCCCTTGTTCCATCAGGAGTTAGGTCTTGGTTCCATTTCCATCGGGGAACCTTTCTTTGATGCGATGTTCTTTTATCTGACGATCCCATTTAGTTTATTGCTGGGTCTTGGTCCTTGGGTGCGCTGGAAACAGCAAAAATGGCAACCGCTGATCCCTCCGCTGGCGATGATCGCTGTGGCGGCTTTGATCGTGGCGGTTGGTCTGATGGCTGCAACGCAATCGGTACAGGCCAATGTTGCCCTGATTGGTTTGTTGTTGGGTGCCTGGGTCGGAATGTCGGCCTTGGGTGAGGTCGGTCAACGTATTCGCCAATTTGGTCAGGGCTTGGCTGGTATTCGCAAGCTAAGTGCCAGTCATTACGGCATGACCACAGCGCATATTGGTTTCGCGGTGATGGTGATTGGCATTGCCATGACCACAACGTACAGCGTGGAGCGGGATGTACGGATGCAAGTAGGAGATACGGTGACATTATCCGGCTATGAATTTACTTTGCTCGATCTGTACAAGCTGGATGGCCCTAACTTTGGGGGGGAAGCCGCGGATCTGAAAGTGGAGCGGGATGGTCGTTTCATTACCAATTTACATGCTGAAAAGCGTTTTTACACCATTCAGCGCACGGTGATGACCGAGGCAGCTATTCATGCTCGTTTAAGCCGTGATCTTTATGTCTCTCTGGGTGAAGCCCTGCCTGGGGACGCCTGGTCGTTTAAGGTGCAGGTCAAACCCTTTGTTCGCTGGATCTGGCTGGGTGGTTTATTAATGGCGATAGGGGCAACCTGGTCTTTGCTGGATGTGCGCTATCGGCGCAAAGTACTGCGTCGTGCTGCTGCGCCTTCAGGCGATGATCAGAGCGATGCTACAAAGGAGCTGGCTCATGCGTAAATGGCTGTTTTTTGCGCCTCTGGCAATATTTTTGGGCGTATCGGTGTTTCTATTTACTGGCTTGTTTTCGGATCCCTGGACCAGAGACTCGGCACTGCTTAACCGCCCATTGCCTGCATTTGACTTGCCGGATTTGATGCAGCCAGAACAGCGCTGGAATCGTGAGTTACTCACCGGCGAGCCTTTTTTGCTGAGCGTGTGGGGCGTTTGGTGCCCCACTTGCAAGGCACAATTGGGCTTTATGACCGAGCTCAAAGAGCAGGGGGTTAAAGTGGTTGGTCTGTATTACCCGTTGCCGGTTGATCCGGCTTTTGGTGATCACTTCAGCCTGGGGCAATTGCAGCGCGATGTTCAGCGCGAGTTGGCGTACTTTGGCAATCCTTATCAGTTCAATATTCTGGATGAAAACCGCCGCTTGTCGCTGGATTTAGGCGTGTCTGGCTCGCCTGAGACCTTCCTGGTGGATGCCAACGGCAAAATTCGCATGCACCATGTTGGTGACATCAATCCGCGGGTATGGCGGCAGAAATTTGAACCCGCCTTTGAGCAGTTGCAGCAGGTTGGCCTGGCGTATCAGGGAGCTCAGCCATGAGCCGTTTATCTGCGCTCTTGCTGCTGCTTTGCAGTCTAACCCTGTGGGCTGGTCAGGAAATCCTGCCATTTGAGGATGATGCTAAGCGCCAGCTGTATCAGGAGCTGGTTCAGCAACTGCGTTGTCCACAGTGCCAAAACCAGAATATTGCCGACTCCAATGCGGTGGTATCGATTGATATGCGTAACAAAACCTATGAGCTGGTGCAGCAGGGCCACAGCAAACAGGAAGTCATAGAGTTTATGGTTGATCGCTACGGTAACTTTGTGCATTACAGCCCACCGTTAAACCCTCTTACCCTGTTATTGTGGGTGTTGCCTATACTGCTGCTGGTGCTGATGCTGTGGTACATGCTGCGACGTCGTCAGACAGTGCAAACAGCTAAGGCAAGCAATCCGGCGTTGGAGCAGGAACTCGACGCCATTATCGACGCTTATCGGAGTAAAAAATAATGATGTGGCAGTTGCTACTAGGGGCAGTGTTGATGCTGGCCCTGAGTGTGGTATTTATGGCCTGGCCACGCAGTGCCAGAGCCGGTGAGCAGCAAACTCCAGCGCAATTATTTGCTGAGCGGATGGATTTGCTGGCGACAGCGCGCGATGCCGGTGAGTTGGCAGAGCAGGATTTTGACAGTGCTGCCAATGAACTGAAACAGCAGTTTTTGGAACAGGAAGCCAAAGCGGTGCAATTAAAAGCTTCCAAAAGCAGCTGGCGTTGGTACGGTGGTTTAACCGTGGCCCTGATAGTGATGGTGGCTGGCATTTACAGCTGGAATGGCCATTACGGAGATCTTTCCAATTGGCAATTGGCGCAGCAAAAGTTGCCCGAGTACGGTGAGCGTTCTTTGCTTGGTCGTGGTGAACCCTTGAATGATGAAGAGCTGACCAACTTTGCTTTAGCTATTCGTACTAAGCTGACCAGGGAAGGGGATGATGCCGCCGCCTGGTTTTTGCTTGGACGCATCTGGATGTCGCAGGGGCTGATGATCGATGCGATTGATGCCTTCGAAAAAGCGCTGTTGATGACCCCGGAGCGTCCTTCTTTGCTGATCAGTTACAGTCAGGCTTTGCTGGTAGTTGGTGGTGATGACAAGCTGGCGAAAGCGGGGCGGGCTATGGCACGGGTACTGACGAATGATCCTGACAATTTGGATGCCTTGTCATTACTCGCTTTCATCGCTTATGAGAAAGGCGATTTGGAGGAGGCCACAGCAGCCTGGATGCTATTGCTGGATCGTTTGCCTGCGTCTGATCCGCGTTATGCTGCAGTACTGCAAAAGCTGCAGGAGCTGGGACATGAAGTCAGTGCACGTCAAGAGCGTCAGGTGCTGTTAACCTTGGATGTAGATCCGTCTTTGCGTCAGCAGTATCCGGATGCCAGTGTGTTTGTGTTTGTCCGCCAGCCGGATGGTCCGGCCTTACCTGTAGCCGCGCAGCGTATTCCGGTACCTGCCGGTGAATTACAGCTGATGCTGACCGAAGAGATGGCAATGCAGCCAGGCTGGACCTTAGCCAGTATTGATGATGTGGAAGTGGTAGCCCTCTTTTCACCCAGTGGTTCTGTGGATGATCGGCAAGGCAGTTTTGAAGTGGTATCGGCGCCGCAATTGTTTAGTGATGGCAAAGTTCAGGTATCGCTGCGGCTGCAAGCTAAATAATGGTTTATTGGATTAAATACAGAGGAAGGATCTTGAACACAAAGCATTTTTTTAAGCTGGCTACCGCGTGTTGTCTGGCTTTTGGCTTGATGGCCTGTGCGAGTGCACCCAAAGAGCAAGCCGCTGAGCGGGATCCACGCGACTCTTTAGAAAGTTTTAACCGTGCCATGTGGGAGCTGAACTATGAGATCCTGGATCCCAACTTGTTGCGTCCGGCCACGGTTGGTTACATGGCCGTGGTACCAACACCGGCCCGACGCGGGGTGGACAATTTTCTAAGCAACTTGCGGGAACCGGATAGTTTCGTCAATGCCACCTTGCAAGCCAAACCAGCCAGCATGGCGATTAGTGCCGGTCGCTTTTTAGTCAATAGTACCATCGGCGTTTTTGGCTTGTTTGATGTTGCGACTAAAATTGGTTTGAACGAACGACGGGAAGACTTTGGTCAGACACTGGCTGTCTGGGGCGTAGGAGAAGGATCCTTCTTAATGGTGCCAGCGCGGGGCCCTTCAACCATCCGGGATACCGGTGGCGATTTGGTGGATGCACTCTACTCACCCCTTGGTTTGTTTAATACGCCTTTGACCATTACCCGTTATGTACTGAGCGGCCTGACCCAACGCGAAAAAGCCATGTCGATGGAGCATTTGTTGGAGGACTCGTTCGATCCCTATGCCTTCATTCGTGAGGCCTATTTGCAAAATCGCTTGTTCGAAATTTACGACGGCAATCCGCCAGAGCAAGAGGAGTACGACGACTCTTATCTGGACGAGTTCTTCTGAGTTAACAAAGCGAGCCAAACAGCTCGCTTTTTTATTGTTCGTCATCACTGCAGCAAGCCTTGTCGAGTGCGTAAAAGCCACGTATCATTAAAAGGAATATCATATTCTTTTTTGTTATATGTTGAGCCGCTATGAAACCACTTTTGTCTGCCAACCGTGCTGAGATTTACCTGGATAACAATGCCACTACGCCGGTGCTGCCCTGTGCGGCTGAGGCAGTGCAACATCACATGATGCAATGTTTTGGTAACCCAAGCAGCACCCATGCCACCGGCATCAAAGCCAAGGTCGAGCTGGAAGCAACCCGCCAACTGGCACGTAAGTTGGTGGGTGCCGGTGCTGGCGACATTATTTTCACCTCTGGGGCAACCGAAGGCATTCAGGCGTCGGTGTTATCAGCGCTGAGCAAAGCCAAATCAGAGGGCCGCGCTGGTCCGGATACCTTACTACTGTATGGCGCAACCGAGCACAAGGCCATTCCGCAAAGTTTGCAGCACTGGAATCAGTTGCTTGGGCTCAATGCGACCTTGTGTGCTATACCGGTGGATCAAAACGGTTTGCTGGATTTAGATTTTATTCGCCAGCAGTTGCCCAAAGCCGCGGTGATCTGCACCATGGCGGCGAATAATGAAACCGGAGTGCAGCAGGATTTAACAGCGTTAGAGCAATGCATTCGTGCCGTGCGAGCTGATATTCCCTGGTTGGTCGATTGTGTGCAGGCGCTCGGGAAAATGACGCTGAGTTTACAAGATACCAGCATCGACTATGCTCCTTTTAGCGGCCATAAGCTCTATGCTCCTAAAGGTATTGGCTTTTTGTATCTGCGTGCTGGTACCAGTTACCAACCGCTGGTGGTTGGTGGTGGTCAGGAAAGCGGTTTACGTTCTGGTACTGAAAACCTGCCTGGTGTCGCAGCCTTGCATGCTATTTTCAGTGAGCTGTTAAAGACAGAGGGCTCGGTGTTTCAGCCAGTGGAACAGCTTTGGCAATACCGGGCCGATTTACTGGCGGCTTTACGCCAGGTGTTTCCAGAGTTGGTGCTTAACAGCGATGCGCCTTATTGCGTACCTACCACGATTAACTTCTCAGTGCCCGGCTTTTACAGCAAAGACATTATGGACTTGTTTGATGCTGCCGGCATTCGTGTCAGTTCAGGCTCTGCCTGCAGCTCGAAGGTACCCAGCAGTTTCGTATTGGATGCCATGGGTCTGGAAGCCTGGCGCTCGCAAGGTTCAATCAGGCTATCTTTTGGCCCGGCGATGACCCCGGTAGAGTGCCTGCAGGCTTGTCAGCGCATTCGTGAGTTGGCAGCTGTTGTGCAAAAGCATTGTCTGGTGCTGACGGACGCCACTCCTACGCTCGAGTGGCATACCAAGGGACTGACACAATTAAAACATGAAGGTTTGTGCAGTTATCTGCTGGTCTGCCCTGAAACCCGTGCAGCGGTAGTGATTGATGCCGCGCTCCCATTGCTGGGGCGTTTGCAGGCGATGATACAGGGCCAGCAGTTACAGCTAAAAGCGGTGTTGGATACGCATCAGCATCCTGACCATGCTTCGGTCCGAACTGAGCTGTGTACCTTATTGCAACTGGATTGTCGCCAGCCCACCGATGCTTTGGGGTGGCCTACAGAAACGGATGAGCTGTTATGTGGTCAGTATTGCCTACAACGCCTGGACACACCGGGCCATTGCCCCGGTGCCAGCAGTTACCTGCTGTATCAACAGGATGTGCTCAGAGCCGCTTTTGTCGGCGACTTGCTGTTACCTGGCGGGGTAGGACGAACTGATTTGGCTGGTGGCGATGCGAAAGCCTTGCAACGCAGTGTGCAGCGTCTGCAACAGCATATTCAGCCGGATACATTATTGCTATCCAGTCACGATTACGCTCAGCGCTTTTTCACCACCCTGTCAATTGCCTGCGATGAGCAGCCGTTGTTACGATCTTTGTTGCAAGATGAGCTACCGAGTGATGACTGGCAGCAAGTCACCAATGCCCAGGCTTGTCAACTGCAAGCGCTGGAGCAACACTTTTGTGGTTTGGTCGAAGTCATGCCAACCGATGCCAAGGCGACCATTGCACCTGAGCAACTGACGGAATTTATGCGCTTGCAACCCAATCTGCAGGTAGTGGATGTGCGCGAACCGCACGAGCAGAGCGCAGGTGCTTTGGCTCCTTACTTGCCAGCAGGTTGTATGGTTCGGGAGGTGCCTTTATCGAAGCTATGCCATTTGCTCAGCCATGCTGATTGGCAGCTGGATACCCCTTTACTGATGGTGTGTCGCACCGGCAATCGAAGCCTGGTTGCCTGCCAGGTATTAGCACGATTGGGTTTTGGTCAGTTGTACAATTTAAAAGGTGGTATGGCGCTTATTAGTTGAAAAATGGGCCAGTGGTTGCTGGCCCTAAAAGGTTGGGTGTTGATTTAGTAAAACAAGTGCTGAAGTGGATTAAGTAAACGGGTAATGCCTTTGTTAAATTGGAGTGGCGCACTTAATACCGACAGACACAAACAGTCTTCATCCGGCAAGGTGCGCGGCGTATGGGTATCGTCGGGCGTATTGATCAAAATATCGCCAACACCATAACTGCCCTGTTCATCGACAATACGGCCACTCAATACCAGGGTGATTTCCAGCCCCTTGTGGGTGTGCTGCGGAATTGCGGTATCTTTATCGATATACAGCAAGGACACATGGCGTTTGTCACCCGCTGGCAGCTTAGCATTTGCAATGCTGCCGAGTTGGGTCCATTTGGTTTGCTGCTCCACCAACCGCGCTAAAGCACGAGGTACCGTAAAGGTTTTGCCTTTTAGATGCACCTGAACCGGCCCTTCAGGCTGGGAGCTTACCTGACCAGTATCCAGTTGAGTATGCGCCAGGATCTCGGCCAACATCTCATCCATATCACTTACATTAAGTTCAGCAGCTGGGGCTGACTTTTCCAGCATCAAACCTTGTTCAGCTGAAAGATCCAGACAAAGCTGTTGGCAATGTGGGCACAAATCAATGTGGGCGGATACCGCCAGAGCAACATCGGCTTCCAATGTGCCTTCCACGTATTGTTCCAGTAACGGAATGCCCGGATGATATTTAACTGCGTGTGTCATCGAGTGCCTCTCTCAAACGATCCAGTGCCAGACGAATTCGTGATTTTACCGTACCTAACGGAATGGCCAGCTCATCCGAAACTTCCTGATGCGACTTTTCTTCTAAATAAACTTTTACCATCACTAAACGCTGAGCTTCGGGCAGGCGATCAAAGTGTGGTGCCAACTTTTCAGTCATCAAAACGGTATCCCATTGATGACTGCCTGAGTCTTCCTGCTCAGGGTAATTACCGTCGTACCAGAGGTCGTCGGCGCTGATATCGTCTTTACGGCTTTGCTTTTTGCGTAACATATCGAAGCGGACATTACGTGCAATAGTAAAAATCCAGGTCGAGGCGCAACCTCGGCTTGGATCAAACAGCCGGGCTTTTCGCCACACATTCAGCATGGTGTCTTGCACCATCTCTAAAGCTTGCTGTTCATTGCCAAACATCTTCATGCCAAAAGCTTTAAGACGGGGAGCAAAATAGCTAAACAGTTCAGAGTAAGCAGCTTTGTCTTGATGTACTGCGACAAAACTCAGTGCATCCTCCCATTGACCGGTACGGATCTCTGGGGCATTTTCATCGTTCGTCGACATTCCGGGCTCACGTTGTACAGTTGTGGTCCCATCATGCCTCTGAGTGGATGCTAAATTCAACATCATTCGTCTTTCCTAGTTGTGCAAAGGTTGCCAGTGGATAGAACATCATCTTATACGAGCGGAATGACCAAACTGATTCATTTCATTTTATCGAAAGATAACTGTGATATTTTCTGGTTTTCATCCTTTTTTGTTGATGTATCATGGGCCCATCAACCAGTAGGAGACCTATTATGAAAACAGTTTTAGTGATTGAGAGCTCTATCAGCGGTAAAGCGGGTAAATCGAGCCAGCTTATTGAACAATTTCTTGCTAAGTTGCCTGCCGACGTCCAATTGGATCGGATTGATTTGGCCAGTCAGCCGCTGCCTCATTTAGAAATGAATGAAATTGCTGCCTGGATGACGCCGGAAGCCGATCGTTCTTTGGAGCAGGCTGCCCTGGCTCGTCATTCGGATGATCTGATTGCCCGTATTAAACAAGCCGATGCGATTGTGTTAGGCGTACCTATGTACAATTTTGGTGTGCCAAGCCAGTTAAAAGCTTTGTTTGACCGGGTTGCTCGTGCTGGTGTTACCTTTAAGTACACTGAGCAAGGCCCTGTTGGTTTGCTGTCCGAAAAACCGGTCGTTGTTTTCGCAACCCGTGGCGGTATCTATCAGGGCACAAATGCAGATAGCCAAACACCGTTTTTACAGCAGTTCTTCAACTTTATTGGTCTGAGTGAGCAGTACTTTATTTACGCGGAAGGTCTGAATATGGGCGAGGAGGCTGCTAAAGCTGCGCTGGATAAAGCCGAGCAGCGTATCGGTGAACTGAGTCGTAAATTGGCTGCCTGATAAACATTGCTATTGAATGAGCGCCCATCTGGTAAAGAGCTTACCCTTGGGCGCTAATCTTGTTTCTACCCCGCTTGAACCCGCATTGCTTGCATCCTGACCTTAGCCTTTGTATAAATGGTGGTATTCCAACAACCATACCCATAATCATAAAAGTGCCACTATGAAACTACTGACAACCTCGATACTGGCGGCTGCTCTGGCAGGTGCCTGTATGGCCACCTCTCCCGTGCATGCCAAAAACGAACGGCTCACTCACCCAATTGAAACCATTCAGCTGGAGCAAGTTTATGCGACTGATGCCAGCATCCGGCTAACCATGGAGCAGATTATGGCCGATCCGGATTGGTTGGGTCGCCAGCCGGAAAATGAGTTTTGGTCTGCAGACAGTCAGTTTATTTACTACCAGCGCAAGCGTGAAGGCAGTGAAATCCGTGACTGGTACAAGCGCTCAGTGACGGAAACTAATCGGGATAACGGGACCTTAGTACCTCTGGCTGAAGTGCATCAGATGGGTGCAGCCGATGCGGTGTATTCCAGCGATGGTCAGCTGCAAGCCTATATTTTCCAGGGCAATGTATTTGTTAAAGAAAGTCAAAGCGGTACCATTCGGCAACTGACCCGTAGTCAGGACCGGCAAAGTCACCTGCAGTTTTTAACCGATGGCCGGCTGGCCTATCGCAGTGGTTGGCAGTATTTTGCGGTGGATACAGCCACGGGTCTGACTGAACAGCTGTTCAGTATTCGTACAGAAGATGAACCTAAAGCGCCCAGCGTACCAGAGAGCTATCTGGCACAAGAGCAGCACAAGCTGCTTGAGTTTGTTGCTTTGCAGCAGCGCAATCGCACCGAGCGCCATCAGCAGGAACAGGAATTAAAGCAGCACAATCCTGCAATGCCGCCGCAGAGTATTTATGTAGGGAAAGACAAGCACATTGTCGATGCCAGTCTGTCGCCGCAGGGCAATTTCCTGTTGGTAGCCATTCGTGATCAACAAAGCAGCAGTGATCGCGATATTATGCCGAACTACATTACCCCAAGCGGTGACATCATTGCCGAGTCGGTGCGTCGCCGGGTACATGATTTCAAGCCCTTGCCGCAACAGTTGATTCTGGTGGATCTTAGCGATGGTAGCCAGCATACCTTAAGCTACACCAGCTTGCCTGGTTACAATGAAGATGTGCTAAAAGAGGTCAAAACGGAAAATGCCCGCGCCCGAGGCGAGCGTTATCGCAGTGAAAAAGTGATCCGCGATATTGGCCTGATGACCGATTGGTACTGGACACAAAGCGCGATGCGTTGGAATGCACAGGGCAATCAGGTGGCCGTGATGCTCAAGGCGTTCGATAACAAAGATCGCTGGCTGGCGACGGTAGACTTTGCCAATAAGCGGCTGGTGCCACAGCACCGTCTGCACGACAGCGCCTGGATTAACTATGCTTTCAATGATTTTGGCTGGTTGCCGGCCGGTGATACCTTGTATTACCTGTCTGAAGAAAGCGGTTACTCGCATCTGTACACCAGGGCACTGAATCAGCGCCGTGCGCAGAAGCTTACCGAAGGCACTTTTGAAGTGGCAAACCCTGTGCTGACCCGCGATGGCCGTTTTATCTATTTCAAAGGCAATCGTAATCATCCGGGCCAGTACGATGTGTTCCGGCTGCAGCTTAGCAACAACCAACTGCAGCAAGTCACCAACTTGCCAGGAGCGGTTGATTTTCAGCTATCACCGGATGAAAGCCGCCTGTTGTTGCGCTATTCCAACAACCTAAAGCCGCATGAGCTCTATGTTACCAGCGCAGAACCAGCTGCTGATGTTCAGCGTTTAACCTATACCATTTCCGATGCTTTTAAAGCCTTGCCGTTGCAGGCACCGAAAATTGTACCGGTGCCGTCCAGTCATCAGGCTGCGCCTATCTACTCCAAGTTGTACCTGCCAGAGAATCACAAGGACGGCGAGCCTCGTCGTGCAGTGATCTTCAATCATGGTGCCGGTTATCTGCAAAATAGCGATTTGGGCTGGTCGGTCTATTTCCGCGAGTTCCTGTTCCACAATCTGCTGGTTCAGCATGGTTATGTGGTGCTGGATATGGACTACCGGGCATCGAAAGGCTATGGCCGTGATTGGCGCACCGCTATCTACCGTCAGATGGGCACGCCGGAAGTCGAAGATCTGGTGGATGGCGTGAACTGGATGGTAGAAAACGTCCATGTTGATCGCAACCGGGTTGGCACCTATGGTGGCTCTTATGGTGGTTTTATGACCTTCATGGCCATGTTTAATGAGCCGGAATTGTTTAGAGCCGGTGCCGCTCTGCGGCCGGTCAGCGACTGGGCCTATTACAACCACCCGTACACCAGCAATATCCTGAATACACCGGATATTGACCCTATTGCCTATGAGCGTAGCTCGCCGATCTATTTTGCGGAAGGCTTACGGTATCCGCTGCTTATCAGTGCACCTATGGTGGATCGCAATGTGTTCTTCCAGGATGTAGTGCGTCTGGTACAGCGCTTTATCGAGCTGGAAATTCCGCACTTTGAAACAGCGATTTATCCGGTTGAAGATCACGGCTATGTGCAGCCTAGCAGCTGGTTGGATCAATACCGCCGTATCTTTAAACTGTTTGAAGACAATCTGTAACGAGTTACATCGCTATAATAAAAAACCGGGCCACTATACAGCTGCCCGGTTTTTTTATCACAGCATCCGAATTATTGAGTGTCGGCTTTTTTCTGCATCATCTCTTCCATGCGCTCACGGAACTGTGCCAGGCCTTTCAGCACATAGTCGTAGGTGGCATCGACGTTGCGTTCAATCTCGCCTTCGTACACATTCAGACCTTTTAAAATATCTTTGGCCTCGGTAAAGCCCTGATCGATGGCGCCGCCAATAATGTTCAGAAAGCTATCGAGCCGCTCCTGTTCATCCATATCCGGCGTCATTTTCTCGTAACGGCCATAGAACTTGGTGGCAAAGCTGACAATGCGCTCAGCGGTTGCTTCCGGGGAGACATCAATGCCGGAGTCGTAGGTTTTCTGTGCTGCATTTTCACCCAGCACCGGCTCCAACTCTTTGTTAATGGCTTCCAGCGCTGTTTTGTACAGCAAGCGCAGGCTTTCGCTGTTGGATTTTAAGCTCACCTGCTCATTGGCCGCCAAAATGGCTGCATTCTGGGCGTTTTTGGCGGTTTCTTTCGCAGCGCGATCCGCAACGGCTTTATCCAGCTCGGATTTGGGAGCAGACTCCTGCTTGCTGCTCGCCTCGGCAGCCTTTGGGGGAATAGGTGCAATCGCCATAAGTAAGACCCTCAGTTTGTTCTGGACGAAGTATAGCCTATCCGTTGTATCGGCTAAAAATTGCGCTGCTTGAGTGTTTTTTTAGTTTTTCAGCAAATAATCGCTACCGTACCGGTATAAAGGCCAACCCAGGGTCAGGCCGCGCAGCAGCATAAAAACCGACAATGCCAGCCAGAGTGCATGGTTGTCCATGCCTTGCAGCAGATGGTAGCATAGACCAAAGCCAGCGAAGGACAGCAGCATGCTGTTGCGCATGGCTCTGGCTTTAGTGGCACCTATGTAGATACCATCCAGCAGGTAGCTCCAAACCGCAATCAGTGGCAAAGCTATCAGCCAGGGCAGAAAATGAGCGGCATTATGGCGTACTTCGGCAATGGAAGTAAGCAAGCCAATCAAAGCCGTACCGCCCAACCAAAACAGCAGGCTGAAAACAATACCAAGTAACAGACCCCAACCAGCCAGAATGGCAAACAACTGCTGCAGCTCGCTGCTGTCTTTGGCACCCACCGCTTTGCCGGTACAGGTCTCGGCGGCATAAGCGAAACCGTCCAGTGCATAGGACACCAGCATTAAAAATGCAATGAGCACGGCGTTGGCGGCCACAATGGCATCGCCATAGCTGGCACCGCGAAAAGCGATAAAGACAAACACCCCTTGCAAGCAGAGACTGCGAATAAAAATATCGCGATTAAGGGCAAACAGGCGGCCATATCCGGCCAGCTGACTAAGTTGGCGAAACGCAAAGGGAGCAAGCTGATGCTGTTGCCAAAGCCGTCGTGCCAGCAGCATACCAACCAGCAAAGTACTGTAATCGGCAATCACCGAGGCAGCGGCTACCCCTGCGACTTTCCAGCCAAAGCCCAGCACAAAGAGTAAATCCAGCACAATATTCAGACTTTGATTGATCAGCAATAACCACATTGGGTAGCGGGCATTGTGCAAGCCAAGAAACCAGCCAAGCAGCACCATATTCAGCAGTGCCGCTGGGGCACTCCAAATGCGTACCTGAAAATAAATACCGGCTTGCTGCAGCACTTCGCTGCTGGCCTGGCTCACCAGCTGTACCAAGGGCATCACCAGCGGATGCAGCAGCAACAGCAGAATTGCCAGCCCTACAGCAACCAGACCGGCTTGCAGCAACGCATTGCGCTGGGCACTGTGATCCCTGGCGCCAAAGGCCTGCGCCGTCAGGCCTGTTGTGCTCATCCGCAAAAAGCCTAACAGTAAAAACAACAGACTGATTAAGCTGCTGCCAAGGGCTACGCCGCCTAAGTACCAGGCATGTTCAAGATGGCCGACCACGGCGGTATCAACCAAAGAGAGCAGGGGAATGGTCAGGTTGGATGCGATCATCGGCAAAGCGATTAGCAATACTTGTTTTTGTTTGGGGTGATTAAAGTTCAGCACAGAGGTATCAACGTCATTAAGCTGTCATTTAGGCCAGGCATACTAGCACAGCCTGTCGAAAGAGGGGTGTTTGTTCCTCCTAGTGCTAACTTTGACCGGCCTCATTTGGGCCGGTTTTTTTATGCCGCAAAAAAGCAGCCCGTAGGCTGCTTTTGCAAAGGCTAATTAGGTTACTGCCGGGTAGGGAAGCGTTGGAAAATCAGCGCCACAGTTTCATCCACCGCTTGTTTGGGATTTCTTAGTGCTTCACGGGTTAAACGGCCCTCCTGCACGCCTTGCCAAATCAAACGATTTTGCGCCGCATCCACTAAATCGACCCTTACTGTGCCTTGCTTGTAGTGCACGGTTTCAATGTCCGATTGATAAATGGGGAAACCCAGATGCCAGGCCGAGCGGTAACCAAAGCGACCAAAGCCAACATTGGCACGGAATGGGCTGGTACGGATATCGGTTTTATCTTCCGTCATGGAAGCAAAGTTCAGCAATAACTGTGCTCCTTCAGCCTGATAGCGGTAACCCAGAGCTTCCATTTCTCGACGCAGCGCCGATTTAAAGTGATCGGTCAGCAGGCTCTGATATTCTTCGGTATTGGTCTCCGGGTTATCAAAAAATCCGAACGTCTGATACTGAGCAAAGTTTACATCCCGGGCATAGTCAATGCGAGGCTCAGGCTTGCTAGCACAGCCTGCTAGCACCAGCATGGCCAGTAATAAACAAAAGGTGGAAGCAACCAATCGAAGCTGTGATCTATGTTCCGAGGCTGCCTGGGTAACTTTAACAAAGTTGGACATGATGGACTCCTGCAACGCATTCACTATCTTACTTTATGAGACAAAAGCAAGAATGGTTTAGTTCTTGCCCTCAACAAACTGTAACAGACTACAACTGAACCTGTGCTTAATCCAGTAAATGCCATACTTGCATCTGTTTTTTCAACGGGCTAAAATGCCGCCGCTCTTGGGGGAGTAATCGGCCAGACTGGCGTTGTTGTCAACATCCTTGTGCCTCATTGCACATGGCAACAACATTTGCAGCTTTGCTGCAGACTGATGAGACCTGAGACATGCACTGGGCCCATAGCGGGAGTCCGGGGCATGTCTTTGGTAGATGTTCCCGCTGAGTGGTTTCCATGGATGCTTTTCTTGCTTCGTTCACTGCGGTAGCTATTGCCGAAATTGGCGATAAAACCCAGTTGCTTTCCTTATTCCTCGCGGCTCGCTTTCGTTCCAAACTGGCAATCATTGCCGGTATTTTGGTGGCTACGTTACTGAATCATGCTGCTTCTGCCTGGCTGGGAGTCTGGGTGGCGCAGTTTATACCGGCTGGCTGGCAGGGTTGGTTGTTAGGCGGCTCTTTTATCCTGGTAGCACTTTGGTTGCTGATCCCGGATAAGGACGACAGCGAAGATAGCAGCATGCTGAAGTTCGGTGCCTTTACCGCCAGTTGCGTCTTGTTTTTCCTGGCTGAAATTGGCGATAAAACGCAAATCGCCACCGTGATCCTGGCGGCGACCTTTGAGGAGGCCATCTGGTGGGTGATTTGGGGCACTACCTTTGGTATGCTGGCCGCCAATGTACCAGTGGTGTATGCCGGCAGCTGGCTGATGGATAAAATTTCCCTGGACTGGGCCCGTCGCGCCGCCTGTGGCATTTTTATGCTGTTGGGTATTCTCACCATTATTAATTATTAGGATGAAGACAACGATGATCGAAGTCAAAGCCGTCAATTACCGGGATCCAGACCAAGCAGAGCAACTGGTCTATTTATTAAACCAGTATGCGCTGGATCCAATGGGTGGCGGGGAGCCTCTGTCGGAAGAAGTACAGGCCCATCTTGCGAAGCGGATGGCAGAGCGCAGCGATACCTTCAGTTTTATTGCCTATGTCAATGGGGTGCCTGCCGGCTTGGTGAATTGCGTGGAAAATTTTTCCACCTTTGCGGCCCGGCCGATTATGAATATTCACGACATTGCTGTGCTGCCAGCCAACCGTGGCCAGGGGCTAAGTACTGCATTATTGCACGAGGTAGAGCAGCTGGCGCGCACTCGCAATTGTTGCAAACTGACACTGGAAGTGCTGGAAGGAAATACCATCGCCAAAGCCAGCTACCAGAAATTCGGTTTTGCCGGCTATGAGCTTGATCCAGCGATGGGCCAGGCGGTTTTCTGGCAGAAAAAACTTTAGCGTTTAAACTTGGTTTCAAGGATCACAGAAGAGTTGGTCCTTTCCACCCCTTCCAGATTGCCAATGTCATCCAAAATATGGCTGAGTTGCTCGGTATTTTGGGCCTGCACTATCGCAATCAAATCGTACTCACCACTGATGGCGTAAAGCGCAGCTACCTGAGGCATGTGTTTGAGTTCCAGGTTGGTGCGCGCCGTCAGTTTTTGCCGCACCTTAATCGAGACATGGGCCGATACCTGCTCACTGAGAAAGCGGCTGCCCAGCTCCACGGTGTAGCCCTGGATCACGCCTTGCTGCTCTAAGCGTTGCAGCCGGTTTTGGATGGTAGTACGCGAAACATCGAGTGCCCGCGCCAGATCCGACACACTGGCCCGGCCGTTGGTGCGCAGGATAGCCAGCAGCTGTTCGTCCTCGGAACTTATCATATTGACACCCTATCTAGTCAAATTGTCTTTTTAATCAGTGATTGTGTACAGAATGATACTGCAAAATGGCAGCTGTGGCGATTACACTGTGTTTATATTTTCCGGCTCTCTGCCAATCCGGTTCTATACCGATAATAACGACACGAGGTTTTTCCATGCAGCAAGTAAACAGAGCTCTTTTCGATGACGTGATGGTGCCAAACTATGCACCAGCTCAGATGATCCCAGTTAAAGGTTCCGGCTCCAGAGTCTGGGACCAACAAGGCAAGGAATACATCGACTTTGCCGGCGGTATTGCGGTGAATTGTCTGGGGCATTGTCACCCGGCTTTGGTTGCGGCGTTAAAAGAGCAGGGCGAAAAACTCTGGCACTTATCCAATGTGCTGACCAATGAGCCAGCCTTGTTGCTGGCCAAAGCTTTGGTGGATGCTACCTTTGCTGAAAAAGTCTATTTTGCCAACTCCGGTGCTGAAGCCAATGAAGCGGCACTGAAGCTGGCGCGTCGTTTTGCCAAAGACCAGTTTGGTGAGCACAAAGATCAGATCATTGCCTTTAAGCAAGGCTTCCATGGCCGTACTTTTTTTACCGTCACCGTTGGCGGGCAGCCAGCCTATTCCGATGGCTTTGGCCCTAAACCAGAAGCGATTGAGCATGCTGAGTTCAACAACATCGACAGCTTAAAAGCACTGATTTCTGACCGGACCTGTGCGGTGATGGTAGAGCCACTGCAGGGCGAAGGCGGGGTGCTGCCGGCGGATGTTGAGTTTATGCAGCAGGTACGGGCGTTGTGTGATCAACACAAAGCGCTGTTGATTTTTGATGAAGTACAAACCGGCGTCGGCCGTACCGGCGAGCTGTATGCCTACATGGGCCTTGGCGTAACGCCAGATATTCTGACCACAGCCAAAGCGCTGGGCGGTGGCTTCCCGATTGGTGCCATGCTTACCACCACGGCTATTGCCAAGCATCTGGTGCCAGGCACTCATGGTTCTACTTATGGCGGCAACCCACTGGCGTGTGCCGTGGCGCTGGCAGCCTTGAATACCGTCAATCAGCCGGATGTGCTGGCAGGCGTGAAAGCCAAAGAGCAGCTGTTTCGTGATGGTTTGCATCAGATCAATGAGAAATACCACGTATTCGCTACCATTCGCGGCCAGGGCTTGTTGCTGGGTGCCGTGCTTAATGCCGATTATGCCGGCAAAGCACGTGACTTTATGGTAGCTGCGGCGGAAGAAGGTTTGATGGCGTTGGTAGCTGGAGCCAATGTGGTGCGCTTTACCCCATCACTGGTGATCCCGGATGCGGATATCCGCGAAGGCTTGGCCCGCTTTGAGCGTGCTGTTGCTAAAATCGTGCAGGGCTAAAAGCCGATGTTGGTTATTCGCCCTATTCAAAGCAGTGACTTTGCCGCACTGCGCCACATAGCTGAAGAATCTGGCCCGGGTTTTACCTCCCTGCCAGTCAATGATGGCCGTTTGCAGCAAAAAATTGCTCATTCTGAAATCAGTTTTGTGCAGGATGTGGTGCAGCCGGGCCAGCAGGGCTATCTGTTTGTGCTGGAAGATACTGCAACCGGCGACATTGTCGGCACTACCGGCATTGAAGCGGCAGTAGGTCTTGAGACACCACTGTATCATTTTCAGCAGAATAGGGTGATGCATCACTCGGCCGAGCTGAATGTGTTGAATCAGCTGAAAACCCTGACATTGTGCAATGATTACACCGGCGCTTCGGAAATCTGCACGCTGTTTTTACGCCAGAGTTACCGCAAAGGCTACACCGGGCGCTTTTTATCCAAGGTGCGCTTTTTGTTTATGGCCGAGCATCCGCAGCGTTTTGCCGAGACGGTGATTGCCGAAATGCGCGGGGTATCGGACGGCAATGGGCAGCCACCGTTTTGGGGCTGGTTGCAAAAGCTGTTTTTAACCATTGATTTTCCGACCGCCGATCATCTGATTGGAGTCGGTAAAAAGGCGTTTATTGCTGAGCTGATGCCGCGTCATCCTATTTATGTGGGCTTGTTGCCGGAAGAAGCCCAGCAAGTGATAGGCCAGGTGCATGAGCACACCAAGCCGGCGCTGAAAATGTTGCAGCAAGAAGGTTTTGTCCATCGAGGCTACGTCGACCTGTTCGATGCTGGCCCAACCATCGAAGCCCGTCTTGGCCAGATCCATTCTGTTGCCAGCAGCATCAAGGTGCCGGTAAAAGTGGTGTCCAAGGTGGAGCCTGGCCAGATGTTGGCAGTCAGCAACACCGAAACCCAGGGCTTTCGTGCCAGCTTTAGCGAGCAGGCCCGCTTTGATGAACATCAGGGCGCGCTGTTGATCCAACCGGAACTGGCCGATGCACTGCAACTGAGTGATGGCGAGCTGGCACGCTTTATTGTGCTGGAAAAAGGCCGTCGATAAGCAACGGATTCATGTAAAATAACGCTTTCGCAAGCCTGCCGGCTTTCGAAAGTACCGGAAGTAAAGAAGTAAGGTGAACGTCATGCATAGCAACGTCAATGAGCTGTTTGAGAATCTGTGGCAGAACTACCTGGAGGTCACTCCATCTGCCAAGCGTGTCCACCAGTTGCTGGGAAGCTCTCAGCAAGCGGACATCATCAATGACCACATCGCCTTACGTACTTTCAACCTGGAAAAAATCGGGTTGGACAAGCTGGCCGCGCATTTCAAAGCGGTGGGCTACGAAGAGTGTGGTGAGTATCATTTTGAAGCGAAGAAGCTGTATGCCAAGCATTTTGAGCATCCTGATCGCAATCAACCAAAGGTCTTTATCTCTGAGTTGTTGCTGGAGCAGTGCTCTGAGCAGCTGCAGCGTATTGTGACTGAGCTGGTCGCCCAGATCCCGGATGAGGCAGTCACTGCAGATAACTTCCTGTATTCTGGTACTCACTGGTCGATGGATCATGCCACCTATGAAGCCTTGCTGGCTGAAAGCGAGTATGCGGCCTGGATGGCAGCCTGGGGCTTCCGAGCCAACCACTTTACTGTCAGTGTCAATGCACTGGAAAACTTCGAGTCTTTGGAGCAGGTCAATCAGGCCCTCAAAGACGGTGGCTTCCTGCTGAATACCTCTGGCGGTGAAATCAAAGGCAGCAAAGAGGTGTTGCTGGAGCAATCCTCCACCCTGGCTGACCTGATTACTCTGCAATTCAGCGATGGCCCGGCTACCATTCCAAGCTGTTTCTACGAATTTGCTCGCCGCTACGAAGTGGCACCAGGTATGTTGTACAGCGGTTTTGTTGCTGCATCTGCCGATAAAATCTTTGAGAGCACCAACGCCCGTTAAACCTTTGGCGTAAAAGCTATCCTACCACGCCGGGTGATCCATCACCCGGCGTTTGTCGTTTTATCACGCATCTGCTTACACTCTAATCATTGTGCTTTTTTTAGGCTACATGATACTTTGGGGCTAGTCACTTGAAAGCTGGATGCTAAACCTATGACACGCAATACTTTATTGATCGGGCTGTTAGCATTATGGCTGTGCTCTGACGCTGCTGTTGCCGAGGAACTGACGCTTGAGCGGGTGCAGCTGCAGTTGGAGCATCCGGCCAATGGCAGTTTGCTGAAAATGCCAAAGCAGCCTTATTTGCTGGTATCTGGCTTTAATCAGTATCAGCGCTGGCTTAGTTTGGTGGATACCGAAAACTACAGTGTGCGTGCTTTGCCCATTCCTGAAAGTGCCCAGTTTTTTAATAAAGCCCAACTGGCTGGTTTCGAGCTGCCACAACTGGTTTTTTGGGGCACTGATGGCTTGTACCGTATGAGTTTGCCGGATGGCAATTACCAGCAATTGGTGGCGGTGAACTCTGTGCATCGGGTGTTAGACCCGGTGCGTCTGCGCCAGCGCACTTTTACCCTTGAGCTGGGCGCTGAGTTAAGCGATTTTTTTATTCCGGATTTTACCAGTTCGCATCTGTTACGCCAGCAAGCCGATGGCAGCTTTCGGCATTATGAATTGCAGCTGCCAAGCCGCATCCAAAGTTGGCAAAGCAGTCGGCTGGATTATCAGCCTCGGCGCCCCTTTGTGGTGGATACCAATGGCAATGGCCGCAAAGACTTGCTGGTGGTTGAGCAAGGCCGTTTCTGGGCATTTGAACAAGCTGTAGATGGCAGCTTTGCAACAGAGCCTAAAGCTTTGGATTGGCCGGTGCCACTATCGGACGAACGTGCTTTGGACCAGCGCAGCGATGCTGGCCGCAGCTATCAGGGGCAGCGGATGGATCGTCTGTTCGATGTGCGCGATATGAATGGCAATGGCATTGTCGATTTGGTGATGGAGCGTGAGCAACTGGCCGATGCACTGGATCGCAGCACTGAATACCGCATTCATTTTGGTCGCCTGAGTGAAAATGGGCTGGTTTTTGATGCTGAGCCTGATACCCGGGTGAAAACCGACAATGTTCCGATTGATGTGGTGATTGGCGATTTTAATGGCAATGGCCGGCAGGATTTTTACATCCCCAACACCAACATTGGGGTAGGCACTATAGTGCGGGTCTTGCTGCGTGGTAATGCCAACCTGGATGTGGATTTTTTCCTGATGAACGAACAGGGCCGTTATGCCAGCCGGGCCGATTTACGCCAGCAAGCGCGGGTTGATGTCAGCATCAGCAATGTGCGTTTTGACTTGCCGTTGTTCCAACTGGCCGATTTAGCCGGCACAGGCCAAAAACACTTGTTGGTTGGTGAAAGTGGCCGCTTGCGTTTATACAGTCCCGATAGCAGCCGGTTATTTAGTCGGCGTAGCGAGCGGTTGGAGCTGGAGGTACCGCGCGATAGCAGCCGGGTGCTCATCACCGACTTAACCGGCAATGGCAAAGACGATCTGGTGTTGCCCTTTGATGCACAAGATAAACAAGAGCACAGCAATCAGCTGCATTTAATTTTCAGCCGTTGAAAGGCAGTTTGCTAGCAGTTTGATAATAGCCTTTTTATATTTGCTAACACTTTCTGCGTTTGGATTTGCTGTGGCCGGTGCTAGGCTAGGCAAGTTTATTTTGCAGGGAGTGTAAAACATGCAACTTCGCATTGAGGCTGTGACCAAGCAATACGCTACGGTCACGGCGGTGAATCAGGTCAGTTTTCAGATCCAAAGCGGCGAAATCTTCGCCTTGCTTGGCCCGAACGGGGCAGGAAAATCCTCCATTATCCGTATGCTGGTGGGCATGACCAAGCCGGATGCCGGCAGCATTTCCGTCTGTTATCAGGACCAGATTTCTAACCATGTACCACGACGTTTACTGGGGTATTTGCCGGAAGACCGCGGTTTGTATGGCGATAAAAGCGTGGAGAAAAACCTGCTGTTTTTAGCACAGCTGCACGGCCTTGGTAAGGCAGAAGCGCTGAGCCGGATGGAGCACTGGCTGGAGGTGTTTGAGCTGACCGAGCGGCGGCACGATGATTTGAAGCAGTTGTCTAAAGGCAATCAGCAAAAAGTGCAGTTGATAGCGGCGGTGTTGCATCAGCCAGCCTTAGTTATTCTGGATGAGCCTTTCTCCGGGCTGGATCCCATCAATCAGGAGAAAGTGGTCGATTTTTTAAAGCAGCTTAAGCAAAACGGCATGACCGTCATTTTAAGTGCACATCAGATGGCAATGGTGGAAAAACTGGCCGACCGCATGGTGCTGATGGCCAAAGGCGAGGTGGTGTTGGCTGGTACTTTGGCTGAAATTCGTCAGCAGGCGCAGCCAGAGGTGCAGATCCAGTTAAGCAGCAAAATGCCTTTGCCGATTGACTGGTTACGCAGCCTGGATGCAGTCACAGCAGTGGATCTGCAGCAGCCTGAGCAGGCAGTACTGACTTTACAGCGTGATGCTGAGGTTGGCTCTGTGCTGCAGCAGTTGCTCGGCCGGATTGAACCGGAGCAAATCGCCATGCAAAAACCCGATCTGCATCAGCTGTATCTGAATGCCATGTCCAGGCATCAGGCCCAGCTAACACAGGAGGCTGCTGCATGATATCCCGTCAAAGTTTGATTGTGGCACGTTGGGAGTTTCTGCGTTTCTTTAAATGGAAACAGCAGCTGATTTCCTACTTGTTGATGTTGGCGGTGATGGGGGGCGTTTTTGCCTGGGTTTATCTGACCGATGAAAGCCGCCAACTGTACCGCATTGCCGTGCCTGGTCAGGTCACTGTGCAAAATACCGCTCAGTTCGAGTTTCAACGCCCCAGCATCGATTTGTCCCAGCAACTGCAACAACTACGAGATCACCAGACCTGGCACGCCGTACTGGCTTATCAGGACGACCGCTGGGTGCTGCACACAGGGGCCAGCAGTAAATGGCTGCCACAATTGGAGCAGGTGCTGCAAAACTATTTCCAATTGCAGCGGGCGGGGGATTTTGGCTTAACCGATACGCAGCTTTCTGAACTGCAGCAGCCAGAGCTGATAGAGCGCAGCTACCTTGATGATGATTTCAAAGGTGAAGAAACGCCGGAGAAGATGATTGCTTTTGCGGTGCTAATTTTATTACTGATAGGCCTAAGCACGGCTTTTGGGCAAATTCTGATGAGCATTACCGGCGAAAAGCAGCAGCGGGTCACTGAACAGCTGTATGCGATCGTGACCCCGCAACAATGGATGGATGGCAAGGTGTTGGGACATAGCTTCAGTGCCCTTAAAGCCATGCTAACCACCACCTTGGTGATGCTGGTGTTTTTCGTCGTGGTATCACTGATTGCTGGTGATGGCTTGGATCTAAGTTGGCTGAACTGGTGGGTGATCCTTTGGCTGATCCCCTTTGCATTGGCTGGCTTGCTACTTTGTGCCTGCTTTATGGGTGCCATTGCCGCCTCGATTGATGATCCCAATACCAGTGGCAAGGGCGTGGTGATGATGGTGACCTGGCTGCCGCTACTCTTTACCTATCTGGTGATTGACAGCCCATCGGGCTGGGCCATGACCTTGCTAAGCTGGCTACCTGTCTCATCCTTTGCCGCCATGCCGGTACGGATGTCGATGGTGGAGGTGCCCTGGTGGCAGCTAAGTCTGTCGCTGGCACTGCTTGTGGGCACGGTGTATTACATGCGCCGACTGGGCGGCCGGATTTTCCTGCGCGGCATGCAAATGTACGGCAAGGAGCCAAGCTGGGGCGACATTATGCGCTGGGCGTTAAGCCGTAAGGCTGATTAAGCGTTTTTGCAGAAGAGCCCGCGTTCGCGGGCTCTTCGTTTATAGCGGTTTGGTGACAACTAAAACTCGTACTTATGGGCGCTAAACAGCGCCTGCACGTCCAGCCAGATATCGCCAGGCTCGCCATCACCAACCCATTGATCGTTGATTTGCACTACCGGTGCTACCTCTTTGCTGGAACTGGTTAACCAGACTTCATCCGCGGCCAAAACTTCGGCCCGGCTGATGGCGCGCTCTTCGACCTGGTAGCTGCTGTACTTACGCAAAATCGCCAGCAATATCAACCGGGTTATGCCTGGCAACAGCTCAGTACTAAGTGGAGGTGTGGCAATCACACCGTCTTTGACCACAAACACATTGCAGGCAGCTGCTTCCGTCAGATTGCCTTCACGGTTAAATAAAATGGTTTCTTGCGCGCCTTGGGCATAACCTTGCTGGTAATGCAGCACATTGCCGAGCAAAGAAGTGGATTTTATGTGGCAACGCTGCCAGCGCAAGTCGTCGCTGCTGACTACCCGGTAGCGTGGCGCTTTGGCTTTATCGGCCACGGGTGCTGGCGGGATCTCAAACACAAAAGCAAACACCGTAGGCTGGATATTGGCCGGGAAGGCATGATTGCGTTTTACATCCGCGCCGCGGCTTACCTGCACATAGACCCCGAGATTGTCACCCATGCTTTGATTTTTTGCCAGTAAATCGGTCAGTAGCTGCTGCCAGTTGGCCAAACTAAGGCCAGTCTCAATGCTAAGCTGCTCCAGGCCGCTTAACATCCGCTCCATATGGGGCACCAGGCCGACAAAGCGGCCCTGGTAGGATGGCACCACTTCGTAGATGCCATCGCCAAATAAAAAGCCACGATCCATCGGTGAGATGCGGGCCTCAGCAGCCGGCAGATAGTCCCCATTTAAATACACAATACTCATAGTTACACTCAGCTAAAGCCACAAAGGGCACGTAAGGATCCAAGCACAGCAATGCCCTCGCTGGCATCTAAACTGTCTTCGGTTAAGGTATTCAGGCGGCTGACCCCATCGACACTGCCACGGTCGGATAAATACTGCAAAATATGCAGTGGTTGCACCTGTGCCAGCAAATCTTGCTCGCGCCAGACACTAAGCAGCGCAATCAGGCCATAAGCTCCCCAGTTGGACACATCGGCCAGCAAGAGTTCATCGCACTCGGTGGCCGCCGGAACAATGTTGAGCTGACTGACTGCCGTTTTAATATTGCCCATGCCAATCTCATTGCCACCATCGCCAATGGCCAGGGTGGGGCAGGCGGCGAGGGTCATAAAATCATCGAAGCTGGCGCAGCGGCCACTGATGTCTTCGCCACGCATATTGTAATACTTGCCATCCTGAGCCCGGCCTGGCCGCTCAATCGAGATCACGGCCTGCGGCTGATAATGCTGCAAGGCTTCGGCCGCCAGTGCTGCCAGGTTTTGCTGGCTGTTGACTGGCAGTGGATGGCAGTGATAGTCGGTTTTCAGTACCGAGTAGAGCGGATCGCCACACACCAATACAGGCCGTGCGCCCAGCTGTTGCAGGCAATCGTACAAGGCAATGGCACCAACAGGCCCGTCGGTTTCAAAGGTATCGGCAACCGGAAAGCCGGTGCCGATAAAGACCACGCCATGGCATTGGTTCAGAATTCGGGCGGCGCGCAGGTAATAACCGGGGCGCAGTGCCTGTTGCAGCTGCTGCATGCCGCGTAAATTGCGCGCCACCAGCAAGTTTTCAATCTGGCGACTCAGTGACAGTAAGGGCTTCATCCAGGCACCTCCAGTTGGCTGTGTTGTTGCCAAAAGCGTTGTTCCTGCAAATGCAGCAGATTGTGCGCTTGCTCTATGCTAATCGCAGCAAACTGCAGCTCAAAGCCAGCTGGTCGTTGTGCCAGCTGCCAGCAATCAATAGACAGCACAGCACCCAACTTAGGGTAACCGCCCAGAGTTTGCCGATCGCTCAGCAGCACAATCGGCTGACCATCTGGCGGCACCTGTACAGCACCATAGCAGATGCCTTCTGACAGCATTTTGCTGCGCTGGCATTGCAGTGCCGGGCCCTGCAGCCGGCAGCCCATTCGGTCAGATTTAGGCGATATCTGATAGCTGTGTTGATAAAAACGCTGCCGCTCCACCACGGAAAAGTCCTGGCACTGATAGCCTTCTATCAAGCGTAACGACAGTGGCGCCTGATAATCCGGCCAGAAACGCTCAGGTAAGGCAAAGAGCTGTTGGGAAGCCATGGTAGCAGCTGCTTTTGCGACCGGAAGTAATTGGCCGGCTGTGAGTTTGCCGCCATTCAGTCCCCCAATCCCTTCGCGCAGCACAGTCGCACTGCTGCCAAATTGTGTTGGCACAGAAAAGCCACCAGCTACTGCCAGATAAGCCCGCACGCCTGAGGTTGCCATACCAAGCTCAATGCGATCGCCCGCTTTGACGGCATGGCCTTGCCATAAGGCTTTTGCCTGGCCGTTGATACTAAGCGGCACAGCGGCGCCGCACACTGCGATATGACTATCTTGCCCGGCGCTCAGCTGCAAGCCGCCCAGGGTGATTTCCAGAGCGCAGCTGCCGGGCGTATTGCCAAGTAAGGCATTGGCCCAGCGAAAGGCATGGCCATCGGCCGGGCCTGCGGTGGTCAGGCCCAGTCGGCTTTGACCAAAACGCCCCTGATCCTGCAAGGTGCACAGCAGGCCAGGTTGCTCAATACGAAAACCGCTCATACTACGCCTCCAAGGCGCAAAAACTCGGCTTTGTCGATGGCCTTAAAACGCACCTGATCGCCCACTGCCACCGGCATGCTGGGTTCTGCGCTTGGATCAAAGAAGGTCAGTGGACACAGGCCAAGCAGATTCCAACCACCCGGCGACTCGGCCGGATAGACCGCGGTCTGCCGATCGGCAATCGCCACCGCCCCTTTTGGCACTTTGGCGCGCGGACTCTCCAGCCTGGGGGTCGCCAGGCGCTCATCCACTTCGCCCATATAAGCAAAGCCCGGCGCAAAGCCAATGGCATACACCCGATACAGCGGCGCCTGATGCAGCGCAATCACTTGCTCTATACTGAGTTGATGCAGTTTGGCCAGCCGGGCCAAATCCGGTCCGCTTTCTTCACTGTAATACACCGGCAGCTCAACCAGCTTGCCAATCTGTTGGTGTTCGGTATTTTGCTCTGCTAACGCTTTTTTAAGCCGTGTTTTGACTGAAAAATGATCCGTCTGCAGCGGGTTGTAGCTCACCAGGATGGACGCGTAGGATGGGGTGACATCCAGCAATACATCGGCCAATGCTTGTTCTATTTGCTGGCAGGCAGCAAGCACCCACTGATTGACCTCGGCCGACATCTGCTGGGGCGGGTAGAGGATCAGGCTGTTTTCACCGGCAATCTGAATGCTGTAATCGAGCATCTGGGCTAACCTTGCAACAACTGACGAATATGCTGCACCTCGGCAATGGCGGCTTCATTATCGCCATGCACACAGAGGGTATCGGCTTTGAGCGCCAGCCGTTTGCCACTGTCGGTGATCACCACGCCTTCGTTAACCAGCAAGGCTACCTGCGCCATGACTTCGGTTTGATTTAACACGGCACCGGCTTTGCTACGAGGCATCAGCAGGCCGGCATCGGTATAACGCCGGTCGGCAAAGGCTTCAAACAAGAGTGAAATGCCCAGCGCATCAGCCTCAGCTTGGTGCTTTGCTTGTTCGGCCGTTGCCAGTAGCATCAGTGCCAGTGGCTTGTGGTAGCTTTGGATGGCGCTAAAAACCGTAGCTAAAATGGCCGGGTGGCGCATCATATCGTTGTACAAAGCACCATGCGGTTTGACGTAGCTTAGCTGTAGGCCATGGATTTGCGCCATGCCATCCAGCGCAGCGATTTGATAATGCAGCAGGTTGATCAGCTCTTCGGCCGAGCAGGTCATTGAGCGGCGGCCAAAACCCTGACGATCGGGATAACTGGGGTGGGCGCCCACTTCAACCTGATGCTGCTTGGCCAGGGCTAAGGTGCGCTGCATCACATCGGCATCACCGGCATGAAAGCCACAGGCAATGTTGGCCATATCGATGTAAGGCA
>NZ_JAFIFQ010000128.1 GCF_020831925.1 Alkalimonas sp.
TTGTTGTTTTTGCAACTGCTCAATTTGTTGCCACAGCGCTTCGCTTTCGGCGGTTAGGTCGGCGAACAGCCGCATATCGCCTTTGCGCTGCGCCAGCATGGCTTGCTCCAGCTTCTGATCGTAGATTTTACGCAGTTTTTTCACCGGGTCGCGCTTAAATAGTCCAAACATGGGCGTTGCTCCTTAATGCTAGTGAACAGAGTACGGCTGAAAGCCGCATCATGTTCACTTTGGCATTCGAAAAAATGTGATTTAGCGCCAGAGCCATTTTTTCTCCAGCTCAATAATCAGCATGATTGCCAGCCCTAGCCCCACAGGGATCAACCAGTAGGCCAGTGGCAGGGCGCTGGTGCCAAACAATTGCTGCATAAAAGGCAGATAAACGAAGCCGAGCTGCAATACCAGTAGGACGCCCATCGCCAGCCAGGCCATTTTATTGGCAAACAGCAGACTGAATTTTAAGCTGCACTCGGCCAGGTAGCGGCTGTTGATCAAATAAAACGCCTGCGCCATCACCAGGGTATTGACCGCCAGGGTGCGGGCTGTATTGATATCAACGTCGGCAGCGATGGCCCATAAAAACATCAGAATGGACACCCCGCCAATCATCAGCGACACCAGACTGATGCGCCACAAAAACATGCCGCTTAAAATGGCTGCCTTGGGATCGCGTGGTGGTCGTTTCATCACCCCAGGCTCCGCCGGCTCAAAAGCCAGCGCCAGGGCTAAGGTCACGGCCACCACCATATTAACCCATAATATTTGCACCGGCGTAAGTGGCAGCGTTAACCCAAACAGCACCGCCACCAGCATCACCAGGCCCTGGGCACCATTGGTGGGCAGAATAAACAAGATGGCTTTGCGTAAATTGTCGTAGATGGTGCGACCTTCTTCCACCGCTTTGGCGATGGTGCTGAAGTTATCATCGGCCAATACGATATCGGCCGCTTCCTTGGTGGCTTCGGTGCCTTTAATGCCCATGGCGATGCCGACATCGGCTCGTTTTAGCGCTGGGGCATCGTTGACGCCATCACCCGTCATGGCAACCACTTCGCCACTGGCCTGCAGGGCTTTTACCAGGCGAAGCTTGTGCTCCGGGCTGGTGCGGGCAAAGACATTGCCGCGCATGGCCAGCTCCTGCAGCACCTCATCACTGGCCGCTTCTATTTCAGCACCGGTTACCACCACCAGATCGCCAGCGCCGGCCAGCGCCATGGCTTTGCCAATGGCTTCGGCGGTACCGGCATGATCGCCGGTGATCATTTTGACCCGAATACCGGCTTGATGGCACTGGGCTATGGCTTCGATTGCCTCAGGCCTCGGTGGGTCGATGATGCCGATAAGGCCAATAAACTGCATCCTGGTTAAATCATCCATACCAAGCTCGGTATGGCTGGCCGGTTTCCTGGCGGCCGCCAATACCCGTAGGCCCCGACTGCTCAGTGTTTCCAGTTGCTGCTGCCAGTAGGCGCAGTCTAACGGCTCGGACTTGCCGTCGGCAGTCAATTGCTGGTCGCAGCGATCCAGCAAACGATCCGGCGCGCCTTTCAGCAGAATGTGCTGGCTGCCATCCGGGCGCTGCTCCAGGCTGGCCATAAACTTGTTCTCGGACTCAAAAGGGATTACCGCCAGCCGTTGGTAGCTTTCACGCTCAAAGCCGGCTTTTTCGGCCAGGCAGAGCAGGGCGCCTTCGGTGGGCTCCCCCTGCACACCCCAGTGCTCATCCTGTTGGGTCAGTTGGCTGTCGTTGGCAACAGCGAC
>NZ_JAFIFQ010000129.1 GCF_020831925.1 Alkalimonas sp.
CCTTGCTGTTTACATCCTCGACCAGCTGCTGCATCGCCGCCTGGTTGCGCACGAATTCCTCACTGCGCGGGTTTACTTTACTCAGAATTTTTGTCACTGCTGTCACCTGTTGCTGGAAACTGCCCGCTGTAAAATTAATTCGACTCGGTGAAAAGCTCACGGCCAATCAGCATGCGGCGGATCTCCGAAGTACCGGCGCCGATTTCATACAGTTTGGCATCACGCAGCAAACGTCCGGTCGGGTACTCGTTGATGTAGCCATTACCGCCCAGCAACTGGATTGCATCCAGTGCCATCTGCGTAGCCAGCTCGGCTGCATACAGGATCACTGCAGCCGCATCTTTACGGGTGGTTTCACCGCGGTCGCAAGCCTTGGCCACGGTATAGACATAAGAGCGGGCAGCATTCATCCGGGTGTACATATCGGCTATTTTGCCCTGCACTAGCTGGAATTCACCAATCGACTGGCCGAATTGCTTGCGGTCGTGAATATAAGGCACCACCACATCCATGCAAGCGGTCATAATTCCCAGCGGGCCAGCCGCAAGAACGACACGCTCGTAATCCAAGCCACTCATCAGCACCTGCACACCGCGGCCGACTTCACCCAGCACGTTTTCTTCAGGTACTTCGCAGTCTTCAAACACCAGCTCGCAGGTGTTGGAGCCACGCATGCCGAGCTTGTCGAGCTTCTGCGCCTGGCTAAAGCCTTTAAAGCCACGTTCAACGATAAAGGCCGTGATGCCTTTGGAGCCGGCATTAACATCGGTTTTGGCGTAAATCACGTAGGTATGGGCATCTGGGCCATTGGTGATCCACATTTTATTGCCGTTTAGGATGTAGCGATCGCCTTGCTTGTCGGCGCGAAGTTTCATGCTGACTACGTCCGAGCCGGCATTGGGCTCGCTCATCGCCAAAGCGCCAATGTGCTCACCGCTGCATAGCTTGGGCAGGTACTTTTGTTTTTGCGCTTCGTTGCCGTTGCGGAAAATCTGATTCACACACAGGTTGGAGTGCGCGCCGTAAGACAGCGCTACCGAGGCCGAGGCCCGGCTGATTTCTTCCATCGCCACCACATGCTCCAGGTAGCCGAGGCCAGAGCCGCCGTACTCTTCATCGACGGTGATACCCAGCAAGCCCAGATCACCAAACTTGCGCCATAACTCATTCGGGAAGGCGTTGTCGTGATCAATTTGCTCGGCGCGTGGGGCAATTTCTTCGCGGGCAAAGGCATTGACCTGCTCACGGATCATGTCGACGGTTTCGCCAAGGTCAAAATTCAGGGTTTTATAAGTCGTGATCATGCTGGATCCCCACTGTGGATTCGAAGGTTTCTGATTCAAGGGTTTCATGGGCGGCTTTGTTGCCGCTGTGTTTGGCCTGACTGAGTGTTTCGCGGCAGCGTTTTTCTACCGTGACCAGCTCCATCAGCACCACTTTAATGTCGTCCATTTGCTGGTGCAGCTCGGCTTTTTTCTGCTCGATTAAAGCCAGCATGGTATTGAGTTGAGTGACGCTGCTTTTATCGGCGTCGTACAACTCGAACAGTTTGCCGGTTTCCGCCAGGCTAAAGCCCAGCCTTTTACCGCGCAGGATCAGTTTCAGGCGCACCCGATCCCGTTTGCTGTAGATCCGGGTCTGGCCATTGCGCATCGGCGTCAGCAAACCTTGATCCTCGTAAAAGCGGATACTGCGGGTGGTGATGTCAAACTCTTTGGCTAACTCACTGATTGAGTAAGTTGTTT
>NZ_JAFIFQ010000130.1 GCF_020831925.1 Alkalimonas sp.
GCAACAGGGCCAACTCATCCTGATGCGCCAACAGCAGTTGATGCCAGCGCAGCAACAAAGCCGAACGCTCGGCTGCAGGCAGTGCCGACCAGCTACCAAAGGCCTCAGCGGCGGCGCTGACCGCCTGCTGCGCTTGCGCTGGCGTGGCATCAGCCACCTCAGCCAATAACTCACCGGTCGCCGGATTGGTGACGGCAAAACGCTGTGTGGCGTTTTGCCAGTTGCCTTGCCAGTAGTTGTCGTTTCTTAATAAAGCGCTTTGTTTCAAAGTACTCATGTTCAAAGTGTTCATGCGGCTCTCCGTGGGTGCTATCGGTGGCTGAGTTGCTGCGACTGCCTTGTGCTCTATTGAACCTCAGAATAAACTAAGGTTAAATACCAAACTTTAAACGTTTAGTTTGATATCTATCAAACTATAGAGCCAGGCCCATGCATAATCTGACCCAGTACGATTTAAAACTGCTGCAAGTATTTCGGACAGTGGTGGAGTGCGGCGGCTTCACCGCGGCCGAAACCAGCCTGAACATTACCCGCTCCACCATCAGCATTCACATTGCTAATCTGGAGCAGCGGCTCAAGCTGCGGCTGTGTCATCGCGGCCGGCAAGGCTTTGCGCTGACCCGGGAAGGCCAGCAAATATACAATGGCATCCTGCAGTTAAGTGAAGCACAGCAACATTTTTCCCGATTGGTAGCTTCGCTCGACAACCAGCTGAGCGGTGAGCTGGTGATGCTTAGCTCGGATCAACTGCCACCGTCCAGGCTAAGCTGGCTGGCCAAAGTGATCGATCAGCTGGCTGAAGTAGCACCTGAGCTCGAACTGTGCCTGGATACAGCACCACTGCAACATATCGAGCTGGCATTGCTGCGCGATGAGGCCCATCTAGGCTTGATGCCCGGCTATCGGCAGATCGATGGCCTGAGCTATCAGCCTTTATTTAGCACCCCCATCTATCTGTGCTGCGCACAAGGGCATCCGTTGTTCGACCGGTCAGATGCCGATATAGACGATGCCCTACTGGCCAGCTACCCGGCCATTTACCCAGGGGTCGATATTGATCCGGCCGGCCGGGCGCAGCTGCAAAAGCTTACCCCCAAGGCCAAAGCCTATCAGTTCGATACCCGACTGGCTTTGCTGCTATCTGGCCGATACCTCGGTTACCTGCCAGAAGAGCTGGCCAGGCCATATCAGCAGGCAGCACAAGCCCCCAGGCTGCGTTTTATTAAGCCTAAGCTTTATCATTATGCGTTTCGCCAGTCGCTGGTGCGCAAACAAAACCCGAAAGAGCAAACCAAGGTTCAACTTGCATTTGAGCTTTTTCATGCGATGATGGACAGCTGATATTCGGCCACTCGACGTGCTATGCAGCTTACCGCTAAAACCATCGCTGAATTAATTTTAAAGGGCTTTAAACGCCACTTTGCGCTATTTCAGGACAGCACAGGGGCGGCCAGCCGCTATTTTAATCAAGCCGACTGGCCAGGCTTTATGCAGCTAAGCTCGGAGCGCATTTCATTTTACGACCAACGGGTCAATGAAACCCTGCTGCAGCTAAAGCAGCAGCTGCCGGATCCGGGCGGCTCCACCGGCTTCTGGCAGGAGGTCAAACAACACTACAGCGAACTGTTGCAAATGCATCCCCAGGCTGAGCTGGCCGAAACCTTTTACAACTCGCTGTTTTGCCGGTTGTTTGAGCGCAAGTACTTTCATAACCAGAATATTTTTGTGCAAAGCACCTTAAATC
>NZ_JAFIFQ010000064.1 GCF_020831925.1 Alkalimonas sp.
AGGTGCCTCCAATGGCGTTTGATTAAGACAACGCCAGCTTAGGCCGGGAATGCAGATAACACGATAACGTGGGTGGGACTTTGCTGTGACAAAGTAATTCGCCAGGTTATAACCGAGTTATAACCCAGCATACACTATATAATTCAATACGTTGATAAGAGCGCCTATTAAAAAGGGAGGCCTTTAAAACGCACAACTTTGCTGTTGTCGAGTGGTGCATCACGGTACACCAGAGTGCCATCCAGTACGTTTAAATAGCGTAAGCCAAAAAGTGAGTCTTGGGGCAGTGCCTGGCTGATTGCTTGTTGTGTCTTTAAATCCAGCCGATGCAGATCAAACCCCATATCAGCCCTCATTGTTACAGCAATTAGTTGATCCGCGTCCAACTGCACTCTGACGGGAACCAGATTCACCGGCAGCGTTAAAGACAGTTGCTGCATAGGCTCCAGCTCAGCGCTTAACAGCCAGAACTGACCATCGGCATCCATCGCCAGATACTGTTGCTGCCAGGGCGCCAGAAACCGATAGCCCACAACCGCACTTTGCTGCCCGCTGGCCAAGTCATAATGCGTCACCTGCCAACGGCCTGAACGCTCCTCGGCATAGTACAGCGCTTCCTGGCTGAGGTAACTGCTGTTAAAGGCAACCTGTTGCTGGGCTGTGGTCACAAATTGCAGCGCACCTGAGTCGGTGTTCAGCAAGGCCAAACGCCCTTGCACACCCAGCATTACCAGAGGCAGGCTGGGGTGAGCCTGAATAAAGCGCAGCCGCTCTTGCGTTTTAAAAAGCTCAACCCGCTCTCCCGTTCTGCCATCAAAGTGTGCCAATGTCCAATCATCCGGCTGCTGTTCCACCAGAAAGTACCAGCCGGCTGTATGGCTTAGTGCCAGCTCCTCTGCAGTTTCGGGCAAATTAAACAATCGCTCTGGCGCTTGCTCCAGCAAGACAGGGGCTTGAAAAAAACGAGCAGAACGATTTGTCGGGAAGCTGATGCCAAACCACTGATTGTTACGGCTGCGCATGAGTTGCCACCAAGGCATAGTGGTAGTAAGCTCCTCAATGGCCTGACTGGTCAAATCCACCCGATAGATGATGGGCTCGCCTGATCGATTGGGCAGCACCAAATGATTGTCATCCTGCCATTCTAAAAAACCAACATCGCCACCTAGCGGGATCTGCTGCACCAACTCTTTGCTCTGCACATCAAACACCAAAATCATGGTGACACTGCTGAGCCGGGACAAACGAAGCAGCGCTATCTGCTTGCCATTGGGCGACAAGCGCGCCCCAGCGTCAAAGCTGCTGGCTTCCGGGCTAAAGCTAAAAGGCTGCCAACTTTGCTGTTCTAAATCATAGATATAATACGTATGGGGCGCTGTTCGCTCTGGTTGCGCACTAATCAGCACCTGATTATTACCAAGATCCAGGAAAGCGCCTGGAAACAAAAAGTTTTCTAAGTCTAGTTTTTTAGCTGGTACATTTAAGTCTCCAATATTTTGCAGATACAAGCCGCTGCGGTCCAAATCCGTTGCACTGTACAGAATGGCATCGCCTTGTTGAACAAAGTCAGCAGAATAAACGCCACTTGCTGTCAACTCAACTTTGAGCAGTCGCCGTGTTTCGGTGTGCTGCAAAAACAAGCCCTTTGTGCCTTCCAAAGCACCGATAAACGATATCCACTGGCCATCTGGATTAATGGCCAGGCTGGTTTTTAGCCCGGGAATATCCAACAGCACCTCGTAAGGCATGGTCAGTGGCCCAAACGCTGGTTCGTTTTTATTGCTTTGATTGATGTAGACCCAGAGCAACAAAAGGAACATCACAACCAAGCTCGACCCAAATAACCAGCGGCGATGAGCAACCGGAAAGAGCGTCCGGCCAGAGTTGTTATTGGGGGCAGCAGGCCTTTCTGTCTCGGTGCTGATGGCAAATCGATGGTTAACTGGGCGCACTGACCTAGCTTCCTCCGGTAGTTCTGCTGTGCTGGCTTGCTGGGCGCTCTCTGTTAGAGCCACCGGCTCCACCAGCCACTGATAGCCGCGCTTCATACCCGAGCGAATAAACAGCGGTTGCTCTAAATTGGTATCCTGCAGCTGTGCCCGAAGTTTGCTAATGGTGCGACGTACCGCGGTATCCGACACCACCCGGCCAGCCCAGACCTGCTCGTGCAACTCCTGCAAGCTGACATAGCGCTCGCGGTGCGCCAGCAAATAACACAGCACATCAAATACACGCGGCTCCAGTTGGATTTCCTCGTCGCCACGGCGCAGCGCCTGCTGCACGGTGTCCAGCACTGTGTCATTTAGTTGGAGTAATGGAGGTAAATTAGTTAACACAAAAAGCAAACCGCTTTGTTCATTCGTTACAGCGATTATACCCTTTGACCACCAAAAAGACAGGCAAGAAAAAGCCCCTGACGGGCAGGGGCTTTTCAGCGATCAACTATCGAGTGCTGGATTGACAACAGCAATGCAATTAAGGCGTTGCTTCACCAATGTGGCGATTCAGGAAGTCGATGGCTTTTTTCCACAGCTCAATTTTATTTTCTGGCTTGATAAAACCATGCCCCTCCTCTTCCTTCACCAGCCACTCGTAGGGGTGGTTGCGTTTTTCTAGGGCATCTCGCAATACATTAGCGTGACTTATTGGCGTTATCGTATCTTCGGCTCCATGCACAATAAACACAGGTGCTTTTAGTCGATCAAGATTATGCAGGGGTGATTGTGATTTTAGTAGTTCAGGATCTTTACCAATTGTCCGCTCAATAAACCGTAAGCCAAAATCGGTTGTCGGGTGAACGCCTTCGGTGTAGGTCATAGCTAAGTCAAAAAGGCCAACATAAGCAATGGAGCATTTGTAGAGATCTGGCTCGCGGACGGCAGTTTGCACTGCAGCATAACCACCATAAGAAGCACCAAAAGTGCAGACTCTGTTGCCATCGACAATCCCCTGATCAACCAATGACAAGACGCCATCGGTCATATCATCGATCATCACGGTACCCCAATTGTGATAACCCGCTTGCTGAAACGTTAAGCCATAGCCACCAGAGCCACGGAAATTTGGCTGCAGTACAGCATAACCATGCTCAGCCAGTACTTTCATCTGCATGGTGATGGGGTTAAAGTCTGCAAAGCTATCTCTAATTCTAATAGGACCGCCGTGTGGAACCACAACCAGCGGCAGATCTTTCGCCTCTTTACCCTGAGGCAAGGTCAGCAAAGCACGGATTCTCTGCCCGTCACGCGCTTCGTAAAACACAATTTGTGTCTGCGGCAATGACTTGTTTTGCATCCAGGGCCGCTGGTTTAACAAATAGGCCAGCTGGTTTTTGGTGGTGTCGTACAGGTAAAAGGTTGGATCCTGATTGGCGGAGGTAACTTTAACCACACTCAGCGTTTGATCTCTGGTCATCGAGGTCAATGCAACACTTTGATTCGGGAAAGCCTGTTGTAAGCCGGCCAACAGAGCAATTTGCTGGCTGTGTTTTTCATCTTCCAAAAATACGGCATCCAGTTGCTCATATTCATAACCAGCACCGATGACCGCAGCCACATTGCCTGACTCCATGGCAAAAATAGGCATGACATCGGTTTTCGGGTGATGCAGCACGACCTCTTGTTTACCGCTCGCTATATCAAAGGCTGCAATTGCGTAGGTGTCTGTCTCAAGGTTGCTGAGGCCAAAGACCTTGGTGTCATCGGAGGAAAAAGCAAAGGGGCGAAACTCCCGATCACTGTCGGTCGAAAATCGAGCAAGCTCCCGCCACTCAAAACCATCAACCCGAAGCAACATCACCGAGTCGGTATCTTTTTCCGGGTCAATACCCACTGCCAATCGGGGGATTCCGCTGCTGTCTGTGATTACATAAGGGTTGGTTCCCCGTAAAGCCCGAATGGGTGCCTGACCTACTTTACGATGCCGCCCCGTATCCACATTCACACGGAAAAATTCAACAAATGGCTCCCTTTGGCGCCAGTTTCTGCTGCTGACTACGATGTGTTTATCATCATCAGGCAGCCAATCAATAATTTCCGAAAAGGTTGTGGTTCGCTGTGCCGAACGAGGACCAGTAAGCATGGAGCCACGGCGGCCATTGGCATTTACTGCATAGATTTCACCCGTGGGGGCAGCAGCTTCCAAAGCCCCAATTTCCCTGCCTAAATTAAGAATTAACCGATCTTCATTCGCCCAATTAAAGTCGATAATGGTTTCAGCGCTGCGAAAATGGTTTTGTGATACCAACTCCAGGGTAGTGCGGTTAAGCACGACCACACGAATATTGCCATCATCCATGCGATTACTGGCTGCCAGGTAGCCGCCATTTGGTGATATTTTAACATCAATAAATTGTGGGTGACGGGCATAATCTTCCAAGCTCAACCCACTTGCAAATAGAGCAGGTGACTGGCAAGCAAATACCGCCATCAGTAGTATAAAAAACCTCATAGTATGTTCCTTGTCGAGTAACCCAACCGTTTAAGCTGACTCTATATTACTTAATTGCAATTATAAAATCAGCGAATTTAAAAAAATCATAAAAATTAAACGCTTAATGCGTATATTTACGTTGCATCTTAGCGAAATCAGCCCCTGCAACATCAGGGGCTGTTAGCTAAAGTAACGATTAAAAACCTTGATGGAAATCAGCCAAATCTTCCAGCACTTTGAAACGCGGCAGTGGCGTAAAGTCTTGCTCCTGTGCCTGGCCTTGCAAAATCACCTGCAAGGCGGCCGCTTGATCCGACAAGGCTACCTGCTGATAGAAGTGTTGCAGCTCTAGCAGCGTCAGGGCTTCCACCGCAGCGGTTAAGCGCGCCTTGCTGTCAAAGCCCAGCCGGTTGCGAAGCCAATCCATACGCATCGAGGCAAACTCTTCCGTCAGATTATTGGGTGCCCGGCGCAGCTCCAGCAATTGCGCTTCTTTTAAGCGGCTAAACTCGTCATCGGTTAATGCCGCGACCTGGTCGCCGTACTCCTGCATAAAGCGTTCAACCCGCTGTTGCAGTTGCTCAGCCGACAATACCGGGCTTTGGATGTAAAAAGCCACCCCGGCATGGTCATTAAACGGCAACTCACCCGCCTGCACCACATAGCCTAAGCCTTCTTCGGTACGAAGCTGATTGAAGAAAGCCTGATGCAGATGACCCGACAGCACTTTGGCTGCCGCCTGCCCGGCAACACCGGCATTCGGCAGCATTTGAGTACGTACCAGGCTGCTATCGTCTTGTGGATTGCTGCGTAGCACCAGCAAGCGCTCCTCAGCTTTGGGCTGCCAGCGAGGCGAGATTTGATAGGCACGCTCTGTTTGCTGGCTGCCACGAAGTGCCTGCGCCATAGCAATGACATCCGTTGTGCTGTAGTTGCCTTGTGCCAGCACGCGCAGCTGGCTTGCTGCCAACGTTTGTTGAATGTAGGCATTCAACTGCTCCAGGCTAACCTGGTTGCTGGCCTCCAGCATGGCACTCAGTTCAAAACGGCCACTTAGCATGGTGGTTCTCATCCACTCACCGGCCTGGCGCACTTGCAGCTGCTGCTCAAAAGAGCGCAATTGCCGCTGCAGCAAGTCCATGCCCTGGGCAAACTGTTGAGCACTGACCTCACTGGCCAACAAGCGGCCGATTTCCTGCACCAATTCCGGTTGTTTATCGGTAAAACCAGCCAGACGCCAGACCAAATCGAACTCCTCGCCCTCTGGTTGCAACTGCATGCCGGCGGCGCTGGCTTCTTGCAACAAGGCCTGATTATTGACCATAAAAATCAATTGCCATAAATCATGCATCACCGCCTCTTGCGCTGTGCTCTTCGCAGTTGGCTGATGCCATTGCATCAGCAGATGACCGCGCGGCTGGTCGGAAAAGTGCGCACTTCCCATCAGCCAGGCTTCAACACCGCCTTCGTTCAGTACTTGTGTCGGCTGGCTGTAGTCGCTGTGCTGCACCGCAAAGCTTTCCGGCTGAAAGCGATTCAGCGCTGGCAAACTCAGTGGCAACAGCGGCTGCTGCCAAGCCTGCAGTTGCTCTTCGCCAATCGGCTGTACCGAGTAACGCCCTTCAAAAAAGGTCAGCTCGTGCTCGGCCGGCTCCTGCTGACTGATGTGCCACACAGTCAAACGATCCGGTACCAGCTGCGCTAGCAAGGCATCGATGGCTTCGGCATCAAAACCATCGTATTGAAAAGGCGCACTAACCACTGAAGCAACCGGGTAGTACTGCATGGCGCTACTTAGTTGGGCGGCATAGCCAAACCCATCGCGTTTTTCCAGGAAATTAAACTGGTTTTGCAATGAGGTGCGGATTTCCTGGTAATAACGCTCATCCACGCCTTGCTGGCGAATCAGCTCCAGGTACTGCATAAAAATTGCGGTAATAGCGTCACGCTGCTGCATACCCGCTGCTGTTAAAGCAATGTTGATATTAAAATGGCCGTAATTGCCATAAAATTTGGGATCGTAGTCCACATGCACAGCATCCACCAACCCCATGGCTTTTAACTGTTGCGCCGGCGTGCCTGGCATTTCCGAGCGGATAAGATGCGCTAAAAACTCGTTTGGCTTGCTGGCAAAATGGTCCAGATTATTTTTGATGGTAAAACCCAGCCGAACCAGTTGCATTTCAGTGTTTGGCACAAAGTGCACCAGCCGCGGCCCCAGCTGTTCAAAATTGATGCAACGCGTTGGCCGCGGGCTGGCCAGATCTTTATTTTCAATATCGGCAAAAAAGCGCTGTGCCAGCAACTGCATCTCTGGCAACGGCTGCGGGCTGATCAACACCAGCTGCATGCGGTTGGCCGAGTAATAATTCTGATAAAACGCCAGCAGTTCATCGTGCAGTTTGCTGCCTTCTTTATCGCTTAAAGTCTCCAGGTTCCCAACCCAAAACTGATTAGCCGGGTGGTCGCCTAGCAACTTGGCTCCTAAAGCCAGCATGGCCCAGCCATCCATGGTGCGCATCATCGACCACTCAGAGTGCACAGCATGGCGTTCTTTTTCAATGTAATCCGGCAACAACAACGGTGATTTGAAAAAGTCGGAAAAGCGATCCAGTGCTTCATCAAAGTGGCTGTTGTTGATTTCAAACATGTAGTTGGTGAGCTGGTTGGTGAACGCATTGTAGGTCCCCCCATGCTGGCTCATAAAGTTGATAAAACCATCTGGGTCCGGAAAACGCTCGGTGCCCATAAAGAGCATGTGCTCGAGAAAATGCGCCAGCCCTTGCTGCTCTTTGGGATCGTTCAGCCAGCCGACATCCACATTCAGCGCTGCCGCCGATTTTTCTGCCGATGGGTCCGATACCAACACTACCTGCAGCTGGTTGGGCAGGGTAATGGTCTGGTACTGACGGTTGTCGTTTGGGCTGGTGATAATGGACTGAGCGGCAGACTGCTCCGCAGCCACCGTTTGGGTTGGTACGCTGCTGCAGCCATTGAGCAACCAGATGCTGCCGCTGGCAGCCAATAAAGCCAAACTCACTGCTTTTAATCGAAATTGTTTTTTGTTCATTGTTGCATCCTTTTTTGGTGTTTTGTCATTGGCTACAAGCCTAACCCACTCATCGCCCCTTACCGATAACAAGCAGCGGATGAAACCATGATTTCGCTGTAACCAAGGTATAACTTTCATAAAAATCAATATATTAATCAGGTTGCGTTAAGGGCGTTACCCGATAGCCCTGCGCTTGCAGTTGAGCCAATATGCCCTGCTCGCCAGCCAAGTGCAGCACATCCAGCAGTACCAACTCCTGATAACCGTTGTCGAAAAAGGTATTGATGCGATCAATCCAGTGTTGCTGACGCTGACAAAACATGCGCTGGTAAGTGACCGAATCATTTTGTTGCCACCAATGCAGAAGCGGAGCCAGTTGATCCAAGTCCCCGCTGTGCCAGGCATCCAGCTGGCGGTGGTAATCGCTGGCAAAGCGTTCAGCTTGCAGCAGACTGGCCCGGATAAATTCCTCTTCATAACCCTGCCCCAAAGTTGCCAGCAACTGCAGTTGCTGCTCAAAACTTTCGAGGTAGTCGATCACCCGACCCTCTTTGCGAGCTTGGGCAGCAAGATGCTCAGCCACGGCAAATCCGCTCAGTTGCAGGCGTTGCTTTTCAATGGCCAAAAGTTGCACCGTTACCATGGCTGGTTTGTAGTCATTCAGTTGCAGCAAATCCACACCGGCTGCCAGCAGATGCTGCTGCAGCTGTTGCCTTGTTTCTGCTGTTAATAGAGGCAACAGTTGCTGGCCCTGTGAGTAATGCAAAGCTTGCAATAAGGTAAGCATGCTCTGCGCATCCGGGCTTTGTGGTAGCTGCACTTCCAGGATAAGCCGGTTAGTTTTGTGGTAGGCGGCCTCAATAGCTGCCGGTAAGGCAAACTCCCGCTCTGGTAGTATGGCCACTGTGCCAGCCAGGTACAGATAATCCTGATCCTTGCTGACTTTCCAAACCACGGACTCCGCCTGCAACCAAGCCGGCAGCAGACTGGCTGACACCACCACAAAGTGTGCCAGCCGCCTCCAAATTCGAGCACATCGCATGCTGTTAGCCCGGACGGTTCAACGACAATGGCAATTCCCGCAGGGCATCCCTAATACGGTGGCTCAAATCGCGCTGAATGTCAGCACGCACTTCCTCCAGCAAGGAACTGTTTTCATCAGCGATCACTTGCACGTAGGATACTGTCTTTTTTTCTGCTTCGTAGTTCGTGGTTGCCTCGGCAATAGCCGAGTTCCCCAACAGCACAGCAACTGAAATCAATGCAATGGCAGGACCTGTTAATTTTTCCATTTGAATATCCTTCTTAGTTAGAGTTTTGATGGCAACCAACCTGGGTCAGCTGAACTACTGATGCCAACTCTAGTGTCTCGATGCTCTGCTGTCGCTTATGAGGGCATAATGGATTTATATCTAACGATTAAAATATAAATTATTGAAAATAAAGACTATAAAAAACCTTATGAAAATCTTATCCGGTTTCCATAAGGTTTTTTATGGCAACTGTTTCGTTTTATCAGCAATTCCATTACAGTAGCAGCAAAGTAGTGGGTGTGATGTAACGAATAAGGGAGTCAAGGTGTATTTAGGGCCATGGAAAGTAAACCCAGAGGATTACAGCATTCAGCATGGTCAGCAACGCTGCGAGCTTGAGCCTTTGCTGTTTAAGTTGCTGCTTTACTTTGTGGAGCATCCCAGGCAAATCCTGAGTCGTCAGCAACTGATTGATGCCGTCTGGCAGCAAAGCTATGTGGATGACAACGCGATTAACCGCGCTATCTCTGAGCTACGCAAAGTACTGCAACATCAGGATCTGCCTCAGTCCCCCATCAAAACGCATCATCGCAAAGGCTACAGCTTACAACTGGATGTTTCGACCAGCCTAAGCCAGCAAAGCCCCGTCTCTGCAACTAGCCTCGCCAAGCCTGCATCGGCTGCAACTGTTAGAAAAAGCGCATCCATCGCCAAGCACTGGTGGTGGGGAGTTGGCCTGCTGCTGATGCTCGTCACCAGCCTGGCTTTATGGCAGGCTAACAGCAACAAGGCAGAGGACCGCAGCCCACAGCCTGCTGGCATCGAGCGCTCAGAACTAACCATTAGCCAGCAGCAAAAAGTAACCTGGTATCAGGGCGTTGAATCCAGGCCTTTGCTGTCACCGGATAACAGCTTACTGGCTTTTAACCACACTCAACCAGACGGCAGTATCCGGACCATAGTCCGCTCTTTGCTCAACCCCTTAAGTTTGCAGGATCTGGTGCTGGAGCGGGAGCACACTATTATTAGTCTGCAAAGTTGGCAACCAGGCAGCCGGCAGCTTTTAACCATGGAACTTGGCAATCAGGATGGTAGTTGCTTTTACCGCCTCTACCAGCTAGAGCGCTACCCGGATTACGAGGTGCGCACCTTAAGTGCTTGCAAAGGAGTGGTATTCGGCGTGGCACAATTGAGCAAGAATGGAAAAACGTTGTATTACACCGAATCGGCCAACGGTCCCTTTACACCCGCCAGCCTTATGGCGAAGCAACTTGAGTCTGGCAATCGCCGGGTATTACTGAGTGCGCCGGAGTCCAGTTTAGGTGCCTCTGTATTAGCACTATCCCGCTCGGGGGATCGTCTGGCTTACCTTTACTACAACGATGAAAGCATTCCGCACCTCTACTTGTATGATCCAGACACCCGGGAGCATCAACTGCTGTATCGCTTTAACTTTAGCCTACTGCTGCTTGATCTGAGCTGGAGCCTGGATGACCGCTATCTGGTAGTGCCTGCCAACGACGCTTTGGTCTACGTTGATGTGCACACCAAAGAGATGCAGTTAAAGCTGCTGCCCGATAGCACTCGGATTGGCGAGCTTAGCCTTTATTCCGACCATCAGGCATACACCTCTCCATTAAGCATCAGCAACAACCAGCATAACTTTCAGATCGTAAAAATTAGTCTGGATGGCGATCGTTCAGACGTTGAAGTCACCCCCTTGCTGCATGCAGCAGGCAACACTATGGCCATAGCACTGGACCCGACCCAAACTGAGCGCGCGGTTTTTTCGGCAGACTTTACCGGCAGCTGGCAGTTGTGGCTGCAGAACAAAGATGGCTTGCACCAATTGACTGAGCTGAGCGACTCCACCAGCCCCATTACTGATCTGGCCTGGTCACCCAACGGGCGTATGATCGCGTTTTCTCAGGCGGGCAATTTGTATGTACTGGATATTCAGCAACAACATCTGAGGCAAAAAAGTGAGCAGGGCAATGTTGGGCGGCCAGTGTGGAAAGCTGACAGCAGTGGGCTTTATCTGGTTAAAGTGCAACAAAGTGGTGAGTATGTCTGGTCATACGATTTGTTCAGCGCGCAATGGCAGCAAAAAAGTCACCTTCCTGCCACGCATCCGGTGGTGGATGCAACAGGCCAGCTGCACTACCACAGAGCAGGCCAACTGGTGCGGTATGTGGATGGTGGCCGGCAAGATAGCACCGTACTGGCGGCTGACGAAGGAAGCCAATGGTTTCCGGTGATGCGGTTCCAGCAAGATGCCATCTATCGTTTCAACATAATGGGAACTTTGGCCAGAACCTCGCCAGGCAATCCAGAGCAAACCCAAATCTGGGATATTCCCTACCAGATTGTGCAACTGCAACCTGATCCGCACTCTGAAAACATGGTTTATCTCACCGTGTACAGACCGGCAGAGCAATCCATCAAGTTTATTCAGTGGCAATAAAACCAGCCCCGGTGACAATACCGGGGCTGTGCCTTACAAGCCAAATACCACCTTTTCACTTTTCAATAGCAGGCTGCTGCTAAAGCTAAACACGGCAAAAAGCGCCAAAGTTAGCAGCGTTGATACCAGCAACTGCGGTAATGGCAACGCACTGCCTTTTAAGAACTCGATCATCGCCTGTTGTTGCGCCGCTATTGGCAGCCACTGCACATACTCGGTGGCGATGTTGTAGGTAGTGACCATACTCAGCGTCAGCGGAATAAACAGCACCATCGTCACATAAGTCTGCGCCTCTTTAAATGACTTGGCCAAGAAGGACACCAGCACTTGCAAACTGGCTGACATCATGGCTAAAGGCAAACCAACCAGCAGGGTGAACAGCATAAAATCAGCATTCAAACGTATGTTAAAACCCAACTGTTCCCAGGGCACCAGGCCATAAGCAAACTTAGAAACGAATAAGATAACCACTAAGCCCAGCATGGAAAAACAGGTGATCGCGCCAACTTTTGCCAGCACCAGCTGCAAGCTGCTTAATGGCTGGCTTAGCAGCAACGTCAGTGAGTTGCGCTCACGCTCTCCGGCACTGGTATCAATTGCCAGGTTCATCGAGGCATAAAACAGCGTTAAAATGATGGTCAAGGTTGCAATACCTAAGAACATGCCTCCACGGGAGTCTGGTGTGGCCTGATCATGCGTTTGCACATCGACCGGCCGCATTAATGTTGGATCTATACCGCGCGCCATCAACCGCAACCGGGCAACTTCATTGTTGTATTGACCTAGTGCACGCTCGACTCTGCGGATTGAGCTGAGCAGCCGATCATCCGAATGATCCGCATCGATAATAACCGTTGCCGGTCGCCCTTGCTGCATTTGCTGCTCAAAGCCCTCACTGATCGACAAACGAATGGCTTTGGCTTTACTTTCCTCTGCATGACTGATTTCTTTAGTTTTTAGAAACTGAACCAGAGCAGGTGCTGCCGATGCGTTCTCAATGGTTATAAAAAGTTCATCGGTCGAGCTCAACTGCTTTAGCAGCACAGCAAATAACAGACACATTAAAATGGGTGTACCTAAGGCATAGTAAAGCCCTGCCATTACTGAGCGTTTATCACGGCTGGCATCCAGCAGCTCTTTTCGAAACAAGGTGCGAATTAATGAGTTCATGCGGCAATTCCTTCATCGGTTCCTATTAAAGCGATAAAAGCTTCTTCCAGGCTGCTTTTACCGGTAGCGGCGCAAAGCTCGGCTGGTGAGCCCTGAGCAACCAACTGCCCCCTGGCCATGACCACAACCTGATCGCACAAGGCGGCAACTTCCTGCATCACATGGCTGGAGAACAGCACACAATGGCCCTGGTTTTTCAGTGTGAGCAGTAAATCACGTAATACACGGGTACTCATCACATCCAGGCCTCGCGTAGGCTCATCCAACACTATATTGGTGGGTTGATGGACAATGGCTTGTGCCAGTGCTGTTTTCATTCGCTGTCCCTGCGAAAAACCCTCACAACGCCGATCGGCAATGTCATTCATTTGCAATAGAGTTAGTACCTCCGCCGTGGCTTGTGACGCTTCTGCCTTAGCCATACCATTTAACTCTGCAAAAAACTGTACATACTCACGCGGTGTCAGTCGTTCGTATAAGCCAAAAGGATCCGGAAAAAGCCCAAGCTGCGTTCTGGCCTGGCGTGTTTGAGTAGCAATATCAAGCCCATCGATTTCGGCCTTACCGCTATCGGCTTTTAATAATCCAAACAAGGTGCGCAAGCAGGTTGTTTTACCAGCCCCATTGGGCCCCAACAAGCCGGTAATAGTGCCATTATCTGCCTGAAAACTAAGACCATTCAGTGCCTGCACTGAGCCTATTTTCTTGTACAAATCAGTGACCTTAATCATGGTTTACTCCTGCACTGTCGCAACTGGCGCTGCCGTGCCATTTGCGTTGGTCATAAAGGGTTTGCGACTATCTTGCTCTAAGCAGCTGCTATCCAGTGCTTCAGCGGATTTTTCAGCAATAAACTGGCTGATTAATTGAGGGGCACAGCTCTGGGTCGCTACTATATGCGTAGCATGCGGTGCGATAAGATGTCTGGCATTGGTCATCTGAGCCATGGCCAACTCCGCCCCTGATGGAGGTGTCACCGGATCCAGGCCACCTGATAACAATAGTACGGGCGTATTGGTTGCCAGAGGTTCCAGGTAGTTCCTGCTAGCCGGCTTAACCTGCCAAACCTGGCAACCCGCCTCGGCACCTAGCTGCCACATGGCGCCCAAGTAACTGCTGCCAAACTCCGTGCGTGTTTGTTCAGTCCAGAATGGCCAGTCCTCAGCACACACCACAGCGCTGTTCACACCAATGGATAAGTCGTCGGCGATATCCTGCGCCAACATCAGGCCAACCAGGGCGCTGTAATCGCCTGTGCTGGCCTGGTCGATAGCAAATGGCACCAGCGCTCGTGTGCTATTGCTGTATAAAGCAAAGCGAAGTGCCTGTTGCAGCTTAAAACGGGTCAGTTTTAAGTCGATCAGTTGGTAGGTTCTGGGGTGCCGCACCTGTGTTTGCAGTGGCGAGCGCTCCAGTTGCACCAGCAGAGCTTCAAATTGCTGCCGCGCCTGCGGGAACTGTTGCCGACAAGCTGGTGACGCCTCGCAGTAGGCATACAAGGCATCTAATGACGCATCTGACGTTAACCCCATCGCAGCGAAGCTTTGGTTAAACGCGACCACACCATCCAAGGTTGCACTGAGCACTGCGTCCGGATACTGGCGCATGTATTGCTGCGCCATCCTGGTACCGTAAGAGCCACCATAGAGGTGTAATTTTTGATAGCCTAGAGCAAGGCGAACAGCTTCAAAATCGCTCGCAGCGGCCAGAGTAGTATAATGTTGAAGGTTCACTTGCAGTTTTTCCCGACAGACTTCTGTCTGTTTGCGAATCAGCGCCGCCATATCGGCGGTACTTTCATCAAAGGCGAATTGCTCAGTTAAATCCATACCATCGCATTGCAATACCCCTGATTTGCCAGTACCACGCTGGTCAACCAGCAGAATATCCCGCGTCTCTCTGACATAACGCAAGGCATACTCAAAGGTAGACGCCGCGTCAAAGGCCGACTGGCCTGGGCCTCCAGCGAAGGCCAGAATAGCTTCCTTGGGGTGAACCGGATTGATGGCTGGGATCACTGCAAAGTGAATGCTGATTGTACCCTCTCTGCCAGTATCAGCAGCCAGAGGCTGCTCTATACGACCACAGCGAAGCGCATCGCTTAGTCCCCGTGCATAACAGCTTGAAAGCTGCAACGACGACGGATCTATTGCTGACTCGGTTGCATAGGTCGGTTGTGCAGCAACCGTTGCCGAAAGTAGCAAAGCAGCAACAGCGCCACGCCTGTTCATCCGGCGTTTTAAGAACGAATAATGCATATAAGCTCCCTGCATTGGTGGTCTGGTTTAAGGGGCCAGTTGTTTGTTCGGCCCAGGCAACCAGACTATAAATGCCAAAATACGGTAAGCGTCCGGCGATCACAGGTTGATACTCTAATTTAAGTGTCCACTTAATTTT
>NZ_JAFIFQ010000065.1 GCF_020831925.1 Alkalimonas sp.
GCGATTTTCAACACCTTGCGGATTTTGTCTTCCGGCATTTGCATGCGCTCGGACAGCTCTTCCGGGGTAGGCTCGCGGCCCATCTCTTGTAGCATCTGCCGGGAGATCCGATTCAGCTTATTGATGGTCTCAATCATATGCACCGGGATACGGATGGTACGGGCCTGATCAGCAATCGAGCGGGTAATGGCCTGACGGATCCACCAGGTGGCGTAGGTCGAAAACTTGTAACCACGGCGGTATTCGAACTTATCCACAGCCTTCATCAAGCCGATGTTGCCTTCCTGAATCAAATCAAGGAACTGCAGACCACGGTTGGTGTATTTTTTCGCAATGGAAATAACCAGACGCAGGTTGGCCTCGACCATCTCTTTCTTGGCCCGGCGCGCTTTGGCTTCACCAATCGACATCCGGCGGTTGATGTCTTTGATCTTGGCAATGCTCAGGCCGGTTTCTTCTTCGACTTTTTTCAGCTTCTCAATACAGCGATACAAATCGTCTTTGAAGTCAGTCAGCTTGTCAGAATGCGTCTTCTTGGCAGCAATCTCAGCGTCGATCCAGGCGGTCGAGGTTTCATTGCCGGTAAAGGCTTTGACGAACGCCTTTTTTGGCATCTTGGCATGCTCGACGCTGTGCTTCATGATCAGGCGTTCTTGCACGCGCACCCGGTCCATCATCTCACGCATGTTTTTTACCAGACGATCGAATTGCTTTGGTACCAGGCGGAAACAACGGAACACTTCACTCAGCTTCAGAATTTCTTCTTTGGTGGTGTCGTGCTCACGGCCATTGCTGACGATGGAGTTGCGGGTGACGTCGTACTGATCGCGCAGTTCAGCAAATTTGACCCGTGCAACTTCCGGATCCGGACCGCTGTCGCCATCATCGGCATCATCGCTGTCATCATCGTCATCGTCATCATCGTCGTCATCATTGTTGGATTCAGGCACATCCGAACCAATGTTGGTGGCAATCACCGGGGCTTCTTCTAGCTCATTCGGATCGACGAAAGCGGTAACAATATCACTTAGTCGCATCTGATCGGCTTCGTACTTATCCCACAATTCGAGCAGATAGGTTATGGCTTCCGGATATTCGGCAACCGAGGTTTGAACCTGGTTGATGCCATCTTCAATGCGTTTGGCGATTTCAATTTCGCCATCCCGGGTCAGTAGCTCGACGGTACCCATTTCCCGCATGTACATCCGTACCGGATCGGTGGTGCGGCCTAGTTCTTTATCGACACTGACCAGTGCCTGCGCTGCTTCTTCCGCAGCGTCATCATCGGCGGCGGCATCGGTCATGATCAAATCATCGGCATCGGGGGCAGATTCAAAAACCTGAATCCCCATGTCGTTGATCATGCGGATGATATCTTCAATTTGCTCCGAGTCGATAATGTCTTGTGGAAGGTGGTCATTGACTTCGGCAAAGGTGAGGTACCCTTGCTCTTTACCTTTCAAGATTAGGAGTTTGAGTTGCGACTGAGGACTTTGCTCCATAGAGGCTGTTCTTCCACTCAAGTTAATTAATAAACGAATTGCGAACTGGCAATTATAACAAACTGCGGCATTTCTAGCCAGCAATTAGCTTGGTGCCGATCGCGGTTTTCTGCTTTTTAGTGCTGTTAGCAGCAATACGTATTCCTGTTGTTCGACAGGGGTTAATTTTTGCAGCTTGGCGGTGCGCTCCAGCGCTTCCAACCGTTGTTGCAGGTATTGATCTTCAATGGCGCTGAAGGTATCGATAAATTCTGGTTCGACTTGCTCTGGTTCCAGCTGCGGATCCCACATCGCCAGTTTATTCAGTATCGGATATTCCTGGCTATCACGCCAATGCTCCAGCAACTGAGCCGTGCGGATACCAGGTGCCGCCAGTATTTTGTGCTGTAAGGCCAGCAATAATTCCATGCCAGCTAAGTTGGCACCCGCCAGCTCTTGCGCCTGGGGAATGCTATTGGCCAATGCTGGGTACTGCAGCATCAAGGCAATGGCCCGGCGCATCGGTGTCATGCTTTGCGCCTTCGGCATGAAGCGTGCGGCGCTTCCTTTGCCTGGGGCTGGCTTTAGCCCCCTGGGTTTACCAATTAGGCTGTGCAGTTTGTCGCTTAATTGCTCACGGTAAAATTCGCTTGGGATCTGGCCAATTAAAGCTTTGCCCTCGGCCAGCAAGGCCGATTTCCCTGCATCCGAGCCAGCGTCGTGCTGCGCCAACAGATACTCAAAGAAATAATGCTGCAAACTATCGGCGTTGGCTATCCGCTGCAAAAAAGCGTCTTTGCCTTCTTGTTGCACCATGCTATCCGGATCTTCGCCATCCGGCAGAAAGACAAATTTCAGCTCGACGCCATCTTTTAATTGCGGCAGGGCATTTTGCAGTGCCCGCCAGGCCGCATCGCGACCGGCCCGGTCGCCATCGTAACAACAGACCACGGAGCGGCAATAGCGAAACAGGGTTTGCATATGCTCGCTGGTGGTGGCCGTGCCCAGGCTGGCGACGGCAAAATCGATGCCTTGCTCCGACAGCGCGACCACATCCATGTAGCCTTCTACTACCAGCACCTGTTCCAACCGTTCTTGCTGCTGGCGAGCCTCATAAAACCCATACAGTTCCCGGCCTTTATGAAACAAACGAGTTTCGGGCGAGTTCAGGTATTTGGGTGTACCATCGTCAAACACCCGGCCACCAAAGGCAATAACCCGGCCGCGGCGATCGCGGATGGGAAACATCAAGCGGTTGCGAAAAAAATCGTACTCGCGGCCTTGCTCATTGCGATTGGTCAGCTTGAGCTCAAACAGCTGATCGCGGATTTTTTTATCGCTGCCCAGCTGGCGCAGCAGAAAATCCCAGCTATCCGGCGCCACCCCAATGCCAAATTTTTGTACGGTGGCCGGGCTTAAACCCCGGCGTTTTATGTAGGCTTGCGCCTGTGCGCTGGCCGGGCCTTGCTGCAACTGTTGCTGCCACAAGGTGCTGGCTTTTTGCATTAAGGTATAGTCATCGGCCTGGCCGCTTGGTCGGGCTGGACCACCGCCTTCGCGCGGTACTTCCAGATGGTGCATCGCCGCCAGCTCTTCGATGGCTTCCGGAAACTCCAGTTGCTCGTACTCCATCAAAAAAGTGATGGCGTTGCCATGGGCGCCACAGCCGAAACAGTGATAAAACTGCTTATCTTGACTGACGGTAAAAGACGGTGTTTTTTCGTTATGGAAAGGGCAGCAGGCAGAATGATTCCGGCCTTTTTTCTTCAAAGGAACGCGCTGATCGATCAACTCGACGATGTCGGTTCGAGCCAGTAAATCATCAATGAACTGTCGCGGGATCTGTCCGGCCACTGGATAGTTTCACTTTGCTCAGAAAAAGACAAACCGTGCCTGGAAGCACGGTGTGGTCAGCATATGCTAGTTCCTGACTCTGCTGCGTAATTGCAGCCAGAAAGCAGGTGGGCGTTTCATTGCAATCAAAAGCTGTTTGAGAACAGCTGCTGCCTGCCTGGCAATGAAACGCAGCCGTCGCTGTGACGTCTTTGGTACCGATTAGTACAGACGGATGCGACGAGCGTTTTCGCGAGAAAGCTTTTTCGCGTGGCGTTTTACCGCAGCCGCTTTCTTACGCTTACGAATCCAGGTAGGCTTTTCGTAGAATTCTTTCGCGCGCACATCAGCCAAGATGCCAGCTTTTTCACAAGAGCGCTTGAAACGACGCAAAGCTACGTCAAAGGGTTCGTTTTCTTTTACTTTAACAACAGGCATTAAATTCTCACCTCGGTTTATCTGGTCAGTCAGCGACCAATACGATTAAAAATGGTGCCGCATTTTACTCAAAAGCCGGGGGCCTTGTAAAGGGATTCTGTGGATCGCTGGTGATTTATCCTGGATCCCAGTACAATTCGCGGGTTTTAGCGCCGGAGGAAACAATGCGGGTACTGGGAATTGAGACATCCTGTGACGAAACAGGCATAGCGATTTACGACAGTGAGTTGGGCTTACTCAGCCATCAGCTGTACAGCCAGGTGAAGCTGCACGCTGATTACGGTGGTGTGGTGCCGGAGCTGGCATCACGCGATCATGTGCGTAAAACTTTGCCGTTGATCCGGGCTGCACTCAAAGAGGCCAACATCAATGCTGCCGATATCGATGGCGTGGCTTACACCGCAGGACCAGGCTTGGCCGGTGCTTTGTTGGTAGGTGCTTCTATTGGCCGTAGCCTTGCTTTTGCCTGGCAAAAGCCGGCCATAGGGGTGCATCATATGGAAGGCCATCTGCTGGCACCTATGCTGGAAGCTGAACCACCGGCGTTTCCTTTCCTGGCGCTGCTGGTCTCCGGTGGGCATACCCAGCTGGTCGCCGTGGCAGGTATTGGCCAGTATCAGCTTTTGGGCGAGTCGATTGACGATGCAGCCGGTGAAGCCTTCGATAAAACCGCCAAATTGATGGGGCTGGATTACCCGGGTGGTCCTTTGCTGGCGAAGATGGCCACTGCAGGCAACCCGACAGCACATCGCTTCCCGCGACCGATGCTGGACAGGCCCGGGCTGGATTTTAGCTTCAGTGGCCTGAAAACCGCTGCTGCCAATGTCATTGCCAAAGCCGGTTCGGATGACAAAGCCAGAGCTGATATCGCCGCTTCATTTCAGCAAGCAGTGGTAGATACGTTGGTAGCGAAGTGCGAGCGGGCTTTGCAACAAACCGGTCTGAATCGCCTGGTGGTCGCGGGCGGGGTCAGCGCCAATACCTCTCTGCGTGAACAATTAGCCGCTTTGTTGCAAAAGCGCGGTGGCCAGGTGTTTTATCCTCGTAAAGAGTTTTGTACCGACAATGGCGCTATGATTGCCTTTGCCGGCCATCAGCGTCTGGTAGCTGGACAACAGCAGGATCTGGCGATTGCCGTTCAGCCACGCTGGCCGATGGAACAGCTGTCACCCATCTAGGGTCAACAGACCCTAAGGACTATTCTTTAAGATTTTTATCTTTATCCCAGACCCGGCTTTCGTTGCCACGCAGCAGCCGGGCAATGTTTTGGTGATGGCGGGCAATGATCAGCAGGCTGAGCATCAACACCGGCAAGGTATACATCGGCTTAATAAACCAGGTAAACACCGGCGCTAAACCCACTGTAATAATGGCTGCCAGAGACGAGTAACCGCTGATCGCGAGTACCAACACCCAGGTCGCCAGCAGCAGGCCGGTCAGATCCAACCCAATGGGCATCATGGTACCAAGCGCGGTTGCCACCGCTTTGCCACCTTTAAAGCCAAAAAACACCGGATAAATGTGGCCAAGACAAGCGCAAATACCAATCAAGCCCAGATAAATCGGCTCCAGCCCCAAAAAGTACGAGCCCCACACCGGGATAGTGCCTTTAAGAATATCGAACAGCAACACCAGTGCTGCTGGCAATTTGCCGCCGGTGCGCAGCACATTGGTGGCACCCGGGTTGTTGGAGCCAGTGGTTCTGGGATCGGGCAGCCGGAACAGCTTGCAAATCAGCACCGCCGATGAGATGGATCCCAGCAGATATGCCAGCAACATAAGTGTCAGGATCATGGGTGTCATCAATGCGGTTCCTCAGCCTGGCTTTTTACGATAAGATCGGCGTCGCTTGGTCAAGGTGGCGGCAATCTACCCAATTGGCTTATGTCTTCATCTTACCCTGAACCTGCTGCGGAATGAACTGATGGATACTGTTTTTATTAAAAAGTTGTGCATCGATACGGTGATAGGTGTGTACGAGTGGGAAAAGTCCATTCAACAGCGGCTGGAGCTGGATTTAGCCCTAAGCTGCGATACCCGCCAGGCTGCCGCCAGCGATGATATCCGCCAGGCACTGGATTACAGTGTGATTGCGGCCGAGGTCACCGAACTGGTTCAGCGTGAGCCGATTGAGCTGATTGAAACGGTGGCCGAGCGGGTGGCTGAATTTTTGTTACAAAACTTTGCCACCAGCCGGGTTCAGGTCACTGTCAGTAAACCGGGGGCGGTGCCAACGGCGGAAACTGTCGGGGTATGCATTGAGCGGGAGGCCGGTTGATGGCCTTTATTCTGATCAGCATTGGCAGCAATATCGAACGGGAACAGCATATCCGGGCAGCCATCCGCGAGCTTCAACAAGCCCTTGGCGCCTTGCACATTTCCTCCGTCTACGAAAGTGAAGCGGTCGGTTTTGACGGCGATCCTTTTTACAATCTGGTGGTGGCTGCCCACACCGACTTAACGGTGGAAGGGTGTGTCGAATTATTTAAAGCCATTGAAGACCAGCACGGTCGCAAGCGCAATGTGGCACGTTTTTCCGGCCGGACGCTGGATCTGGACTTGCTAACTTACGACCAGCTTATCTGCAAGGAGCCGGTGGAACTGCCACGGGATGAAATTACCAAAAATGCCTTCGTGCTGTGGCCGCTGGCAGAGCTGGTGCCGGAGCACATTCATCCACAGACTGGCCTGACCTATCGCCAACTATGGCAACAGTACCCGAAGCAGCAAAAACTGTGGACGGTGCCCTTTTCATGGAGTGAAACCTAAGTGAGTACCATTGAAATCCTTATCCTGTCCATTATTCAGGGTATTACCGAATTTTTACCAATCTCTTCATCCGCGCACCTGATTTTACCCTCGGCCATCTTAGGCTGGGATGATCAGGGCATTGCTTTTGATGTGGCGGTGCATGTAGGGACCCTGGCGGCCGTGGTGTTGTACTTTCGCCGCGATGTGGGCCAGTTGATCCTGGGCTGGTTGCAATCGCTGCGTGGCCAGCAAAGCACCTATGGCACCCTGGCCTGGATGCTGATTGTCGCCACTATACCGGCTGGCTTGGCTGGCTTGCTGTTTGCTGGCTTAATTGAAACTGTGCTGCGCTCGCCCTGGGTGATTGCCTGCACCACGTTGATTTTTGGCAGTTTGCTTTGGTATGCCGATCGTACCGCCAAACAGCAGACCGATGTGATGCATTTAAGCTGGCGTCAGGTGCTGGTGATTGGAGTGGCTCAGGCGGTATCGTTAATTCCGGGCACTTCCCGCTCTGGCGTCACCATGACCGCAGGCCTGATGATGGGGCTGGACCGTGCCAGCGCCGCCCGTTTCTCGTTTTTAATGTCGATTCCTATCATTGTGCTGATTGGCTTGTACCAAACCTCTAAACTGATTAAAAACCCGGAAGTGTACGACATACCGGCACTGGCCGGTGGCATGGCGTTGTCTTTCTTCAGTGCTTTGGTTTGTATTCACTTGTTTTTAAAAATTATCAGCCGTATGGGCATGTTGCCCTTTGTGATTTACCGCTTGGCGCTGGGCATTGGCCTGGTGATTTTCTTAACCTGGTTTGCCGGCTAAGCGCCAATGTACGACCCCTTGCTGGATAAAGATCCCGGTTGCAATGCCCCTTATCCGGCATCTTACTGGGCAGGGCAAGGGCAGGCAGAGCCCGGTTATCCGGCGTTACAGCAAGAGCGCAGTGCCGATCTGGTGGTGATTGGGGCGGGTTATACCGGCTTAAATGCCGCCAGGGTGCTGGCCGGGCGGTTTTCACAGCATGTGGTAGTGCTCGAAGCACACCAGCCTGGCTGGGGCTGCAGCGGTCGTAATGCGGGTTTTGTGCTAAAAGGCACCGGTCGGCTGGGGGCGGTGCAGCTGACTGAGCGTTTTGGCCTTGAAACCGCTCAGGCCTGCTACCGGGAATACCGGCAGGCCTTTGAGCAAGTGGCCACGCTTTGCCAAAAGGGCGCTATCGACTGTCAGGCGCAGCCGCCTGGTTACTACAAACTGGCGCATCAGCCGCGTTTTTTACCCCTGTTTGAACAGCAACAACAGCTGCTCAATCAGCACTTTGGGGAACAGCTACAATACCTGAGCCAGGCCGAGCTGCAGCAGACGCATCTGGCCGATCAGCAGGCCTGTGGTGCTTTGCTGGACCCGGACTGCTTTGGGCTAAACCCGCTGCAACTGGCGCTGGGTTACAGCCGGCTGGCAGAGCAGGCAGGCGCCACCATCTATGGCGGCTCGCCAGTGCTTGGTTGGCAAAAACAGCAAGGGCTGCACCGGCTACAGACCCCTCAGGGCTCAGTGACGGCTAAAAAAGTGTTGATTGCCACCAATGGCTATACGCCGAAAGATTTTCATCCATTGCTTAATGGGCGCATACTGCCGGTACAAAGCAGCATTATCGTGACCCGGCCGCTGACGGAGCACGAGCGAAGCGCTTGCGGCTTTCGTGGTCAGCCCATCGTGATGGATACCCGGGCCCTGAAGTACTATTACCGTTTGCTGCCGGATGGTCGCCTGTTGTTTGGTGGCCGTGGCGCCATTCAGGGCCGCCATGCCGATAAACCCCGCTATACCAAGGCCTTGCGAAGTGCGCTTGAGTACAGCTTTCCAGCGCTGGCGGGTATAGATATCGCTTATCAGTGGAGTGGCTGGGTGGCGGTGTCGCTGGATGATCTGCCGCATCTGTATCAGGCACCGCAGGATAGCTCCTATGCTGGCGTGAGTTATGCCGCCGGTTATTGTGGCAGCGGCCTGTCGTTTTCTGCCCTGGCCGGTCAGCGGCTGGCCGAGCTGGCGATGGGACAATCCATCCCGAATCTGCCCTGTTATCAGCGGCCATTGCCGGCCTTTCCGTTTGCCCGCTGGCGCCGGCTTGGTCAGTGGCTGTATTATCAATGGGGACGCTGGCAGGATAAGCGTCACTAGTTGCTTGGTTGTTCGACGTTAAGGAGTTTTGAATGAACAAAAGTATGCTGACCAATGGGGTGGCCCTGGCAATCACCATCGCTGGTTTTGGCCTGGCGCAGCCTTGGTTGCTGACCACGGGCCTTTTTGCGCTCTCAGGTGGCCTGACCAATTGGCTGGCAGTGCATATGTTGTTTGAAAAGGTGCCTGGTCTCTATGGCTCCGGCGTGATCCCGGCCCGTTTCGAGCAGTTAAAGCAAAGCCTGCAGCAGCTGTTGATGACGCAGTTTTTCAGCAGTGACAACATCGACCGCTTTTTGCATCAGCAAGATGAATACGGCGAGCCAATGAAACTGGAACTGGGCCCGGTGATTGAGCAGGTAGAGCTGGATCCGGCCTTTGATGCCCTGCTTAAGGTGGTGGAGGAGTCGTCTTTTGGCTCCATGCTGATGATGGTTGGCGGCAAAAAAGTACTGTTGCCGCTGCGCGAGCCCTTTATTTTGGAACTGAAAAACGCTTTGACGGAAATTGCCGACTCCGATGAGTTTCAGCAACAGATCCTGCTGCAGTTGGAGCGGCCAGAGCAAATGCAGCAAATTCAGCAGCACATTGAAACCATAGTGCAAGCCAGGTTGGATGAGCTTACGCCGGAGCTGGTGAAGCAGATGCTGCAACAGATGATCAAAGAGCACTTAGGCTGGCTGGTGATCTGGGGCGGTTTTTTTGGCGGCCTGCTGGGTTTGCTGGCCGCTTTGGTACTCAATGGTTTGTAAACAGCAGGCCTGAGCCTGCTGTTCATCTGGGGCAGCTTACCCTGGGTGCTGATGCTCGGCGGCAGTTTCCTTGTGATGGCCCGGCCTGGCCATTGGTTTATTTTCATGACGCCATAACAACAGCGCAAACACCAGACCGGTGACGGCCAGGCCGGTATAGAACCACATACCAGGCGCATAGCCTGCGACATTGTCGGCACTGGCCTGATTCAGATCATTCAGATAGCCAATCACTGGCGGTACGATGGACCAGCCAATTTGCTGGCATAGCGTCATGGTGGCATAGGCGGTGCCTAAACGGCGCTGATCGACGGTATAGGCCACAGAAGGCCACATTGCCGCCGGTACCAGGGAAAAAACACAGCCCAGCAGCAGCATCACCAGCAACAGAGTGATTGGAATGGCACTGCCAAACACCATCACCGGTGCGCCGGCTGGCAGATAGGTGACGGCCAGAAAGAGCGGCAGCATCATCAGGCAGCCCAAAGTCATAAAAAGGCCACGCCGGCCGACTTTATCTATCAGCAAACCAAACAACGGGGTGGCAACAATCGCCGATACCATCATCATGCTATTGAGCATGCCAGCGGCTTCGCGGGCCATGCCGTGCGCTTCCTGAAAGTACATGATGGCAAAGGTACGGAACGGGAAAATGGTGGAATAAAACACCACGCACAGTGCCACGATGTACCAGTAGCGCTGACCAAAGAAAAATAACTCTTTAAATTTTAATTGGTCGGTTTTTTCGGTGACGCCAAGGTTAAAACGGCCTTCACAGCGTTTTTCCTGCAACCAGTACAGCATGGCCGCAGTGACGGAGATACCAGCGAAAGCAGTCGCCAGCCACAGCGGGTCCTGCCAGTTGCTGTACAGCGGGCTGGCAAAGCTGGTAGACCAATCCGCCGAGGCTGAACCCAAGCGTGATAACGACAAGTTAATGCCAAAAGCAAAACTCAGCTCTTTGCCTTTAAACCATTTGGCCAGCACAGTAGTCGCTGCCACTATCAGCGGTTCGGAGCCAAGCCCAAGCAGCAAGCGGCCACTGGCCATGATTTCATAGCGAGGGCTTAGCGCTGTTACTACGGCACCCAGCAAACAGATGCTGGCAAACAGTAGCAAGGCGCGTTTGGTGCCATAACGGTCGATGATAATACCGCCAATCAACAGCGCAACAATGGCCCCCAGGTTGTAGATGGAAATCAAAAAGCCGGTTTGCTGGTTACTAAAGCCCAGATCACTTTGCAGCAGATCAATTACGGGGCCGAGCGAGTCGTAGACATAGTAGTTGCCAAACATGGCCAGGCTAACAAACAGCAGTACCAGCCAGCGGTGCAGCGGGGTAGGCCTTGGCAAGGCCGAAAGTGGTTGATTCATGATGGTTGGGTTCTCAACTTGGTGCATCGTGCGATGCTTTATTGTTAGAGAGACACTGTAGCGGAGCCGAGCGCGTCAAGCAATGTCGCCAAGCTGGTAATGAGTTTGTCAGCTTTTGTTACAAAACTTTTTTGCGCTTCAGCGCCTAGCTCCGTACTATGCTTAAACGCAACCTCGACCTCTACAGGATTTTATAACAATGAAAAAACTCAGTGTATTGGCTTTCAGCGTCGCTTTGGCGTTAGGTCTGGCTGGCTGTGATAGCAATCGCACGCCGGTTGGCGAGCAGCAAGGCGCTGCGGTACCTGCGCAAGCGGCGTTAACCTCTGGCGTAGAGCTGGAAAATTTTGATAGCAGTGTGCGCTTTCAGGATGACTTTTACTATGCCGTTAATGGCCAGTGGATTGAAAACAATCCTATCCCGGCCGATCGTTCCCGCATCGGCTCCTTCGATATTTTGCACCAGCAAGCTCAGCAGGCAGTGCGTGATATTATTGAAGAAGTGGCTGCCCGCACCGATTTGGTACCGGGCTCCAACGAGTACAAACTGGCCAGCTTTTACAACAGCTTTATGGACCAAAATCACCTAAATACCTTGGGTATTCAACCTATCCAGCCTTTGCTGGATAAAATTGCAGCACTGGAGTCCAGCGAGCAACTGGCCGGCCTCAAAGCCGAGCTGCAGCGTGATGGTGTGGCTGGGTTGTTTGGCTGGTACGTTAACAATGATGCTCGTGAGTCGACCCAATACGCCGTTTATTTGTTTCAGGGCGGTTTAGGTTTGCCGGATCGGGATTATTACTTTAACGAAGATGAGGATTCCCTGCGTCTGAAAGCGGCTTACCAGGAATACGTTGCCGATATGTTGGCCCTGGCCGGTTTTGCCGATGCGCCCGCTGCGGCAGAGCAGATCATGGCGCTGGAGCATGCGCTGGCCGGACACCACTGGACCCGGCTGGACAGCCGCAATGCCGATAAAACCTACAACAAAAAATCAGCCGGTGAATTGAAATCCTTATTGGGTGCTTTTGACTGGCCAGCCTATGCTGCTGCTTTCGGTTTACCGGCGGAGCAGGATGTGATTGTGGCACAGCCATCCTATTTCGAGGGCCTGGCTAAACTGGTGAACAGCACCGATCTCAGCACCTGGCAGGCGTATCTGACCTACCGTACCATTCACAGCTTTGCACCGCAGCTAAGCGAAACCGTGGCGGATCGTCGTTTTGCTTTTTACAGCCAGACGCTGCAAGGCGTCGAAGAGCAGCAACCGCGCTGGCGTCGGGCGGTGGATACCACCAATGGTGTGCTGGGTGAGCTGGTTGGCCAGTTGTATGTCGAGCGTCACTTTAACGAAGCAGCCAAAGCTCGGATGGAAGAGTTGGTCGATAATGTGTTGTTGGCCTTTGGCGAATCGATTAAAGAGCTGGAGTGGATGTCGGAAGCAACCAAAGTGGCGGCACTGGAAAAACTCAGTACCTTTACCACCAAAATTGGCTACCCGGATAAGTGGCAGGATTACTCTGAGCTGGTGATTAAAGCCGATGACTTGGTTGGCAATAGCATCCGCGCCAGCCATCGCGCTTACGATGATATGGTTGGTAAGTTGGGTGGGCCCATTCAGCGTCATGAATGGTTTATGACACCGCAAACCGTCAATGCCTATTACAATCCGGTGATGAACGAAATCGTGTTCCCGGCCGCGATTTTGCAACCGCCTTTCTTTGATATGAATGCCGATGATGCGGTCAATTACGGTGGTATTGGCGCTGTGATTGGCCATGAAATTGGCCATGGCTTTGACGATCAGGGGGCCAAGTACGACGGTGATGGCAATCTGCGTGACTGGTGGACTGCCGAGGACTTAGAGCGCTTCCAAAAATTAGGTGCCCGCTTAAGTGCTCAGTACAGTCAGTTTGAGCCTTTCCCGGGCGTTTTTGTCGATGGCGATGTCGCTTTGGGTGAGAACATCGGCGATCTGGGCGGCATGACTGTGGCCCTACGCGCCTACAAACTGTCGCTTGGTGGCGAAGAAGCGCCGGTGCTGGATGGCTTCACCGGCTTGCAGCGTTTCTTTATCGGTTGGGCGCAAATCTGGCGCTCCAACTACCGTGAAGAGGCTTTGCGTCGCCAGTTGAGCACCGGGCCACATTCACCGCCGTACTATCGGGTGATTGGTGTGCTGCCAAATATACCTGAGTTCTACCAGGCCTTTGATGTGCAGCCAAGCGATAGCATGTATTTACCAGCGGAGGAGCGGGTCAAGATCTGGTAAAGAATTTCTGTTATACTTCCATCGGTTAACAGGCAGTCGCGTCGCGGCTGCCTGTTTGCGTGCCGACACTCCCTGCACTTTTCGTTAAACTGGTCTAACCATTTTATTCAGCCAGTTTATACCGGCTATAACCGGATACGACCACAGGCGAATGTTAATCCGGCAGCTAATTTCTTATAATCACGCGGGTTCATATCAAGAGTTGACGCTTGCAGGCTGCGAACTCTCCCCAGACCGATTGCAGGTAAGACGGGTAGAGCTGGCTGAACCATGCAGCGTCACCAACGACCAAGAGGACACTACAGTGCTACAAGAATATCGTGATCACGTCGCCGAGCGCGCGGCAGAAGGCATCCCGGCCAAGCCGCTGAATGCTGAACAAGTGGCAGCTCTCGTCGAGTTGCTAAAAAATCCACCTCAGGGTGAAGAAGCCTTTTTGGTCGACTTGCTGGAAAACCGCATCCCACCGGGTGTGGATGAAGCGGCCTACGTTAAAGCCGGTTTCCTGGCTGCTGTCGCCAAGGGCGAAGCCAAGTCTCCTTTAGTGACACCAGAGCGTGCCACTGAGCTGCTCGGCACCATGATGGGTGGGTACAACATTGAGCCTTTGATCAGCTTGCTGGATCATGCGAGCCTGGCGCCACTGGCTGCCAAAGCCTTGTCGCATACCTTGTTGATTTTTGATGCCTTCCACGATGTCACTGACAAAGCTGAAGCCGGCAATGCCTTTGCCAAACAAGTGGTGGAGTCCTGGGCCGAGGCCGAGTGGTTTAAGGCCAAACCAGCATTGGCAGAAAAAATTACCCTGACTGTGTTTAAAGTCACCGGTGAAACCAACACCGACGATTTATCACCGGCCCCGGATGCCTGGTCACGGCCGGATATCCCACTGCACGCGCTGGCGATGCTCAAAAACAGCCGCGAGGGTATTGAGCCGGAAGAGCAAGGGGTACGTGGCCCAATCAAGCAACTGGAAGCATTGAAAGAAAAAGGTTTCCCACTGGCCTATGTCGGTGATGTGGTTGGTACGGGTTCCTCGCGTAAATCTGCCACCAACTCGGTGCTGTGGTTTATGGGCGATGATATTCCTTACGTGCCAAACAAGCGTGCCGGTGGCTTTGTGCTGGGCGGTAAAATTGCCCCCATCTTCTTTAACACCATGGAAGACTCGGGCGCACTGCCTATTGAAGTAGATGTTTCCAATTTGAATATGGGTGATGTGATTGATATCTACCCATATCAGGGCAAAGTTTGCCGTCATGGCAGCGATGAAGTGGTTGCTGAATTTAGCCTGGCAACGGATGTACTGTTGGATGAAGTACAAGCGGGTGGCCGTATTCCGTTGATCATCGGCCGGGGTTTGACCGACCGTGCCCGTGAGTTCCTGAAACTGGCTCCGTCGACAGTGTTCCGTCGTCCAAGCGCGAAAGACGATAGCGGCAAAGGCTTCACTCTGGCGC
>NZ_JAFIFQ010000066.1 GCF_020831925.1 Alkalimonas sp.
GGACAGAGGCAAAATGGCAGCAACGAAAAGAAACCATGATTGCGATCAATGACCAACTCACACTAGCAGACGACGAACTGGAGTGGCAATTTATCCGTGCCAGTGGCCCAGGTGGCCAGCATGTCAACAAAACATCGACGGCGGTGCAATTGGTGCTGGATATCCGACAAAGTTCATTGCCAGATTGGCTGCAGCAGCGTTTGTTGCACCGTGCCGATCACCGCATTACCCAAAGCGGCAAGGTTCTGATCAAGTGCCAGCAAAGCCGTAGTCAGGAACAAAACCGTGAGCTGGCGCTGGCGCAATTAACCGAGCTGATCGCCGCTGCCGCTGTGCAGCAAAAAAAACGCAAGGCCACCAAGCCAACCTATGGCAGCCAGCAACGACGCATTCAGCAGAAAAAACAGCGCGGCGCTACCAAGTCGCTGCGACAAAATAAACCACGGTCAGAGTAATTGAGCGCTGTCAGGGCATGCGTTGACTGCTATAGTTAGGCTAACCTCTTATTTTTCTGTTGTCTTTCATGATGCGTCTGCTATTTGTGCTAACTCTTAGTCTCGTTCTGTCTGCTGGCTGCTTTGCCTGGGCCGATGCTGAGCCTGAGCTGCACTTTTTAACCGAGCACAGCCCCCCGTCTCAGTACCTCAACGAAACGGGGCAGATTGATGGGGTGACCATCCAGCTGATTTTGCATTTGCAGCAGCAGCTGGACGAACGGCTGCGCTTTTCGCTGTTGCCCTGGGCCAGAGCCATGGAGCTGGCAAGAGCAGAGCCAAATACGGTGTTGTTTGAAACCGTGCGAACGCCAGCGCGTGAGGCTCAGTTCCAATGGGTTGGGCCAATCAACTACTATGATATGCAGCTGTATAGCTTGCCGGAAGTAGTAGCGCGTCCGGCGGATTTTGCTGCAGCTAGACTTCGTGGTTGCGCTTATCGCAGCTCAGCGCAGCTGGAGTATTTTAAACGGTTGGGCTTTGAAGAAGGGCGTAATTTGTCGGTGGTGGCCAATGCGCATGAATGTCAGGTGATGGCTGAGCGAGGCAGAGCCGAAGTCATTGCACTGAATGCTTTGCGTTACGGAGAGTTTTTCCAGCAAGGGGATGTGACGCTGCAGCGTTGGCAGCCGCTGTACCAGTCGTATTTGTATCTGGCATTTTCAAAGGAAGTCCCGGCAGAGCGGGTGCAGCGTTGGCAGGAGGCGCTACAGCAAAGCTATCTGGATGGTACTATGCGCCGTTTGTATCAGGCGGATTATCCTGTGGCTATGATTGAGCAACTGGAACAATACTGGCAAGCAGAAGATTAGCCTGCTTGCCAGTGCTGCAGTTAGTTGGCGCTAAGTTGCCGCACCTGATAACCACGTTCAGCCAGTAAGTCCAGCACATTATCCGGCCCGGCCAGATGCAGGGCACCCACCAGCACAAATTCAACTTCCGGGGTTTGCAGCATGGCATCAATTTGCTCTACCCAATCCTGGTTGCGCTCAGTGAGCAGGCGCTGATAAAAGCGCTGGCCTACTTCGGTGTCGTGCATGTCGCTGACCAGCTCGGTTAAGGCCTCGCGATCGCCGCTGCGCCAGGCCGCCAAGGTTTGCCGCATAAACTGCTCGGTTTCATCCAGCTGGTCGAGGTTTTGCGCAATCCAGTCGTCTTCATGGCCGTCCGAGATGGAAAACAGCAACGCAAATTGCTGTTCAATGGTTTCCAGAAAGGCTTTGTTTTTATTATCTTGAGCGCCTTTGTTGAAAAAGTACATATCGACGCCTTCGCCCGCCATGCCCAGTTGTTGCAGTTTAAGCTGCAGCATTTGCACCAGCACAAAATCCGGTTTGAACGGCGCTAGCGCCTTGGTATCGACACCAAGTGCAGCGGCGGCTTGTTGCAGGCGCTGATAACTTTCCTCACTAAGAACGGAGCTCAGGGTTCGTCCATCCTGATACATGGCATAGTTCAGCATCATGGGGCCAATGCTGGGGTCCATCATCTTGCTTATATCCACTTCAAACACCAGCTTTTCAGCCTGCTGATAGGCTTTATCGAACTCGGCCGGTAGCGGAAACTCGTTAGCTGGCAATAAATGCACGGTGCCACCAATAAATAGCTGATGCTGGTCGTTACTGACTTGCCAGACAGCACTTTGTGCCAGCAGCGCCTGGCTGCAAAACAGCAGGCCTACCGCAATCAAGCGGGGAATAAATCGTGTAACCATCGAGACGCTCCTTGTGCGCTAAAAAGATTATCATAATGGTAAATTGCCGATAACAAAAGAGTTGGTGCCCAAGTAACTTCATGCAATTTTATCTCTCCCTGAAATCCGCATCGTAAGACTAGTTGGGTATATTCCCTGCCAAAAGGCAGAATGTCGCTCTCTTGGTAAGCTATCATGCTTGAGTACAGCCCTCCTTGGCATTAGGGTATAGGCATAGCAAAGGGTAGGGAGAGTGTTATGGAACATTATGCAGCCTTGCGAGCCAATGTCGGCTTACTGGGAACCCAGTTGGGTGATTTGATCCGCCAGCACTTGGGTGAGGATGTCTACCAACGCATTGAACAAATTCGCCAGCTATCCAAAGAGGCGCGGGCGGGTGATAGTGACCGTGAGCATCAATTAAAGCAGCTGCTGCAATCACTCAGTGATGATGAGCTGTTGCCGGTTGCCCGAGCTTTTGCCCATTTTTTAAATCTGGCCAACCTGGCCGAGCAGCAGCACAGCACCAGCCAGGAAGTGCTGGCGGAAGATCCGCAGGCTGCGCCCTTGCAGGCGATGCTGAAACATTTGCAGGCTGCCAAGCTTCATCCGGAGGCCATTGCTTCAGCTGTGGATAAGCTGGCGATAGAGCTGGTGCTGACCGCGCACCCCACAGAAGTATCGCGTCGCACCGTGATCCATAAGCTCACCGAAATCGCCGATTGTTTATCTGCACTGGAACAACAACGTGCCGATTGTGATCAGCTGCGGCTGCGTGACCGCATGCAGGAGCTGATTGCTCAGTTGTGGTTTACCAATGAAATTCGCGAGCAGCGCCCAACTCCGGTGGATGAAGCCAAATCCGGTTTTGCCATGATCGAGAGTTCGCTATGGCAGGCGGTGCCTGCCTTTTTACGCGAGTTGGATACTTGGATGCGTGATGCCGCCGGTCAGGCGTTGCCATTGCATGCCACGCCGGTTCGTTTTGCCTCCTGGATGGGCGGCGATCGCGATGGTAATCCTTTTGTCACTGCTAAAGTGACCCGCCAGGTACTGTTACTCAGCCGCTGGAAAGCCGCCGATTTGTTTATTCAGGATCTGGATGTGCTCAGCAAAGAGCTGTCGATGAACCAGGCCAATGATGAGTTGCAGCAGCTCAGTGACGGTGCCTTCGAGCCATACCGTGCAGTGTTGAAACAGCTGCAGCAGCAACTCAGTAACACTCGCGACTGGTTGACTGAAGCGGTCAGTCGGGATCGGCTGCAGCGCCCGGCCGATTTGATCTGGCAACGTGAGCAACTGCTGGAGCCTTTGCTGCTGTGCGATCGCTCATTACGCGAATGCGGCATGGCACAAATTGCCGATGGCCGGCTGCAGGATACCATTCGTCGGGTCTATTGTTTCGGGGTTACCCTGCTTAAACTGGATATTCGTCAGGATGCGGCCCGCCATAGCGCTGTCTTTAGTGAGCTAACCCGTCACTTAGGGCTTGGTGATTACAGCGCCTGGAGTGAGGATGACAGGCAGGCCTTTTTATTGCGTGAACTGCCCAATCGCCGGCCGCTGTTTCCAAGGCAATGGCAGCCATCCGAAGAGGTGCAGGAGGTACTGGATACCTGTGAGATGGTGGCACGCCACGGCGAGGAAGCCTTGGGCACCTATGTGATCTCGATGGCCGGTAAGCCATCGGACGTTCTGGCCGTGCAGCTACTGCTCAAAGAAGCGGGCATTGGCTTTGGCATGCGGGTTGCCCCCTTATTTGAAACCTTAAGTGATTTGCAGCAGGCCCCGCGTTGCATAGAGCAGTTGCTGGCCATTGATTGGTACCGCGGTTATATCCAGGGCCAGCAGGAAGTGATGATAGGTTACTCGGACTCCGCCAAGGATGCTGGTGTGTTGGCTGCCTCCTGGGCGCAGTACAGTGCCCAGGAAGCCTTGGTGCAAGTCTGTGGCGATGCCGGTGTGCAGCTTACCCTGTTCCACGGCCGTGGTGGTACTATTGGTCGCGGTGGCGCTCCGGCCCATGCCGCGATTTTATCGCAGCCGCCAGGCTCCTTAGATGGTGGCTTTCGGGTGACCGAACAAGGCGAGATGATCCGCTTTAAATTTGGTCTGCCGAAACTGGCTGAGCGTAGCCTTAGTCTCTATGCCAGCGCGGTGCTGGAAGGCATGCTGTTGCCACCACCGGTACCGAAAAGCAGCTGGCGCCGCGTGATGACGGAGCTGGCAGAAAGCTCCTGCCAGGCTTATCGAGCCATCGTTCGCGAGCACCCCGACTTTGTACGTTATTTCCGCGCGGCCACGCCAGAGCAGGAGTTAGGACAGTTACCACTTGGCAGCCGCCCCGCCAAGCGTAACCCTAAGGGCGGGGTTGAGAGTTTACGTGCTATCCCGTGGATTTTTGCCTGGTCGCAAAACCGCTTGATGTTGCCCGCCTGGCTGGGAGCCGGCAATGCCCTGCAGCAGGTGCTCGATCGGGGTGAGCAAGCGGTGTTGGCCGAGATGCAGCAAGCCTGGCCGTTTTTCGCTACCCGCTTATCGATGCTGGAAATGGTGTTTTTAAAAGCGGACGCTGAGATTTCGGCTTATTACGATCAGCGATTGGTGCCGGCCGAGTTGCATGCGCTTGGCAAGCAATTGCGGCAGCAACTGGCGCATGATCAGCAATTGCTGCTTAGCCTGACCAGACACCGTGAGCTGATGGAAAATGAAAGTTGGATCCGCGAGTCCATTATGCTGCGCAATACCTATGTCGATCCTTTGCATCTGCTTCAGGTAGAGCTGCTGCACCGGCAGCGGCATCAGACGGATACGCTCAGTCCTCAGATCCAGCGTGCCTTGATGGTCACCATCGCCGGTATTGCAGCAGGGATGCGAAATTCGGGTTAATCGGTGCTTGCCCCGGGACGGCGTTGGTGCTGTTTCGGGGCCTTGGCTCAAGACTCAAACAGTTCCTGCAGCACGTGGCGGTAATTGCGTGACATCTGCACCAACTGGCCATTTTTTAGCACCAGGGTGGCATCGCCCTTATCGCCAGGCCGCAGTTCAATGATGTCGCTTTTGCGCACCAGAGTGCAGCGGTGTACTCTGGCAAAGATGCTTGGATCCAGTTGTTGCTCCAGCCGGGTCATGGTTTCACGCAGTAGGTAACTGCGCTCGTCGTTGTGCAGATGAAACTCGACGTAGTTGCCTGAGCTTGTCACCCAGCTAATGTCTTTCACCTGAATGATTTTCACCCGCCCCGGATCCCGAATGATAATTTTCTCTTTATAGCCTGATTTGGCTGCCAGTTGCTGCGAAATAAGTTGCAGCTGCTGCCAGGATAACGTATCCCGTTGTTGCAGCTTCTGTCGGCAGCGATTGAGCATCTGCAAAAAGCGCTCATCGCTAAAGGGCTTTAGCAGGTAGTCCTGTGCAGAGAGCTCAAAGGCGGTGACGGCGTGCTCGGCATAAGCGGTACAGAATACCACCACAGGCTGCTGTACCAGTTGTTGCAGCAGCTCAAGCCCATCCATACCAGGCATATCAATGTCCAGGAACAGCAAATCAGGTTGCAGCTCTTCGATGGCTTGCAGTGCTTGCTGGCCATTTTCAGCTTCAGCGGTAACTTCCATATCGGCATGTTCTGCTAACAAATAGCGAATGCTGGCACGGGCCAATGGTTCATCATCGACAATCAGGCAACGGTAACTCATGGTGTATCTCCAGCCTCTTTTGTATCTAGTAGCAGCGGAAAACGCAGCTTGGTAGTGTATTGATCCGGCCCGCTTGGTCCATGTTGTAAGCTGGCTTCAGGACCAAAAAAGGCTTGCAAACGGGCTCGGGTGTTACTTAGTCCAATGCCAAAACCCTGGCGTGGATTATGTGAGGCATAACTGTTTCGCACTTGCACGGTCACCATCTGCTGGCCTGGCTCCAGATTGGCATGAACAGCGATAGTAGTGGTGGCACTGGCCAGCTTACTGCTGTGCTCAATGGCATTCTCAAATAAGGGCTGCAACAACAGTGGCGGTACCAGGCAGTTATCCAGTTGCTCATCCAGCTCAATATCCAGTTGCAAGCGCTCACCAAAGCGCAGTCGCTGCAGCGCAAAGTATAGCTCCATAAATTGCCATTCATGCCGCAGAGGTACTGCCTCTTGCTGTTGGGTCTGTAGCACAAAGCGCAGCAGCTGACTCAGTTGGTTGGTAGCTTGCAAGGCCTTGGTTTTATCCTCGGTGCGTATCAGGCTGACAATGGCATTTAAGGTATTGAACAAAAAATGCGGATTCAGCTGGGATTTGAGGGCTTGCAACTCAGCTTTTAATAAACCTTTTTCCAGTTGCTGTGTCCGCAGCTGGCTTTGATGAAAACTGCGATAATACTGCAGCAAAAAGCAGGCGGTCACGGTGCCCAGGTAAACGCCCCAGTGAATGTGAAAAGGGTTGGCAAAATAACGGCTGAACACATAGCTAAAACTCAGCTGTCGCTCCGGGTTTAGGAACACGTAGACGTAGCTGGCGATGAGTAACCAGTTCAACGACATGAAAACAACAGCAGCGGCCAGCTGCGTCAGCAAGCATTGCCAGCGCTTGGCATCACTCCAGGGGTGGCGTTGGGTAAAACGGACAATAAAGGGTGTCAGCAGTGCCCATACCAGCCAGTTAGGGGCAACCCGATGAAAAACCAGACTCCAGTCGCGCTGTACCCCCATGCTTAGCAAGGAGTGGTAGTTATGGCTGGTTGCAATCAGTGTCACCAGCAAATACGCCAGGCTTGCCAGTAAAAACCAGCGCGCTGGCGGTAGCCAGGATAATCCAGATGTTTGTGCAGAGGATCGTTTCATCAAATAACTTTACGCAAAAGTCAGCACGATTGGAATTCTGTTTCGTACCCGGAAACCACCGTTTCAGCCCTGCGGGTTTGGCAGGCCTGTCAAATGAAAAAAAACTTCATAGCGCCATACCCTCGCTCAGTCACGGCTAAGCCCCTTTTGGTGGAATAGCGCTAGAGTTGGGGAACTCTCAGGTTTAGCTTCTGCAAGCAGGTGCGAATACAGCACCCCAGCTGGACAAGCATTTGTCTGCAACCATGGGAGAATTACATGAAAAGCTATAATAAAATAACGCTGGCAGTCCGTACAGGATTGCTTACCTCATTAGCGGCCAGTTTGAGTCTGGTGGCTGCGCCTGCGCTGGCGCAAGAGGACAGCGAAGCCAGGGTCGAGCGCATCGAAGTAACGGGTTCGCGTATTCGCCGTATTGGCGAAATGGCACCAACACCTGTTACCGTTATTACCGGTGAGGGTCTCGTTGATGCTGGTGTTACCAACGTTGGTGACCTGCTGCATCGTATGCCAAACACCTTGGTCGGTTTATCTCCGGAAACCTCAAACAATTTCATTTTTACCAGCGGATTGAACAACACCGATTTACGTGGTTTGGGTTCTAATCGCACTCTGGTATTGGTTAATGGCCGTCGTTTTATTTCTGGTGCGCCAGGAAGCTCCGCGGTCGATTTGAACAACATTCCAACCGCTATCATAGACCGCATTGAAATTACCACTGGTGGTGCTTCTGCTGTTTACGGCTCTGATGCTGTTGCGGGTGTTGTAAACATCATCACTAAAAAAAGCTATGATGGCGTGACTCTTGATTTATCTACCAGCCGCCCTCGTCAAAGTGGTGGTGAAGAAGAGTTTGCTTCCTTGACCTTTGGTGCTGATTTGGGGCGGGCAAGCTTTATTACCAATTTAAACTGGACACGTCAAAAGCAAATCAGCTTTATGGACCGTGACTTTTTACGCGATGGCCCCATTGCTGTGCGAAATCCACGTAGCAGTGAGCCAGACTTTGACTCAGTCAATGAGCCAGGCACAATTTTTTGGGGGCTAGGTCGTCAGACTCTAGCTCTCTATAGTCGTACTACAGCTATCCATGTTGGCCCAGGCACTGGGAATCCATTTACTTTTACCGCTGATGGGCAGGCCCGTGACTGGGTGTATGGTGAAGCATTGCCTCCTTTGGCCTCAGGTAGGGTTGATTACTTGGGTGGTGATGGTTATACGTTTGCTGAAAACTCCTACATGCGTACTCCGCTAGATCGCATTAACTTTGTAACCAATATGAATTATGAGTTCAATGATGATCACCGCATGCAGGTTGAAGTCAATTTGGCTAAAACCGATGCTTATGGGGAAAGCTCACCAGCATTTTTAGTATTTACAGTTCATCCTGACAACCCATTTTTACCAGCTGATGCTGTAGAGAGAATGGGCGGTTCACCACGTTTAGGTTCTTATCTAGCACAAGACTTTGGTAATCGACAATACAGTCAGGATCGAACTTTAGCACGTATATCGGTTGGCTTTGATGGTGCCATTAATAACAACTGGATGTACGATGTTTACGTGACATCTGGTCATGTTCAGGCGGACACGGAATGGTATGGTGAAATGTATGAAGACCGCTTCTACAGCGCAATCGATGCCATTGAACTGGACGGACAGATCGTCTGTCGTGATGCAATAGCCCGGGCACAGGGTTGTTTACCATTAAATATTTTTGGAACAAAACAATACAGTAATGAAGCCTATGACTGGGTGAGTACGGATGCTATACGTCGCTCATCTATCCAGCAACATGTGGTTGGAGCATCTGTAAATGGTGATGTGTTCGAATTACCAGCAGGCTGGGTTGCCATGGCAGTTGCAGCTGAGTACCGCAAGGAAAAGGCTGATACCTTACCCGATCCTGCCATGCGTGCAGGCTTGTTGTTTAATAACCAATCTCAACCTTTAGCGGGTGAATTTGATGTTAAAGAGGTTTCAGTAGAGCTGTCAGTCCCCTTACTTGAAGGTTTAGCGTTTGTAGACAGCCTGACATTTGAAACTGCAGGACGTTTGATGAATTACTCGACGGCGGGTACCGATACTGCCTGGAAACTTGGCTTAAACTGGGAAGTGAATGATGAGCTAAGAATTCGGGCTAACAGATCGAAGTCTGTGCGGGCACCCAATATTGGTGAGCTGTTCAATCCACCAGGACAGACATTCCGCAGCCTTACTGATCCTTGTGCGGTTTCGCGTCGTGATTTATTGAACCCTGATTATAAAGATAACATTCTGAATAACTGCGCTGCCCAGGGTATTCCGGCAGATTTTGAACCCTCTCAGGAGTGGTATGGTTCTACCCGTCCAGGTTTCATCATTGGGAACACCGATTTAACCAATGAGATTGCAAAAGATATCACCATTGGTTTTGTCTACAAACCAAGTTTCTTTAATGATTTAAGCTTTACAGTGGATTACTGGAAGTTCGACATGTCCAACATGATCCAGTCATTCCAAGGCCCAGATCTGGTGCGTTATTGTTATCAGTCAAGCTCAATTGATAATGTATTTTGTCCATTGATTGAGCGTGATCCAAATACCTTTGAGATAGTGAATTACTTCGAAAAACCAATCAACTCAGCCCTAAGCACTACATCGGGTGTTGATATCGAAGCGAACTATCGTTTCTCAACCGACTTTGGTGATTTTGGAATTCGCTGGATTGGTACCTATCTGGAAGAGCGTACCTTTAACCAAACAGGCTTTGCAGAAGATAAGGTTATTGAAACCGGTGAGCAGGAGCGTCCGCGTTGGCGCAATCGCTTAATCACCAGCTATAGCTACCAGGATTTCTCAGCCGTGCTGACCATGACGCACCGTCATAAATCAGTGCTTGATAATGAGTGGACACCAAACCAGAACAACTGGAATGATGTTCCGTCTTACATAACCTGGGATCTGACATCACGCTACAATGTGAATGATAACCTGCAAGTTCGTGCTGGTATTTTGAACATGTTTGATAAGACACCACCTCGTCGTCCAGGTATGTTTAGTCAGGGTGGCTTCTATGATGTGATTGGTCAGCGCTTAACTTTAGGTGTGAACTACACGTTCTAAGTGAAGCTGTTATTACTTTCACTTAAATAAAGACGGACCTATTCATAAGTCCGTCTTTTTACCATCTGAAGTCTTACAAAAAACGGGTACCCAATATATTTTGTTACCAAATCGGCTTCTTTTAGGGAAGACTTTTACAGTCCTTTCGATACAGAATAAGCTGAAGAGCAGCAATTGGAGCAGGTTATGATCACGTACAAACAGGTCCGAACTGGATTGGCTGTCAGTGGCTTGATGGTACTGCTGGTTACAGCACTGATGGTTCGGCAAAGCGATGCTTTTAGCAAACAGGAAACGATCGGACAGTCATTAGCTCCATGCTGTATGGAGCAAGAAGCAGTATTATCATCTCGATGGTATCTGCAGTGTGACCCAGAGGCCTATTATACCGATTGGCAATTATTGATGTAATGGGCACCGGTTAAAGTGCCCTTGTCGTTCTTAGTCGGACAGATTTAGAAACGGTAAACCCAACCTGCCACCAGCGTATAAAAACTCTGACTGTCTAACATAGCACTTTGATGTTCACCGATGAAACGGGCAAACTGGCTACTGATGATCAGCTTGCTGTTGGCGGAAGTGGCTTTCATCACAGTAATGCCTGATTGCACCCGAAAGCGACTGTTGGCCTGGTAGCTATTCAAGCCACTGCGAGAGGCCTCCGCCTCGCTGATGCCGAAATAGTAATTGCTGATTTTCGTGTCCCAGTAGTGCAGGCTCAGCTCTGGCATCACGACCAAACCTAAGCTTTCCCATTGAAAAGCGCGGCCCACCGTGATGGCCGAAGTGATACCGTGATGGGTGCTGGTGATGTCTGTCATCAGCGAGGCTCGCGTTTGGTAATTGCCGCGTTGGTAAGCCAGCTCTACCCCTGCCAAGTAGCTAAAGCGCCGCTTATCCAAAGCGCCAATGGCCGGATCTTTGGCTTTGCTGGGATCAAAGTAGCCAGCTGCAGGCGCTAGTTTGGCAGACATTTGAATGGGGTGTTCGTTAGTCAGGCGGTAGCCTGCTTCCAGGCCCTGAAAGCTAAATCGCTCGCCCTGGTAAGCAATCCAGGGTAAAACAAACTGCTCGGAAGCAATGCTTTTGTAAGGTGTGGCGACGTGCACCATGCCAACTCCGAGCTCGAACTCGGTTGCCTGTGCTGCGATAAACTTGCCAGAGATGATCAAAGCTATCGCGGTCCAAAGTGTCATTGATTTCATAGGTTGTCCTGCTACTGTATATTGGTTGAAACGATTATTCTGGTTGGCCTGTTCAGGGAGCTCTGCCAGAGAGCGCGGATTTTAGAAAGTTCAATGAGGGATGGCTTGTTAAATGCTCTGAATTATTCTGAAATCCATGCTTTATGCGCTATAAAGTTTTAATTTTGAAGCAAAAATCAATTTGTGCTTTCAGGGTTTAAGTGCTGGCTTTTTGCAGCTCCACTCAACAGTGAAGCCAGGTATTAGGTGAGTCATGTCGTTAGAGCGACGGCTGAACCGGAGATGTTGACAGTGCCGCTTCAGGCGGTGCCCTAGCTAATGCAATGAGTACAATCATGAATCACAATGCAAGTCGCCCCGTATGGCTGAATGATCATTGGTATCTGGATGCAACCCGCAATATCTTGCGCAAAGATGGGGTGCAGTATGAGATGGAGCATCAGTTGTTTGTGCTGCTGGATTATTTCGTGCAGCGTGAACAGCAGGTGCTTGGCAAAGACCAGCTCATCACCGACAACTGGCCTGGCAAGGTGGTGAACGAAGACAGCCTGACGGTGGCTATCAGCAAGTTACGTAAAGTCTTTGGTGAGCAAGCCAAGCAACCCACCCTGATTAAAACCATTCCTGGCGTGGGCTATCAGTTTATTGCCTCGGTGCGACCGGCAGAACAAGTGCTTGAGAACAGCGCCCAACCACATCGTTCTGCAATGCGCAGAGCCTGGCCTTTGTTTGCCGCAGTCCTCCTGATGAGTTGGCTGGCGTTGCCCTGGCTGTTGCAAGAGCCTGAGACTATGGGCCAGCCAGAACAGGATGCCGGAGTTACCGCAGACATCACACCACTGCAGCGGTTGATGCAGCAATCGGAGCAGGCTGAGCGTCCACAGATCCCTGATTTGTTGGATGAGTGGCGGAATATGTTGCTGCAGGACCCAGAGTTGGTGCAGGGCTACTGGTATCTGGCCTGGTTGAAAATTCGTTTGCTGGGTAATGATCTGCCGGAGCAACCGCAGCATTTCGCCGAGCTGAATGGCTTGCTGCAGCGGGTCGTGGCTCTGGAGCCAAACCATGCTGAGGCCTGGAGCTGGCTGGCGAGGATCCACTTCTGGCATCGTTCCGACTATGCCCAGTCAGCTGCTTATTTTGAGCAAGCGCTGCAGTTGAAAGAAGATGCAAACTTTTATTATGCCTATGGCGAGATGCTGTTGGCACATGGTCAGTTTGAATCCACCTTTGAGCTGTCAAACAGAGCCCTGCAAATGCTGCCACACCTCTATGCCTTTCCGGGCATGGCCTGGGCTTATCAGCTGAGTGGTCATACCGAAGAGGCCTGGCATGAGCTACAGCGCATTAGTCAGACCGAACGAGAAACCAAAATGTGGCATTGCTCTGCGCTACGTATCAGCTACGAGCTGGGCTTGTACGAACAGACTTTCCAGTCATTGCGCTGGTTACTGCAGCAAAGTGACGAAGGGCTTAGTCACCTGGATGAGGTGACCAAGCTGTATCAGACCGAAGGGATGCCCGCGGTGTTTGGTTTCTTACTGGCGAATCAGTTTACCGACGATATCGGTCACTATCGTCCGCCATTATCCTGGGCGCGTTATGCCATTTTAACCGGTGACTTAGCAACAGCAGAGCAGTATTTCCAACAAGCCGTCGCATTAAGGCAGATCCCATTGCTCTGGGCTGCAGTCGACCCTGTTTATGCGCCTTTGCACCAGAGCGAGGTTTTCACGAGTTGGTTGCAGCACATTCGGCTCTCTGGTGCTGTGCTAGCGCGCTAGTTGCGGCGTCATTGGCTCGGCCGTTACTGGCGCTGCTCAATGAGCCATTGGCTGATTTTATCTCTGCTCGTGGTCGAAAAGCTGAGCTCACGCCAGCTGCCTTGATAACAGGTGGGGGCTATTTTAAACGAATGCTCTTCACCTGCGGCGACGTAATAGCTCATGTTGTCGGGCAGGTTACCGGGGAATAGTCGCGCTAACTCATCCAGGCTCCAGACCGGGCTAACCAGCGGATCGTTTTCGCCAAACATCATTAAAAACGGTTGATGGATGGCTTTGAGGTAAGCATCCGGCTCGAAATCTTTGATCAGATTCAATTGGCGCAAATTCCCTTTCCAGCCTACCAGCGAAATGAAGAACAGATTACGCCGGACTTGACGGCTGGCTTTGTGCTCAGCCTCTTGCTGCGACAAGCCTTGCTTGCATTGCAGAATGCTGGCGGCATCGTTGATCATTTGCCGCCGCACGCCAAAGGTTGGCCCGGCCATGCTGATGCCGCCGGCAAACACTTCCGGATACTCTGCCAGGGCAATCTGTACGATCCAGCCGCCCTGGCTATGGCCCACGACAAATACCTGCTCATGGTCAATAAAGTCGTACTCCCGCAGGTGAAGCGCGACATTGCGAGCATCCAGCGCTCTTTGCTCAAAGTTGGTGTTGTACCAAACCCCTTCGGAGTGGCCCAGGCCCCGTTTATCAAAGAACACCATGGTGAATCCTTGCTCGACCAGGCTGTGGTCAAAAAAGAACTCGGTGGTGCTTTGGTAGTTTTTCAGCGTAGATCCTGTGCCAGAACCAACCAGAAAAATAATCGCAGGTTGCTTACTGCGAATGGTGTTGTCACGGACCATATAGCCATCCAGTAAAAAACCTTCGCTCGGCGCTTTAAATGGGATCCGTTCTATAGCGCTTGTCGCTTTTGCTAAATCAGCCTGAGCTGGTGCGCTAGCAAAGCTTGCCACCACTACCATCATCAATGCTATTGTCTGTTTGAGCATCCGTGAACTCCTGAAGTAATCGGCTGGTTCGTTTATGTCGTGCAGCCCGTGAATCTTCTGGTTATTTTCTATACAACCCTGCCTGCATCAAGTTAAATCTGCCATTTAGAAGACTTAATAAGCTTTAATACTAAGCCATTGCATGACCAGGTTTAGAAT
>NZ_JAFIFQ010000067.1 GCF_020831925.1 Alkalimonas sp.
TGCATCTGCATTCAGTCAGCACGCTAACGCCAGTTTGATCATTGAAGCCAACTACACTGGCATCTCTGGTCAATCTGTTCAGGTAGCACATAACAGCGCTAATTCCACAGTACAGGCTGGCTTATTGCAGTTTAATCTGCGATCAAATACCGATCTGTCGGTGTTGCCTTTTGATGTAACTGGGATGTCGGTGGATGCTTTTTGCGTTGAGTTTACGCAGGGTGTTCAGTCAGGTTGGCAAAGTTATGGCCTGGTAGAAACGTCCGAGGTGTTTTCCGCGACTCAGTCTCAAGCCATTGAGCGGCTTTATACCGCATATCATCCAGTCGTAGGTGACGCCACCAGCAATGCTGCTTTCCAGCTGGCGCTATGGGAAATTGTGCATGAAACCTCTTCAAACTGGGATCTGCAAAGCGGTAACTTTCTTGTAAACTCCAATGGCACGGCGCGAAGCCTGGCCAGCGGTTGGTTGGCAAGCCTCGACAGCATAGAAAGTCAGTTCAGCTTGTATGTTTTGACCAATGCCAACTCGCAAAACCAGCTGGTGTTCTCTGGTGTGCCGCTGGATACGCCAACACCAGTTCCGGCTCCTGCTACTTTAGGTCTGTTTGGTCTTGGTGCCCTGTTGCTGTTACGTCGCCGTAAGTAATGTTTAGTTGTGAGAAAATCGGGGCCAAAGCCCCGGTTTTTTTGTGGTGCTTTTATAAAAGCACTTTCCAAGCCATTAAAACTGATTTAACCTTAATGCCAGATTTTTTGGTTAAACCGACCGGCATTCCGATGAAAAAACTGTTCCCACTTAGCCTGCTTTTGTTCAGTGTCGTTACTCATGCCAGCGTTTATCGTTGTGAGCAAAATGGCGTTACCCTGTTCAGTCAAACTCCCTGTGCCGATAACGCCGAAAAGCTAGCTCAATACGATACCACACCGACTCCGGCAAGCCGTGCAGCGACGCCGCCAACCCGTGATAGTGCACAAAGCCACAATGCAACAGATAGCTTGCAGCAGATCAGTCTGAATGTGCGTAAGCAAAGCCTTGAGCGTCAGTTGCAGCAGCTAAACAACCGCATACGTAACCTGGAGCAGGAGCGCAACGCCAAGCTGTCCGAAATTACCGGCGAAGACATCCAATCCCCGGATGCGGTCACTGGGCGAACTTTCATTGCCGGGGCTGCCGAAGAAATGCGCTCGACGCTCAATCACTACCAGTTAGAAATCAGCAAAGTACAACAACAGGCCGGTCGGGTCACCGAGCAATTGCGGCAGTTGGAGGCTTTGTAAAAGAGCAGGCAGTAAATTCGTCGCCGTGCTAGTCTCTGGCAAGGACCTTTACCTTGATAGCTACAGGAGTCACGAATGTCAGAAGACAGGCTTGACCAGCCAGATCCGTTAGCCGCCCACCATAGCCCACAAAACTTATCCGATCGAATAGCTTTTCGCCTTACCAAATTGCTGCGTTTTTGCGCCGATACCTTTTTTGCCAAACGCTATGGCCACCGGGCCGTTATTCTTGAAACCGTCGCCGGAGTGCCGGGCATGGTCGCTGGCATGATGCGGCATATGCGCAGCTTGCGCCGAATGGAAGACGATAAGGGTTGGATCAGGATATTGCTGGACGAAGCTGAAAACGAGCGCATGCATCTGATGACCTTTATTGAAATCGCCAAGCCCAACTGGTTCGAGCGTTTATTGATTTTACTGGCACAGGGTCTGTTTTTTACCGGTTTTTTCCTGCTGTATTTATTCTCGGAAAGAACCGCGCATCGGTTGGTGGGTTACTTTGAAGAAGAAGCGGTATTTAGTTACAGCTGCTATCTGGAAGAGATAGACAAAGGGAAGATCGACAATAGTGCCGCACCCCAGGTGGCCATCGATTACTGGCAATTGCCAGCCGATGCCACGCTGCGCGACGTGGTGATTGCAGTGCGGGCGGATGAAGCGGGGCACCGCGATGTTAACCATGATTTTGCCAATCAGCTGACTAAGTAGTATTGCAGCACTGTGTTTTGCAAAATTTTGCCAATGCAAAACCACAAACAAAAACAGCACCGCTAAGGTGCTGTTTTCATATAAGAATTTGGTGCGTCCTAGTGGATTCGAACCACCGACCCCCACCATGTCAAGGTGGTGCTCTAACCAACTGAGCTAAGGACGCAGAGTGTTGTCGCTGACAACGGCCGCTATCTTAGTGGGCAGCCGTTAGCTTGGCAAGTGTTTTTTTAGTGAGCTGAGCCGTTTGGCGGATTTTTGCCCGTATGCCGGTGCTGTAGCCACTAAACTGCGGTTTATCCCGTGCTTTTGCTGCTTGATAGGGTTTTTATGCATGGTAAATATGCCTGTGGTAAGGTTTGAATGTTGTCGTCTTATAAGAAAAAAACCATGAATAGAAACCAACCATCCATGCGCCGTTTGGCGCTTTGTTTTGCCATGGCATTGGGTACCTTTGCCTGCAGCCAGTTACCTGCCAGTGTTACTTCGACGGTCATTTCCAGCCCCTCGGCGGTGATGATCCCCTCCAGCAGTGTGGTAACCGATGCGCTTAGGCCGCTCACTTTGAGCGATGTGATGCAGTTTCGTGAGATCAAAGAGCGCAGCGTCAGCACCAATCAGCAGCTGATGGTGTATACCGCTGAGCCGGATTATGGCGACAGTACAGGCTATGTGGTGCATCTGATGACCGAGCAGCAATTTTCTGTGCCCTATGCTGATCGTGGTCTGTTAAATGCCGATGGTAGCTTTGCGCTCTTTCGTCAGCGCTCGCCCTTATTGTTGCGGGAGCAGGCCACCGATAAAGCTGCCCGCGATGCGTTAGCGCATGATGCCGTGCTGCTGAACACGGTAACCGGTGAGCAGCAGCTGTTTCGCAATATTGACCGTTTTGCCTTTAGCGGCGATGGCCATCAGGCGCTTTTGCTGGCACGAAAAGGCGATAGCAAAGAGAAAACCCAGTTATTGACAGCGGTACAGCTTACAAATACAGACAGGATAGCGCAGGGCACGCAAACTGAGCTTGGCCAGGTGACCGAGTTTGCGGTGGCTGAGCAGGGCAATCTGGTTGCTTTTGTGCATGAATTTAGCGATCAAGATGATGACAGTATGCAGCTGCAACAGGTTACATTGTGGGATGCAGGCTTTGATCGTCGCTTTGAGTTAGCGCCGCCATCGCAAGCACTGTACCAACAACTGACCTTTAGTGCCGATGGAAAGCAGTTGGTGTTTTTTGCCGGTAGCAGGCCTGATGATGACAACAAAGACCAGGAAATCGGCCAGCAGCTGTGGCACTGGCCGGCAGAGCAGAACAAGGCGGCTCCCCATGTGTTAGCACAAGATGGTTGGCTGCTAAGCGCGCAGCAAGCACCGCGTTTTAGTGAGGATGGCCGCCGAGTCTTTGTTGGGTTTCGGCCAGAGCCAGCTGCCGCAGCTGCCGTACCTAGCACACCTGAAACCGAAGCCGATTTGTTTTCGACCGAGCGCTTGCTGAGCGATCGGCGCTTGCAGGTATGGCATGGCCGTGATGATCGCATTAATCCGCAGCAAAAAGCCGAATACCAGCAAGCGAAAAGGCGGACGGCACCGGCGGTGTTCTGGCTGGAAGACGAGAAGCTGGTATCACTTAGCAATGATGTGGAAGATCAGCTGTATGTTAGTGAACACAGCCAGGCAGCACTTATCAGCAATGGCCGGCCTTACCTGCAGGATATGACCTGGGATGGCCGTTTCCACGATGTTTGGCATGTTAATTTACATACCGGTCAGCGCCAGCAGGTACTTGCCCGCAATCGCAGCATCGAACGGGCGCATTTATCGCCGACCGGTCGTTATGCCGTGTATCAGCAAGCCGGGCAGTGGCAGCTGTTTGATAGCCAGACTGGCGAGCGCCGCATCTTAGGAGCCGATGCAGGCGTTTCCTGGCTGGATGAAACCCACGACCGGCCTGAGCCTGCGGCCAGTTATGGCGTTGCCGGTTGGTTGGCCGATGAGTCGGCAGTACTGGTGTACGATCGGTTTGATATCTGGCAGCTGTTGCTCAGCGGTGACAGTGTCAATCTGACCAAGAGTGGCCGTGAGGCGCGTCAGCGTTTTCGGCTTGAGCGCACCGATCCCAAAGCGTTAGCCATTGAACCTGCAGCCGATTTGCTGCTGAGCCGCTTTGATGAAGAAAATAAAAACTATGGTTTTTATCAGCTTAGCTTAAGCCGTCAAACACTTAAGCAATTGCTGGCCGATAACAAACGCTTTGATTTGGTCGAGGCTTTGCCTGAGCTTGGCGGCTATCTTTACAGCGAGCAGAGCTTTCGTCAGTTTCCGGATCTATGGTGGGCCAATGCAGACTTTAGTGAGCGGCGTCAACTGACGGAAGTGAATCCGCAACAAGCGCAGTTTGTCTGGGGCGACAGCCATCTGATTGACTGGTTTACCGAGGATGGTGAACGCTTGCAGGGCGTGGTGATCACCCCAGATGGTTACGATGCCAACCGTCGCTACCCGGTGCTGGTGTACTACTACGAGCAGTTCTCGCAGCGGCTGCATCACTTTAACCAGATGAGGGTGAATCACCGGCTGAACTTCCCATTTTATCTGGGCCAGGATTACGTGGTGTTTTTGCCGGATGTGCGTTTTCGGGAAGGCGCGCCCGGGCCAAGTGCGACTGAGTCCTTACTGCCTGGTATTGACCGCTTAATTGAGCTTGGTATTGCCGATCCCAATGCCATTGGCCTGCATGGTCACAGTTGGTCGGGCTATCAGACGGCTTTTGTGGTCACCGAAACTGATCGCTTTGCTGCTGCCGTGGCCGGTGCCCCGGTGTCCAATATGACCAGTGCCTACAGCGGCATTCGCTGGCAAACTGGTTTGGCGCGTCTGTTCCAGTACGAAACCGGCCAGAGTCGCTTAGGGGTTTCCATGTTTGAAGACAGGGCGCCTTACATCAAAAATTCGCCGGTGTTTTTTGCTGATCGCATCAAGACACCTTTGCTGATTCAATTTGGCGATAAAGATGGTGCTGTGCCCTGGGAGCAGGGCATTGAGCTGTATTTAGCCATGCGCCGGTTAAACAAAGAGGTGGTGATGCTGCATTACGAAGGGGAAGGGCATCATTTGCAGCGTTTTGCCAACAAGCTGGATTACAGTATCAAGATGTTGGAGTTTTTTAATTATTACTTAAAAGGTGAGCCAGCACCGGATTGGTGGCAACAAGGCATGCCTTATCAATCGTACGATTAAAACAGTCAAGCCGCGCTAATGACTGCCTGGACAGCGCTTCAGCAAGGAGCTAGTTAGCGCGGCAAATAATGGTCAGGACGCCACTCCAGTCCAGGCCCCGGGCCTGTCCCTGGATTGGCGCAATTTCTACCCCAGTATAGAAACCAAGCAGCGGGATCCCTGCGGCTGTCAGCTGGCGTTGGATCTCCCGGGTTTCTGCCTGCTCATCCAGCTGCCCCTTTTCCGTCCGGCCACCACAGTTGATGTAAAGCGCAAATAACGGTGTTTGGCCATTTTGCTGAATATCGGTGAGTAGTGCCTTAATTTGAGTTTGTGCATGGTCAGCTGAAGTGGCTGACTCTCGATGCATCAACAGGACTTTATCGCCAACCTGGTAATCATCTTCAAACAGGATCAGACCATCTTGTTCTGGCAGCAAACCACTGATCAGCCGATTGATGTACTGCGGCTGTTCACTGCCAGGCTCTGATAGTCTGCGGCCGAGGCAGACATTACGCACCGGCGCGCTCTGTCGCCACTCGGTATTACCCAGCGCCTGATCAATCACTTGTACCGCGGGCTGGTTATCCAGTTGATACAAGAACTGGCCATGAATGCTGCTGATTGTGTACTCCGTGTCAGATACAGGGCGACAGTTATGCAGCACGGTGGTATGGCTTTGTAAGGGACCAGCGAGAAGTAAACCGAGAGCCTGTTGCTGACTGACTTCAAAGCCGGTGAATTGCCAGCAACTTTGAAACCGATGATCGCCCAGCAAGCCTGCACCTATCACCGTCGGGACCGTCAGCTGACTTTCAGCCAGCCCTTGCAGCAACAGGTTGGATGGGTTTAACACGGCGGGTGTCTGTTTGCTGGCAGGGTGTTTAATGGAGTCGTAGAGCAGGACTAAGCAGCCCGGAGCGGCCACCTGGTTCAGTTGATCACCAAGTTCCGTGCCAGCTCGTCTGGGATCTTTGAACAGTGCCTTGCTGCTGGCGTAATGACAACGCAGTTGATCGCTTCGCAAAGCGGCCACAACCACAGCAGGGCCATCGGTTAGTACGAAATCATTGCCGATAATGCCAATGGCAGAGCCGCCAATGATAGGCACCTGTTCGCCAAGCACGGCGCGTATGCCGAGATACACATCGTGAGGATTTAAATGATGATTGCAAAATGCCAGGATCAACTCGGGTTGTTGCTGTAGCTGTTTAGCAAGGTGAGCGGCTTCTTGTCCGGCTTGCAAAGAGCAGGCCTGACAGCTGTAACCCAATCCTATATTCATTCGCTCCCTCGAAGTTAGCACCAGATGGCGTCTTGCCTGCTAATGTAATGATTGTAGCACGTAAACATGAAAATAAACGCTGATTACGGTTAATTTCTCTGCGTTAAACCAGCCGGGCATTCGGTATTGAGGTGCTGCCACCAGCCGATATGCACCAGGATCTCTTGTTGCAAATGCGCGGCACTGCCGGCGTAGCGTTGCTCCAGCACTGGCAAGAGCGGGCTTTGCTGATAGAGTTGCTGCAGCTCTGGCCAAAGCGCTTGCATATGGCGTTGGTGCTGATTGAAATAAGGCTGCAGCTCTTCGGCAAAAAATTTTAAAAATACAGTGGTTAGGATGCTGAGTTGTTCGCTGGGGCGTTGCTGCGGGCAAAACGTTGCTGGCTCAAGCGCCAATAAGGCTTGATTCAGGCTGGTTAGCCAGCCACTTAGGTAGCGCTGGCTGTATTGCAGCACGGCCAGGGTATCAAAACGGTGCAGCACGCCAAGTGCACTTTCAATATCGATAGCGGCTGCCGCTTGCCAGTCCTGTGAAGCAATGGCGCTTTGCAGTTGGTTTAACTGCTGCAGTGCGGCCTGAGTCTCAAACAAGGCCTCCTGGCCAGCAATTGGCAGCAACTGGCTTTTACCATGCAGTTGCTGGCGCAAGGTTTGCTCTGCATGCAGCATATTAAAAAAAGACAGCTCAATGCTGTTTTGTTTGCTGTGTAATATATCGGCAAGTTGTTGTTGCAGTGGACTGCTGATGCTGTCTTGTTGCAGGCAGTACTCCAGTTGACGCAGCAAGCGTAGTTCGTAGTTCAACCGCAGGCTGTGGCTTTGCACCCGACCAAGGCTGGAGTTGCGCTCAGCAATTAAAGCGTCCAGGCCGCACTGGCGACTGGCCCAGGCATCCAGTAAATCCAGTCGCAGATCGGGTAAAGGGTGCAGCAATTCGCGGGCACTTGGCAGTGCGTCGATAACAAGTGGCTGGGCCCGGCCAGGCTCGATGCCTGCTACGCGTTCCAGCCGGCTTTGGTAATTGCTTAACTGGCGCTCATTGGCCGGGCTACACCCCAGCAGGCCCAGACTGATGCTGATCAGCAAGATCCAGCGGTAAGCCATCGCGTTCAAACCTCCGTAATGAATGCTGCAACAACCAGAATAGCAACACAGCTGCCACGGTCAAACCAACGATAATGCCGGTCCAGAAGCCTTTCACGCCCATGGCAGGCACCAGCCAGTCGGTTAATCCCAATACGGCACCTAAGCCAAAACCGATCGGCCAGTAGGCGATTAAGGTGATAAAGAGCACCGGCTTGGTAATTTTCATACCGCGCAGGGCGCAGGCCGATACCACCTGAATGGCATCGGACAACTGATACAACGCAGCCAGCACCATGATGCCGGCAGCCAGCGCCAATACCTCAGCATCCTTGCTGTAAATTTGCGGTACCTGAAAACGCATCAGGTAGGTGAAAGCGGCAATGCAGGCCGCCAGTAAAAAAGCAACGATCAGCACGGTACTGATGGCCGTTCGAAGCGCCTGTAAATTGCGCTCACCGACCAAATGACCGACCCGAATGGTCGCGGCCATGCCAAGGGACAGTGGAATCATAAAGACGATGGCACTGTAGTTGTGCGCCACCTGATGGCCAGCCACCACCACAGGGCCAAGATGCACGATCATCAGCGGAATGCAGGCAAAAAGGGTGACTTCAAAGAAGATCGACAGGGCTATGGGTGTGCCGATGCGAATCACCTGCCAGATGGCTTTAAAGTCCGGCGTTAGGCGGGCAGGCCAGAAGCGGTAGGGCGCGGTACTGCGGCTAAACCAGCCATACACCAGCATGGCCAGGAACATGGCCAGCAGTACCAAGCTGGTGGCGATGCCGCAACCGGCACCACCATAAGCCGGCATGCCGAGCTTGCCGTAAATAAAGACATAGTTGGCTGGAATGTTCACCAGGATGCCGACAAAGCTGATCCACATGCTGGCTTTGGTGTTACCTATGCCCTCAAATAGGTTACGCATAACCATGTAACCAGCGGCCGGAAACAGGCCGTAACTGACAAAGGTCAGGTATAGGCTGGTTTTCTCCCGCAGTTCCGCTTCCATATTTAGCAGGTCCAGCAGGTGATCGGCAAACTGCATCACTACGAATAAACTAGCGGCCAGCGCCAGGCCCAAATAGAGCCCTTGCAGGGTGTAATGCGTAACCGGCTCGGTCTTTTTGCTGCCAAAATACTGGGCAATAATCGGGGTCAGTGCCAGCAGCAAACCTTGCAAGGTTAGCATCACCGGCAACCATAAACCCGAAGCCACCGCGATCGCTGCCATATCAAGCGCACTGACCCGGCCGGCCATCACGGTATCGACAAAATACATCAGGGTTTGCGTCAGCTGCGCCAACACAATGGGGCCGGATAATTTAAAAATTGTTCTGGCTTCAAAGCGGGAAAAAGGTAGCATAGTGATCAATGAGTTGCCCCTACAGGAACGGGCGCATACTTTAGCACAACAGAGGGTTTATGTTTACAGGTATTGTTCAGTGCCAGGCCAAAATTGCCGCTATAGAATCAACGTTGGATTTTCGTCATCTCACCCTGCAGGTAGCGCCTGAAAGGCTGCAGCAGCTGGCGCTGGGTGCTAGTATAGCCATCAATGGGGTTTGCTTAACGGTAACGGCTTTTGATGAAGATGCAGGCCGGGTGGCTTTTGATGTCATTGATGAAACCTTATCCCGCACGAATTTGGGCGCTTTAGAGCCAGGTGATTGGGTGAACTTTGAGCGCTCGCTTAAATTTGGTGATGAAATAGGTGGTCATCTGGTATCCGGTCATATTCAGACCACAGCCGAGCTGACAGAGCTCGAACGCAGCGAACGAAATTGTCGCATGCGCCTGCGGTTGGATGCGGGCTGTATGCCCTATATTTTAGCCAAAGGCTATATCACTGTGGATGGAACCAGCCTGACGGTTGGCGCTGTGCACGCGGATGGTTTTGAATTGCATTTAATTCCGGAAACGCTCAGCATCACTACGCTGGGGCAGCGTAAAGTCGGTGATCGGCTCAATATTGAACTGGATCAGCAAACCGTTACCATCGTTCAAACAGTGGAGCGGGTGCTGCAGCAGCGGCAGCAGCAGGCTTAATAGTACTGCTCGTCATCGGCATCAACAAACAGCTGCACACTGTGGTGCAGATCGTCTTTATGCACCCGTAGATGAATAGGATTGCAGCAATTGCTGCAATCTTCGATGTAATCCTGATCTTCATTGGTCACTTCAAAACTAATATGCAGATGGTGACCGCAAAAGGGGCATTCAATGGTGCGACGTAATACCGACATAGCGCCTCCAATGGTAACAGGCTGTTAGGCTTTTTTTGTTCCCCCCAGACTTCTGCCGCCATCGACCGCAATAATTTGCCCGTTTACATAGCCAGATTCGATTAAAAATAAAGCGGTATCAGCAATATCATCCGGAGTGCCAAGTGTCTCCAATGGGATTTGCTGCAAGATCATCTGTTTGTCTGTTTCTGCAATGTCATTGCTGGGCCAGAGTATGGCGCCTGGTGCTATCCCATTCACTCTTATTGTAGGCGCTAATTCGCGTGCCAGCGACTTTGTTAGCATCAAAAGTGCGGCCTTGGCCATGCAGTAAATCGGGTGCTCCAGTAAAGGACGCTCGGCATGAATGTCCACCATATTGATAATGCAGCCGTTTTGCTTTGAGAGCATAGGTGCCAGCGCCTGGCTCAGGAAAAACGGTGCCTTGGCGTTGGAACCTATCAGCTGATCCCAGTCGTCAAAACTGGCATGGCCCAATTTGGTGGGGTAAAAAGCCGAGGCATTATTGATCAACACATCAAGGCGGCCAAAAGCGAGCTCTGCTTCTTTTGCAATACGTATCAAACTGTCGTTGTCGGTCAAGTTTCCTTGCACCAGTCGGGCACTGTTCGGGCGCTGCTGATTCAGGCTGCTGGCAAAGCTTTGTGCTTCAGCTTCGGAGTTATGGTAGTGAATAATGACTTGGTAGCCATGGCGATGCAGCCGCTCTATCATGGCACGGCCAAGGCGTTTGGCGCTGCCAGTGATAAGGGCTACCGGTGCAGTTGTTGAGTTCATTGAATCATCATCTTTGCTGAGAAAGGATTATTTTATCAACCAAAGCGCGTTTTGGATCAATAAAAGCTCGGACGAACTAAAAACATTGGCTCAATAAAATGCGGGATTAATAAAACAAATGCTTTACCAAATCCTGTGCCTGCAACAGGTAACTGCCACGAAACATATAGGCATGGTTCAGTACATGGTAGAGGTTGTATAAGCTTTTGCGCTCAGTGTAGTTCTTATCCAGCGGATACTGGCTTTGGTAGCTTTGATAGAAGCGCTCCGGAAAGCGGCCAAACAATTCACTAAAGGCAATATCCACTTCCCGGTCACCGTAATAACTGGCAGGATCAAAGATAATGGCTTCATCAGCCATAAAGCCGACATTGCCGCGCCAAAAGTCGCCATGCACCAGGCTTGGCACCGGTTCATAATGGTGTAGACGCTGCCGGCATTGTTCAACAAGAAAGTCGATTTTACCAAAGCCAAAACCTTGCTCCTGCAACAGTTGCAGCAACCAACCCAGGCGCTGCTCGGAGAAAAAGCTGCTCCAGCTGCCTTGCCATTTATTAGGCTGACTGGTGCGCCCCAAGGTGCTGTCCCAATCAAAGCCATACATGGCCTGGCCGCTGTCTTCGTGCAGTTTAGCCATTGAAAGCCCAAGTGCTTCCCAGCCAGCATTGTGTTCATCTACAAAGGGTAGATACTCCAGCACTAAAAAAGCTTTATCCAGCGTTTGGCCGTAGCAAATCACTTTAGGTACCCGGATGGCATGACGCTGCTCAATGCAATGCAGGCTCATGGCTTCGGAGATAAATTGCTCCAGCTGTTCTTTTTCATTCAGTTTGATGAAAAAGTCATGCTTAGCGTCGGAAATATGGTAAGCCAGGTTGATATCACCACCACTCAGTTGCTGTTTTGTCTCTACCTTGAAGTCAATATCCAGCTCACTGTTAATGTGCTCTGCAATGGCTTGCCACATAATTTTTGCTCCAGCCTGAACTTGGTGTATTGAGTATGGCGCAAAATTAAGAAAAATCACCCACAGCAAGGACTTTGTATGGAGCTTCATGGGCGCAAGTGCTATCATAACCCGGCTGAAATTAAGCGGTATTCCGCGTTGTGTATCAAATGGCTCTTAGTAGGGGTCATCGACTGGTCCGCAAGGCATACCGTCTCAGCTTTATCCGTGCGCTTTCATCGTACACGGGTGAACATTATTGAATTCATATGTGACCCTTGGTATGGGCCACCACTGGAAAAGGACAAGTCATGCCTGTAATTACTTTGCCTGACGGCAGTCAGCGCGTCTTCGAACACTCAGTTTCTGTGATGGATGTTGCCAAAGACATTGGCCCTGGTTTGGCGAAAGCCACCATAGCCGGTCGTGTTAATGGCCAACTGGTCGATGCCTGCGATTTGATTGAGCTGGACTCAGAACTGCAAATTATCACCGCGAAAAACGACGAAGGCCTGGAGATCATCCGCCATTCCTGCGCCCACTTGCTGGGTCATGCCATCAAGCAGTTGTGGCCCAATGTAAAAATGGCCATTGGCCCGGTGATTGACAAAGGTTTCTATTACGACGTGGACATGGAACATTCGCTTAGCCACGACGATTTGCAGCGCCTCGAGCAGCGTATGCTGGAGCTGGCTAAAACCGAATACGACGTCATTAAGAAAAACGTCAGCTGGCAGGAGGCGTTTGATACCTTCAAAGCCCGTGGTGAAAACTACAAGCTGCAGATTTTGCAGGAAAACGTCAGCAAAGACGACAGACCTGGCCTGTACCATCACGAAGAGTACATCGATATGTGCCGTGGCCCGCACGTACCGAACATGAAGTTTTGCCAGCACTTTAAAGTGATGAAAGTGGCCGGCGCTTACTGGCGCGGCGACTCCAACAACAAGATGCTGCAGCGTATCTATGGCACTGCCTGGGCTGATAAAAAACAATTGGCGGCCTATTTAACTCAGCTGGAAGAAGCGGAAAAGCGTGACCACCGCAAAATCGGTAAAGCACTGAATCTGTTTCATTGGCAAGAAGAAGCACCAGGCATGGTGTTCTGGCACGACGATGGCTGGAAAATCTACAAGACCATTGAAAACTACATGCGTGAGAAGTTGGTGGAGTACGACTACGAAGAAGTGCGGGCACCGATGATCATGGATGTGTCGATGTGGGAGAAATCTGGCCACTGGGACAAATACCACGACAACATCTTTGCCACCGAGTCGGAAAAGCGCACTTACGCTGTGAAGCCGATGAACTGTCCAGGCCATGTGCAGATCTTCAATCAGGGCTTAAAAAGCTACCGCGACTTGCCGTACCGCATGGCAGAGTTTGGCATTGTGCATCGCAATGAGCCATCCGGCGCTTTGCACGGCCTGATGCGGGTGCGCTCCTTTACTCAGGACGACGCCCATGTGTTCTGTACTGAAGAACAAATTCTGGATGAAGTAACCAGCTGCATCAAAATGGTCTACGACGTCTACAAAGATTTTGGCTTTAGCGACAACATTGATATTAAGTTGTCGACCCGTCCGGAAAAACGCATCGGTAGTGATGAAAGCTGGGATAAATCCGAACAGGCACTGGCGGAAGCTTTGCAGCGCAATGGTCTGGAATTCCAGTATCAGCCGGGCGAGGGCGCCTTCTATGGGCCGAAAATTGAATTTACTTTGTACGATTCCATCGGTCGGGCCTGGCAATGTGGTACCATACAGCTGGATTTCTCGATGCCAGCGCGTTTGGGCGCTCAATTTGTCGATGAAGATGGCGAGCGCAAGCCGCCTGTGATGATTCACCGTGCTATTTTAGGCTCGCTGGAGCGGTTCATCGGTATTCTGATTGAAGAATACGCAGGTTTATTTCCGGCCTGGTTGGCGCCAACCCAGGTGGTGGTGATGAATATTACCGATCATCAGGCCGACTATGTGCAGAAATTGGTAAAAACTTTCAAATCTCAGGGCATTCGTGTGATAAGTGACTTGAGAAATGAGAAAATAGGCTTTAAAATCCGCGAGCATACCTTAAAGCGGATCCCGTACCTGATTGTTGTCGGCGATAAAGAAATGGAAGCCGGTGATGTGGCGGTACGCACCCGTAAAGGGGAAGACTTGGGCAAGATGTCGGTGGAAGGCTTTGTTGCCAAGCTGCAGACAGAAATTGCAACCAAGTCGTAATTATTCTTTTGTTGGAGGAACGAACCATTAAAGTCGGAAAAAAGAATCAGGCAGCACCGCGGGCTAACCGCTTAAATGAAGAAATCAATGTACGTGAAGTACGTTTGGTCGGTGTCGAAGGGGAGCAGTTGGGTGTTGTGGTTACTGCCGAAGCTTTGACCATGGCAGAAGAAGCCGGCGTTGATCTGGTGGAAGTAAGCCCAAATGCGGAACCTCCAGTCTGTAAACTGATGGATTATGGTAAGTTCCTGTTTGAAAAAAGTAAGGCTCTGAAAGAGCAGA
>NZ_JAFIFQ010000010.1 GCF_020831925.1 Alkalimonas sp.
AAATGCTGCAGCTGGCCTATATTGATGAGCTGACCCAGTTACCGCAGCGCCGGGCACTGATGGGGCATTTAAACCGGCTCGGTAAAAAAAGCGCCGTCACCATGCTGGATGTCGATCACTTTAAAAAATTTAATGACACTTATGGCCATGATGTCGGCGATCAGGTACTTCGTTTGCTGGGCGCTATTTTGGCTAAGCAGCGCGGCATGACCGCCTACCGCTATGGCGGCGAAGAATTTACCCTGGTCTTTCATCATGCCAACCCGAAAAAGCTGAAAGAGCAGCTGGAGCAAGTGCGCCAGCAAGTGGCCGATTACCCGCTGGTGGTGCGACAAGCCGGCCGCCCCAAAGACAGCGATACCGGCAAAAAGCAGCGTAGTTCAGGGAGTAAGCGTGGTGGCAATGGCGGCAGTAAAACGGTGCAAATCACTATCAGTTTAGGCTGCGCCATCCGCCTGACCGGCGAAAAACCCGAGCCTTTACTTAAACGGGCCGATGAAGCTCTCTATAAAGCCAAGAAAAAAGGCCGCAATTGCGTGGTGCTGGCAGCCAGCTAACAAAAAGCCAGGCAAAAGCCCGGCTGGTTTGAGGTCGTAGCACTGTTCAAGAGGTTTTAAAACGGGCTACCTGCTTACCTAAGTCGGTGGCAACACGCTGCAACGCGGCGACAGCACCACGGTTTTGCTGCATCACCACGGCATTATCGCGCGACATACTGGCAATTTGCTCAATATGCTGTGCCAGCTCAGTCACCGCAGTGGATTGCTCTTTGGTTGAACGGGCCACATCCCGGACATTGTTCAAAGAGTCCATCGCCTGGCTGCGAATTTGTTGCAGCATGCTGGCGGCATCATTGGCTCTGGATAAGCCTTGCGCCACCCTGGGCGCCGCTTTTTCCATGGACACCACCGCCAGCTGAGTATCATCCTGCACCAACTGAATCATGCCGGCAATTTCGGTGGTCGCTTTGCTGGTGCGCTCGGCCAGTTGCCGCACTTCATCGGCTACCACTGCAAAGCCCCGGCCAGATTCACCGGCTCTGGCTGCTTCGATGGCTGCATTTAGCGCCAGTAGATTGGTTTGTTCGGCAATGCTTTTAATCACATTGGCAATACCAGCAATTTCCTTGGAGCGCTGCTGTAACTCGCCAATTTTGCTTGCCGATTGCTCCACTGTTTCGGCGACTACCGCTATTTCTGTGGCAGCGTCTTGCACCAGCCGCGCGCCCTGGTCCGACAAATCCGCTGTTTTTTGCGAGTTCTGTTCCGTTAAATCGACCACGCTAGCCACCTGCTTCAGACTCACGGTCATTTGCTCGATGCTGGCCGCTGAAGCGGTGGATGAATGGGCCTGGTGTTGGGTGGATTCCAGCGCCTCCAATGCAGTCTGATCCAATTCATCCGCCTGAGCCGATACCGTGGTGGCAGCATCAACCACTTCGCTCAAGGTCTGGCGAAGCTGCAACTGCATATTGGCCACTGCCGCCAACATGCTGTTTGGCAGGCTGTCACGGATCTGGGTAGTCAGATCACCAGCGGCAATCTGGCTGACCAGCTCGGCGGCTTCATCTGGCTCGCCTCCCAGTGCCTTTCGCAGATAACGCTGAATCCAAACCGCCATGGCGACGCCGATGAAAATAGCCACCAGAGTGAGTAGCACCATGGTCAGGGCAAAGGCACCAGCCACGCCTTGCGCGCTGTCGGTCGCTTGCTGATTTTTGGCTTCCTGATAGTCGATAAAAGCATTGATGCTGGCCAACCAGTCGACAAAGACCGGCCCCGCTTGTGCCAGCAACAAACGCTGCGCTTCACTTTGCTGGCCTTGCTGGCGTAACTGAATCACTTGGCTGGCTAAAGGCAGAGCTCTGGCTTCGACAGCATCTATCGCCTGCAGCAGTTGCCGCTCCGTCGGGCTAACGCCATTTCGCTGAGCAAAGATATCGTCCATCAAGCGCCTGGAGTCGCGGTAAAAGCCTTCCAGCCGTTCGATATCACGGAGCAACGCCGGGACTTCACGCAGGTTCTCTACCAAAGTGACATCACGCAGCGAAATGGCCCTGTCGTGCACGCTGCCACGAAAGTTAATGGCATAGCGCTGTTTCACCGAATTTAACTCGGTCATCTCGGTCAAGGTTTGATTGATACGCTGGACGCGCTCTACCCCAATCAGGGTGAGCCCCACCATCAGCAACAGCACGATGCCAAAACCCAGGCCAAGTCGCTTGGCCACCGTCATCGATTGCTTCTTTTGCATCACACACCTCATTACTGCTTAAAGGCGACATGCCCATAATGAGGTGCACTCTAGCTGTAACAATCATCAGTGACTATTGCATTAAACAAGAAGGCTCTTTCGAAAAAGACGACTGATCCGATGTGTTTAAATCACCGTAGCACAATGATAAACCGCATGTATTACTTGCTCAGCAATGGTTCTAAAGCCTCGGCCAGCAAGGGTGCCATGCTGATGGCGTTGCTAGGGTGTGCGATGCAGTCGGTACTCCAGACGTGCCTCACACCGGCTGCCTGAATGGTGGCAAGCGCATCGCCAGCGAAAAGAGCATGCGTCACCGCGACATCGACCGACGCCGCTCCGGCTGCTAGCAGTTGCTGGCAGGCCCCGGCCAAGGTACGGCCAGAGCTGGCGACATCGTCCATCAACACCAACTGACGCCCTGCCACCGGCATATCGGGCAGCGCAATCACCACCTCTTTATCGCCATGACGTACCTTGCTGCAGACGCCAAAATCACAGCCAATGCGGGCAGCTGCCAGCTCGACCCATTGCCGTGATTCGGCATCCGGACCGATCAGCAACGGCTGCTGGCATTTTTCAGCAATCAAATCGGCCAGCCTTGGCGCTCCGCTCAGCGCTATGGCATCTCCCTTTGGAATAGCCTCACTTAAGTGCTCGATGCGATGCAGGTGCGGGTCGACCGTGATCACCGCATCAAATAAATCCGCCAACAGGCTGCCAATGATTTTTTGGCTGACAATTTCTCCTGGATGAAAAGCAATGTCCTGCCGCATATAGGCCAGGTAAGGCGCGACCAGCAGCAGCCGCTTTACACCACAGCCCCGCAAGTGCTTTGTCAGCAGAATCAGTTCGACCAACTTATCATTCGGCCGGTCCAGACTGCGATACAACACCAGTTGGGTTGGTGCATCGCCATCGGCAAACGGCAGGGTCAGCTTTAGCTCATCATCCGGGAAACGATGCTGCTGATAGCACAGCAGCGGCAGCTTACAGGCATTGGCCAGCCGCTCTGCGGCAGCTTGTTCATCGGGGGAACACAACATCATCGTCATCAGATTCAATACTCCACATGCAGGGACAACAGCTGACTGGCATCGCCAATCCGGTAGCCAGAGCTGCGCTCACAGGCCTGGCGAGCAAAAGTCAACTCGGTTGGGTAGGCGGCATACACCCGATAAAGTGGCTGGCCGGCAACAACCGTGTCACCCAGTTTGACCAAGAGGTCAACCCCGGAGCCCTTAGCGCGCGGCGCACCGGCCGAACGGGCAATACGCGCCAGCTGAATGTTGTCTATCGCCACTACAGTACCGGACTCCGGTGCAACGATGTCAAACGACAAGGGCGACAAAGGCGGATTTTCAGGGTCAAAGTCGCGCTGGCCCTGGGCCTCCATTATGGCCTGCATTTTTTCCAGTGCCCGGCCCGAGTCCAGAATATCCCGGGCAATGCCAAAACCATCCCCCCCACGTACATCCGGATCAAACTCCAGCATGCGGCCAGCCAGCCGCAAGGATTTTTGCCGCAAATCATTGGGAGCTTTGGGGTGGTTTTGCAGGACCCGCATCACATCACGCGCTTCCAGCGCCGGGCCTATGCCGTTGCCAATTGGCTGGCGACCGTCGGTAATCACCACATCGATGGTTAGCCCCATGCGTTTGGCGACAAACTCGAATAATTTACGCAGGCGCTGTGCCTCCGGCATGCTGCGCACCTTAGCCGTTGGTCCAATCGGAATATCCAGCAGCAAGTGACTGGAGCCGGCGGCCACTTTTTTCGACAAAATAGAGGCGACCATCTGGCCTGGCGAGTCAATCGACAAAGGCCGCTCCACCGAAATCAGCACATCATCGGCCGGTGATAAATCGCTGGTACCGCCCCAGGCCAGACAACCCCGATGGCGATGGACGATCTCGGTTAATTGTTCAAACGGCATATCCACCGCCGCCAGCAGTTCCATGGTATCGGCCGTCCCGGCCGGCGAGGTAATAGCCCGCGATGAGGTTTTGGGGCATAGCATGCCATGAGCTGCCACAATCGGCACCAGCAGCATCGAGGTACGATTGCCGGGAATGCCACCAATGCAGTGCTTATCCACCACCGGATGCTCCTGCCAATCCAGCTTGCGGCCCACTTTACTCATGGCATCGCTTAAAAAGAACACTTCTTCGCGGTCCAGCTCGCCTTGATTACAGGCCACTACAAAGGCGGTCAGCTCAATTTTGGAGTAGCGATGGGCGGCAATGTCTTTGACGATGTGGGCAAAGTCATCCCGAGTCAGGCGTTCACCGGCAATTTTACGATGCAAAGCGGGAATCGAGTGTGGCGGCTCGGCCGGTGAAACGGTGACTGCACCGCCGTCGGGCACTCCCAGCAAACTAAATGCCTCTTCCGATAAGCCCAGTTGCTGGCCATTGACGATATTGGCATCGTCCACCACATTAAGACTGGCCAGTATATGCTTGCCGTTGGCAGCGATTTCCACCTTAGCCAATGCCTGAAAGCCCTCAGCGCGGTAGATTTCACAATCACGATGCAGATAAGCAACGTTTTCATGGTAGGTATCAATGCCCACTCGTTTCAGCGCTAATTGTTTAGTTGTGTTTGGGCTTTTGTCGGCAGGTGATTTCATCGTAAAACTCAGCACCATAAAACAACTACTCTAGCTGTCTGACCGCCTGGTGCCAAGTTTTAATCTTGCAGGTGTTTTGATGCAGATCTAATTGCGATGCTTATATTGGGTGGGACAATAAGCTCTGAGTACCCCATCGGATCGAAGGCTGGCATGTTTCGTCACACGACCGGCAACGCGCTGACGCCAACGCCGGAAGCTACCAGCTGTTAGCTCCTGACGCATAAGACGAATGACCCCGGCTTCACTGAGGCCATAGTTTTGTTGGATCGCTTCAAAGGGGGTGCGATCCTCCCACGCCATTTCAATAATGCGCGAAAGCTGCTCTTGATTAAAGTTCTGTGTCATTCTGCGGTACCCACATGCTAAGCTTTGAATCTTAATTACGCAGGTTTGGCCTTAGTGGATGCACACCATGACAACGAAGACTTCAAAGAACAGGCTGATGCACTTTTTACTGGTTGCCTTGCTGCTAAGTGGTTGTAGTGGCACACCCAATACCGTTCAGCCGGTAACACCTTTCGAGCTCGCATCCTATCTGGGTGACTGGCATGAAATCGCCCGGCTTGATCACCGGTTTGAGCGGGGTCTGACAGAGGTGACCGCCAGTTACAGCTTGCGCGATGATGGTGGCGTTCGGGTGCTGAATCGCGGCTACCATGCTAACCGCGATGAATGGCGTGAAGCTGAAGGACGGGCTTACTTTGTCGATGACAGCAACACTGGCAAGCTGAAAGTATCTTTTTTCGGGCCCTTTTTTGCCAGCTACAACATTGCCAAACTGGAGCCGGACTACAGCATGGCGCTGGTGGTGGGCCATAACCTGAATTACGCCTGGATTTTGGCACGCAGCCCCAAACCGGATCGGCAGCTATGCCAAGCCTATCTGCAAAAAGCCAGGGACATCGGTGTAGACACCGAAGCACTGATTTGGCTGAGTGATTGTGTTACAACCACAATACCGGATTAAGCCGGTAAAACTGCTGCAATTGCTGATAAAGCTCCGGCTCTTGTTGTTGCAAGGCGTGCGGTTGTTCAAAGAAAACCTCCGAGGCCACGGCAAAAAACTCGGCCGGATTGGTGGCAGCATAAGGATCAAACACACCGAGCTGACCCCGGTTTAATTGTTGCTGCAGTCGGGCAAAGGATTGTTGAAATACCGCAGACCAGCGGCTTAGATCCAGGCCGGCCCCCAGCACAGGAGCACCATTGGCATAGCCTTTTTGCTGGTCAAGCTGATGGGCAAACTCATGGATCACCACATTATGGCCATCGAAGGGATCGGCAGCGCCTTTTAGCGAATCCTGCCAGGATAAAATCACCTGCCCCTGCCCCCAGGACTCACCCAGCAGTACCCCAGCCCCATCATGCACGATACCGGCACCATCCGGCTGCCGGTTCGGTACCACAAAGGCCGCCGGATACACCAGAATTTGCCGTAAACCGGGGTAGAGATCATTCGGCCGGCCCAGCAGCAGCAAACAAGCCTGGGCAGCAATGGTGACCCGGATTTCATCATCAATCACCAGTCCGGCACAGCCCACAAAATCTTTTTCTGCCACAAACAGCTGGATCAGCTTTTTCAGCTTTAGTTGCAAGTCGGCCGGCAAAGCCCGAAAATAAGGCAGCCGGCGTTTTAAAATCTGTCGCCAACTGTGTGGAAAAGGCTGTTTGAGTAGCCGCTGACGCTGCCAACGTCGCCAGTAAGGTTGCCCCAGCAGCCAGCCAAGCAACAACAGCGTAATCAACGCCAGCAGAACCATTGCCATAAAAAGCACTCAGATAATCATGAACTGATCTGTACAATTGGGTAGTTGCGTAAAAAAATCAAGCAGCTGCCCGCGCTAACAGGAGTAGGTATGTTTCAATTATTTAAGCAATTGCTGGATCGCAGTGGCGCCGAACCGATCGCCGACTGCCCGGCGCTTAAGCTGGTGAACGAAGCTCAGTTGATGTCGGTGGTGTTGATGCTGGAAGTGGCAGCAGCTGATTTTCAGGATGCCAGTGCCGAACACGATTTGGTACTTAACTACCTGACCGGCGAGTATCAGTTAGATGCAGCCGATGCCGAGGTGGTGTTCAGCCGGGCAAAAGAACTGAGCAGCGATTCAGTCTGCCTGCACCGCTTTACTTCTAAAATGAAAGACTTAAGCTATCCTGAGCGGCTGGATCTGCTGGAGCAGCTTTGGCGTATTGCCTACCATGACGGCGCGCTGGACCCACACGAAGAAGCCATGCTGCGCAAAATTGCTGATTTGCTGTTTATCCGCCACAGCGATTACATTCAATGCAAACTGGCGGTGCAAGCATAGCGACAACAGCATACCGACAACGGTATTGATAAGGTTCCGCTACTCTTCTTTTTTGCCGACCACTTCGCCTTCAATTACACGATGCCCGGACGGGCTCTGCTGTTCCGCCTGCTGTTGATACTGCTGCTGTGCTTGATTGGCCGCCTGCTGAAAGGCTCGCATTCTGCGGCGATAACGCCAGTAAAACAGCGGAATAAGCAACCAACTTAACACCAGCATCAGCAACAACAGGAAAAAACCAGCCACCAGCAAGACACCCATGACCAGCCAGGCCAGAATGCGCTGCAGTGGGCCTGCTGCTTGCTGTTGTCGCCAGATTTTTTGCCACTGGCCGTTTTGACGCTGAAATGAAAACATGATCGTACCTTTTCTTTAAGGCCTGCCAGCAAAAATGACTGGCACATGGGCATCACCAGAGCACCCATTGTACTGCCTTAGGCTGAGCGGCCACTGAACAAAGCAGCCGCTGAAAGACTCTTGATATGGGCTAATCGCTCGAAAAACAACTCAGGCTTGTTGCGCCAGTATACCAAGCTTTTGAATCGCTTGCTCCAGCTCCGGCTGCCAGCGCACGCCAAAGCTCAGCCGAAAGCAATTGCGAAACTTTTGCGAAGGCGAGAATAAGGTGCCCGGTGCTATACTGATGCCCTGCTGCAAGGCCTGCTGAAACAAGCGACTGCAATCCGCCTGCTTAGCGAGCTCGACCCAGAGCACAGCGCCACCTTGCGGATTACTGACCTTGGTCCCTTCAGGAAAATACTGCTGCACCAGCGCCATCATCCGCTCTTTATTCAGTTTAAGTACCTGCCGCAGCTTTTTCAGGTTGCGATCGTAATCACCACTGGCAATAAACTCCGACATAGTCCACTGGTTCAACAAGGAAGAAGCAAAAGAAAGCGCCCGCTTTAAGCGCCATACTTCGGTGCCAAAACGCCCCGGTAGCAACCAGCCGACCCGGTAACTGGGTGCCACGGTTTTGGAAAACGAGCTGCAGGTCAACACCAAACCTTTTTGGCTAAAACACTGCGCTGGCCGGCCGCGGGCCGCACCAAAATAAAGCTCGCCATAGACATCGTCTTCAATCAGCGGAATGCCGCGCTGCTCCAGCATCTGCACCAGTGCTTCGCGCTGCGCATCCGGCATAAAAGAGCCCATCGGATTGCTAATGGACGATGAAAAGACACAGGCACGGATGGGCTGATGTGCCAGCGCATGCTGTAAATCATCCAGCCAGATGCCATCGTCCGGACAGACCGGAATTTCCACCGCCATCATGCCCAGGGTTTCAATCAACTCCAGCACGCCAAAGTAAGTCGGCGATTCCACCGCGATCACATCACCGGCTTTGGCCACAGCCTGTAAAGCGATGGCCAGCGCTTCCTGGCCTCCATTGGTGATGATCAACTCATCCGGCTGCAAGGACAAGCCAACATCCAGATAACGAAAAGCCAGTTGACGCTTGAGCGGTGCAAAACCATCGATGGGGCCATAATGCATCACCTGCTGACCGGCTAGGGTTGTTACCCGGCGCATGGTGCGCAGCAAGGCTTTTTCTGAGGGCTGCGCCATGCTGGGCTGGGCAATACCCAGTGGCAAGATCCCCGGTTGATGCACGGCCTGATAAAACTGCTCCAGCAAACTTTGCTGGCGCACCGGCACCGGCTCACTGCTCAGTGGTAAGCGGGCAGGCCGGCACGTCGGCCGGTTTTCTGCTTTTAGGTAATAGCCCGAGCGGTCCCTTGCTTCAACTACACCCAGCCGCTCCAGCTCCTCATACCCCTGGCGTACCGTTGGGATGCTGATGCCAAGCTGCTGGCTGAGTTGACGCAAAGATGGCAAACGATCGCCGGCCCGCAGCAGCTGTTGCTGCTGCAACTGCCGAACCAGCCGCACCACCTGCTGGTACAAAAACTCCGCTTGATCGCGCTGAATCGCCGGGTTCATCATCACCTCAACTGTATAGGTCATATTTCTTATTTTCTGTACATGGTGAGTATACAGAAATTCGCTACCATACACAGGCCTGCCTAGCCCGCTTCGGAGATTTTATGCAAACCGCCTTGCTGTATTTGATGACCGTGCTGATCTGGGGATCCACCTGGTTTGCCATCGAGTTCCAATTGGGTGAGGTGGCAGTTGAAGTATCGCTGGTCTACCGGTTTGGATTGGCTGCGCTGTTGCTCTGGCTGTGGTGTCTATGGCGAAAGCTACCGATGCAAATGCCTGCACCCATGCACCTAAGTGTCGCCCTGATGGCGCTGCTGAACTTTGCCCTGAATTATTTCCTGTTGTATCAGGCCCAATTGCACCTGACCTCGGCCATGGCCGCCATTGCCTTTTCCACCATGTTGTTGATGAACATTATCAATACCCGGCTGTTTTTTGGTCAGCCGATCGCCAAACGGATTTATGCTGGCGCTTTGGTTGGTATCGCCGGTATTGCCGTGCTGTTTGCGCCGGATTTAACCGAGCTGTCGCTGGCCAATACCAGCTTACTGGGTTTACTGCTGGTTCTATCCGGCACCTTAAGTGCCTCTTTTGGCAATATGCTCAGTGTGCGCAACTCGCGGCACGGTCTGGCTATCCTGCCAATGAATGCCTGGGGCATGCTGTATGGTAGCCTGGCGCTGGCAGCCCTGGCGCTGCTAAATGGTAAAACCTTTACCATCAGCAGCGAGCCGGCTTACCTATGGTCACTGCTCTATCTATCGGTGTTTGGCTCGGTCATTGCTTTTGGCAGCTATTTTGCGCTGTTAAAACGCATGGGTCCGGAAAAAGCCAGTTACGTTATTGTGCTGTTCCCTTTAGTGGCTGTGGTGTTCAGCTCTTTGTTTGAAGGTTTCCAGTGGCAAGTGAGCACTGTGGTCGGTTTTTGTCTGGTGCTCACTGGCAATGCACTGGTACTCACTCCATTTTACAAACTGAAGCAGCTTTGGTTGCGCTTCAAGCCAGGCAAGCGCCTACCAGTCGTTACTTAGCGCTATACATAGTCTGTTACAAAGGTTCACAGAATGAACGCTTGATCGTTTTTTGAATCTGATTCAAAATATGCCACCTTATCAACTGAGGTGGTTATGGGTACATCCGAACGCAAACAACGGGAACGGGAAGAGCGGGAACAGCTGTTTCTGGATGCTGCTGAGCAATTGATTGCCGAAGAAGGCTTTCTCCAGCTGCAAATGGCCAGGCTGGCCAAAGCCTGTGATTACGCCACCGGCACCTTATACCAGCATTTTACCTCGAAAGAGGATCTGCTGATGGCGCTGATGGCCCGCCAATCGGCGCTGCATCTGGAACTATTTGAGCGCATTGAGCAGTGGCAGGCGCCCTCGCGCCAGCGCATTTTTGCCATTTGTGTGGCTGAGCAGGATTTCAACCAGCGCCAGGCCAACTACGTCAAGTTATCGCAGTACGTGATGACCGAAGCCGTTTGGGAAAACGCTTCCGAAGCCAGACGGCAGCAATTGCTGCAGTGTGGTCAACCCATTTGCCGCATTGTCAGTGGCATTGTGCAACAAGCCATCGATGCCGGTGATCTGGATCCTCAGGGTGCCAGTACCATGGAGCTTGCTTATGGTACCTGGGCCTTGTGCCAGGGCAGTCATACGCTGGATCATACTCAGGGTTTGCTGGAAGCTTTTTCCATTCCGCGCGGACCTATGACCATGTACCGCAATATGAACCGGTTACTGAACGGTATGCAGTGGCAGCCGCTGCTGGATCTCAGTCAACCCAAAGTGCTGCAACAATTGGTGCAGCATATCGAACAGCATTTAGGGATTGCATAACAGCCTGGAAGTCTCCTGGCCCTGCATCGTTTTTTTGAATCAGTTGGCTGCATAGCAGCCTATCAAGGAGTCATCATGTTTAAGCGCATGAGTCTGATGTTAGTTGCCGTACTCATCGTATTTGGCGGCATTTTTGGTTACAAAGCCATCGGCAATCACTTTATGAATCAATTTTTCGACAACATGCCAATGCCAACCGCCAGCATTACTGCTACCAAAGCAGAACCGGACCGTTGGGAGGCTGCGATCAGCGCAGTGGGCAGCTTTGTTGCAAGGCAAGGCACCGAGCTGACCAGCGAGACCAGCGGTATTGTGCGGGAAATTTTGTTTGAAAGCGGTGCCGCAGTAGAAAAAGGCCAGCTGCTGGTCAAACTGGATGACAGCATCGACCAGCCCGAGCTGGCCCGCTTGCAGGCCGCCGAGAAACTGGCACACATCGAGTTAAACCGCAACCAGCGCTTGTTTCAGGAGCGCAGTGTGTCCGAGCTGGACCTGCGTCGTCGTGAAAGCGAGGCTGAGCAGGCAGCCGCTGCAGTTCGAATGCAGCAAGCACGTATTGCGCAAAAAGAAATCCGTGCGCCTTTTAGTGGCATTCTTGGCATTCGGCGGGTGAACTTAGGCCAGTTGCTATCACCCGGCTCGGCGGTGGTCTCACTGGAGGCTCTGGACCCGGTCTATGTAAACTTCACCCTGCCCGAGCAGCGGCTGTCGCAAATTCATGTCGGCCAGCAGGTACGGGTTCGGGTCGATGCCCATCAGGAACAGGCGTTTGAGGGTGAAATCACCGCAATCGCGCCTGGTGTTCGCCCTTCCAGTCGCAGTGTAGAAATCCAGGCCACCCTGCAAAACCCGGAGCACCAGCTGCGTCCAGGCATGTTTGGCCGGGTCGAAGTACTAACCGGTCAGGTGCAGGACGTGTTGTTGGTGCCTCAGACGGCGATTCAGTTCAATACCTATGGCAATTCGGTCTTTGTGCTGCGTGAAGAAGACGGCCAGTTAAAAGCCTTCCAGCGCTTTGTCCAAACCGGCGAGACCCGAGGTGACTTAATCAATGTGCTCAGCGGTCTGGAGTCAGGTGACCAGGTCGCGACTTCGGGCCTGTTAAAGCTGCGTAATGGTGCTGCGGTGAAAGTCAGTGACAATGGCAATGCGCAACCAAGCGCTGAGCTGAATCCGCAACCGGCCAACCAATAAGGAATTCAAAGATGCGTTTTACCGACGTCTTTATCCGTAAGCCCGTGCTGGCAACGGTGGTTAGCCTCTTTATTGTGCTGCTGGGGCTGCGTTCTTTATTCGATATGAATGTGCGCCAGTTTCCGGAAATTAAAAATGCTGTGGTCACCGTATCTACCACCTACATTGGTGCCGATGCCGACCTGATCCAGGGCTTTATTACCAGTCCGCTGGAGCGGGAAATTGCAGCCGCTGAAGGCATCGATTACATCGTGTCGACTTCTGTCGCCGGCATGAGCTCGATTGAGGCTTACCTGCGGCTGGATTACGATCCGAATGAAGCCCTGACTCAGATTGCCGCTCAGGTCAACAAAGTACGCTCCGAGCTGCCGGAAAATGCCCGGGATCCTGTGGTCAATCTGAAAGTTGGCCAGGATGTAGCTGCCATGTACCTGTCGTTTTACAGTGAGGTGCTCGGCAACAACCAAATCACCGACTATCTGGTACGGGTGGTTGAACCTCAGCTGGCGACCATTCCCGGGGTGCAACGGGCAGAAATCCTCGGTGCCCGTACCTTTGCCATGCGGATCTGGCTGGATCCAAACCGGATGGCCTCGCTGGGCGTCACCGGCAGTGATGTGACTCAGGCCCTGCGTAGCAATAATGTGCTGGCAGCCCTTGGCCGCACCAAAGGCCAAATGGTAGCGGTAGATTTAAATGCAGCCACCGATCTTCGCAGTGTGGCAGAATTTGAGCAACTGGTGGTCCGCACCGATCAGGATGCACTGGTGCGTTTAATGGACATTGCCGAAGTCGAGCTTGGTGCCGAAAGCTACGAGAGCTCGGTCAGCTTTAATGGCCTGGCTGCCACCTTTATGGGCATCGAAATTGCGCCGGATGCCAATGCGCTGGATGTGATTGCCGATGTGCGCCGCATTTGGGACAACGACATTATCCCACAGTTGCCGGAAGGACTCAGCGCCGATATTCCGTACGATTCTACCGAGTACATTGAAAACGCCATCAACGAAGTGGTGGTCTCCATCGTACTGGCACTGCTGATCGTAGTATTGGTGATCTATGCTTTTTTAGGCTCGATGCGCAGTGTCATTATCCCGGCCATCGCTATCCCGGTTTCCCTGGTCGGTACCTTTTTCTTAATGTGGCTAATGGGCTTTTCCATCAACCTGCTCACTCTGCTGGCCATGGTGCTGGCCATTGGTATCGTGGTCGATGATGCCATCATCATGCTGGAGAACATTCACCGCTTTATGGAAGAAGGCAAGTCGAGGATCGAGGCGGCTATTTTGGGTGCCCGTCAGTTGGCCTGGCCCATTATCGCCATGTCCACCACCTTGGTAGCGGTCTTTATTCCGATTGGCTTTGTCGGTGGACTGACCGGCGTGCTCTTTGTTGAGTTTGCCTTTACTCTGGCCGCCACGGTGATTTTATCCGGCGTAGTCGCATTGACACTCTCTCCGGTGATGTGTGCTTACATTTTAAAAGCGCATAAATCCGAAGCAGACAAACCACGCCTGGAAGCTTGGCTGGACCGACGTTTTGCCAGTCTGCGCCGCGGTTACCAAAAGCAACTGCATGGTGCCTTGAACTACCTGCCGGTACTGCTCACCTTTGGCGGTATTGTGCTGGTGTCCTGCTACTTTTTGTTTGTTACCAGCCCATCCGAGCTGGAGCCAGCCGAGGATCAGGGCTTTGTGTTTTCGATTCTGTCGGCCGACAGTTACGCCACGCTGGATTATCTGGAACGCAATACCAAGGAATTAAACCGGCTGCTGGATGATATTCCTGAACTGGAAAACGTATTTATCATCAATGGTATGGGTGGTACCAACACGGCCATTGCAGGCCTGGTATTATCCCCTTGGGATCAGCGCAGCCGCAGCACGCAGCAAGTGCTGGAAACACAGATTCAGCCATTTCTGGACAACCTGCCTGGCCTGAACAGCTTTGCCCTGGTGCCCCCATCTCTGCCTTCACCAGGCGGCGGCTTGCCGGTGGAGTTTGTGATTGGCTCCACCCAGCCGTTTGAAGCCCTGCAGGAAGTAGCGCAACAAGTGATGGGCCGTGCCATGGCCAGTGGTCGCTTTATCTTTGTCGACAACGATCTGAAGATCGACCGGCCACGCCAGACGGTGCATGTAGACCGCGATAAAGCCGCCCTGATGGGGGTCAGTATGCAACAAATCGCCGCCGATCTCGGCAGCTTACTGGCCGGTGCTGATGCCGGGCGCTTTGCGCTGGACAACCGCTCCTACCGGGTTATTCCGCAAGTTGAACGGGTTGAACGCTTAAACCCAGAGCAGCTGAAAAACTACTACACCCGCAACCGGGATGGCGAGCTGGTGCCTCTGTCTACCTTGATCACGTTGGAAGAAAGCGTGCAACCACAAGCTTTGAAAGGCTTTCAGCAGCTGAACGCAGTGAAGATTTCTGGCCTGCCCCGCCCTGGTGTGCCTTTGGGCGAAGCCTTAGCCGTACTGGAAGACATTGCTGCCGAAGTGCTACCAGCGGGTTATACCGTGGATTACGCCGGTCAATCACGCCAGTACAAGGCAGAAGGTCAGCAACTGGTGATCACCTTCTTCTTTGCTTTGATCGTGATCTTCCTGGTACTGGCCGCCCAGTTTGAGTCCTTTAAAAATGCGGTGATCATTCTGGTGACAGTACCAATGAGTGTATGTGGTGCCTTGATCTTTATCAGCCTCGGCTTTACCAGTCTGAATATTTATACCCAGGTCGGTTTGCTTACCCTGGTGGGCCTGATCGCCAAGCACGGTATCTTGATTGTCGAGTTTGCCAATCAGCTGCAACAGGAAGGGCGCAGCAAACGTGAAGCTATCGAAGAAGCGACCGCGGTGCGTCTGCGGCCTATTCTGATGACCACTGCCGCTACCGTGCTCGCCATGATCCCGCTATTGATGGCAAGCGGAGCGGGTGCCGCTTCGCGCTATGCCATGGGGCTGGTGATTGCCAGCGGCATGACCATAGGGACGGCCTTCACCTTGTTTGTGGTACCAGCCATGTACCTGCTGTTGGCACGGGATCTAAGCACCGACCCGGATAACAGCGAGCCCGTAACAGCAAGTTAAGCGTTCTCTTTGGCCGGGGTTTTGCCCGGCCTTGCCCACACCAGCGACTCTGTCGCTGGTTTTTTTATCTTGAAATCATGAGATTAACGACGAGCCAGTTGCTGCATCAACCGTTGGCTGTGCTCAAGCACCTTGGCATTGGCTGTCGTTTTACTAAGCTGCAGATACAGCAGATGGCACAAATGTTGAGCACCAAGCTGCTCCAATAATGGATCAAGTCGCGGGCTGCTGTCGCCAGCCAGCACATACAAAGGAGTTTGCACCAATAGGCTTAAAGGATTGGTTTTGAAAGCAGTCAACGATATCAGTTGAACTTTTTGTGACTTCAGTCCGCGCGCCAGTCGCAACACATCCTGATTTTCACCGCTTTGCGAGATGGCAAAAAGCACACTCTGCTCAGACAGTTGAGCACTGTATTGCATTTGCACTGCAGGGTCCGGATGATAGCACACGGTTTTTCCCAGTTGCTGCAATCGAAAAGCAAAGTCAGCAGCTACCAGGCCGGAGCCGCCAAAACCTACCAATAAAATTTTATCTGCACCATCCAGCAGTTGCGTTGCACGCGTTAGCGTTTTCTGTTCGTTGATTTCCAGCAAAGCTCGGTAACTGGCCTGCAGTTGCAGTTGGAACTGTTCTACTTCAGCTAATGGTGCTTTCTTTTGGTCACTGCTCTCTTCCCGGCTCAAACTGGATTGCGCCACCAAAGCTTCGCTGACCGCCAGCTTGAAATCCGGATAGCCTTTGTAACCTACCTTCTGGCAAAACTTCACTACGCTGGATTGACTCACTCCCACAGCATCTGCCAATTGCTGCGATGAGTAGTCACGAAGTAAATGCGAGTTATCCAGAATAAAGTCAGCAAGTTTGCGTTCAATAGCAGACATCTGGTCTTGCAAACCTCTGATTTTCAGTAGACACACCATATTGTTTTTGTACTCGTGTTAAGCCAGGGCCAGCAGCGCTACTATAACCTGAACAGCCAGCTCCGGTAAACAATGTTAAAAATCTGGCATCTGATCCCAACTCAGCTGCTCCTCAATCTCAATACGACGGCGTACCAGCGCCGATTGCTGGCCGGATACCAGTATTTCCGGCACCAATGCCCTGGTGTTGTAGCAGGACGCCATCACAGCGCCATAGGCACCCGCCTGGCCAATGGCCACCGTTTCGCCGGGAGTAAGCTCAGGCAGAGACTGCCCTATACTGAAAGTATCGCCAGTCTCACAGATCGGGCCAACCACATCGTAGCGCTGACTGACTCGCTCCGAATCTAGCTGTACCGGCCAAATATCGTGCACAGCCCCGTACATGGCAGGACGCAGCAAATCATTCATCGCCGCATCCAAAATCAAAAAAGTCTTGCCAGGTCCCTGCTTGACGTACTCCACCTGGCAAAGCAACACACCGGCATTGGCCGCCAGTGAACGCCCTGGCTCTAAAATCAACCGGCAGCCCTTGTTGGCAAAGTGCTGTCGCACCAGCGCCATGTAATCATCAATCGAAACCGCTTGCCGGGCATCCGGGTACAAAATGCCAAGGCCTCCGCCAAGGTCAATGGTATCGATGGGGTGACCCAGCGCCTGCAAACGTTCCACCAGCTCCAACATACGCTTAAAGGCAGCCTGATAAGGCGCTAAATCGGTAATTTGCGAGCCGATATGCATATCGACGCCCTGAATACGGATCCCCGGCAACTCTGCTGCCAGTGCATACACCTGCTCCACCTGCTGCCAACTGATGCCAAATTTGTTTTCTGCTTTGCCGGTGGCAATTTTTTCGTGGGTACCGGCATCGACATCCGGATTGACCCGGATAGCAATCGCAGCCTCCTGGCAAAGGGCTGTTGCCACCTCACTTAACCGCTGCAACTCGGGGATGGACTCGACATTAAATTGCAAAATCCCGGCTTTCAGTGCCAGCGCCATATCAGCCTTGGTTTTACCAACCCCGGAGTAGACAATACGATTTGCAGCAAAACCGGCAGCCAATGCCCGTTGCAACTCGCCGACCGAGACCACATCAGCCCCGGCACCTGCAGCGGCAAACAACTGCAATACCGCCAGATTGGAGTTGGCTTTGACGGCAAAGCAAATCAGCGCATCCAAACCGGTTGCGGCTTGCTGATAAGCCTGTAAATTGGTCAGTAACTGGGCTTTGGAATACACATAACAGGGGGAACCGTATTGCTGCAGCAAAGCCTGGGCGGATAGCTGCTCGATATGCAGCTGTTGCTGCTGGTAGCCAATGGCCATGTAGGGACTCCTGAACGGGCAGAATTATTTATTCTAAATGATAGCTGTACAGAATAAATTATTCCACCCCTATTGCAGGGGTGATCGATTGTTTTTTTAGTTATGGTATCAGGTTAGCGTCTTGCTGATGCTGTGTCAGCGCCTGGCGCAAAAAGCCAGCTTGCTGTGCCAACAAAGCGGCCGCTTCTGATTTGGCTAAACCGGTCAAAATACGCAGTATCGCCAGCTTGGCATTGTAATCGGACTCACTCAGTATTTGTTTGGCCTGCTCATGGCTGCAACCTGTGGCTTCGGCCACAATGCGTGCTGCCCGTACCAACAGCTTCTGATTGCTGGCATGCAGATCCACCATCAGATTTTGATAGACCTTACCGCTTCGCACCATGCTGGCGGTTGATAGCATATTGAGCAGCAGCTTTTGGGCGGTGCCGGACTTCATCCGGGTAGAGCCGGTTAATACCTCAGGCCCTACTGCGGCGCACAAAGGAATATCAGCCGCTTCAAGCACCGCTGTATCCGGGTTGCAGCTGATGCCAATGATGGTAGCACCCAGCTCGCGCCCATACTGCATGGCAGCCACTACATAGGGGGTACGGCCGCTGGCAGCTATACCTACCAGTACGTCTTTGGCAGACAAAGCGATCGCCTTTACATCGGCCACGCCCTGAGCGGCATCGTCTTCAGCCCCTTCCACCGCTTGCAAAATAGCAGCTGGCCCGCCAGCAATCAGTGCCTGCACCTGCTGTGGCGGGGTACTGAAGGTGGGCGGACATTCAGCCGCATCCAAAATGCCTAAGCGGCCACTGGTGCCGGCACCGATGTAAATCAGTCGGCCGCCAGCAGCAAAGGCAGCGACGATGGCATCAACCGCCTGGGCCACTTGCGGCAGGATCCCGGCGATGACCTGAGGTACCTGCAGATCAGCCTGATTGATGCGTTGCAACAGCGCAAGGGTATCCAGCTGATCCAGATCCATGCTATCCGGGTTGCGGCTTTCTGATAAGAAGCTGCTCAGCTGCTGCAGCAATTGCTGCTCCTGCTGGCTATCTAGCTCTGGTTGCATGCTCATAGCCTGGGCTCCGTTTTTTCCAGCTCACCACTGCGCCATTTTTTCGCCAGCAACAAGGCGCCATCTACCGAGGTTCCTGCCGCTGGAATGATCTGCTGACGAATACGCGCTGGCAGGTGCGGTATGGTGCCTTCAGCCAGGCCACCCAGAATAACGATGGGTAAGCGCACATCCAGGCAAGTCAGGTCGATCAGTTCCACCACGTCCTTCAGGTAACGGGCAAACACCTTGGCGGCTTGCGGGCAGGACGCGGCCAGCGGCAACACCAGTGGCGCCAGCCTGGAAAAGTCATTAACAGCGGCATGCTTTAACCAGCCCAGAATGTTGGCCGGATCGGTTCCGATCACAGCGGTTACTGCTTTGGCGAGTGCAGAACCAAAACCGCGGCTGCGATCAAACTCATCCAGCACCTCGCGTACCGCCATTTTGCCTAAGATAGCGCCACTGCCTTCATCACCAATATTAAAACCCCAGCCGCCAAACTGCCTTTCTTCCCCGCTGGGTTCAAGCCGCATGCCGACCGAGCCGGTCCCAAGCGCCACCACCGCCACCGGCTGGCCATTGTTGGCGCCCCAGACCGAGGTTTTTGCATCGGTGGTGATCCAAAGCTGTGGGCAAAGCTCTGCCAGATGCAGCTCGAGCGATTTGCGCAGCTGCAAATTGCCGGCGCCGGGCACCCCAGCTACCACAGTGACCTGATCCCCAGTGCAGTGTGCCTGCTCGAACAGATTGCTGATCAGCTGATACAGGGTTGCGGCTGCATTGTTGTAGTCGTTGGTCAGCGAGGCTGAACCCATTTTTAGTTGCCAACTGCGTCCAGACGCCAGATGCAGCAAGCGGCCGAGGGTTTTAGTGCCACCGGCATCAATACCAAGTATAAAATCCGTCACGCTGCATCTCCTGTTGCTGCGGCTGATAACAAAGACTGCTGTGCTTTTGGCCTACCCATACAGCAGACGGCAAAGGCTAATAAAGTACCCAGACAAAGCTGCCAGGTAAAGCCCAAATCCCACTCAGCCAGGCCGGGGCCAAACCATTGCAGCACATAGGGCTGAAAAAACAGCGGCACTAAGAAACCACAAATCAGCGCCGCTGCCACACTTTGGGCATTCCCGCGACGGGTGAACAGCACGGTAAAATAAACGCCCAGCAAGCCGCTGTAGGAGAACACCATCACACTTAGGGCAAAAGCCAGCAATGGCATATCGCTAAACTGCTGCCAGTAAAAACACAGCACCGCCATCGCCGACAGCGCCGTTGCTGTCAGCAACATGCCAAACTGCCCGGCCCGGACAAAGTGCCGCTCAGAGCTATCAGGCTTGTGCCGCAGCCGCCAGGGCCGGTACAAATCTTCCACCAAGACCGAGGACATGGAGTTCAGGCCTGATGTCATGGTTGAAAGCGCCGCAGCCACTACCCCTACGGTGACCAGGCCGCGCAAACCAGCCGGCATTTCATTGAGCACAAAGTACATAAAAACTGTCACGGTTTCACCGGCAAAACTGCTGGCCAACGAAGCTCCGCCTTGCTGCATCAGATCGGGTCGCAGGTAAAAGACATAGAGCAACATGCCGATGGCAATAAACAATAGCATCACCGGAATAATCAGCACCACCGACAGCAGCATGGCTCTGGCACCTTCTTTGGCGGTTTTACAGGTCAGTACCCGTTGGGTCATGTCCTGATCCAGCCCAAAAGCTGCAATATTGAGCAGCACAAAGCCGGTAATGGCCGACCAAAAGGTAAAAACCCCTGAAGAGCCAAAATCCAGCGAAAAATCCAGCAGCTGCAACTTGGAACCAGTGCCATCCAGTGGCTGCTGAAGCGCCGATAGAATGGCTGCTGGCTCGGCCGGGATCAGCCACAGCAGGTAGATCAATACGGCCAGCGCCGCCAGCACATAGACAGCGCACTGAAAGGCATCGGTGTAAATCACCGAACGAATACCACCGACCACCGAATAAGCCAGGGCGCCAAAGGCCAACAAGGCAATCGACAACACTACGCTGCTGGCTTCAATGTTATGGAAAATCACCATCGACACGGCGATCGCTGCCATATAGAGGCGAGCCCCACTGGCAAAAACCCGGCCAAACAGATACATGCTGCCGGCCTGGCGCTTCGCGCTGCCACCAAAGCGTTGCTGCAGTAAGCCATACACGGTGCTCACTCTGGCCTGATAATAGCGCGGGATCAAGTAGATGATCACCACCAAAGCGGCAATAAAGGCACCGATATTGGTTGCCAGATAGGTCAGATCGCCACGAAAGCCCTGATCCGGCCCGCCCAAAAAGGTAGCTGCCGACTGCGAGGTCGCCATCACCGAAATCGCCACTGCCCACATCGGCATCTGATTACCGCCAAGAAAGTAATCACGGGCATTGCCGGCGCGGCGCTGACTTAATACCCAGCCCATGGCAGCCAGCAACACAAAGTAGCCGGCAAACACCAACCAGTCCAGCGCTGTCAATTTTATATCCATCGGTTGTCCTTTTGTGCTGCGCGCTCTGTTGCGCCATGCCTATTCTGCTGCATGGTGCTGAATGGCGCTGCTATAACCCCAGCATGGCCTGATACACCAGGCTCATCACGCTGCCATACATGCCGGTTTGAAACCGATCACCGCTAAAATAGTAGCCGCTGCCATCCCGCTGGATCGGTGAATGCTTTTTGTTGGTTAACAGCACCACCAGCAAATCGTACTGTGGATCGATAAGCGTGGCAGTGCCTGTCCAGCCGGTATGACCAAAAGCATATCGACTGGCATAAGGGCCAAAGTGCCAATCCAGATCGCCACCTACCGCGGTGCGCCAGCCGAGGCCAAAACGGTGATCCCGGCTCGATGGCCGCACAAACTGCTGGATCACCGGCTGGCTAAACACCGGCAGGTCGCCATAGCCACCATGTTGTGCCAGCATCATCAGCACGGCCAGCTCACGGGCAGTGCTGAATAAGCCAGCATGGCCAGCCACCCCAGCCAGCGAGTAAAAGGCTTTTTCATCATGGACTTCACCGCGCAGCACGCCCCTTCGCATCGCCGGAAACTGCTGGCGTAAGCCCCCTCTGGTGTTGCCATCCAGTTCGGTGGCCGCAATCCGACTGGCCGCTATACCTTTTTGCAACGGATTGAACATGGTACTGCCTAAGCCCAGCGGCTGGTACAGGTGTTGCTCCAGATAGCTGTCCAGTGCCATGCCGGCCACCTGCTCTACCAGAGCCCCCAGCAACATAAAACCGGTATCGCTGTAGACAGCGCTTTGGCCTCGCGGCCGCTCAAAAGGCACTTTTTCTATCAGCAACTGCTTGGTACGCTCAGGCTCTATCGAATAAAAAGCAGCACCTAGACGGTTATCAGGCCGGAAAAAATGCAACTCCGGGCCATAGCCAGCCGTGTGATCCAGCAGATCCCGTATCAGCCGCAGTTCACGCCCATCCCCCAGATACTCCGGCAGGTACTGCACAATGGGTGCATTGATATCCAGCAGACCATCGCTGACCAGCTTCATCACTGCATAAACAGTCGCATACATTTTACTGTTGGAAGCAATATCAAACAGCGTATCGGTTTGCATCGGCTCGGGCTCTGCCAAGGGCTGTCCGGCACTGTCGTAGCGCTTGGCATACCCATAGGCCGTTTCTTTAATCACCCGGCCGTTTTTGGCAATGAGCAGCACCGCCCCCGGAAAACCAGCGGCAACTTCCTGCTCAATCAGTGCATCCAGTTCAGCCAGCCGCTTTGCTGAGAACCCGGCTTCGACGGCAGAGCCCTGTACCAACCTTGGGTAATCAAAACGCAAACGAATAGCGGCCCCTGACGGCTCCATAGCTGCAACATGCAATTGATTCAGCCCATCGCGGGTGTAATCGGCCAGTGACAGGATCATCGGCTGCTTCGATAGCTCCGCGGGCAAAGCCAGCTCACGACCATTGATCTCAATCCGAGCCGCCGTAGCTTGTTGCAAATCCAGCCAGAGTGCACCCTGGCCCTGATAACTGTAAAAAATTCGCCGGTCATTGACCAAAGTACGCTGACTGCGCTGCTCTGGCAGCTCGACACTGAGCTGAGCCGGTTCTCGCACCCTGATATCCCAGTCGCTGCTGGCCATCACAGGCCAGACGATGGCCACCAATGACAGCGCTAGCAACCCAAGCCGGACGAATCGCTTAGCCTGGTGATCAGAACCTGTCATTCGTGCGCCTCCCTAACCACCAAGTCTGGCACAGTCAGTCGTACCGGCAACTCCCCATGCATGGGCGTAAGGCCAAGCAAGGCTTCGGCAACTACCTGATAAGTGGGTCCATACAATGAGCCATCATGGCTTTGTTCAATGCCATGATGGTAGGCCAGCATACTGATATCACTATAGGGCATTAAAGGGATAAGCTCATATGGCGTGCCGAAGCCCAGTAGGATTACCCTTGTGTCAGCGTACCTAGCTGCCTGCAGCACCTGTTCACTGGCTTGCATCGCAGCAGCATAACTCATCGCAGGACGCTGCTGCCTGGTTGCATCGGCCATACCGCCCAGATCCACCAGGCTGGCCAGCCGCTGCCAACCAGCATGGATCACCAAATCAGCCTGCTGACTAAGCTGCAGTGCCTGCTCTGGTTGCCAGTCATCAAAGCTGGATTCTGTCCAACGCACCTGCCCTTTGGCCAGCTCTGGCCAATGCTGGCTCAGCGACTGCCTGAGCATCCGAGCCTGCAACGGAGTAGCGGCCAGAAGATGAATGTGTGAAAACTGCTCAGTCACTAAAGGCAGTGTGCCAGGCTCTGCATGCAGTAGCGTCAGTGCCTGCCGGGCCAACTCCTGTTCTAGTTCCCTATGACGCGGTTGACCAAGCTGCTGCCGTGCCGCCTGATACAAGGCGCTGCGATCGACAACAGGCTTGGTGCTTGCCAGCCAGCGCTGTTTTACGCTACGGATGCGCTGCCAGGACGTTTCCAGTTCGGCGGCACTAAGCTCTCCTTGTCGCACCGCACTCGCCAGCTCAGCAATCAAGGCTTTGAACGCCACCAGATCCTCTGGCCGCCTGATCGGATAGGGCATTAAAGCGATATCTGCTCCGGCAGCAAAGGTTTCTTGCACGGCCTGGCTGGGCGTAAAATAGTGACTGATGGCTGCCATATCTAGCGCATCGGTAATCACCAAACCTTCAAACCCCATCTGCTGGCGCAATAAATCCGTCAGAATTGCGCGCGACATCGTCGCAGGTCGAATCATGCTCTGCCCTGCTGTACTGAGGATGGTGCTGGCATCCAGCGCCGGATACTGAATGTGTGCGGTCATGATCATCGGCACTTCGGTGTGCTCAATGGCCCACTGAAAAGGTGCTAAATCCAGTTGCTCAATATGGGCATGTGTATGGCTCACCAACGGCAAAGCCAGATGACTATCGAGGTAGGTATCGCCATGACCAGGAAAGTGCTTTAGCGTGCCCAGCACGCCTTGCTGCTGCATACTGCTAAGCAGCGCCACTGATAACTCAGCCACAGGCTGAGGATGTTCACCAAAAGCACGCACATTGATCACAGGATTGGCCGGATTGCTATTCACATCCACCACAGGGGCATGGTTGGTATTGATACCCAGCACTGCCAGTTCTTTGCCAAGCACAGCACCAACTTGTTCGGCATAAAAAACACCATGCCGCGCATAGGTCGCCCCTATCGCCATGTTGCCGGAAAAACCGGTACTGAAACTACGCGGAGTTCGAAATACCCGGCCGCCTTCCTGATCTACCGAGATAAAAAGCGGTTGACCAACAGGGGACTGCATAGCGGCGTGTTGCAAGTCCTGCGTTAGATCGATGATTTGCTCGGGCGTTTGCAGATTTTCTGCAAATAAAATCACGCCACCCAGGCCGGTTTCCGTAATCAGTTGACTAAGCTCTTGCGGCAAACGGGTAACCGCCTGGCGGCACGGCTCCTCGCCTGGCTGCGGGCAAAAATAGCGCACATCAATCATCAGCTTCTGAGCGATTTTTTGCTCCAGCGAAAGTTCAGTTTGCACAGCAGTCAATCCCAGATAAAGGCCAATACCAGCTATAGTAGCAATCCAGCCAAAATGCAGTACACGTTTTTTCATCAGCAACCTGATAGTGCATAAATTTCCAGCACACCATAACAAAGCCTTTCGGTTTCCACAACGGCACTATTCCAAAATGAATAGCGCCAATGGAATTTTTTATTCTTACTAAATCCTTCTTTTCGTGAGATTCTATCTGACTTTGGTGAAAAACAGGCCAAAGAATCAGCAGGAAGCATTTTACATTGGAATAATTTATGCTAATGTTGATGTTCAAATAGAATATTTAATTACGTCGCTGTGGATAGCTGATGATTACTGATGGTTTTTTATTTCTGACGGTTTTACTGCTGATAGCTGCAGGCCTGGGTTTGCTGGAAAAATACAGCGGCTGGCGCCTCTTCACCATTTTACCTGGCATTGTGCTGCTGTATTTCGGCGTGATGCTGGCATCCAGTTTAGGCCTTTGGAGTCAAACCGACAGTATTCGAGCCACTTACAGCGCGGTACGCAATAACTTGCTACCAGCCATGATCTTCCTGATGTTGTTGAAAAGTGATTTACGAGCGATTGCCCACCTTGGTCCCCGCATGTTGGGGGCCTTTTTTACCGCGGTAGTCACTATCATGTTGGGCTTTGTGATCACTTTTGCTCTGTTTCATCGCTGGTTGGAGCCCGATAGCTGGAAAACTTTTGCCGCCTTATCTGGCAGCTGGATGGGCGGCACCGGCAATATGGCCGCCATCCAATCTGCATTGGATGTGCCAGACAGCCGCATGGGTTACACCTTACTGATGGACTCGATTGACTACGCCATCTGGGTGATGATTTTGCTGGCTCTGGTACCCTTTGCGGGCCTGTTCAATCGCTGGACCAAAGCAGACAGTAGTTTGCTGGCCAAAGCGGGTGAGCGGCTGGCAGTACAGCAAGATGATAAAGCCGTGACACAATTAAATTTATTGGTGCTACTGAGCCTGAGTTTTCTGGTTTCTGCAGTCAGCCAACAATTGGCCAGCTTGTTACCAACCACAGCTTTTTTAACCACCATGACCTGGACCATTCTGTTGGTTACCCTGGCCGGTGTGTTAGCAGCCATGACTCGGCTTGGTAAGCTGGCTGGCTCAGTGGAGTTATCACAGATCATGCTGCTGGTGATTATCGCACTGATTGCCTCCAGAGCAGACTTTGCCGATTTAGCCAAAGCGCCGATTTATGTGACAGCCGGACTGATGATCCTTTGCATTCATGGTGTGCTGATGGCGCTGGTCGCCAAGCTATTCCGGTTGGATTTATTTACTTGTGGTGTGGCCTCACTCGCGAATATTGGCGGGGTGGCTTCGGCTCCAATACTGGCAGCGGCTTACTCAAAGGCGTTGATCCCGGTTGGTGTTTTAATGGCCATGCTGGGTTACGTGGTCGGCACAGCGGGCGGCCTGCTGGTCGGTAAAATGCTGTCTTGGCTAGCCTGATTACAACGCAGTCATTATAGTGGTATAGCAAGCAACTGCTTTCTTGCGCTCGAGGTTTGACATGAAAATAACTGATATCCGTTTGGGCATGCTGAAAGTGCCGCTGAAAACGCCGTTTAAAACGGCGCTGCGCACAGTGCATGAGATTGAAGATGTCGTGGTGATCGTCGAAACCGATACCGGCCATGTCGGTTATGGGGAAGCACCGGCCACCGCCGTGATCACTGGTGATATTCATGGCTCCATCATTGAAGCCATTCGCACCATAATCAAGCCCAAGCTGATTGGTCTCGACATCTCCGATCTGAATCATGTCACCCGGGTGATTCAAGGCTGTATTATGAAAAATTACAGCGCTAAAGCGGCGGTAGAAATTGCTATCTACGATTTGTTTGCTCAGCTGTATGGTGCCCCTTTGTACAAGATGCTAGGCGGCGGAGTGCCGAAACTGACCACCGATCTGACCATCAGCGTGGATTACATCGATAAGATGGTGGCGGACTCGCTTGAAGCCGTTGACCGGGGCTTTGAGACACTCAAAGTAAAAGTAGGAAAAGACATAGGCGTTGATATCGAGCGGGTAAAAGCCATTTATGCCGCGGTAGAAGGCCGGGCGCTGATCCGGCTGGATGCTAATCAGGGTTGGACTGCGAAAGAAGCCGTGTATGCACTGCACAAGCTGGAAGATGCAGGTGTGCGACTGGAACTGGTAGAGCAGCCGGTGAAAGCGCTGGATATCGATGGCCTGAAGTACGTGACTGACCGAGTGCATACGCCGGTAATGGCCGATGAAGCTACCTTCAGTCCCCGCGAAGTGATTGAGCTGATTAAAATGCGCGCCGCCGATATCATCAACATCAAGTTGATGAAAACTGGCGGTATCTCCAATGCCATCAAAATTGCTGATATCTGCTCTTTCTACGATATGCAGTGCATGATTGGTTGCATGCTGGAAACCAGCATCAGCGTTTCTGCAGCTGTCCACCTGGCAGTCGCGAAATCCGATGTCATCACCAAGGTCGATTTAGATGGGCCTTCGCTATGTGCTTTTGATCCTGTTGAAGGCAATGTGCTATTCGAGGGTGCTGATATTAGCATTCAAGACACGCCAGGCCTCGGCATTCGTAGCATCAAAGGCCTGCAAATGTTAGCTTAAACGGCATCTCCCTGCCGATACCACCGCCGGTAGCCGCAAGGTTACCGGTTTTTTTGTGTTAGAGACCTATGTATTCAACCAAGTTGCCAGCTATAAGGCAAAAAAAACCGCAGCACCAGGGCTGCGGTTTTGCTCGTTTCATGGCACTACCTTAGAAGGTGTACTCTACCAACAGAGTATAAGCCCGGCCACGAGGGTCGGCCACACGAGGCTCCCAGGCAGAACCCGCTGCCGAGTCCATATTGTGCGACGAGAATGGTGGATCCTGGTCGAACAGGTTTTTAATACCCATGGTAATCAGGGTATTTTCCAGACCTCGGTAGGTCAGACTGTAGTTGTAAGTGGTGTAGCTTTTCACACGATAATCAAAGTTTGGCGGGTTGTGAACGCCACTGGCAATCCGGGCAAAGACCGCACTTTCATAGCCATGACGGTAGATTTGCGTCAGACTGTGCATGAAGTCACCATGGGTGTAGCTGAAGTTCACTGTGTGCTTCCACTTGATAGGCAAGTTGTTGTTGTAGACAAACTGACCAACCAGGTTCTCGCTGTAGGGCAGCGTATCCAGCGCTTTGGTTTTAAAGCTCTGCAGATAGTTACCATTTAACCGCAGCCGCCAGCTTCCACCTGCCAGCTCGCCGGTCAGATTAGCATCCACTTCAATACCTCGGGTTAAGGTACCACCCGAGTTAATAAAGCGCGCATCAATGGCCGTGATCTCACCGGCACTGTTACGGATAAAGTTGTTCTGGAAGGACTGGTAGTTTTGTAACAACACATTCTGGGTCGCAACCCGAATGGTATTGGTACGCTCAATCTCCCACCAGTCGACACTGATGTTGAAATTATCCGTGGGTACTAACACCACACCAATACTCTTCTGAGTGGACTCTTCCGGCTCCAGGTCGACCTTGCCGCCCCGGATCAGGTTCGGTTGAATCGACTCACAACCCGGAGTTTCACTCACCTGCCCATCTGGACAGCTGGCCGGATCGAACCAGGTATCTACTGTAATAGGCTCAGAGCGCTCGCCTTCAAACAATTGGTTAAAGTTAGGCACTTTAAAACCAGTGCTGTAGGCAGCCCGGACCATCACTTGCTCAACTGGCTGGTACTTTAAAGAGACTTTTGGATTGGTGGTGCTGCCAAAGCCGCTGTAATGATCATACCGACCTGCCAACGTCAGATCCAGGTTGTCCAGTAGCGGGAAATACACTTCCGCGAAGACAGCCTTGATATTACGACTGACTTTATCCAAGGCATTTTGATCATCAAAGGGTGCCAGAGGCACTGTCCGGCCTGGCTCTAAATCTGAACCATTGAACTTGTATTCCTCACGGCGCAAATCCGTACCTACTGCCGCCTGAATAAAGCCACCTGGCAGTTCCAATCCCAAGTCACCGGAAATAACAGCATCAAGTTGGGTTAGAGTCGTGGTGCCGTCATACAGCTGTACACCCGCAGCAGAGGCTGCAGCTAAACCGTCCAATGCTGCTTGCGACTGCTGTCCCTGAAATGCAAATGGGTCCAAAGTACCACTGCCCAGCAAGGTTTGTAGTTGGTCCAGATAGTAGTAACCATCAACCAGGGTTGTCTTTGAAGTATTTGCTGAACGCGACAGACCTATGGTGTAATCGTAATCAGCGACCATGCCTTCAAAAGCCAGCAAAGCCCGATAGGAGGTAGTGTCGGTGTCGAAAGTCCGAGGACCACACTCTATACAACGCCAACGATAGGCAATAGGTGCACCATAGTTCAGACCATCGTAACCAAAGTAATCACCCAAGGCATGGAATATCCGATCATAGTTGGCACCGGTACTTGGGTACCAGGTCGATGGATTAAACTGAGCAGTAGCCAACGCGCTGGAGCTAATCTGATATTGCTCAAAACTCTTTCTGGACTCGACTTGAGCAGCAGAGAGCTCGAAGAACATCTCATGACTATCCCCCAGGTTAAACGAAACCCGACCAACAAAGTCCAGACTTTCCAAAGGCGATTGCAGCATACGATGGCGGCCATACTCCCAGGCACAAGCATACTGGGACTGAGGTGACCAGGGGTACAGATTCGGATCAAAGCGGCCCATAAAATCGCCACCGGCTTCACAACCCGGCCCCCCCGGTAAAGCAAGTATGTTGATTGCATCCTGACGGGCCACAGGGCTGTTTGGATTAGGGTCAATCAAACCAGAGCCAATCAGACCAGGTGCTGCGGCGGTACTGACGTTAAAAATGGTTGCAAAAGGCGTACCGCGGGTATCCGGTGATAAACCCCGATCCTCCTGAAAGGAGTTGGTAAAATCACGCTGGGTACCTCGAATACCTAGATTGCGCTTGGCAGTAATGGTGGCGAAAGCATTCCAGCCATCACGATCAAAATCACCAACCCCAAAAAGCGCATTGGCCCGATAGATATGGCCTGCCCCTGCTTCAGTCACATCGGCAAAGCCAGAAACCTGAGCCCCCGTATAATCGCGGCGAGTAATAAAGTTAATAACCCCACCAATAGCATCGGTACCATAGACAGCTGAGGCGCCATCTCGCAAGATCTCGACCCGGTCGAGCGCCGCAAAAGGAATCGAGTTCAAATCAACACTGCGCCCTTTTAAACCATGTGGTGCTAAACGACGACCGTTTAGCAATACCAAGGTCGCATCCGAGCCCTGACCGCGCAGGTTAGCACCGGAATTACCATGATTAGCCCGGTTATCTGCTGTTGAGATGCCTTCATTACTGGCCATATTATCGACGCCATTACCAGCAATGTTCAGTTGCATCAGCAACTGCTCACCCGAGGTAATACCGGCCGCATTGATCTCATCGCGGGTGAAAACGGTAATAGGAAGCTCTCCTTCCAACGTCGTACGTTTGATACTGGAGCCGGTGACCCGAATTCGTTCAACGGCGTCTTCGGCCTCTGCGGCAGACAGATTGTCGTTCGCTATCGCGTGTGTGCCTAGCCCGGCCAAGGCTAAGCAACCGATTAATGGTTTCAACTTCACGTGCATCTCTCCTAACTGGTCACCTGGATTTCTTATAATGCGCTGTTCGTTTTCCGAACAGTTTTAACATAGCAAAGATTCACGCAATTTGAAATAAATTATGCTGAATAATTTGAAAACAAAGAATATTTCATTCCTAACGTAGGGTAAGACCATGTTTCAAATAGGAATAGACAATGAAGCCAGCTAAATTATTTCAGCTGCAGCTAAGCAAGCTCAGCGCTTTTCATTGCCAATTGGACGGCTTTTTTATGCAAAGCAGCTTCATTTGCCGTAGAATATGCCGCCAATGATCTACCGGTTGTCAAAAGTCCTGAACTTCATGCTGTAAGGAGTCTTTCGTGGAATTAGTTGTTTCGTCCATCTTTTTTGCTTTTATCGTACTGGGTCTGACTTTTGGCCTGAGCTGTCTGATCTATGCCTGTTTGTTGCCGGCTGACCTAAGCCCAGAGCGAAAAATGGAAGTGCGCATCGAGTTCGGCATTTTCAGCGCAGGAAGCTTTGCTATGCTTGCGGTGATGCTGTTTGCGATGTGCTATCACTAAGACAGGCGTCATCGGTTACTCCCCCATCCAGCTGGCTTTGTTTCCCGGCTGGATTCAACTCAAGCCGAGCTTTTTCCAATAGCTCTGCATCCAATTCACTTTTTACCGCCACGCCTAGTTCTTTAAACTCAGCGGCTTGCTTAATCAAGTTGCCCCGACCGCTATACAACTGACCAAAGGCTTTGTCATAACTTTCACGAGCTTTATCCAGCTGTTTACCTACGCCCTGCATACTGTCCAGGAACAACTTAAGCTTGTTGTAAAATTTCTCAGCCCGTGTAGCCAGTTCAGCGCTGTGTTTGCTTTGATCCTCAAAACGCCACAGCTGACGCACAATATTAAGGCTGGTGAGTAAGGTAGTCGGGGTAGCTACCAACACATTGCGCTCCAGCGCCCTTTGATACAACTCCGGATCGTATTTCAGCGCTTCGACATAGGCCGATTCAATCGGGATAAAAAGAAACACTACTTCCGGTGAGTTTAGTCCGGCAAGCTGATAGTAACTTTTATCCGCCAACTCCGTAATTCGGTCCTTCACCGCCTGACAGTGCTCAGCCAAGGCACGAGCCCTTTCGTTGTCGTCCTCAGCATTGACATAACGCGTGTAAGCAGCCAGTGAGGTTTTGGCATCAACCACCATATGCCGCTGCTGCGGCAGGTAGATAATGGCATCTGGCCGGCGCTTGCCATCGTCACTGTCGAAACTAACTTCGCGCTGGTAGTCGATTCCGGCGCGTAAGCCAGAGTTATCCAACACATTCTCCAGCATCAACTCACCCCAGTTGCCCTGCACCTTTTTTTGCCCTTGCAACGCCCTGGTTAATTGTTCAGCCTGATCGGTAATGCGGTTATTTAATTGCTGCAGATTAATGAGCTCTGTTTTTAGTGCACTGCGCTGTTGCAGCTCCTCACTGTGAATACGCTCCATTTTGTCCCTGAAACCTTTCATATCCTGCTGCAATGGCGACAACAGCTGCTGCAGCTGCTGCTGGCTCAGTTCGCTGAAAGCCTTTCCCTTGCGCTCCAGCACCTCTTGCGCCAGCAATTCAAACTCCTTTTTCAACTGGTCACGGCTGTCTTTAATCAGCGCCAGCTGTTCCGCAAAATGCTGCTCCTTCGCGGTGAGGGTACTGTGCAAGCGGTCGTGCTGCTCCTTCACTGCCAGAAAGTCACTCTGTAATGTCTTCTGCTCAGATTTTTGCTGCTGCAATGCCTGTTTTAGCTCAGCAAGCTGCAGCTCGCGTTCACGCAGCTCAATCTGGCGTACCTGGACTAATTCGCGGCTACGCGCAGCCTGCTCCGTTTGTGTCTGAAGCTCCTGCTGATGCTGTTGCTGCAATGCCTGCAGCACCAAACGCCGCTTATGTAGCATGAACAGCATGGCTGGAAGCAACAACACAATCGCTGCAGCAAAGCCAGAGAAGGCGTAAAGGTAGAGTTCACTCATGGTATGCAAGTTAACGATTTTAGATAGCCACTATGCTGACCTATATCGCACCAGACAACAAGCCGTTATCACTTAGGTTTGGTTTGATGCTGAAAGATTGATCTAGATCAATGAATCCCTAAATTAGACTGATCGTTTATAGGGACAAATTGGTATAAGCTTTCAACAAATAACCATTATAAAAGTAAGGACTTGAAATGCGCAGGAATCAGGATGTCACTCAGCGCGAAGCCAACTTCCCACGAGATGCCCATCTTATCACTACCACCGATAAGCGCGGTGTTATCACTTATGCCAATCCAGAATTTATTGCCGTCTCCGGTTATCAAAAAGACGAGCTGCTGGGTAAAAACCATAACCTTATCCGTCATCCTGATATGCCAGCAGCAGCCTTTAAAGACATGTGGCGCACTATCCAAAGTGGCCATTCCTGGCGAGGTGCCGTCAAGAACCGCTGTAAAAATGGCGATCATTACTGGGTGGATGCCTATGTTACTCCGGTGATGGAGAATGGCGACATTGTCGAGTACCAATCCATTAGAACCGTCTTGCAACCCGAGCAAAAACAGCGAGCCGAACGTTTATACCAACAGTGGCGGCAGGAAGAGCTACCAAAGTGCATCAGCGCTTCACCTTATCAAACTGTGAATTTGTTATTACTTGGGCTACTACTGTGCTTTCTCGGTAGTTGTGTTGCTTTATTTTTCGTTGCCAGCTGGTGGTCTTTTCTGATGATACTACCTGCCATCATGACCTGGCTGCTTATTCGCTATCAAAAGCAGCAGTGCCGACGACTCCTTCAAATCGCCAATAAGACCTATTTCAACCCGGCGATGAGCTGGGTCTATTCTGGCGGTGTCGATTTTAAAAGCAGGGTGTCTTTTGCTCTATCCACCCAACGTCAGGAAAACCGAGCCTTGATGGCACGGCTGGTAAATAGCTCCGGCTACTTGCAACAAGCCAGGCAGCAAGCTTCGGTAGCGATAACCAAAGCTTCAACACAAAGCATGCAGCAGCATCAATCCACCGATGGATTTCTGCAACAACTTGCCCAGCTTAGACACCAGCAAAACCAGGTCGATGCAGCAGTGGCTGAAATGGAGCAACACTCCAACGAATCGGAACAGGCCGCTTTAGCAGGAAATCAGCAGCTGCAACACATGCTGACTGCAAGCCAGAGTATGCAACACCAGCTGAATGAGCTCAGTCAACGCTTTGCAGAGGTCAATAAGCAAGGTGAAGCCATCGCTAAAGTGGTTAAGGTGATCCGGGAAGTGGCGGAGCAAACCAATTTGCTGGCATTAAATGCAGCCATAGAGGCAGCTCGTGCTGGCGAGTTAGGCAGAGGCTTTGCCGTGGTAGCCGATGAAATCCGCGCTCTGGCCAGCCGAACGCACCACTCTACCCATGAAATTCAGACCATTATTCACCAACTGTATGAAGGCATCCAGCAAGCCGATCAAGCCCTGCATCAAGGCGTAAGTGCTTCCGAGCAAACGGCACAAAGTGCTGCCAGCACCGCCGCTGGTATGCTGCAAATTCAGCAAGGAATTGGCACCATGCGCCATAAGTCTCGCCAAATCAGTCAAGCCAGCCTGCAGCAATTGAATACCGTCGAACAGTTGAGCGTCGAAACGCAAAAATTGGCCAACCTGGCGCAAAGTTCGGCCCACGCCGCCGATGAAGCAAAGCAGCAAGGCGATGTGCTTTCAGTGCAACTCAATCAGCTAACCACATTGGCACAACACTTTTTGCATGCTCAACAAAAGGCGCTTACCCATGCTGACTGACTTACCAAACATTCATCAGGACATTGTTGAACAGCTGGATTATTTTATCAGTACCGTAAGCACTGATTTTCGGCTACTGACGCTAAACCCCTTTGGCAGAAAACTCTGTGGTATTACTGCCGAACACAATCTGATGCAACAACCACTCTATGTGCACAACTTTCACGATAAAGAAAATTACCACTATCTGCTCAACACAGTGTTTCCGCATGTGCAAAAACACTCGTATTGGCAAGGCCCACTCTGCTTTTTCGATCAACAAAATAACTGCATCCCTACCCAGTTGAAAGTGTTGGCACACCGCGATCTGGCTGGCAACATTATCAGCTACACCGGCATAGCGCATACACTGCCTAGCCTGACCGAGCAAACCCTGGATGAATTAAACAAACAGATATTTGATGATGCTATTGAAGGCATTATGGTGACCGACGCTCAGGCCCGTATCCTCAAAGTCAACCCAGCTTTTACTTCGATTACCGGCTACAAGGCTGCAGAAGTGATTGGCAAAACACCGGCTATTTTGCGCTCTTCGCACCATGGCCCCGACTTTTACCGCCAGATGTGGCAAACCATTGAGAAAAAAGGCTACTGGCAAGGCGAAATCTGGAACCGAAAAAAAGATCTGACGGTGTATCAGCAGTGGTTGAAAATTTCACGCGTGCAAAGCAGCGATGGCGCCTTGAGCCACTATTTGGCTGTCTTTCAGGATCTGAGCGTTATACGTTCCAAGGATCAGCAAATTCATCAACTAGTGAACTTTGATCGGCTCACCAGACTGGGAAACAGGGAACTGCTGGTAAGCCGTTTTCCACAGACACTGGCACAATGCAAGCAACAAAAAAGCAAACTGCTGATCTGCTGGATTGATGGCAGCCAGCTCAGTGATGTTAATCAGCAGCTTGGTCTGACTTATGGCGATCGACTGATCCAGCTGCAAGCAGAACGCTTGCAGCAACTGGCTGGGCCAGAGGATACGCTAGTACGAATTTATGCAGACGATTATATCCTGTTGCATCAGACCTCAACCAATTTAAGCCAAAGCAACAAACTGATCAGTCGTTTGCTGGAGGAGTTAAAACAACCAGCCAGGCTCGGCGATGAAGTCCTGCTGCCAACTCCGCATATCGGGGTTGCCTGCTACCCAGAAGATGGCGAGCAAGAAGAGGATTTATTGCATGCAGCCGAGTTGGCAATGTTTGCAGCCAAAGAAAAAGGCGGACCCAGTTTAAATTTCTACAACAGACAGGTCGGTGCAGACTACCACCGCAAAGCACTGATTCGTCAAAAGCTTCTGGCAGCCTTGCAAGCGAATGAGGTGCACTTGCAGTTGTATTTCCAGCCCAAAGTAAAACTGAGTAATGGCAGCCTTGCCGGCGCTGAAGCCTTAATCCGCTGGCAGGACCCGGAGCTAGGGGCCATTTCCCCGGCCGACTTTATTCCGATTGCTGAGCAAAGCAGTCTGATTATTGAATTGGACCGCTGGGTGGTAAAACAATTATGTCGGCAACTGGTTTCCTGGCAACAACAACATCTTAGTGTGCCAGTGATTTCATTTAATATCTCAGCCAGGCATTTAGTAGAGCCGGACTTTACCAGCTGGCTGCTGGCTTGCCTGCAGGAGTACCGAATCTCGGCTTCAGCGCTGGAAATGGAAATTACCGAAACGGCCCTGATTGATAACGAAGCCAATGCCATCAGCAAGCTGCAACTGCTAAAAGACAACGGCATGAGAATAGCTCTGGATGATTTCGGTACCGGCTACTCCAGTTTGTGTTACCTGAAGAACATGCCATTGGATACCGTCAAAATTGATCGTTCCGTGGTGTCGGATCTCACCACCAACGCCAAAGCCTTGTGCATTATTAAAAGCATTCAATTGCTGGCCAGCGAGCTGCAACTAGGGCTCACGGTAGAGGGTATTGAAAATCAACAGCAGCACCAGATCCTTGTTGAAGTCGGTTGTCAGCAAGCGCAAGGTTACTGGTACGCCAGGCCCATGCCAGCCAATCAAATGGCGTTGCAGTTAAGCGGTAGCCTTTAAAGTCATGCCGCTTCCTATTACACTGAAGTTTTGACGGTTTAGCAGGATGCAACCATGCCACCTATTATTATGATTCTGGGCTTACTCTTTGTTGCCTTATTTATACTGGTGACAGTGTTAGAAAAATACGGCAAACGTCGTAGTGAAGAAGAGCTGAGTAAAATAACCCGCTATATTTTCCCGCTGGTAGGTATCGTACTGCTGGCGCAGCTGCTGTATATGCTGTTTCGCTAATCATCTCAAGCCACAGGCAAGCAGCCGGTTTTTGCTTGCCTGCCATCGGTAAGTGCGTTGCAATGAGCACATCCCACGATTGGAGTTTATTTATGTTCCGACTTTTCGCTGCACTGTGTTTGTTATGGCCGCTGGTGCTCACTGCTGAGCCACGCGGTATGCTGCCAGACGATTACTACCGCTTTGTCTTTGTCGCAGACCCTCAGCTGGCACCCAATGGCCAACAGGTAGCTTTTGTCCACAGCACCATCGCCGACGATAAGCGTAGCCGCCACAGCAATCTTTGGCTGGTAGCTACGGATGCTAAGTCCGAGCCACGCCAAGTCACCTTTAGCAACAAAGATCGCAGCCCACGCTGGTCACCGGACGGTCGTCAGCTGGCCTTTATTTCTGGCCGTGGTGATGGCCAGCAGCTCTATCTGCTGCCAATGGCCGGTGGCGAAGCTAGAGCAATCACCACACTAAAGCAGGCCGGTATTCGTGATTTCAGCTGGTCACCGGATGGTACCCAGCTGCTGCTTACTTTGGCTGTCGATCCGGCCATTGAGGATCCAACCACCGACAAAGCCAAAAGCGAACAACCGGAAGCCGATGTGGTGGTCATTCGTCACGCTCTGTATAAAAGTGATGGCAGCGGCTACCTGAACGAGCGTCGCTCCGGTCTTTGGCTGCTGGATATCGCCACCCAGCAGCTCAACCGCCTGACTGGCGATGCCCGCTGGCACGATCACTCGGCGCAATTCTCCCCCGATGGCAGGCACATCGTCTTTGCGTCCGATCGCAGTGAGGATGCTTTGGAAGGCAGTATGCAACAGGATTTGTTTGTGCTTTCGCTAAGCGATGGCAGTGTCTCCCGTCTGGACACCCTGCCCGGCCAGGCCAGCTCACCGCAGTGGTCACCGGATGGCCGCCAGTTGCTCTATCAGTACCAGGCTGACTACTTTGAGCCCCAACAGCTGGTGCTGCACCAACTGCGTGATGGTAGCAACCGCCTGATTGCGAAAGATTGGGATCGCACCGCCAACAGTGTGCAGTGGCAAAGCAAGGACCGCCTATTACTAAGCGCCGACCATCTGGGCTCGCGGCCAATTTTTGAACTGGACCTGCGCCGTGATAGCCCCGGAATCCGTCTAAGTAAGCAAGGCAGCGCAGCCAGTCTGACACTGGCAGCTGATGGCAAACGTCTTAGCTACCTGTGGCAGGACGAACAAAGCCTGCCTGAGATCTGGTTTCAAGATGGCACCAAAGCGCCCCGTCAGCTGACCCGATTTAATCAGGAGCTGCTGGCCGGGCTGCACCTGCAGCCACTGGAGTCATTCTGGTTTGAACACGAGCACGGCCAAAGTCAGGGTTTTTTGCTTAAACCTGTTGGTTGGCAAGCTGGCCAGTCCTATCCCCTGATCCTGAACATCAAAGGCGGCCCAGGTGGCATGTGGGGCCATCAATGGTTTCATGAGTTTCAGATGATGGCAGCAGCTGGCTATGCTGTGGTTTTTACCAACTACCGTGGCAGCACCGGCTACGGCTTTGCGCATCATAACGCGGTGCATGCCGATTACGGCGGTGTGGATTACCGCGATAACATAGCCGTGCTGGATCATGTGTTGCAGCAATACGACTGGCTGGATAGCTCGCGGCTGTACCTGACCGGCGGCAGTCATGGTGGTTTTTTAACCAACTGGATCACCACCCAGACCGATCGCTTTAAAGCCGCTGTAACCCAGCGTAGTGTTAGTAATTGGTTGTCTGAGGCCGGCACTCAGCAGTATCCACCCAACTCGATGCGCCGCGAATTTGCTGGCACTATCTGGCAGAATTTCGAGCTGTACTGGAACCGCTCGCCATTAAAATACGCCAATCAGGTCAGCACTCCTACGCTGATCATTCACAGCACCGAGGATCATATCACCCCAATTGGCCAGGGCGAAGAATGGTTTTATGCGCTCAAAGCCAATCAGGTGCCAGTCGAGATGGTGGTGTTTAAAGGCGAAGGTCATAGCCTGTCAAGAAATGGCACCCCGGTCAATCTGGTCGAGCGGCTCAAACGCATTTTGGAATGGTTTGAGCGTCATGCGGACTAAAACTTGGTCATGCAGCTGTGGTTAGCTGCTAAGCGCTGGGACTCATGATTAAAAGTTATGCCCCAGCGACAAATACCAAGAGTCAACCTGGCTGCGTTCATCACTCTGAGCGCGGCCATAGCCGAAAAACAATGGGCCCAGCGGGCTGTCCCAGCCCAGGAACAGACTGCCGGCCCAGAGCCAGGTATCAGTTTGCTGTGCCTGATTCAGATTCAGCAAATCATCCTGTACCCGGCCCCGCTCAATGGAGCCGCCGACAAACCAGGGCATGTTTAAAAATGACATCTGCGACTCTGTCAGCTGATATTGATAGACCAGACTGCCAAAACTGACTGTACTGCCATACAAATACTGGTGCGGATAACCCGATAAGTTTAAGAAACCGCCCAAGCTAAACTGCTCCAAAATCAGTTCTGGATCATCATTACGGTAACGCTGCCAACGCCAGCGACTATGCAACCGATGTGCCTGCCAGCTTTTGGCAGCCAGCACATCCAGGCTTAAAGTTCGACTGCTACCACGCCCGGCACCGGATCGATCCTGCAGCCATTGAACTTCCGAATGTAGCCGTATGCCCCGTCCCGGGAAATTGATGTTATCGAGCGTATCCCAGTGCCCCTGCAGCACAGGGCCATGTCGTTGGTAAGAGATACGTTGACCAAGTTCGCTTTCAGTAAATGACCCCGGGGCCCGGTAGCGTCCGACGCGACGTGTCCAACCACTGGCCAGAGTTAAATGATCGCTTGGATGCCAGCCAGCTAACAGCGTACTGGTAAACTCACTGTGATTCAGATCGCCCAGCGAGCGTCGGTTTTCATCCTCCAGCACCTGTCGCTCACTAAATGCCGCCAGCTTGCCACTGACAAAAGTCGCCGGGCTCACAAGAGGCCAGTACAGCTCCGTACTGATAAGTTTATCGCTGCCGATGCCAAGCTCCGAATACCACTCTGCGCCAAGCGGACTCAGATTGGTATACAAATAGCTGGCAGCCAGCTGGTAGTGGTGTTTGTTCTGAAAATCATCTTCAAAGCGCAAACGAAAATTCAGGTAACCAGGCCCCCAGCTTTTTTCCTGCACCTGTACCTGCAGCTCAGTACTGTCGTCGTCCAAAATAGTCAGTTGCTGTGAGACCCGTTCAAACTGATCCAAGCCATACAGGCGCCGGATGCCTTTTTTTACTACCTCCGTATCGTACAAGTCTCCCGGTTTAATACCCAAACGCTTCAACAAGATGCTATCGCCCAGCGCCGATTGATTGTGCAGTACAACCCGATCGATACGTTGTTCGCTGGACTCAGGCAACCGATGCGCCAATAGCCATTGGTGGTAATCTTCTGCCGGTACGGCCAGTTGTTGCAACGCCTGGTGTGCTGCCGCAGTTTGGTAACCGATATCGGCGCCTTCCATCAGGCGGTCGAAATCCAGGGTGCCAATACCAGTCAGGCTGGGTTGCAATAACACATCCTGCTCCGTCAGCAACGCTAATTGCACAGCCAGCCCGCGACGGACCAGAAAGTTGGTTAACTGTTCCGACACACTAAAAGCATCGGTCAGATCTTCCTTTTGCAATAATGGGGCATCAATACTAACCGCAATAATCCGTTCAGCGCCCAAGGCTTTGGCGATATCGACCGGCAGATTGTTAGCAACACCACCATCGACCAGAATGCGTTGGTCCATTTCCAACGGGCTGACCACGCCAGGAATTGACATCGAAGCCTGTACCGCTTGCAGCAAACTCCCTTCCGCCAGCACTACCGCTTCTCCGCTGACCAAGTCAGCCGCCACCGCCCGAAAAGGGATCGCCAGCGCATTAAAATCCAGTTGATTGGCCTGAAGACCATAAGCCCGTTGCAACAACTCAGCCATGGCCTGACCATGCAGCACCCCTTTCGGCAAATGTACCCCATCCAGCCGCACCCCTAATTCCAGTTGAATAGGGTAAGCATCGCGCTGCTGTTTGCGCCGGGCCGGCATCTCATGGCGCTGTACCCGGTCCTGAAACCCCTGACTCCAGGGCAACTCGGTTAAAATACGCTCAATTTGAGCGGGGCTTTTGCCACTGGCATACAAACCACCTACGAATGCGCCAATGCTGGTGCCTACCACCAGATCGACCGGGATTTGTTGCTGCTCCAGATAGCGAATCACTCCAAGGTGGGCCCCGCCGCGGGCACCGCCCCCACCTAGTACCAGCGCCACGCAAGGTCGCCCCTCCACCTTGTCACATGGCCCAACCGGAGACTGCAGCTCTGCTGCCTGAGCACACTGCTTTGCCAAACTCAGCAAGAAAACGCCGGCCAACCAACAGGTTTTTTTGTGTTTTACCATGCGGTTAAGTTGTGCTCCTAATGAAAATCAATTTGTCATGATGAACAGAACCTTGCTAAGGTTAAGGCAATCACTACCGCCAAACGATAGGGTTTCATGATGACATCCAGCCTGAGAGTGTTTTGCGCCTTCGCCTTAGCTAGCTTAGTGCACTTCAACGCTGCTGCCAATGACTGGCGAATCACGGTTGTGGATCAGGCCGGCAAGCCTTTGGACGATGCAGTAGTAGAACTGGTCTCTCTTGATGCTGGCTCCGAGGCCGATGCGGCAGTTATGCAACAAACCAGTATCAAACAACAGGGTTTAAACTTTGTACCCTTCGTCTCAGCCGTTCAGGTCGGCACCGAAATCGACTTTCCAAACCTGGATCGCACCCGACATCATGTGTATTCCTTCTCGCCGGCCAAGGTGTTTGAGATCCAGTTGTATCATGATCGTCCAGAACAACCCATCTTGTTCGATCAGGCTGGCATCGTTGCACTGGGCTGCAATATCCACGACTATATGGAGGCTTATGTCTTTATCAGCGAAAGCAACTTGGTAGGGGTAACGGACCCAACCGGACAATTTCATTTCAGTCAGCTCAACCCGGGGCGTTATCAGCTCCGGTTGTGGCACCCTTTCCAACTGGATGATATGCCCTCTATCGAAATGACTTTGGACGACAGCAGCAATGAGGCTACGTTTAGCCTGAAGGTACAGCACAGACCAAAACAGCCCACTCCGCAGCGTGGTTTTGGGTCATGAGTGATCACGCATGCTGAGCTCTTTACGACATCGCTTACTGCTGGTCATTATTTCCTTGCTTGGCCTGTTGGCACTGGCTACCGCACTGGCTAGCCTGACAGCGATGAAACAGGACAGTCAGCAGCAGGCTCGCCAGGTCTTGCAGCTTGGTGCCAATGTCTTTAGCCAGTTATTGCATGACCGCTCGATGCAACTTGGTCAGTCAGTTCAGGTACTGGCGGCTGACTTTGGTTTTCGCCAGGCGGTGGCTACCTCCGAATCTGCTACCATTCAGTCGGTACTGGAAAATCATGGCAGCCGGATTGACGCACAATTGGTCGTGCTGCTGAGTCCACAAGGCAGCTTACTGGCAAGTACCCGACAGGAACTGAGCGAAAACCAACTCCGCCCCTTGCTTCAGGCAGCGCAACAACCATCATCTAGCATGCATAGCACCATTTTACCTCTGGCCGAACAGGCCTACCAATTGGTGTTGGTGCCAGTACGAGCGCCCAATGTTATTGCCTGGGTAGGTATGGGCTTTGTGTTGGACGATGCCTTGGCCGAACAGCTCAAAGCCATCACAGGTTTGGACATCAGTTTTATACAGCACAGAGCTGGCCAAGACATTCGCTTACTCACCTCGACTCTGAACACTCAGAGTCTGTCGGACTTACTGCCTGAAAGCATCGTCTTAGCCGAATTAACCGATGAACCCTCTGCCAGTCAGGATCAGCGTTATCTGACGTTAAGCAGGCCCCTTGAACATGCCGAGCTTTGGGCTTTGTTGCATTTACCAAACAGCCGCTGGTTGCTGAACTACCAAAGCATGCGCAGCCAATTGCTTGGGATCTTCGGAATTGCCTTAACGATGGCCTTACTGGTGGCATTCTGGCTGGGCCGCAGCATTACCGAACCTTTGCAAAAGCTAACCAACTTTGCCAGGCAACTGGGGGAAGGCAAAGCTACCATCGCTTTACCTCAAGCCAGCGGTGAAGTCGGTGTGCTCAGTCAAACCCTCAGTCAGATGCAGCAGCGGCTGGCCGAACGGGAACGTTTACTCATTGAGCAAGCTGAGCAGGATGCACTTACCGGCCTTTATAACCGTAGTGCGGCCGAAAGCTGGCTAAAAGACTTTGCCCGTGAGCATGCTGGCGTCCTGCTACTGCTGAATATTCGCAGCTTCCGCCACATCAATGATGCCTTTGGCTTGGATACCGGTGATCAACTCTTGCAACTGCTGGCAAGCCGTATTCGACAACTGTCCCCCCCGCCTTTGTTTTGTGCCAGGGTCGGTGGCGATGAGTTCCTGTTGGTCTATGCCGAGTTACCAGACGAATTGACTCAGTTTGTCTCTCTTCTACAAACCCCTTATCAACTGCAACAAAGCAGCATCACTTTACAGCTGACGCTCGGCTATTATCGCTTTGCAGCGCACACTGCTGAGCCTGTGATGGTCAGCAACCTGCTACGCCGGGTCGATATCGCCAGTGCCAATGCCAAGCAACTAAGCGAAGGCATTGCAGGCTATCAGGCTGGTCAGGATGAACGCCACCTGCGCGAGCTGACCATTATTCAGGATCTCCCCTTGGCTCTGGCTGCGGACCAATTGAGCATTTGTTACCAACCTAAAGTATCGCTGCAGCAACAAAGCTGTCAGGCAGCAGAAGCCTTGATCCGCTGGCAACATCCCAGTCTGGGTTTTGTACCACCGGACGAGTTTATTCGTTTAGCCGAACATGCCGGCCTGATTCAGTTGGTCACTGACTGGATGCTTAGCCGGGTGATTCGTCAGGCGGCACTCTGGCAAACCAGTTTTCCAGGCTTAAAAGTGGCCGTGAACCTGTCACCAATGGATCTGATCGATGAGCAATTACCGGCACGTATCCAGCAATTACTAAACCAGGCCAAGGTATCGGCTAGGGTATTGGCATTGGAAGTCACCGAGGGGGCTGTGATGCAGGACCCGGAACGGGTCATTCGGATCCTGCGTCAGTTGGCTGAACTGAGTATCGAGCTGGCGATTGACGACTTTGGTACCGGCCACTCATCGCTGGCCTATCTGAAATTGCTGCCAGTGCATGAAGTAAAAATCGACCGGGCTTTTATCAAAGACATCGAGCACAATAACGACGATGAGCTGATTGTCGAGGCGGCCAGCCGCTTAGCCAAAGGCTTAGGCTTTCAGGTCACTGCCGAAGGACTGGAAAACCGCGAAGGTCTTGCCAAATTAATGACGCTGGGCTGTGATACCGTGCAAGGTTATTATTTCGCAAAGCCCATGGCTGCATTGGATTTTGAGCGCTGGCTGCAGCAGTTTCAACTAACAGCCGTCGATTATTTTAGCGAGGACAGCGCATGAACAATCTGATGATGTGTGTATTTTTTACTGTGCTGGCACTGCCGGTTCAGGCAGGCAGTCGAGTGCTGGCGACAGGTGGGGCCACCACCATTGAAGGCAGTGCCGGTGGTGGCATAGTGCCCTGGGCGGTGATAAACGGCTATGGCAGTGATGATGAGTGGAGTGTGCAGGCTTTTGGTAGCCGGGTTGGAGTCGATGACTTTACCCTGCACTCAGCAGGTGTGGGGCTAAGCTTCGATAATCGCTGGGAGCTGTCCTATGCCCGGCAACAATTTAAGCTCGATACCATTGGTGGTCAATTGCGGCAGGATATTGTAGGCGTCAAGTACCGTCTGGCTGGCCAGTTACTGTACACCTCCCTGCCTCAAATCAGTCTGGGCCTTCAGTACAAGCGCCATCTGGACTTTGAGTTGCCCTCCCTGGTCGGAGCCTATTCCCGTAGTGGCGTTGATCTGTACCTGGCGGCCAGCAAGGTCTGGCTGGATGCCATTGCTGGCCGTAACTTGCTGCTAAACGGCACCATCCGTGCCACTCAGGCCAACCAAACGGGTTTACTGGGCTTTGGCAACACAGACCAACAGCGTCATCAACTGATGTTTGAAGGCTCCGCAGCTCTGCTACTGACACATAACCTGGCCGTCGGCGTTGAGTTCCGCCAAAAACCCAATCGACTGGCATTTGCCGATGAGCAGCACTGGCGTGATGTTTTTGTCGCCTGGTTTGTTAACGCTAACCTGTCGGTAACAGCAGCCTATGTGGATTTAGGCGACATTGCTGGTTTGCCTTCACAACAAGGTTGGTATCTCTCTTTAGAAGGAAGCTGGTAATGAAGTCTCTGCTTATTTTACTGAGTATGGCCCTGCTACTGGTAGCCTGCAATCAGACACCTAAGCCTAACTTATATCAACAACTGGGCGAAGAAGCCGGCATCACTGCACTTACTGATCACCTGCTCCATCAGATTGAACATGACCCACTGATCGTCCACCATTTTCGCGATACTGATATTCCGCGCTTCCGGCGTTTATTGATTGAACAACTGTGTGAGCTCTCCGGTGGCCCTTGCGTATACAGCGGCGCCACCATGGAAGAAAGCCATACCGGCCTAAACCTGAACACCCGCGATTTTGACCGGCTGGTCAATCACCTGATCAGTGCAATGCAACAGCAAGGCATTCCCTATGGCGCACAAAACCAGTTGCTTGCCTTGCTGGCCCCGATGTACCCAGAAGTGATTGGCCGCTGAGCCCTTCTTTATGACTGACGGATCAGCTTAGCTGTAAGGCGCCGGCTAAGCGGGGCAAAAATCAGCACCAGTGGAAATGCACAAGCATGAGCCACCAGATAAGCTTTCAGCCAGCTCAGTAAAAAGCCACTGAACCAACCAAGATTCAGCAGGGTCAGTATGCCTGACATCAAAAAAGCCATAAAACCGGACATGATAAAAGCAAACACCAGCGGCTGAAATTTCGTGGGCAACATAAGCAATACCTGATACAAAAACGGCATTATAGCGCAGAAGAATTGGCAACTACACAGCAGTTTCTACCCGAAGCCTTGGCTTGATACAAAGCCTTGTCGGCATGCTGCATTAACTCGGTCAGGCTTTGCCTGGGTTGCAGCTCTGCTACCCCTATGGATAACTGCAAGGCTAAGGTTTTATTGCGGTAACGTATCGGGTGAAGCTCCAGCTGCTGCTGAATACGCTCAGCGACTTGCACCGCCTCCTTAGCCGGAATATCAGCCAGCAAAATGACAAACTCCTCACCACCGTAACGGGCAAAAAGATCATAGTCTCGCAGCTGCGACTGAATATGCTGACAGATAAACTGCAACGCTTTATCACCAGCCAAATGGCCATGAGCATCATTCAATTGTTTGAAATGATCGATATCCAACATCAGCAAGCTACAAGCTGCACCGGTTCGCTGCTGATGTTTGAGCACCTTGACAGCTTGCTGCATAAAATAGCGGCGGTTGGCAATGCCAGTAAGAACATCGGTGTTGGCCTGGCTTCTCAGCAGCTGCTCTGCTTGTTGCAGTGCAAACTGCAAGCGCTTTTGCTCCGTGATGTCTTTGGCATGCAATAAGATGGCTCCCTCCGCATTGCATTGTTCTGACATCAAATACCAATGTCCATGGACTGTATCGGCTTCAAAAATTCGAAAGGGAACACTACGCCGGCGTTGTGCGGCATAGAGCAACCAATCATCCAGATCGGTTGCTTCAATATTTAAACCTAATTGTTGCCGGTGGCAGTGGCGAATAATCTGCTCAAAACTCATGCCTATAAGCTGCTCCAACTCAATGGCAAAAATCTCCCCCAGTGCTGGATTGGCGAATACCAGCTGATCCTTGGCATCAAAAATGCCGTAGCCATCGCCACTGACATAGAGGAAATCAACAAGGGCTTTATGCATTGGGGCCGCCGTTTTTGCATAAAAAACACAGACTACTTCAATACTAGCTTACGTCATGCAAAGCAGTTAGGATCAGGCCATACCAAAATTTCTTAAGGCACTTATGACCTTCACGGCTGCTTTTCTAGATGCAGGCTCAGTTGGCAAAGCAGTGTTAAGCCCTTTGCAACAGTTGCCGATTCAATTGAAGTTGTATCCCAGCACTGGTCCAGAACACGTGCTTACCCGATTGCAAGGTTGTCAAATAGCCATTGTTAATAAGGTAGTACTGGACGAAACCACCCTGCGACAACTGCCAGAGCTGCGTTACATAGCTGTCACCGCGACAGGCACCAACAATATTGACTTGACTGCCGCGGCCGCCGCTGGCATCAGAGTAGAAAACGTGGAAGACTATGCCAGCGCTGCGGTTGCCCAACATGTTTTTGCCTTATTGCTGTACTTTAGCAACCATTGCCAAGCCTATCAGCAGAGCGTGCAGCGAGGAGATTGGAGCAAAAGCCCACATTTCTGCTTACTGGATCATCCGATGCAGGAATTAGCAGGACAAACCATGACCATTCTGGGCTACGGCACACTCGGTCAAGCCACAGCAAAGCTGGCTCAAGCTTTTGGTATGCACATTTGCATTGCCGAACGGCCAGAGAGCACCAGCTGCCGTCCAGGGCGAACGCCCTTTAAGCAAGCACTAGAACAAGCCGACGTGCTGTCGTTGCACTGCCCACTTACCGTTAATAATCATCATTTGATTGGTGCCGAACAACTGGCCTGGTTAAAGCCAACAGCCATCCTGATCAATACCGCCCGGGGCGGCCTGGTAGATCCTGCGGCCTTGCTAAGTGCCCTGCAGCAAAATAAGCTGCAGGCTGCAGCACTCGATGTGCTGGAACAAGAGCCACCTGCCAGTGATCATCCGCTATTGCAACAACCTCATCCCAGGTTGCTGATCACCCCCCATGTAGCCTGGGCAACCCAGGCTGCACGCAATCGGCTGATCGCCAAAACTGCAAACCAACTTGGCCATTGGCTAAAGCAAGAAGCCGGATAAAGCTGTACAGCCCCCCAAAACTGAAGCACAATGACCCTAATAAATTTATGACACCTGCTTGATTCTTTATGCATGCTGCTTTTATCCTGCTGCTGTTATTTTTCCTGAGTATTGGCCCTGCTTTTAGCGCAGCGCCCGAATTCAGATCCACTCTGATCCGTCAGGATCCGGAGCGTTTCCTTGAACAGGCCATGCAACAACCGGCACACGGCTCCAGCAGCTACTGGCTTGAGCTTGCCTATGCTCAGATGCTGCTAAATCAAAAGGAAAGTGCCTTGCTCAACATTGAGCAAGCCATTGAACTGGCAGTTCTGTTGGATGACCATCCGCGATATCAGGCCCAGCTGTATCATATCAAAGCTCAAATCTACGGCCGTTTATATCGCAATACCGAACTCGGTATCGAGGCTTTACTGCAAGCCGTGCAATGGCTTGAGCCCTTGCAGGATGAGCCGGCGCGTAAAGAAAAAAACGAGTTGTATGAAAGCTTGGCACAGGCACACCTGCAGAACAGCGATTACCCACAAGCCATCTACTATGCTGAAAAAAGTCTGGCCGAAGCCTTATTACCGCAACAAGAGTTAAATGCTCATTTTTTGTTGGGGCGTTTGCATCTGCAAATGAACCGGATCAATCAGGCTTTTGCCCATCTCCAATCCACTCTGGAACTTGCTACCCAACTGGAAGCCTTTCATGCCTACCCATTGGTCCAGTTACGTTATGGTATGGGCTACCAAAAAATGGGGCTGCCCGAACTAGCACTGCAAGCTTTCATGCAAGCAAAAGAAGGCTTTGCCAACCATCAGCACGAGCGCGGTTACATCAACAGCCTTTTACGGGTAGTGAGTGTCCAGCTGGACCAAAACTGGCTGGATGAATACACCTACGCCTATCTGCAAGAAGCGCTGCAATCCAGTCACCAGCATGGTGATGCTTACAGCATAGCGGAGAGTAAATTTTACCTTGGGCAATGGTATCTGCTGCATCAAGATCAAACTCTAGCCAACGACTATTTTGAGCAAGCGATCACTATTGCCGTTCAAATCAACAACCGTGACTTATTGAACAGAGTGCAACTGACGCTGGCAGAAAGTCTGGTCCAGCAACAGGAGTTTGAGCGTGCGGAGCAGCTGTTTCAGCAACTGGCTATTCAGCCAGAGGATCACAACCAAGCCTTATTTTTGCGCTACCGGTATGCTGAATTAGCTGCTGATTTAGCGGCTTGGAAACACGAATGGCAGCAAGCTTTCCAATACAGCCAACTGGCACGCGCTCTACGCTTTGATGATTTGCATGAACAGTACAATCTAAAACTGGACTATTTGCATCAGAGTATCCCAGTTCCTTCAATCACAAGCTCTCATCCAGCCACTCCTTCCCTCTACTGGCTGATAACCACTTTATCTTTCTTGCTCCTTCTCGGGGGAGCAATCAGCTGGATAGCATTGCAGCGACGTCGTCAGCAAGCCACGCCGAATCAGCTGATTTTCTCCAGACAATGGATCCAGTTTAGTGAGAAACTTGCTGCTGAGCAGCGGCAAAAGCAACCATTGCAGTTGATGGCCGTAACGTTACGAGGCTGTCAGCAGTATAAGCAGCGCCATGGTGAGGTCCAGCTGCGCCGGGCCTTGGTCAGCTTGCTGCAAAGTCTTAATTTACCTGAAATTATTCAGGTGACCATTCACAGTGATGTGCTTTGGTTGGGTCTGAACTGCCAGGATGATAAACTAGCAGCACTGGAACAAAAAGTGCTGTTGCATTTGGGACAGCAACGTAAAGCTTTAACACCCACCCCTCAGTTACAAACCCTGGTGTTGCCTTTGCAGGCATTGTTGGGCCAACAATTCAAAGCACAGCACCTGCAGGCACTGCGTGAAGCAGTTTGGTTGAGCTGGTACCTGGCAGAACAGCTCAACCCGAGTGATGATAACCTTTATTTGCAACTCAAAGTGCTGGAGCAGCGCCCTTGTGAGTGGATGGCAGAAAACATTCGGCAGGATTTACTCAATGCGTTGCAACTGGGCAGTATTGAGCTCTGGCAGCAACAACGCTTGCTCAATACCAGCATCAAAGAGCTGCTGGACTGACAAACATCTGGTCCTGACACTAATCGTGAAACAAACGCATCGGCTCTGGTAAGCTGATGGCTTTCGTCGTTTTATCTCGTGGACACTGCCACGACAACTCTACAGCTTGCAACGCTAAAGTATTTGCCGCCGAAGTGCTATTTCCGTAGCGGGGATCGCCCATCACCGGGTGACCGACAGCAGCAAAGTGACGGCGGATCTGATGTTTCCGACCGGTTTGTAAGTCGACTTCCAGCCAACTCACACCACTCTCGAGCTGTTTGCAAACGTTAAAACGCGTAACGCATGCTTTGCCATCCAGTGCCAGCCTTATCTCCCCGGTATTTTTCTGAGCATCCGATAACCACCCTTGCACCGCCACATGGTATAGCTTCTTGACCTGCCCCAGTTGAAATTGTTGACTCAGGCTGGCTGCAACCTTGCCATCATGCGCCAGCAACAACAAACCACTGGCTTCCCGGTCCAGCCGATGCACCAGAAATACCGGACGCTTTGTTTGCAGCTCGGCCTGGCGCAGTAACGACAAATGATCGCCCCACAAACTTCCCTGTGACAAGACGCCTGCGGGCTTCCACCAGACAGAGTAGGAACGCTGATCCAACAGCAACTGGCTATTTTCCGCTGAGCGTTGCAGGATATCCGCATCGTAATGCAGCGCCAGTGTTTGCCCAGGCTGCACTTCAGCTTGCGCCCGACGCAGCCTTTTTTGTTTTTTACCCTGCTGCAACCAGACCGCGCCTTTTAGCATGGCATCTTTCAACCTGCCCTTCGATAACTCAGGCAACTGCTCAGCTAAAAACTGGATCGCCACAACTTTCTCGTCAATCAGCCAACTACGGCTTAGCTTGGTCACCTTAATTCCTTATAGTTCAGCAGGGATTCATGCCCTTCACTCTATACCTTGTATTGTACGCAAGTGTGAAAGGAAGGAATAGCCATGAAATTGCTACTAAGTGTCTTGCTGTTTTTCTCCACGGTTAGCCTAAGTGCTGAGCAGCCCATCAGTACCACTACAGAGCAACGTGGCTCTGAACAATCAGAAGCCATGAGTGATGCATCCGAGCGGGTCAGTGCACAAAGTTACAGTACCGATGTTTGGTTTCACCGCCTTGAGCTGGAGCTAAGTGGCGATATCAACAACAACGGCTTTTATCATCAGCTGTATCTGAAGTTTGATGCAGACACCAATCGCTCCAGCCAGCCCGTTTGGGCTGAGTTTAGCTTGCAACGCCCTGGCCGGGCCGAGCAACTCTTTCATATCAGTTCGATTTTCACTTTATACCGTCAAAGCCGTAATGACTGGTTTGCCATCGATACCACCCTGGAAGAGAGCTATCCAACCGACTATTACGACCTGATTATTCGTCTTTATGATGCCAATAGCGGCTGGTTAGTGGCAGAAATATCCGGCTATGACGAGCTGATTCTGGCTGACTTGCCGCTGGAAGATTACCGACGCGATCAGCAAGTACTGACGGTGGTGGAAAGCTATGGGGGAAGCCTTGGTATTTTTGCCCTGTTCGGGCTAAGCTTACTGCTCTGGCGGCAACAAATTACAAGGTGCAAGTGAGCCGAACTCTAGCGCTTTCTCTCAGTTTTTGGTTGCTGGTTTGCCTTGCTCCATCGGGAACAGTAGCAGCCAGCATGCAACTGCAACGTAGCAGCTCTCAGGATGGCGAGTTGCAGTTCCACTATCGCTGGCAACAGCAGGGTCAGACGGTTGACTTCTCATTTCAACTGCCAGAGCAAAGTGTGCAACAGCATCTGAGTAGCTTTCGCCGTTACTCACCCCAATTGGCCAATACCTTGATGCGCCAGGCACTGCAACAAGAGCTAGGCAGACGTAACACAGCAGGTATGCAGGTGGAGTTGCCTCCAACAGGCTCCCCTTTCCCTCTAAAGGTCAAAGCACGCCGAGCTGCTGATGCACGCGAACTTCAGCAACAACTAACAGCTCAGCTGCAACAAGCCAGACAAGATTACCTGCACCAGATTTATCATACCGAACTGAGGCTCCAACCCAATCGGCAGGTGATTATGGTGGATCATCAACGCATTCTGGCCGACAGCCTGCAAGACTTACTACCTGTCGCTGCCGCACTGCAACAAAAGTTTCCTTACACCACCACCCGCGAAATCAGTCAGTTTCTGCTAGACTGGCTGCAGCGCATTCCTTATCAATCACTCAATGAGCGCAGTCAAAGTTCTGCTGCTGGCTTCTTACCCCCGCTGCAACTGATCCAGCAACACCGGGGCGACTGTGACAGTAAAGTGGTGCTGATGGCTGCCCTTCTCCGCTTGCTGTTGCCTGATGTCCCCCTAGTGATTGTTTACTTACCTAACCACGCAGTGCTCGGCATCGGTATGCAAAGCCAAAGCAGTGATCAGCAGCTGCGTCTGGATGGACAAAACTTTGTGCTGGCCGACCCAACTGGGCCGGCCTTGCAACCGGTTGGTGAAATTACAGCACGCTATCAACTGTATCTGCAACCGGGTATCGCCAACTACCGCAGACTATAGATTCTCTTCAGCAAAGGATGCTAAGCGGCTTCGTACCACTCCATTCAAATTAATGGTGGCACTACCTGGGAAGTTCTTAAAACGCTCCACAATATAGGTTAAGCCCGAGGTGACAGCCGTCAAATAATTGCTGTCGATCTGGCTGAGGTTGCCCGAGCAAATCAACTTGGTGCCTTCGCCACAGCGGGTAATAATGGTTTTTAACTGGGCCGCACTTAAGTTCTGACATTCATCCAAAATAACTATGGCATTCTGAATACTACGACCGCGCATAAAGTTGACGGATTTAAACTGGATATTGGCTTTATCCATAATGTAACCCACACTGGCATGAGGATGCTCGTCGGTTTTATGCAGTACTTCCAGCGAATCGGTAATAGCCGCCAACCAAGGTGCCATTTTCTCTTCTTCAGTACCGGGTAAAAAGCCTATAGATTCAGCAATTTCCGGCGTATTTCGCGTAACGATGACTTTATCGTACACGCCCTTTTCTATCACCAGCTCCAGGGCTGCGGCCAGCGCAATCAAGGTTTTGCCACAACCCGCAGGGCCTGTCAGGATCACCAAATCCATGTTGGGATCGAGCAAAGCTTCCAGCGCCATCGCCTGATAAATATTTTTTGGGGTTATGCCCCAGGCATGACGGTGCATCATGCGCTCATACCCTAGATCTCGTACCCGGATTTGTTGCTCATTGATGGCAACCACCTGACCGGCGAAAGACTCGGCTTCATCAATCAAAAACTCATTGATGTAAGCATCTGGCAGCAACTTACGCTCCAGCAAATGCAAAATATCCCGGTCTTTTTGTTCGGTTTGACATTCTTTTACCTGACTCCAGAACTCGCCAGGAAACCGGTAATAGCCTTTATAAAGAAAGCGCACATCGTCTATCAACTGATCGGTGCGGTAATCCTCCACCAGCTTCAAGCCTGCACCTTTGGCTTTCAGTCGCATATTGATGTCTTTGGTAACCAGAATCACTTTTTGCGGGCTGCGCTCACGCTGTAAATACAAGGCAGTATTGATGATCAAGTGATCATTTTCTCCACCTGGCAAGCCCGGTAACTCATCTTTGAGGTGATGATCATTGATGATGGTCAGGTGACCCGAGACCTTCTGCTCACCATGCAGTGGTAAAGCTACCCCATGCAACATTTGCTCTGGGCTCGCATCGCGCAATACATCCTCCAGCGCTCGTATCGCCACCCGGGCATCCCGGCTAACATCTTTGTTGCGGTCTTTAATATGATCCAGCTCTTCCAGCACCGTCATCGGAATAACGACATCGTGCTCCTGAAAGTTTAAAAATGCGAAGGGCTCGTGAAGAAGTATATTAGTATCAAGTACATATATTTTTTTACTTCGTTTTCTCGCCATGAATATCTCCTTGAGGGCGCAGAGGGCAGCTAGCAAGCTTCCTATTAAGGATAGTGGAAGCTGTCGGGGACGCTGGCAATTTTCAATTCAACCGCACAAAAAATCAGCAAACAGTGCATGACAAGCCTAAGACACCCTCATGACCAAATAATGACACCGATGGATTTCAGGATGCAGAACAACCGATTTCGCTGTACCATAGCGCCCCCTGCTCGTTACTGGATACATCATGTCGTTTGCTTTAGGTCAGCGCTGGATTAGCGAAAGTGAATCCGATTTAGGTTTAGGCGCAGTGGTCGCATTGGATGACCGCTCAGTCACCATCTTGTTTCCTGCTAGTGGTGAGCAACGTTGCTACGCCAGACAGCAGGCTCCATTGTCCCGTATTCGCTTCCTGCCAGGCGACCGGGTACGAAGCGCCGAAGGCTTTGAGCTGGTCATCAGCCATGTCGAAGAGGTTACTGAGACACTGGTGTATCATGGCAGCCGCGTTGATACCCAAGAAAGCATCCAACTGCGTGAAATCCTGCTCGATCACTTTCTGAGCTTTAGTCAGCCACAAGACCGCATGTATGCCGGCCAAATCGACCGGCTGGAAACCTTTAGTTTGCGTTATCAAAGCCAGCAACAGCTGCACCGCCTGCAACAAGATCCATTACGGGGGCTGTCCGGTGCGCGTATTAGCTTGATCCCGCATCAGCTCTTCATTGCGGAGGAAGTCGCCAAACGACACGCACCCAGAGTAATGCTGGCCGATGAGGTCGGGCTTGGCAAAACCATTGAGGCTGGCCTGATCCTGCATCAACAGTTGATAAGTGGCCTGGCCCAGCGAGCGCTGATTCTGGTACCTGAGTCCCTGCAACATCAATGGTTGGTCGAAATGTTGCGCCGTTTTAATCTGACGGTGGCCATCTTTGATCAGGAGCGTTGCGAACAAAGCGCCATCGATCAACAAAATCCGTTTGAAACAGCGCAAATCGTTTTATGCAGCCTGGAGTTTTTGAGTAATGCGCCCGAATGGCTGGCGCAAGCTGTTGCCGCCCCCTGGGATTTGTTGGTGGTCGACGAGGCGCATCATCTCAGTTGGGATGCTGAAACCCCAAGCCTGGCTTATCAATGCGTTGCCAAGCTTGCGGCGCAAATCCCGGGGGTGATCCTGTTGACCGCAACCCCGGATCAATTAGGCCATCGCAGCCACTTTGCCCGCTTACAGCTGCTCGATGCCGATCGTTTTTACGATTATCAGGCGTTTTTAGAGCAAGAAACTCACTTCCAGCAAGTTGCCGCTCTGGCTGATCAGCTACTGCATCAAGAACCACTCTTAGCAGAGACAGCAGACGCCCTGCAGCAGTTGTTGCAGGATCCAGCCTTGTTGCTGGTATTGCAGCAATTGCAACAAACAACGCGAAACAAGGCAGAGCGCGAACAACTGCAACAGCAAGTCCTGCAACCCTTGCTGGATCGCCATGGTACTGGCCGTATCCTGTTTCGTAACAGCCGTCGAACCATTGCGGGCTTCCCAAAGCGCATCCCCCATTTTATCGGCTTGGATATGCCCACAGCCTATCGGCAAAGTGCTGAGCAACTGCAGCATGAAGCAACTGAGCCTGCCGAGCTACAAGCGTTACTGACCCCAGAGCGCCTGTACAGTCAGCAGGTTGCAACCATCGCCTGGCAAGAGCTGGATCCGCGCATTGACGCCCTGATCCAACTCTTAAAACAATACAAAACGGAAAAGTTCTTGCTGATCTGTGCCCATGCCGAAACCGCCATGGAACTGGACAAAGCATTAATGCAGCGTGAAGGCATTCGTGCTGCAGTGTTTCATGAGCGTATGAGCATTCTGGAGCGGGATAAAGCAGCAGCCTATTTTGCTCAGCAAGACTACAGTGCGCAAATTTTGCTCTGCTCAGAAATAGGCAGTGAAGGCCGTAATTTCCAGTTTGCGCACCATTTGGTATTATTTGATTTGCCACTGAATCCAGATTTGCTGGAACAACGCATAGGCCGGCTCGATCGGATTGGCCAGCAGCAGGATATCCAGCTGCACATTCTGTATTTCAAACAATCGGCTCAGGATTACCAACAACAATGGTACCACCAGGTACTCAATGCCTTTGCGCACACCTGCCAGACAGGTGCTGCTGTGTTTCAGCAAACAGCCAGCTTATTCTGGTCGCTGCTGCAAACTCCCGGCTGGCAACCTGAACAACTGGCGCAGTGGCTGAGTCAAAGCGCTGAGCTGCAACAACAGCTGCAACAGCAACTCGAACAGGGCCGTGATCAATTGCTGGAACTGAACTCATCGGGTGGCGCACAGGCCAATGCGCTTAGTCAGCAATTAGCAGCGCTGGATAATCAGCCCGATTTGGCACTGTTTATGTGCCAAAGCTGGGATCAGTTGGGTGTGCAACAAGAAGAACGCTCCGATACCTGCCTGATCCTTAAACCATCCGAACAACTGGAAGATAGTTATTGCCCTGGGCTGCACGAAGATGGTGTGAGTATTACCTTCGATCGCAGCACGGCTTTAGCTCAAGAGGACATTCAATTTTTAAGCTGGGACCACCCGATAGTACTGAGCACACTCGATTACCTGACGGAACAGCAACGAGGCAATAACAGCGTTGCCCTGTTGCACAATCCAGCGCTTCCCGCCGGCAGTTGGTTCCTGGAGTTAATTTATCTGGTTGAAGCCAGCGCACCAGCCAAGCTCCAGTTAGGTCGGTACCTGCCAGTCACACCAATCCGCTTGCTGATGGATCCCCAAGGGAGGGATCTGGCAAAAGCAGTCTCCTTTGCGCAACTGGAAAAACAACTGGCCCCCCTTGCCAGGCAAGGGGCGGCAAAAGTGGTCAAAGCACTGCGTAAACAACTGGATATCACTCTGGCACAGGCCGAACAGCTGGCACTGCAACAACTGCCAGCCATTCAGCAGCAAGCCCAGCACAGCATGCAACACGCCTTGGGTGGAGAGGCTGAGCGCTTACAGCAACTTCGTCAAGTGAACCCTGCGGTGCGCCAGGAAGAAATTGCTTATTTACAACAACAACAAACGGACCTAAGCAATTACATTGCCAAAGCCCGCCTCAAGCTGGATGCCATCCGCTTGGTTGTAGTCAGTCATGACAGGCCTTAAGCCAAAATGTTGATTGATTACCGGCCACCCCTTCAGCCTTATCTGGATATTCAATACCAGGATGAGGATATTCTGGTATTGAATAAACCGAGCGGCTTGTTATCGGTACCCGGTAAAGCACCAGAGCATCAGGATAGTCTAAGCTGGCGAGTGCAACGGGTTTTCCCGACAGCCCGGGTGGTCCATCGGTTGGATATGGCAACCTCGGGTTTAGTGGTGATGGCCATGCACTTGCAAAGCCAACGGCATTTGAACCGTCAGTTTGCCGAACGACAAGTGCAAAAACGCTATATTGCCTGGTTGGAAGGCCAATTAACCATCCAGACAGGTACCATCGAAGTTCCCCTTATTTGCGATTGGCCCAAACGCCCGCAACAAAAAGTTTGCTTTTTACATGGCAAGCCGGCTTGCACACACTTTCGGCTTCTGGCCCATAGCGATGCAGCAAGCAAGGTGGCACTCATCCCGGTGACCGGCCGCTCGCACCAACTGCGGGTGCATATGCAGTGGCTTGGACATCCCATTGTTGGTGATAAATTTTACAGCAAACAATCTGCGCCTTCTGCGCAGCGACTCCTGTTGCATGCAGAGTCACTGGGGTTTCATCATCCGGTTCACGGCAACTGGCTTCAGTTCCATAGCGACTGCGTATTTTAACTGAATATGCCCACAGAAATCGTAATGCCAAAACCATAAAAAACTGCTACACTTAGCGCATTTTGTTAACCTGGGGTTCAGCTTCCCTGCTTAAGATAGCTGTGACTATCAGAAACTGTTGTTTTTCAGCATTTGCCTGCTTTATTTACGGGATTGGTTTGTTAAGTAATCAATTTCCCTATAAAATTGGCAAGTAAGACTTCACCTAAAGGAGAAATGGATGAAACGTAAAATTTGTTCAGTAGCTGTAGCTGTTGCTTTGCCAATGATGGCCGGCACTGCTTATGCTAACACCCCATCAGCCGCAGAGCTGCAAGAGCGTATGTTTGGTTCTGTGTTTGCAGAATACTACATGCCAGATCGCAAAAAAACTCGCAATGTTGAGTTCGATTACCTGACCCGTGGACCTGGTGTAGGTCTGGAGCTGGGTTACCGCTTTGATGACAACTGGGCAGTTCGTGCCGATTACGCCCGCCAGCGTCTGAAAAACAAGTTAACTGGTGATCGTATTACTGGCAACCGCTTTGGTGTTGATGCTATGTACCATTTAAACGATAGCAACATTTACCTGGTTGCTGGTTTAAACCGTCATACCATTGACAAAACCAACTCTGCAAACGTTGGTATTGGTTACCGCGCTTTCCTGAATGAAAATGTGGCTTTCTTTGCAGAAGCCAACCGTTACCAAGGTCTGAATAAAGGCACTTGGGCGGATGCAGGTATCAAAGCAGGTTTGACCTATGTGTTCGGTAGCTCTTCTGCTGCAGCACCAGCACCTGCTCCGGCACCAGCTCCAGCTCAGCCAGCAGTGGTTGATTCTGATGGTGACGGCGTACCAGATCATTTGGATCAGTGCCCGAACACTCCACGCGGCCACAAAGTAGATGAGCGTGGTTGTACTGTGTATCAGGAAGTTGAGCAACGTGTTGGCAGCGCAGAAATCCGTGTTCTGTTTGCATTCGACTCTGCTGAAGTATCCCGCGAGCAACGTGCAGATGTTGCCCGTCTGGCTGACTACCTGAAACGTTACCCAACAGCCACTGTTGAAATCGAAGGCCATGCTTCACGTATTGGTGCCGCCGATTACAACCAGCGCCTGTCTGAGCGTCGTGCAAAAGCAGTTGCTGATCTGTTGGTCAACACCCATGGTATTGAGCGTTCACGCATCAGCACTGTCGGTTACGGCTTCAGCCGTCCGCGGATGGAAGGTGCAACCCGTGAAGCGCATCGTGCTAACCAGCGTATCGAAGCTCTGGTTACTGCCCGTATTAAAGAGCCTGTAATGCGTTAATCGCTGGTCTCTTGCCTAAAAAACCGCTGCCAGTCAGCGGTTTTTTTTAATTTTTTCCCCTGCTGGCCGATACAAGGTGCTCTAACCAAATACTCAGCCGGAGCTTCAGATGCAATCCTTTGGTTTCGTAGTGCTTTTGCTGTTGCTCCTGTCTGGCCTGCCAGCAACAGCACAAACCCAACCAAATTGGCTGCAGGCAGATCTTCAGCATTACCTGCCAGACTGGGAACTACGTCTTCTTGGTGAAGTACCAAATGCTTTATTGGTTGTGCATAGGGAAGCCATGACGCCCTATCAACAAGGGACACTTTTATTGTTGCCGGATCCAAGCCAGCATCCAGCCTCACCACGCCAAATCAACTTCCTGCGCCAAGCAATGACTGAGCACGGCTGGTCTACCGTTGCCATCCTTCCAAACTATCCTGTCAGTACAGACTCTGAGACTGAGATAGACAATGACGAGACGTTGAATCATTTCCAACAGCAATTGCAGCTGGTACTGACTCAGCAAGATTGGCAGGCAGGTCACCTGGTGATCCTGGCACAAGGGCAAAGCGGCAGCTTACTCAGCCAGCTGGATTGGGCCCAGCTAGCCAGACAACCAGAAGCATTGGTTTTCCTAAGCAGTTATCATACCGACCCAGCCAGTAATCGTCAGTTGGCGCAACGGATCTCTCGCCAGACGATCCCTGTACTCGATCTGGCGCATCATCATGACCACCTGCATATAACCAGTACCTTTGAGCTTCGACGACAATGGAGTCAGCGACATGCAAATTTAATGTACCGTCAGCGTCTGCTAACAGGCCATGCCGAGCTGGAAACCACACAACAAGTGATGTATAAAGAGGTGTATGGCTGGCTCAGCTATCTCGGACTATAATCTGTAGCGAGTGTTCCCCAACACATTCTTTTGGTATCAGTGATGAAAAATACAACTCGTATCCTGTTTACTTTAGCAGGCCTAGGCCTGTTGCAAGCGTGCTCTTCCCCAGCTCCCGTGGTCATCGTGCCAGTTGAAGTGATTCCGGAACCAATCAGCAGTGTTGGCAGCACCATGACGTTGATTGAGCAAGCTCATATTTGCCATGATGAAGCAGAAACACGTCGCCTGGCAGCCAGTTCCCAGTTACGTGCCATGGCTCGCTACCTGGCGGAGCTGCTGCCAACGGATCAATGCACCATTCATACAGTAACCAGCGAAGTGGTGGTGCTGGAAGAATCCGAAGGGTACCGTAAAGTCTCGCTGGAAAGCTCTGAAGTGTTTACCTTTGATAATTACCTGCTGCCAGCCGCCGCCACTGCAGCTCAACCATCCCCTGCTCTACCAGCGACGGTATCCTGCTGCTGATCCAACCGGCTGTTTAATCGGGCCACCTGTTGCTGCAGTGCGGTTAGCTGCTGCAGCAACTCAGTATGGTGGTCCTCTTGCTGCTGATGATCTTCTTTTCGGGTTTCGTTGGTCATAATTTCCAGAATCACCCCCACCATCATATTCAGGAAAATAAAGGTGGTCAGGAAAATAAACACGATGTAGTAAATCCAGCTAAGCGGATAAACCTCCATAGTGTCGTACATGACATCAGTCCAATCCTCAAAGGTCGCGACCCGGAACAGGGTTAGCATGGAAATCGCAATATCACCCCACAGGAATTCATCAATCTTGGCAAAGAAAATAGAACCAACCGCCGCAAAAATATAGAAAATGATAAACATCAACAGCGCAATATAGCCCATCTTAGGAATGGCTTTTAGCAAGGCATTGATTAAAAAGCGCAGCTCAGGAACAATGGATACCAAGCGCAGCACTCGCAGCACTCGCAGTAAACGACCAATTACCACCATCTCACTGTCTGGCAGCGGAATCAGACTAGCCACAACAATTAAGGTATCAAACAAATTCCAACCGTCATGAAAGAACCTTTTTTTCTGCTCAGCTGATAAAAAGCGGATGCTGATTTCGACTAAAAAGAATAGGGTAATCGCTACATCAAGCACACTGATGCCCTGTTCAAGCCACCCAGGCAGGCGATAGGTTTTCGCGCCTACGGCTAGCGCCGCAATTACAATAACTGCAATCACAAAGCCTTGAAAATAATGGCTTTGCTCAATTTTCTTCAAACGCTGCAGCCAACTGGCATCCATTTGCATGCACGCTACCTCTGAAAAAGTAAATGAAAAAAGGAATCAACGCGCCCGATTTTGCTTGATAAGCGCATAAGCTGCCTGTATCTCTTGGGTTTTTTGCTTGGTCAGTTCCAGCATTTCTTTCGGCATCCCCTGAGCGATTAATTTATCCGGGTGATGCTGCGCCATCAATCGTTTGTAGGCCTTCTTCAACTCAGCTTCACTGCAGCCAGCAGATACACCCAGCAAAGCATAAGCATCCGCCAGGCTCGAATCGGACTGCTGTGTGCTTCGGCTTTGGTGTCGACGATGGGTAAAGCGAGCCTCCGCTTCATAACGCCCGAGGATTTGTTCAAACTGCAGGGCCGAAAAATCCAGTTGCTCTGCTATCAGGCTCAAAAGCGTCCGCTGCCGTGGGATGATTTTACCATCAGCCAAAGCAATACCGAGTTGAATTTCCAAAAACAGCATCAGAACATCAGGCCGGTTGCGGTAGGCCTCTTTTAATTCCTGCAGTTGTTGTTGCCAGGGAAAGTGGCTGGCTTTGCCATCCCGAAAGGCATCTTGTGCCTCTTTTCGCTGAGCAGCGTTCAGGCCAAGCTGCTCCATAAAGTGCTGAGCCTGGCGAATGTGGGCCGGTGTCACCACACCAGATGACTTCGCCAGATGTCCCATCACGGCAAAGGTACTAAACATAAAAATGCCCTGGGCTTCTTGCTGATTGCGGAATAAACGCTGGAAGCCACCCTGACGTTCAAATTGCCGGCTTAGCGCCCGATCAAACCAATGCCCTACCAATAAACCGATAAAGAGACCGGGTAAGCGTAAAATAGCCATACCAAATAAGGCTCCAAGAATTTTACCCCACACCAGAGAACTCCTTCAGAGCCTTGGGAAGTTTTCCAGCTAAGCAGATAGTCAGACAGCCCCCCGTATAACAGCCAGTATCCAGCATCAAATGGCAGCTATTATACCAGTACTACGTGACTGTACCAGTCTCTCACATAGCGTTTGTGCGGCTTGGCAACAGAACAGCATGGCGGGGTACAACAATTTGCTTTATCATAAGCACTCGCGCATTCATCCAAAGACAGATCAAGGTTTAACAAACAGATGACGTTTCGCTTGACCAGCCTGGCGATAGGCTGCCTGATGGCCCTACTTTGTGTCCAGCCCTCTGGTATAGCTGCAAAAATACCGGAAACGCTATCGGAAGCGACACCGCTCAGTTGTTATGCTCCGCTGATTCAACCTGCAGCGTTTGCGAACCTTGATCGTACCAACAATCAGGTGCGTATCGAATCCGAAGGATTGCGGCTTAGTAATAATCAATATGCCAGCTTTGATGGGGCTGTTCAGGTCAGCTATCGTGATACCTTGTTGCAAGCACCTCAAGCTAGTTACGACCAGAGCAAACAACAAATTCTGGCTCAAGGAGGCATCGATTATTTCAGCTCCGCCATTGCCGTGCGCAGTCAACAATTTCGAGCTGATCTCGCCACTAATCGGGTCGAATTATCAGAAGCACATTATCAGTTGGTTGAGCAGGCAGGTCGAGGAGCGGCAGAGGTTCTGTCAGTCACTGAGCGACAACTGCAATTGGAGCGCGCCAACTTTACTGCCTGTCCGGACGGGGATAACAGCTGGGCTTTGCATGCAAACCGCATTCAACTGAACGCCGATGAAGGCTGGGGTGAAGCCTGGCATACCGTATTTAGGGTTCATGATGTTCCAGTCTTGTATTTGCCCTACCTGTCATTTCCTATCTCCGATGAACGTCGCTCAGGCTTGCTTTTGCCCAAGGTGAGTAACTCGCAACGGTTGGGTGTGGATTTAGAGTTACCCTATTATCTGAACTTGGCACCAAATTACGATATGACGCTAACGCCTCGGTTAATGACGAATCGAGGCTTTCAGTTAAAATCTGAGTTTCGTTATCTGACGGAAGCACATCAGGGACTGATGCATCTGGAATACATGCACAAGGATCAAGATAGATCAGAGCTGGGCAAACGCTATCTGGGTCACTATCAGCAACTTAGTGACTTAAACCCTCGCTGGCGCGCGACTGTCGATGTGACTGAAATAAGTGATGATGCTTATCTCAGCGAGCTGGGTTCCGATCATGTTAACCCCACCGATACGCAATTACTAAAGCAAGCGAACCTCTCTTATTTTGGCGATCAAATGCTAGCACGCTTGCAGTTGCAAGGGTTCTCGGTACTGGGTGACTATGACAAAGCCTATATGGCAGTACCTCAACTGGAAGTTCGGGCAGCAGAGGCCCTGCAACTTGCCTGGTTTGAACTCGATTGGCACGCAAACTATACCCACTTTCGCAACGATGCCGCCCTGATCCACTCTGCGCATCGCACCCATCTGGAACCAGAGCTCAGGCTGCCCTGGATCACTCCGGGCGCTGAGTTGGTGGCTGAAGCCAGCCTAATGCATACCCGCTACCAGCAGAATAGCCATCAATTTTTACCGCAGGAAAATAGTCGGGTACAACGTACCTTGCCCAAGTTCCGTTTGCGTGCTCAACTTAACTTTGAGCGTCCGTTGCAAGGTAGCTCAGAAGGCGGCATCCAGACATTAGAGCCACAACTGCAATATCTTTATGTACCTTACAGAGACCAGCGCAACATTGGCTTGTACGACACCACCCGGCTACAGGATGACTACTATGGACTTTTCCGTCAGAACCGCTTTTCGGGCCTGGATCGCATTAACGAAGCGAATCAACTGACCTTAGGCGCAACCAGCCGAATTTATGATGGCTCTGATCGAGAGCTGTTTCGTTTTAGTCTGGGCCAGATTATTTTTCTGGAATCACCCACAGAGCAGGATGATCCCCACCAGCAAAATCTGACCAGTATTGAGTCGATGCTAGCCGCAGAGGCTATGTGGCAATGGCACCATCGTTGGTTTGTCAGTGCCGGTGTGCAGTACGACAGTGATAGCCGCACTCTGGTCAAAAGCAATGCCACTCTGGATTACCGCGGCAGTGACAAAAAGCTGTTTCAGTTGAACCATCGATACAGTCAGGCAGTCTCAGACTACGAAATCAGTCAGATTGGTTTGCTGGGTACCTTGCCAGTTGCTGATGAATGGCAACTGGTCGCCAGTTATTATTACGACTTAAAGCGCAGCCAGTTACTGGATGCGCATCTCGGGTTACAATTTGAGTCCTGTTGCTGGGCAGTCCGTGTTGTCGCAAGACGACAAATTATGGCAGAACTGGGTAGAGAGCCATTTGACTTCGCTGCACCCAGACGCTTTGATCACGGTATTTCGCTGCAATTTGTGTTAAAAGGCTTTGGTGATAATGCTGGTTTTGCCGTCACAGACATGTTATCTAATGGCATCTTCAGCTATCGCCGTCCATATTTATTGAATAATTAGTGTAGGGGTTTATGAGATTATTGTCCTGTATTGTACTTGTCGGTTGCTTGCTGTCCGGGCCTCAGAGCCATGGCGCTGAGCGGGAGATCGATCGGATCGCAGCCATTGTTGATAGTGGTGTAGTGCTTGAGTCCGAAGTCCGGGAAGTCGTGGATCGCGTGAAGCGGAATGCTGCCTCACAGGGCCAGGGTTTACCCTCGGATCAAGTCTTACGAGTACAGGCCTTGGAGCGCCTAATACAAACCAGCTTGCAAATGCAGATGGCCAATCGTATGGGCCTGCAAATCAGCGATGCCCAGCTGGATCAAACCATTCAGCGCATTGCTGCAGGCGAAGGCATGAGCTTGGATCAGTTCAGGTTGCAGGTTGAGCAAGAAGAAGGCAGCTATCAGCAATTTCGTGAGCGTTTGCGCGAAGAGATTACCACCAACGAAGTGATGCGCAATGCTGTTCAGCGCCGCATTTACATCAGCCCGCAAGAGGTTGAAAGCTTACTACGGGTGATGCAGGAGCAAGGAGCCACATCCGAACAGTACAACATTGGCCATATTCTAATTGGTGTGCCCAATCAAGCCAGTACCGATGATATTGAACAAGCCCGTCGACAAGCTGAGCGTGTGCTCGAGTTGCTAAGAGAGGGAACTGATTTTCGCCAGCAGGCCATTACGTCATCATCCGGCAGTCGAGCCCTTGAAGGCGGCGATATGGGCTGGATGAACATCAATGAAATGCCAACCTTGTTTGCCGAAGCCATCCGCGGTAAGCGTCGTGGCGACATGATAGGTCCACTTCGTTCAGGCGCAGGCTTTCATATCCTGACCATCTTTGATATCCGAGGTGAGAATGTCGCTGAAATCGAGGAAGTTAAATCACGCCATGTGCTGATCCGGCCGTCCATTATCTTAAGTGAGGAACGCGCCCGTGATAGGCTTGCCCGCTTTGTCGCAGATTTCCGTAATGGCACTGTCAGCTTTGCCGATTTTGCCCGCGAGCATTCAGAGGACCCTGGGTCACGCAATAATGGCGGTGATCTGGGCTGGGCAGAGCCTGATATTTTTGTGCCTGAGTTCCGTGACACCTTACGCAGCCTGGATCTGAATGAAATCAGTGAGCCATTTCGGACTGAACACGGCTGGCATGTGGTACAAGTGCTGGAGCGCCGCTCGGTCGATGCCACTGCTGATCGGCAACGTGAGCAAATCTACCGAATGATTTTTAATCGCCGCTTTAGTGAAGAGTCTACCACCTTCCTGCGTGAGCTTCGTGATGAAGCCTACATTGAGGTTGTGGATTAAAGCATGACGCAGCGTCTTGGTATTACTCCGGGCGAACCGGCGGGCATAGGTCCTGATTTAGTACTGCAACTGGCCAGTCGTGACTGGCCAGTTGAACTGGTGGTCTGTGCTGATGCCGAGCTACTACAACAACGGGCAAAACTACTGGGGCTGCAGGTCGAGTTGCTCCCCTATCAACCGGACCAAGCGGCCCGTCCACAACGGGCTGGTAGCCTGACACTGGCTCCTTTTCAGACTACTGAAGCCGTAGAGCCGGGTATCCTGAATGAGGCCAATGGTCATTATGTGGTTGAAACTCTCCGTTTTGCCGGTGAACAAACTATCGCCGGGGCTTTTGCCGCTATCGTAACCGGCCCAGTACATAAAGGTATCATCAATCAGGCTGGCATCCCGTTTAGCGGCCACACCGAATTTTTTGCTCATCAGTGCAACAGCAGCCACGTCGTGATGATGCTGGCGACAGAAGGGCTCAGAGTCGCACTGGCAACCACTCATATCCCACTGGCTTATGTCGCGAAAGCCATTACCAGGGAACGTTTGCAAGTGGTACTGCAGGTCTTGCATCAGGATCTGCAGCAAAAATTTGGCATTGAGCGGCCTCGTATCTATGTCTGTGGCCTGAATCCCCACGCCGGTGAGAATGGGCATCTTGGGCGGGAAGAGCTGGATATCATGATTCCTACCCTGGAAATGTTACGGCAGCAAGGCATGGACTTGGTAGGCCCCTTACCGGCTGATACCTTGTTTCAACCCAAGTACCTGAACGATGCCGATGCCGTGTTGGCCATGTATCATGATCAGGGTCTACCAGTACTCAAGCACATGGGGTTTGGTAAGTCGGTCAATATCAGCCTGGGTTTACCCTTAATTCGTACCTCGGTCGATCACGGCACAGCCCTTGATTTGGCAGGAACTGGCCAAGCCGATCCCGGCAGCTTGCTGCATGCCGTCGAGCAGGCCATTCAACTTATTCAGCGTGCATCTCTTCGCACCGCCGGAGCAACCTCAAGCCTATGAATCAAACCGAACACAAAGCCAGAAAACGTTTTGGTCAGAACTTTTTACACGATCCCGTCGTTATCGAGCGCATTGTCAAAGCCATCCGACCACAAGTCGGTGAAATACTGATAGAAATTGGCCCTGGCCTGGGTGCTATTACCGAGCCGGTGGCAGAACGTACAGATCGACTCACGGTCATTGAGCTGGATCGGGACCTCGCAGCACGCTTGGCGCAGCACCCATTACTGGCAGATAAACTAACCATCATCCAAACTGATGCGATGAAGTTTGACTTTGCCAGCCTGGCTGAGCCGGGCAAGAAGATGAAAATCTTCGGTAATCTGCCGTACAATATTTCTACCCCCTTACTGTTCCATTTATTCCATTTTTGCCCTTTGATTGAAAACATGCACTTCATGTTGCAAAAGGAAGTAGTACAACGCATGACCGCAGCTCCTGGTAGTAAAGCATTTGGCCGTTTAACGGTGATGACGCAGTACTATTGCGAGGCCTTACCTGTGGTAGAAGTGGGCCCTGGCGCATTTAAGCCTGCTCCTAAAGTAGATTCCGCTGTGGTCCGGCTCTTACCTCGCAACCGACCTGAAGCAGAACAGGTGCCAGTGCACTTACTAAACCAGGTCTGCCTGGAAGCCTTCAATCAACGCCGTAAAACGCTACGCAATTGTCTGGGTAATCTGGCTACGGCCGAGCAACTTGAATCCCTTGATCTTGATCCGGGGCAACGTCCGGAGCAATTATCGGTTGATGACTTTATTCGCATTGGCCGCTGGTTAGCCACGCAACAGGAAAGCAAAGCCTCATGAACCCAGCAGACATCCGGGTGACAGCAGAAACCTTTTACATTGCCGCACAGTCCGTGCCTGACGAGCACAAATATGTGTTTGCCTACAGCATCCAGATAGAGAACAAAAGCACTGAAACCATACAGCTCCTGCGCAGACATTGGTTAATAAGCGATGCCAACGGCAAGCAAGTAGAAGTAGATGGTGAAGGTGTGGTTGGCGAACAACCAGTGTTGGCACCCAATGAAAGTTACAGTTACACCAGTGGTGCTATTTTGGAAACGCCGGTAGGCACCATGCAAGGCCACTACATTATGCTGGATAAAAACCAACAGGAGTTTCAGGTGGCAATCCCACTGTTCCGCCTGGCACTGCCCAATATTTTGCATTAACAGGAACTATTGTGGCTAGTTACGTCATTGGTGATATTCAGGGTTGCTATGACCAACTGCAGCATCTGCTGACTACTATTGATTTCAATGAAAAACAGGATCAACTGTGGTTGTGTGGTGACTTAGTTGCCCGAGGCCCAAAATCACTTGAAACACTGCGTTTTATCCGCGATCTAGGCACTGCAGCGGTTACAGTTCTAGGCAACCACGATTTAAATCTGATTGCCAGTGCCTATGGCTACGGCCGCATTAAAGTCAGTGATCAACTGGATAGTCTGCAAAAGGCAGCAGATTTTGACGAACTTATTCATTGGTTAACCCAACAGCCTCTGGTCCATAGCCCAGATGAACAACATTTACTGGTGCATGCTGGTATTCCGCCGGGTTGGGATCGTACTCAGGCTCTCGCGCAGGCACAAAGAGTGTCCGAAGCACTGCAACAGGATGCTAAGTCCCTAACGGCCACTATGTATGGCAATGAGCCCAGCAGCTGGTCGACCTCAGACAACATGGATGATCAGCTGCGCTTTACCATCAATGCACTGACCCGAATGCGGTTTTGCCATCCTGATGGCAGGCTTGAGCTCCAAGAAAAAGGCGAGCCCGACAGCAAGAGCCCACTGAAACCCTGGTTTGACTTTTGGCCACAGCAGGCCACAACCACCATTTTGTTTGGTCACTGGGCGGCTTTAAATGGCGTCTGTCTTCACCCAAAAGCCATAGCGCTTGACACTGGCTGCGTCTGGGGGAATCTGTTAACCGCCTATTGTATTCAGACAAAACAGCGGTATAGTGTCAACGGATATCAGAAAAAAACCATGCTGATCGACTAATGCGGCTCTCAGCTTACTTTAGCCTTTGGTATTCAGCATGAATTTAGCTAAACTAATGGCTGATTCAACAGACTTTTCTCTATAAATGTCTGACTGGCCAGTCCATCGGGAGTTTTTATGAAGTTAACTGTAGCGCTCAGGGTCATTGGTGGCTTCGGCATCATCTCCTTACTACTGCTGATCATTGGTATCTCAGCATACTTTAGTCTGAACAGCATCAATAACTCCACCACCCAGGTAAACAACGTATCCATTCCGGCCCTGGAGAACAGCTCGGCGTTGCAGAGCCAGTTTGTTATTATGAGCAAAATCAGCCTGCAGGCTTTTTATGCCGATGAGCTGGATGAGATCAGTCGTTTCCAGCGCCAGTTTAATCAAGAGCGCGAAACCTTCAACCGCTCAGCGCAAAACTTACAGCAGGCGCTTGAAAATGAAGAAGAGCTAAGAGTTGCCTACAACCAGGTACGTGACGTCTACAATCAATTCCTACCAGCCAGTGATCGTTTATTTGATGAGCTTACGAATCGTCTGACTTTACGCGACAACCTGAATCAACGGATGGAAGCGCTGGAAACAGCATCCGACGATGCCGCTATGTTTATTCTGGATTTTACCGATGTCAGCGGTGTTCGCACTCGCTTTCCCGACGCTTATGAATCAGCAACTCAGATTGAAATGGGTCTGAATACTTTGATAAGTACAGCGGTCGATCTGATTCGTACCGAAAACCCCGTCATTGCTAATACTGTCGCGAATGAACTGAATTTTCGCCTGAGTGAGCTAACTCAAAATTTTGCCACTGTGCAGCAACAAGCTGGCAGCCTTGATTTAGTGTCTGATTTGGCAGAGAAAGTAACAGAAATCGAGCAACTCTTATCTGGCAGTAATGGCTTGATCCGTTTGAAAGAACAGCATCTACAATCGATTGAGGCTGCAGAGACTTTACTTGCCCAGACAGATCAGCATACCAATGCAGGTTTAACTCAACTGAATGCCCTGCTTAGCCAAGCCCGCAGTGCAGCCGACGATATTCAGCAAGCTTCTGCTTCGAATGTCAGCAATGCGGTAACCTTCAACTTTGTGGTGATGTTTATCTCTGTGGTGCTGGCTGCTGGTATTACTATCTGGACAGTACGCAGCATAACCCAACCGCTGCACCGGGTTAATGAGATTCTAGGCATTGTAGCTTCCGGCGATTTGACCCGTAAACTCGATGTGAAAGGCCACGATGAGTTTGCCGAGCTGTCGCGTAATTGCAATAAGGTCATCGACAGCCTGCAACAACTGATTAAGGGCATCATTTCCCGCTCTACCCAGCTGGCAGCCGCCTCAGAACAAACCTCAGCTATCACGGTTCAAACCAGTGGTGCCATTAAGGAGCAAAAGTCTCAGGTCACGCAGGCTGCGACCGCTACCACTGAGATGAGCAGCACCTCACAAGGTGTCATGCAGAGCGCCGGTGACGCCTTGGCAGAAATCAAGAATGCCGATAGTGAAGCCGAGCGCGTCAAAGGGATCTCACAGACCAACAAGCAAATCATTACCGAACTGTCGCACGAAGTAGAGCAAGCCTCTTTGGTCATAAACAAGCTGCATCAAGACAGTGCCTCCATTGGTAGTATTTTGGATGTGATCCGTGGTATTGCCGAGCAAACGAACTTGCTGGCACTGAATGCTGCAATTGAAGCTGCGCGGGCCGGCGAGCAAGGCCGCGGTTTTGCTGTGGTTGCCGACGAAGTACGCTCACTGGCCAGCAAAACGCAGGCGTCAACGCAAGAAATTCAGGCGATGATTGAAGTGCTGCAAAAAGGTGCGCAGAATGCGGTAGAAGCCATGAAGAAAGGCAAGAAGCAAGCTGAGAACTGCGTTGCGCAGACCGACATTCAGGACAAGGCGCTGGATTCGATTACCCACGCTGTGCACCAGGCACGGGATATGAGTGAGCAAATCGCCCACGCGGCAGAAGAGCAGAACCAAGTGGCCAATGATATCAGCCAGCTGCTTGAGTCGATTGTTTCAATTGCTGAAGAAACCGCATCGGGTGCCGAGCAAACCTCGGACTCCAGCCACGAAGTTGCTCGCTTGGCTGAGGAACTACGACAGTCAGTCGATCAGTTTAAAGTCTGATCCAGGTTGCTATGCCCAATAAAAAAATCCGCCGTTTGGCGGATTTTTTTATTGGGCGTACCGTTAATGTTAGCTGCCCGCACGATCCTGCAGTGACGCAAACAATGGCGTATCACCAAAGCCATTGGCCTGTGCCCACTCTATATCTCCTGAGTCGGCCAGTTGCGAGCCCGGTAACTGACGAATAATAAATTCGCCAACATCATTCGCATTGCTACGAAATGCATGCCGAACCAAGCTTTCGCCATTGCAAACCACCCCATCGTATATATTCCGCAGTCGTAAACGGTAGTCACTTAATACTTTACGAAAGCGATTGCGATCATCTGCAGCCACGTAGTCACACATGGAGGCGGCTAGTTGCTGATCGGCTGAAGCAACAGGTGCAAACACCATGGCTCCGGCAAGCACAGCACTACAAACCAAAGTAGGCAACAACTTCATCTACGTCTCCTCAAATACACATCAGCTTTAAAATCATAGTAGCAATATGTAGCAGCCTGCGCAAATGTTGATCAGCTAAACCACCCGTTGCAGAGTAATAAACTGATACGCATATGGATTTTTGGTATCAGCTGGATGCTTTTCTTCCGAAAGCAACTGCCAACTGGCAACAGCAAGGTAATCTGGGAACCAGGTATCGCCTGCCAACTCTGCATCAATTTCTGTCAGATAAAGACGCTCTGCTTTTGGCAGACACTGCCGATAGATTTCCGCCCCACCCATCACCATTATTTCTTCATCTACGCTGGTTGCAGCTAAAGCCGCATCCAGGCTATTAAACCATTCGGCATCAGTACCCTCAGGCGCCAGCTGACGGCTTATCACCAGATTACGGCGGTTTGGCAAGGCGCGACCAATGGAATCATAGGTCTTACGCCCCATCAGCACGGTTTTACCTGTGGTAAGACGCTTAAAGTGCTGCAAATCGGCTGGCATATGCCAGGGCATGTCGTTATCCAACCCGATCACCCGATTGTGCGCCATAGCAGCGATCATCGAAATCATATCGCCTCCTGCTAACGCTGGTAAATGACTTCGACCTCGTAATCATCGTCGTCGTCGTCATCGAAATCGTCATCGCTGTCGTCGTGTGGTTGATGGACCGCCTGACTGTGCACTGGCTCATCATCATGCCACTTAAACTGCTCTGGATCGGCAGCGTCGGCATGTTCTTGCTCTCTGGGCAATTCATCCAGATAATCAAATACCGCTTTGGCCAACTCTTTAGTGCCAGTACTGCTGGCAGCAGCAATGCTATAGACTGGGTTCTGCCAATCAAGCGCAGCCACCACCTTGGCTTGGATCTCGGCCAACTCATCGTCGAGTACCAAATCGGTTTTGTTAAACACCAACCAGCGCGGCTTATCAGCCAGCTTAGTGCTGTACTTATGCAGCTCCTCAACGATCACTTTGGCGTTGTCCGCCGGATCCGAACCATCGGCTGGCAACACATCAACCAGATGGATCAGCAGGCGACAGCGTTCCAGGTGACGCAAAAACTGAATCCCCAAGCCAGCCCCCTCGGAAGCACCTTCAATCAATCCCGGAATATCTGCGATGACAAAAGAGCGATGGGCATCGACCCGAACGACGCCTAAGTTCGGGACCAAGGTGGTAAAAGGATAATCTGCGACTTTGGGCTTAGCAGCGGATACAGAGCGGATCAAGGTCGACTTACCGGCATTGGGCAAACCAAGCAATCCAACATCCGCCAACAACATCAGCTCGAGCTGCAAATTCCGGATTTCACCGGGAGTACCGTTGGTTTTCTTGCGTGGGGCTCGGTTGGTACTGCTGGTGAAGCGGGCATTGCCAAGGCCATGCCAGCCACCTTTCGCCACCCGAAGACGCTGGCCTGCCTTAGTCAGATCACCAATCACTTCGTTGGTATCAATATCAATGGCCCGGGTACCGACCGGTACACGTAGCTCAAGATCCTCACCACGTTTACCGGTGCAGTTCTTGCTCATGCCATTCTGACCACGTTCGGCACGGTGAAAACGTTCGAATTGATAATCTACCAAGGTATTCAGATTGGTATCTGCCACCAAATACACGTCACCACCATCACCGCCGTCGCCACCATTCGGGCCGCCTTTGGCAATAAATTTTTCGCGCAGAAAACTGATTATTCCGTTCCCACCATCGCCGGCTTCTACCCGGATCACGGCTTCATCAACAAATTTCATCTGTGGTTACCTGATTCAAAGAATATGGAGTGCATCACGCTATGCTCAGCACTAGTATATACCAAAGTACCCGCAGCAAAACCTTCGCAGTCTGTTTCACGGTTAGCAGATACAAAAAACCCCGCACCAGGGCGGGGTCTTATCGCAGCAGGAAGCTTATTCAGCAACGATGCTGACGTATTTGCGATTGTGCTCGCCTTTTACTTCAAACTGAACTTTGCCGTCAGACAGTGCAAACAGGGTATGGTCACGACCGATACCTACGTTATTACCGGCATGGAATTTGGTTCCACGCTGACGAACAATGATGTTACCCGCTAAAACAGACTCACCACCGAAGCGCTTAACACCTAGGCGTTTAGCTTCTGAATCGCGACCGTTACGGGTACTACCTACACCTTTTTTACTT
>NZ_JAFIFQ010000068.1 GCF_020831925.1 Alkalimonas sp.
CAACAAAAAAGCCAATCAGTGATAATCCAAATCCCATAGCTCGCTCCTTCAAAAAACTGAACGACTATCATAACGGGGTTTTTGGGCAAGATAACAATTTTTAACGCAAAAATTGCAACAGGTTGTTACGATATTATGCTCAATACTTGTAACAGCTTTGCCGGCTGCACCAGGTGCAGCCGTACTAAAAAGGGGGGTGGAGAAAAGGGGTTAAGATGCCAGACTATGCAGTACCTTGGTGCCATGCAGCAGGTTATCGTGAAGCGGGCAACGGGCGCAGACCTCATCCAGAAATTGCTGCTTTTCTGCATCCGTCATATCGGCATCGATGCTGGCACTGATGCGAATTTGCGAGAAGCCCACCCGATCCTCGGTCGGCTTACCGAGCAACCCGGCCGGGTTGTAATCACCTTCCACCGTGACTTGCATGCTGCGCAGCTCAATTTTTTGCTGAAAGGCGGCAATACGGCCAATGGTGCCAATGCAGCCCGCCACCGCAAACAGCATCAACTGCAACGGCGTTGGGCCAGTGCCTGTGCCTTTTGCCGCCACCGGCTGATCAATGGTGACCTTATGGCCATCCAGCTCGCCCGAAATGGCAAAGCCATCGGCCATACTGGCCTGTACTGTCACGGTTTTATTGGTCATAGCTTGTTGTCCTTGGTTGTGGTAAAGAAAGCTCTACCATACCTGTTGTGGCAAAGTATGGCATGAGCAAGATCAAATTAAGCTGCATTAAATTAAGTTTACCTAATTTAAGCGGGGCACGTGGGAATATATAAAAGCAGGGCGCTTGACAGTGTTACTACTAACAGCCGTTGCAAAAAATATATAGATTCGCCATAAAACCAGTGGCCAGATCAAAGCATTTTTTGACCATTTTGCTATTCTGATAATCTGAATTACGCACCAAGGAAGCCTCATGCCTACTAAGAAATTTACGCTCTGGCGCGAGCAGCACGTGCTCTTAGCAAGGGCGAAAGGTGGCTGGAACCGTTTAACCGCCGAAGATTACAGCAGCCAATTTAAATGTATGGCCTCGCAACTGATTGGCCAGCCCTGGGCGCACATCGTGTATCTGGATGATTGGGAGCTTGGCGTGCCGGAAATTGAGCCGGTGATTCAAGAACTGGTGCACTGGTGCCTCCAGCACCAACTGCGTTATGTTGCCCAAGTCTATTGTCCCAGTATGATTAAAAAATACCAGCTCGACAAAATGATTTGTGATACCAGGCCGGGGTTCGAAAAGCGGGTTTACCCGCAAGAACACGATGCTTTTGCTTGGCTGGCGTCGGTGGGCTTTACCACCGAAACCAGTAGTTTGCAGCAAGCCGGTTAGCCCGAGCCTTCAAACAGCGCGCTTCAATATCTTCAGGCTACAACACACCATCGAACAGAAACGAGCAACAGCAGTGCCCGCACAAGGGCAGTAAAACCTGCTAAGCTGGTTGCTTGTCATTTGCCAAGCTAACGATAAGGAGTGAGCCATGAGCCGTCACTTTGAGAGCGCCCCCGGCCTGTGCGAGCAGCGCGACCCGGCCACCAACGACTTTGTCTTTACCCAAACCATGCTGCGCATCAAAGACCCGGCCGTCAGCCTGGATTTTTACACCCGGGTACTCGGCATGACGCTGGTGCGCAAGCTGGATTTTCCCGAGATGACCTTTTCGCTGTTTTTCCTGGCGGCGCTCAGCGAGCAAGAAAAACAGCAGTGGTCCAGCATCACCGACGAGCGCACCATCCAAACCTTCAGCCGCCCAGCCATGCTGGAACTCACCTGGAACTGGGGCAGCGAAACCGACGACAACTGCCAGTATCACAACGGCAACGACGCGCCCAAAGGCTTCGGCCACATTGGCTTCTCCGTGCCCGACCTAACCGCCGCCTGCCAGCGTTTTGAAGCCCTGGGCGTGTCTTTTGTGAAAAAACCAGCCGATGGCAAAATGAAAGACATCGCCTTTATCCGCGACCCGGATGGTTACTGGATTGAGATTTTTGAGCCTGCGCTGCTGCCGAAAGGGTTGGCGGAGTTTTTGGGGTGAGGTCACTGAGGCAATCGATAGTCGTTCAGCGCTTGTAGCCCAAGGACTTTGTTGGTAAAACAGAAAAAAATGCATTGGATGCTGTATGTCTGTCAATTTTTACAATCAAAATGCTGCGCGTTTCGTCCAGGATACGGTGAAGGTCGAGATGGCGGCGCTGTATGATCAGTTTTTGCCTTATTTAAATCAGGGCGCCCATATTGTTGATGCAGGCTGCGGCAGTGGCCGCGATACTCTGTTTTTTCAGCAGCAAGGATTTCAAGTGACGGCCTTTGATGCCAGCGATGCCATGGTTGCGGCTGCACGGGAGTTAACCAATGGCAAGGTGCTGTTGTCAGACTTCAATGACTTTTCCTCGCCGAAGCCTGTGGATGCCATCTGGGCTTGTGCCTCTTTATTGCATGTTCCTGCTGCAAACCTTCCCCACACTTTTAAACACTTAGCCAATCAGCTAAAGCCAGCTGGGTTCTTTTATTGCTCGTTCAAGCAAGCTGAAAGTGATTCGGAGCGGGATGGTCGCCATTTTACCAATATGACTGAACAGCGTTTGCGTGACATGCTTAAGGACACATCCTTGCAAGTCTTGAAATGTTGGACCACAAGCGATCTCCGTCCCGGACGTGAACGTGAGTTGTGGCTGAACGCTTTGTTGGAGAAAAGCAGAACATGAGTGCTTTGCTTTGGCAAGGCCCGATACTTACGGCTGGTGGAGCTTCGGATCCTCTTCTGCCGAAGTTGGTGCAAGCCATCAATCATGCCACAGAAATTGAAATCAGTGTGGCGTTTATACAGCCATCGGGCTTGGAATTATTGTTGCCTGCGTTTGAAGACGCGCTTGATACTGGTGCGCAACTTTCGATTCTGACGTCAGATTACTTACTGATTACTTCGCCAAGGGCCTTACGTCAGTTATTGCTGTTGGCAGAGCGTGGGGCTCGGATACGATTGTTTTGCTGTAAGCCAGATACAGGCTTTCATATGAAAGCCTACATTTTTACCCGTAGCGTCGATGACGAACAGGTAAGCGGATGTGCCTACATCGGCTCCAGCAATATTAGCAAGGCTGCTTTGACCCTCAGTCATGAATGGTCTTTGCGTTATCAGTTTATTGGCGAGGCCATACCTGCTGATTACAGCCATATTCGCGAACAATTTTTAACTATTTTCAGCCATCCGCAAAGCCTACCCCTGAATGAAATGCTTCTCGCTGAGTACACTCGTCGCTATCAGGCACAGCAAGCAACAACGAAGCAGCTGAGCATGGTGGACGATGAAAAAGAGCCTGAAATCATTCCCAACAGCGCTCAACAAGAGGCACTGGATTTTTTGGCTGAGACCAGAGCTAAAGGCTATCAACGGGGCCTGGTCGTGCTGGCAACCGGGATGGGGAAAACCTGGCTGGCGGCTTTTGATGTCATACAAATGAAGGCACATCGTGTTCTATTTGTGGCGCATCGGGAAGAAATTTTGCATCAGGCCCAGCGTACCTTTAGTTGGCTATTACCGACCAAAAGCAGCGGTTTGTATAACGGGGAAGAAAAAGAGGCCTCTGCAGACATGGTGTTTGCATCGGTTCAAACGCTTGGTAAAACAGAGCACCTGCAAAAGTTTGCGCCTGATCATTTCGATTATATCGTGGTGGATGAGTTTCATCATGCAGCAGGTCGGAGTTATCAGGGGGTGTTGTCGCATTTTCAAGCCAGGTTTCTACTTGGGCTGACTGCAACGCCTGAACGCACCGATCAGGCCGATATTTTGGCACTGTGCGATCACAACTTGGTTTATCAGCGCAATGTGGTGCATGGTATTGAAGATGGCATCTTGGTTCCCTTTCATTACCACGGCCTGAACGACCCTTTTGTCGATTATCAGGAAATCCCTTGGCGCAATGGCAGGTTTGATCCCAGTGCCCTGGACTCTGCTTTTGCAACGCTGCGAAGAGCACAGCATATTTTCAAACATTGGCAGCTTTTGCGGCAAAGCCGTACTTTGGCGTTCTGCATCTCGCGCCGCCATGCCGATTTCATGGCGGACTATTTTTGCCGGCAGGGTGTCAAAGCTGCGGCGGTCTATCAGGGAAGTGAACTGCGACGCAACGAGGCTTTGAAGCAGTTGGCGATGGCACAGCTTGAAGTCGTTTTCTCGGTAGACTTGTTCAATGAAGGGACCGACCTGCCCGCGATTGATACGGTGCTGATGCTGCGACCGACTGAGTCGAAAATTTTGTTTTTACAGCAGCTGGGCAGGGGGCTTCGACAGAGCCCGGATACTGATAAGCAGCATTTGGTGGTGGTCGATTTTATTGGGAATCATCGATCATTTTTATTAAAGCCTGCCACATTATTCAATGTTGGCCCATCTAGGAAGTTGGCTGAGCTTACGAAAAATCCTCCAAAGTTGGCTGAGGGCTGTTACATCAATTTCGCCCCCGAAGTTGTTAATTACATGCAGCAATTAGCTCGCACCATTCGGAACACATCGGAAGACGATCTTCATGAACTTGCTGATGAGTTAGGGCATCGGCCGTCTGCTGCTGAATTCTTTGAGGCAGGTTATGATTTTAGCAAAGTGCGTAAATCCCATCACAGTTGGTTTGAATTAGTAGCACATGTCGAAAAAGACCAAAGTTTTACTGAGGTCGTGCAGCGCAATAGGCTCTTTTTGTTGCGGGGAGTAGAAACTACTTCGCTGAATAAAAGCTTCAAAATGATTTTGCTCCGTGCTTTTCTGGAGCTTGATGGCTTTCGGAAGAAGGTGACTGTTCAGGCGTTGGCAGAGCGAAGTTGGCACATTATCTGGCGGCATCCTGATTGGGCCCGACAGGAAATTAAAGCTGAGCTTCAATCTGAAAGTGCGAGAAGTAGTAAATGGCTTAAGTATTGGCTGGATAATCCCATCAAATTTTATTGCGCTAGAGATCAGAAAGACCAGCAAGCCTGGTTTCGCAGGGATGGCGATTATTTCCAAATTAACTTCCAGTTGGCTGCTGCAGATGCCGAGCCTTTGATGGCGCTGGTGGATGAGTTGATAGACTACCGGTTGGCGCAATATGCCAAGGGTAAAGGGAGCCACAAAAATCAGCAAGCGGCTAATTCGGTTGCAGCTTTATCAGCGCCTGCGCTTCCGGAAAAAACAAAGGGCCCAGCTGCAAATGTGCTGCCATTTTATCCGGATTTAAAAATTGCCTGCGGTCACTTTGGGCGTGGTTCACCAGACGATGCTCGACTGCACGCTATACCTCAGCACTATGGCAACCTTACTCCAGAGCGGCATTTTATTGCACCGGCCAAAGGAAATTCGATGAATGGCGGTAAGCAGCCTGTCCACGATGGCGATTTGCTGCTGTTTGAGTGGGTCACACCAAGCAGCGCCGGCTCTATAAGTAACAATATTATGGCCATAGAGTTGGTCGATGAGGCTGGTGATGCTTTTTATTTGCTGCGCGTGGTTAAGAAGCAATCCAATGGCCGTTATTTATTGAAAGCAACCAATCCAGATTACCGCGATATGGAGGCTAGTGAATCCATGCGCACTTTTGCGCGATTGAAAGCCATCATCGCACTAGACGATCTACAACCCATTGATTAACAAAGTCGATTAATTTTTGTTCCGTTGCTATTTGTTAACTGGTACAATGAGCGGGTAGTTTAACCAGTATTTGAGGGACCAAAAATGTCATTTGCACTTGTTCGTACCGTGGTAGGTGCTGCTGTATTGGCAGTAGCGAGTTTTAGCGCTCAGGCGTCGTTGATTGTAAACGGTGACTTTGAAGCCAACCCTGTTAACCCCAATTCCTGGACCTGGATGCCATCCAGTCAAGTGCCGGGCTGGCAGGGCAGCAATATCGAAATCTGGAACTCGATGAATGGCGTGCAGGCGGTGACCGGCAACCACTTTATTGAGCTGAATGCGCATGGTAGCAACCAGGGAGCCTGGTCGATTTTCCAGAGCTTTGAAACCCTGGTAGGCCAAAGCTATGAGCTGAGCTTTTACTACCGTGCCCGTAATGGCAGCAATGAGCAGTTTGAGGTGACGGTGGCGGATGTGAGCCAAACGCTGAACGATCACACCAACAAGAGCTGGAACTTCTTTAGCAGCAGCTTTGTTGCCACCGATACCAACACCACCTTGCGTTTTACTTCACACAACAGTGGCACCATGGGTAACTTTATTGATGGGGTGAATGTGGTGGCACAACAAGGTACAGCCGCTGTACCCGCACCGGCAACCTGGGGTGTGATGGCGCTTGGCTTGGTACTGCTTGGTGCTACCCGGCGCATGCGTTCCCGTTAAGCGATAGCGCTGCTTTTTAGCAAAAACGCCTCGCTTGCTGCGGGGCGTTTTGCGTTTCTGGTCCGTGGCGCTAAAACAACATTTGCTAAAGGGCTATAGCGTAAACCAGCAACGTTTAAGCCAGAACGCTGTTGAACTGGAGAAAGCGCTGCAACTGGTCAAGCGAGCTGCAGCTTTGCCTGTTTAATGAATACTATCAAGCTGTTATTAATGACACCGGCCTGGCTGCTATTACCTTGCTGGTTGCTGAATCTGATCCGCAACAAAAGCAGACATTAATTCGACTAATAGAAAATCTATTGGCTAACTAACACCAAAAAACTTTGAGCTTTCGCTTAGCACCTTCCCCTTGACGGAACTTCGTATCTCAAATGAGTTGTTTCTTGCTTTATTTCTTGCAAATCCGCCGCATAGATGGCTAGATTATTGAAACAATTATCAAGGAGAGGAGTTTTTATTGGCGCATTCGTAGGTGGCTGTTGCCATCGCCTGTTGGTTGAGAGAAGGATCTGTTATGTGTCGTATGTTCGTTGTTTTTTTTCTGAGTGTGCTGTCCTGGCACAGTTTAGCTGAGCGTGTACCCCGTATTGAGCAGCAACTAGATGCGGTGATTCAGTTTCCGCTGCGTTTTCCTGACGCTGCGCAATTGGCTGCTTGGGAGCAGCAGCTTCATACCGAGTCTGATTCCGATACCTGGTACAGGGTGAAAGCCTTGTCGCTCTTGCAGCAGGCTTTAGCGCCTGAACAAAAACAAGACGGGTTAAGTGCCTTGCAAACTCTGTTGCACCAAGCAGAACCAATTTCGACCGAAGCTCAGCTGGAGGTGTTGAACGCCTTGTTGGAGCTGCAGTTGCATCACCAGCTTCATGCACAGGCGCTGGCGCTGGTGTCTCAGGTCGAATCTTTATTGCTGCATGAGGTGACTCCCCGTTTGCAATTTGAGTTGCTGCTGCAATTAGGGCGGGTGTTAAAAGTCAATGGTGAGTTGGAGCAAGCGTTAAGCTTTTTTCTAAGAGCGCATCATGAAATTTTACAGCTGGATGGTGCTGGCACAAACTACCGTCGGCAGTACCTGCAGTTGCAATTGGCCAGGATCCAGAGCCGGCTGCAGAATTACCGTTATTCTATCCAGATTGCATCGCAAGCACTACAGGTGGCAACAGAGCTGGAGCTGAGTATCTTACTGCCGGAGTTGCATCTTATTCGTGGAGCCGGGATGCAAATGTCGGAAGGAACCAGCGAGCAGGTGATTGCTGATTTTAAGCAAGCGGCTAAAGCGGTGTATCCGCAAGCGCCGGGGCGTACGCAGATGATGGCACTGAATAATCTCGGTGCCGTGTATATGCATTTGAAAGAGTTTGAAAAGGCCAACCGTTATTTTCAGCAAAGCGTTGCCATTGCCGAAACGCTCCACAACGACAGAGAGCTGCACGTAACGCGCTTTAACATTGGTTATGTCAAGGTCTTGCAAGGACTAGTGGAGCAGGGGCTCCCTATTATGGAGCAAGCCTATGCAGCGTTTATCAACCAGACCACACCAGGCTTGCAGGGCATTATGTTGGGCCATCTGGCCGATGCCTACCATGAGGCGGGTTTGTACATGCAAGAAAACGAAGCGCTAAGGCAGCAGCGGCAGATCCGGGATCAGGTTCTGGCCATTGAGCGCGACCGGGTATATACCGAGCTGCAGGTTCAGTTTGAAGCGCAGGAGCAAGGGCTGCGCATTCAGTTGCTGGAGCAAGCCAATGCTCTGCGCGATGAGCGATTAAAACGAGCACAGCGGGAGCGAACCCTGTACATCGGCTTGGTAACGATTTTACTGTTAAGTTTGATCGGGCTGCTGAGTGCAATGCGCCATGTACGGCTTTTAAATGCTCAGCTGGATGACTTATCCAAGCGTGATCCCTTAACGCAGCTCTTTAACCGGCGTGCTTTACAGGATATGCGCCATGCCAGCGGAGATCTGTTGGTATTGCTGGATGTGGATCACTTTAAACAGATTAACGACAGTTATGGCCATGATAAAGGCGATGAGGTGTTAACTTGTTTGGCAGAGCGGCTATTGAGTTCGGTTCGTAAGGAAGATAGGGTGCTACGCTGGGGGGGCGAGGAGTTTCTGTTGATTTTACGGGGTGTTGAACCTGGTTCTGCTGCAGAGAGTATTGAAAAAATTCGCTGCACCATCAGCAGAGAGTCTATTGCCGAACTGGATGTTACCGTTAGCGGTGGTGCTGTGTTGCTGGACCAGGGGCAATCGATGCAGAAGGCATTAAAGCAGGCTGATGATTTGTTGTATCAGGCTAAGGCCGGTGGTCGGCGGAAAATCCATTACCAGTGGCCCGATCAGCATATAGAGGTTTTGTCTTAACGGGCAGATTAACGCCCGCAGTCTGCCATTAACCGTGTGTTTTTTCGCTGCCGTTTTTGCTGTGCTAAAGTAGCCGGCGGTATAACGACAGAGGATAACCCATGGTTCCTTTCTTCTCCGGCCGCCTGACGGCGGTTTTGACTTTATCGGCTAGCTTGTTTGTTGGTGGGCTGGCGCAAGCCGAAGCGTCCAGGCCGTTGACGCCTGAAGACCTTTGGGCGGTGCAACGGCCATCGGCCCCGGTGCTGGCGCCGGATGGTAAAAGTGCGCTGTATGGTGTTACTAGCTACAGCATGGAGACCGACCGCGGCACCACGGCATTGCATTGGCTGAACCTGCAAACTGGCCAGAGCCAGCAGCTGACGTTTCCGGCCAGTGGCAGCGACAGCGGGGCAGTGTGGCGGCCCGATGGCAGCAAAATTGCCTTTGTGTCGCGCCGTCAGGCCGAGCGTAACCAAATTTTTGTGATGCGGATGGATGGCGGTGAGCCGCGTCAGCTGACCGATTTGCCGGTGGCGGTCTCGGCGGTGCAATGGATGCCGGATGGCCAGAGCCTGGTATTTATGGCGCAGGTACCAGCGGATTTTGCTGGCGATTTTGCTGCATTGAAAGCCGAGCAAGCTGAAAAGGCCAAATCCAAAGTCTCGGCCTTTGTCACTGAAAACCGTTTGTACCGGCATTGGGATCGTTTCTTAGAGCAGGATGCGTATCCGCGGCTGTTCCGGGTGCAACTGGCGAGCGGCGAAGTCAGTGAGCTGACGCCAGGCTGGCAGCGCTATTTCAATATTGGCGGTGGCATTAGCTACGATATCTCGCCGGATGGCCGGCAGATTGCGCTAACGGCCAATACCACCGAACCCCCTTTTGATGACTTTAAAGCCGATGTGCTTTTGCTGCAAACCGATGGCAGTGGCAGCTATGTCAATTTGAGTGCCGATAACGCGGGCCGGGATATCAACCCGGTGTTTAGCCCGGATGGACGCTACCTGCTGTGGGGCCGCAGCCTGCGCAATGACTTTTACGCCGATCAGATCAACCTGCTGCAGTACGATTTACGCAGCGGTCAAAGCCGCATTTTAACCAGCGACTTTGATCACAGCCCGGTCAACTGGCAGTATTCGCGCAATGGCCGGCAGATTTTCTTTCAGGCCGATGACAGAGCCATGACGTCCTTGTTTGCCATGCCAGCACGCGGTGGTGCTATTCGTGAGGTGCTGCGCGGTGGCACCAATACTGGTCTGGCGGAAACCGCCGATGGCCGCTTGTTGTTTGTGCATCACGGCCTGACCCAGATGCCGGAGCTGTTCAGTGTACGGGTGAATGGCCGTGACCGCCGCCAAATCACTCAGCTGAATCAGGCGCTGCAAGACAGCATCGACTGGGGCAAGGTCGAGAATGTGACCTACGCAGGCGCCAATGATGCCCCGGTGCAGATGTTTGTGGTCTATCCACCGAACTTTGATGCCAGCAAGAAGTGGCCGGTGTTAAACCTGCTGCATGGTGGCCCGCACGGCTTCTTTGGCGATACCTTTCATTTTCGCTGGAATGCCCAGGTGTTTGCCGCAGCCGGTTACATTACCATCTTGCCGAACTTTCATGGCTCAACCAGCTTTGGCCAGGACTTTGCCATTTCCATTCATGGCGATCACCCAACCAAGCCTTTTATCGATTCCGAGCGGGCCATCGACTTTATGCTTGAGCGCCCTTATGTCGATGAAAACCGCCTGGCAGCGGCCGGCGGCAGCTATGGCGGCTATCTGGTAAGCTGGATTGCCGGCCACACCGACCGTTATCAGGCCTTGATTAATCACGCTGGTGTGTACAACTTAAAAGGCCAGTTTGCCTCCGACAGCACAGCACACCGGGTGCATGCCTATGGTGGCGCGCCCTGGGATGGCATGGAGAACGTGCTGCGCTTTAGCCCCTCGATGCATGCCGCCAACTTTAAAACGCCGATGCTGATTATCCATGGTGAGCTGGATTACCGGGTACCGGTGACCCAGGGTTTCGAAATCTATGGCGTGTACAAAGGCATGGGGCTGGATGCGCGTCTGGTGTACTTCCCGGATGAAAATCACTGGATTTTAAAACCCAACAACTCAGTGTTCTGGTTCAGTGAATTCACCGGTTGGCTGGACCGTTACTTAGGCCCGGGACCGAAAGAGTAAGCTTTGCGCATTTTTGTGCATTAGAAACATAAAAAAGCCCCGCCAGTGACCCGGCGGGGCTTTTTTTTGCGGTCTCCGTTGTCGCGAGGTGGATGCTGACTTAGCCCGCCATGGATTTCAGCTAGTAGCAGTGGCGACACAACTCTTTGCAAGTGGAATGCTCCGCTAAATAAAATTTTTGTTAGGTGCAATGGTCTTTATTTGTTATGGTAAGCGCAGATTATTGGTGCTATTTGTGAAAATAAAATGAATTATGCGCACAGCTCAGCTGAAAATAAATATCAGAGCTTTAGGGAGCATAGCTTGCATATTGCAGAGGCAACGCTGCCAGTTGGTTTAAAGAGTGTTGTTCAGCTGGATGTGATTAATGCTTTTGCATTGGCGCAAGCCCATCAGTGGGAAGAGAGCCCAAGTCGTCATAGCGACGCTAGTTGGTCATGGCGGGAGGGTTTTAAGCAATATGCTTACCGTCACCCTAAACGGTTTGAATTGGCTATCTGGTTTGCAAAGGCAAAGTTGTGTGGCTTAAGTATCGGTAAGCCAACTTTTTCAGGTTCACGACTGCGGCTGGATATTATTGAGGCGCTCCGGGACAGCATCCTTTGAAGGGGAAGGTCGTAGAACTCACTATCTCGGCGGCTGAGGCTTATGCTGATAGATTAGGTGCAGAGGAAATTCGTATTATGCGGCCAGTAAATGTTGATGTAATCCGCTATTATGAAAAGCATGGTTTTACTTATTTCAACGGCAAAGCCAGCAATGTGCCATCACACTTATGGCGGAATTTGTAGGAGTGGTAATTCATGACAACTAAGAAACGACCTCCAGCTGATTCGCCTGAACTTGAGCAATGGTTGCTCGAAAGGGCAAGAGAGCGTGCGGAAAAGTTATTCAGTACAGAAATCCCTGAGGAGTTGGCCGATGTAGATAGTGGCCTGATGGCTGGGCCTCGGAGCTGGGATGAACTGATGCCTGAAAAGACAAATGTTGAAGATATAGCCATCGATAAAGCGCATCAGCGCAAGCATCTTAAATCGGTTAAGTGACGTACTGAACTCCATTGGGCAAATTAAAAAGCCCGCTAGTTACCGGCGGGGCTTTTTAGTGAGGCAACTACAATCACAGCTAGCTCTCCCTTACATAGTAAACCCCATAGAGCATCAATAACATTAAAGAGCCCATTAGCCAAAAAGCGAGCAGCCGCTCTCGTCGGCCTGCAATTTTTTGTAGTACATAAGGGTCGAGAAATATCTTATATTCTCCATCCTTGCCCCAGACTGATGGCGGTAAAATCAGCTTTATGGCATAGGTAAAAATACGCCAGCCAGGGCCATCCCATTGACTGACAGTATCTTTTTGTAGCTCTTGCAACTTGTAGCTCTTGCAACTTTTTTTCCAGAGGCCGCATACCAAGTTGGGCAAAAATCAGCAACGAGGCAGCGAAATTTACAATTAACATACCCGCAATTATGTGTTCGAGTGCCATAAGCGATTCGTGGAGCGCTGCTTCAGTCATTAGCGACGGCCTAGAGCTTGCGAGCGTGAGCATCGGTCACTTTGTACTCCCATGACTTTTCCAAGAAACACTCATTAGGTGCTGTGCGTGATAGGCATAACTAAAGCATTTCCACATAAATAACTGCATACACAATGAATATCAAAAAAGAACTCAAATTCCAGATGGCTAAGAGCCGGTGACGACGGGTTGCAATCTGGTGCAGTAAAAAGGGATCGAGCAACATTTTGTATTCGCCTTTTTCACCCCAAAAGGTTGCTGGCACAGACAGCTTTATGGCGTAGGTGACCACTCGCCAACCAAAGGCATCCCATTGGCTGACAGTATCCTTGTGTAGCTCTTGCAACTTTTTTCCCAGCGGTCGCATGCCAAATTTTGCAAAAATCAGCAGCGAAGCAGCGAAGTTTAGAAATAAAATGAGCGATATAATGGTTGCTATGTCCAGTGTGTCTTGGATAGCTGTTTCAGTCATTAGCGACGGCCTCGTGTCTGCCTGCAGTCACCGGTATCATCCTGTGTGCTCGCGATTTTTCTCACAACAACATTCACATGTTTTGTGCTATGAGCATAACTAAAGGAATTCCACATAGATAACCGAATAAACTACGAAGAGCAGGGCTGACGCCATCAACCAACGTGCCAGAAATTTATCGCGTCTGCTTGCAATCTGGTGCAGTAAAAACGGATCAAGAAACATTTTGTATTCGCCTTTTTTGCCCCAAAAAGTTGCTGGCACCGACAGCTTTATGGCATAGGTAAAAATACGCCAGCCAGGGCCATCCCATTGGCTGACGGTATCTTTGTGCAGCGCTCGCAACTTTTTTTCCAGTGGCCGCATGCCAAATTGGGCAAAAATTAGCAACGAGGCAGCGGAGTTTAGTATTAAAAGCAGCGCGATAATGTGTTCTAGCGCTAGTAGCGGTTCGTGAATCGTATTTTCGACCATTAACGCCGGCCTCGTGTCTGCCAGTTGGAGCTGGCATCATACGCCGCACCAGCTGCTCTTTTACCTAAAGTATCTCCATAATTAGCCGCATAATAACCGACACCCAAGGCTGTGATACCGGCAGCAGCCAAAATCACCCAGCCAGCCGGTGACCAGCTGAGTGCTACACCAACTTTGGTGATAGCAATCACACCGGCTGAAAAACTTGCTTTTGCTGCTGCAGCACCCGCTGCAGTGCCTATTCCAAACCCGGTCATCTCTTGCGCAGCAAGGCGATAATGATCCTGGCCATTACGCC
>NZ_JAFIFQ010000069.1 GCF_020831925.1 Alkalimonas sp.
CTTGTAAGGGCGGTGCTCTCCCAGCTGAGCTAATCATCCGCTGCATCAATGGCGCTCATTATAGAGTTCGGTGATTGAGTGTCAACAGGAAATTTTGAATTACGAAGCAGTTGCTGTAAAAAGCGTCACTTTGCTGTCATAAAGCACAATTGACTGTGGCTGTGCGGCAAAATGGCTGCGCTGTTAGCATCAAAACTTGCTACAATAACGCCATTTGATATTGCCTACAGGAATGCCTTATGTCGATTGTTACCCGTTTTGCTCCAAGCCCTACCGGTTATTTGCATGTTGGTGGAGCCCGAACTGCGTTGTACAGCTGGTTATACAGCAAAAAAATGGGTGGCAAGTTTATTCTGCGCATTGAAGATACCGATCTGGAGCGTTCTACGCAGGCATCAGTCGATGCCATTTTGCAGGGCATGGATTGGTTGGGGCTGGATTGGGACGATGGGCCTTACTACCAAACCAAGCGTTTCGATTTGTACAAAGAAGTGATCCAGCAGTTGTTGGATGCTGGCAAAGCTTACAAATGTTTTTGCACCATTGAAGAGTTGGACCAGATGCGTGAAGCGCAGATGGCTGCGGGCGAAAAGCCGCGTTACAACGGCATGTGGCGTGACCGCACCGATCATCCGACCGATAAACCTTACGTTATCCGGTTTAAAAATCCGCAAGATGGCACTGTGGTCATTGATGACCTGATCAAAGGCCGCATCGAAATTGCCAACAAAGAGTTGGATGATTTAATTATTGCCCGTACAGATGGTTCGCCTACCTATAATTTGACGGTGGTGGTGGATGACTGGAAAATGGGTATCACTCATGTGATCCGTGGCGATGACCATGTTAACAATACACCAAGGCAGATGAATATTTTGGCCGCCCTGGGCGCACAAATCCCACACTATGCTCATGTCCCGATGATTCTGGGCGACGATGGAAAACGTTTATCCAAGCGTCATGGTGCAGTGGGCGTGATGCAATACCGCGACAACGGTTTTTTGCCAGAAGCCTTACTCAATTACCTGGTGCGTCTTGGCTGGTCGCATGGCGATCAGGAAATTTTCAGCAAAAGCGAGCTGATAGAGTTGTTTGATCTGAAAAACTGCAACCGGGCACCTTCGGCATTTAATACTGAAAAACTAATTTGGTTAAACCAGCATTACATCAAAACCCTGCCAGTTGAAAGGGTTGCAGCAGAGCTGGAATGGCACCTGCAGGATCAGCAACTTGATACCAGCAAAGGGCCGGCCATTACCGAGGTCATTAAGGTGCAAGCCGATCGGGTGAAAACCCTAAAAGAGCTGGTACAGGTGAGCCGTTATTTCTACGAAGATTTCACTGCCTTTGATGAAGCTGCGGCCAAAAAGCATTTGCGGCCGGTTGCAGCAGAGGCTTTGCAGCAGGTGCAACAGAAGTTGAGTGCATTAACTGAGTGGAAGGCTGAAGCCATTCATCAGGCCATTCATACTACGGCCGAAGAACTGGGGTTGGGGATGGGCAAGGTAGGTATGCCACTTCGGGTCGCGGTCAGTGGTGCCGGCAATTCGCCGTCGCTGGACTTGACCTTGGCACTGGTTGGCCGGGAGCGGGCTTTAAGCCGGCTTGATATGGCACTGGCGTTTATTGCAGAGCGGGCAGAGCAAGTCTGATATGCTTGGGCTGGTATGTGTTCTGCATACTGGCCTGGTTGCATCTTACCTAGCAAAATGGGCACTTCATCGGTTTGTTATCAAATCAGTGAACCCTTATGTTGGCGTGCTGTCTGAAAAGCTTTACAATACTTCATTTTTTACGAGGCAAGGATTTCAGGTGATAGCAGTGCGTAATGTTGCCTTGGTCGTGGTGTGTACCTTAAGCACGGTTTGCTTGAGTGTGCAGGCTGCAACTGAACTTTCACAAGCCGAACAGGCATTGTTGCAACCAAGACTCGGAGGTGATGTTGAGTTGGGTTTGCTGTACAGCAGTGGTAATACCAAGGCCACCTCTGTTCGGTTGAACAGCGAGCTGGTGCACGAGATCCCCTATTTTCGTAATCGTTATCAGGTACAGGGTTTAACCCGTACCAGCAAGGTACGCAATGCCAATGAGGATGCTTACACCCGTATTACCTCTGGTCAGCGTATTGGTTTAACCGGTCAAAGCAACTACAAATTTGCTGCTAGCAATCAGAGTGGCTTTGGCCGCGCGGCCTATTTGAACGATCGCTTTGGTGCTTTCCGCGAACAAGCCTCAGTGGCGCTTGGTTACGCCAACCGAGTGTTTGATCAAAGCCCAAGTTACCTGGATTTGGAAACAGGCCCTGGTATTGGCTATCAGCGCCGGCAAAATGGTGACAGTGAAGGCGGTTTGATTTGGTTTGCTGCGGCCAATCTGGAATACAAAGTCTATGAAGGCACCCGTTTTCGACAGGGGCTGGAAACCGTGCTGTCGCTGGATGGTGAAAGCTCCAGTGTACTCAGTCGCAGCAGTTTGACAGCACAATTAAATGGCCGGTTGTCGATGCGCTTTAACTTCATCGTCAAATACGATTCCAAGCCGGATGCGGGGCGCTTTAAAACCGATACCGAAACCTCGGCCTCGGTGGTGTATTCATTCTAATAAAAAACCGGCTTCTTGCAGCCGGTTTCACTCTCTAAACTCGTCGTTCGTCAGCTAGCACAACGCTCAATGCAACACCCGCGCCCGTAAAGTACCGGGGATGGCTTTTAGCTCAGCCAGAGCTAGCTCGTAATCGGCTGAGTCAATATCAATCACCACATAACCGATATCGGCGCTGGTTTGCAGGTACTGACCGGCAATGTTGATCTGATGACGGGCAAAGCTTTCGTTGATCTTAGTGAGCATGCCAGGCTGGTTTTTGTGGATATGCAGCAAACGATGACGACCGGTATGTTCTGGTAGCGATACTTCCGGGAAATTGACTGCCGATAAGGTAGAACCATTATCGCTGTACTTCACCAGCTTGCCAGCTACTTCATAGCCGATATTTTCCTGAGCTTCCTGGGTTGAACCGCCAATGTGCGGGGTGAGCAGCACATTGTCAAAAGCCCGAAGTGGTGAAACAAACTCTTCGCTGTTGCTTTTTGGCTCTACCGGGAATACATCAATGGCCGCACCATTTAGTTTTTTACTCTCCAGTGCCTGGGCCAAGGCCGCAATATCGACCACAGTGCCGCGTGAAGCATTGATCAGAATGGCACCTTGCTTCATTAAATCCAGTTCTGCTTCGCCAATCATGTTTTTGGTTTGTGGCGTTTCTGGAACATGCAAACTAATTACATCCGAGGTTTTCAGTAGGGTGGAAAAGTCCACCTGAGTAGCATTGCCCAGCACCAGTTTGTCTTCGATATCGTAAAACTGTACCCGCATACCCAGATGCTCGGCCATGATGCTCAGCTGAGTTCCAATGTGGCCATAGCCAATGATGCCAAGGGTTTTACCGCGGGCTTCATACGAGTTGTTAGCGGTTTTTTGCCACTCACCACGATGGGCTGCCGCATTGCGGCCAGGAATGCCGCGTAGCAGCATAATGATTTCACCCAGTACCAACTCGGCGACCGAACGGGTATTGGAGAAAGGCGCGTTAAATACGGGTATCCCGCGCTCCAGGGCGGCATTTAAATCCACCTGATTTGTTCCAATACAAAAACAACCAATGGCTGCAAGTTTTTCGGCGGCTGCCAACACGTTTTCGGTGAGCTGGGTACGGGAGCGAATGCCGATAAAGTGGACGTCACGGATTTTTTCAATCAGCTCGTCTTCGGGTAAGGAGGTTTTCAGGTACTCAATATTACTGTAGCCCTGATTTTTAAAACTTTGCACCGCACTTTGGTGCAGGCCTTCCAGCAATAAAATCTTGATTTTGTCTTTTGCCAGCGAAAATTTTTCCATGATTGATCTCTTGTTGCAAAGTGGCTGTGGACGCAGACCCGTGGTTCTTATGGTTTTCTTATTTTATTAGCCTGGTGCCTTCCGGTGTACCAACCAGTACTTTATCAGCGGCTCGAATGGCAAAAATACCATTGGTGACCACCCCTACGATGTTGTTGATTTGAGCTTCCAGCTGAATCGGATGATGAATTTCCAGATCATGTACATCCAGAATCACATTGCCATTGTCGGTGGTAACGCCTGCTCGCAGTACAGCACGGCCTCCGAGTTTCGTCAGCTCACGGGCAACATAACTGCTGGCCATTGGGATCACTTCGACCGGCAGCGGAAAGCGGCCAAGTACCGGTACCTGCTTGCTCTGGTCAACAATACAGATAAAGGTTTCGGCTACTGCTGCAACAATCTTCTCGCGGGTCAAGGCAGCACCGCCACCTTTGATCATATGCTTATCCGGGTTGATTTCATCGGCACCATCCACATAGACCGAAAAGCGGTCGATGGTGTTCAGATCCAATACCGGGATCCCTAAGGCTTTCAGTTTGGCAGTCGATTGCTCGGAGCTGGAAACAGCCCCTTCGATCTCATCCTTGATGGTCGCTAAAGCATCAATAAAATGATTGACGGTCGAGCCGGTACCAACACCGACCACCGTATGGCGAGGGATAAATTCAAGCGCCGCCCAGGCTGCTTTGCGTTTCATTTCATCAAGCATAAGAAAACCTTGATTAGCCGTACAGATGGATAAAATAAGCCGCTATTATAACCAAGTCAGCGTCAGACAACAGCAGAATCCAGCCTATTCTTGCAGAAAAATTGCATCCGGGGTGCAAATAGCCGGTAAGGGCACATCCCAGGGTTCAATCGGCAGGGCATCGACCTGCTGACAGCTGTGGGCCAGGCCAATCAGTTTGGGCTGACCATCGCTGCTTCGGGTCGGGTAATGCGCCAAAGTGCGGTCGTAAAAGCCGCCACCCATTCCCAGGCGATTGCCTTTGGCATCAAAGGCAACCAGGGGGGTGCAAATCAAATCCAGTTGTGGCACGGGTCGTAAATCCGGGCAACTCCAGTCCGGCTCCGGAATGCCAAAGCGATTGGCGCGCATTGGTGTATTGGCCTGAAAGTGTTGGAAAATCAGATGACCGGACGTAAAAGGGTGCAGCAGCGGCAGATAGAGTTGTTTGCCAAGCTGCCACAAGGCATGGATCAGTGGCCAGGTATCCAGCTCGCCATCGTTGCTTAAATACAGGGCGATGTGCTGGCAGTCAGGTAAAAAAGGCAAATGACTAAAGCGCTGGGCCAGCTGCCGGGCGGCCAGGTGTTGCTGCTCGGTACTGAGTTGTTTCCGGCGTTGGCGGATCAGTTGGCGGAGTTCGTGACGGCTTGGCACCCGTGGCTTCCCTGGAATTGCGAAGGTTATGTTCTCCGAAGCTGCCGTGTCGGATGGTAGCCCTTGAACCCTGGGTTCAAGGCGGGAGTCTGATGCCACCGTAGGCTTCCCGGTACGGGCCGGGCTTGCACAAAAGTGACAAGGTGAATCCCTTGGCAATCTGAATATCGGCTCAGGGACGTCGATCCAATCACCAACAGCTCAGAGAACACATCCAGTATAGCACCGGCGCCGGGGACAACGAAAGGGCTGGACGCCGAAATACTGTGCAGTCTGCTTCAATCTGGTCCGCTTTCTCGTATGGCTGTTCTTGGCCTTATCTTGCTGCAATGGTAGGATAGAGCAAAGCATTAGTCAGGTGATCCCATCATGCCAACCCCTTATATTATGCCGTACGAGCAGTGGCTGCTTCGGATGGAAGAATCGCAGCTGATGGCCTCTCCGGCCGAGCTGCATGGATTGATCAGCGGTTTGCTGTCGGCCGGGGTGCAGGCCGAGCAAAAGCAAATTCTGCCGGTGTTGTACGATTTTCTAAACGACAGCCAGGCGGTACCGGTAGCGGTGCAAAAGCAGATTGTTGAGCTGATTGAAAAAACGGCCGAGCAATTGCAGCACAGTGATTATGCCTTTGCCTTGCTACTGCCAAGCGATGACGACAGCCTGATCGAGCGATTGGAAGCTGTGGTTGAATGGTGTCAGGCCTTTTTGGTTGGCTTTGCTGTATTGCAAACCGACTTATCGTTGGTGCCGGACGATATCCGCGAAGCGGTTAATCAACTGACCGAAATTACCCGGCTGGACGTGCACAGCAGCAGCGATTTTTCCGAGCAGGAAAACGAAGAATCCTATTACCTGGTGCTGGAGCATATCCGCATTCTGGCGCTGAATTGTTTTCACGAGGTCGGCCTGAAGTACCAGCAAGGTGCAGCGCCGAAAAAGACCCTGCACTAAGCCAGCACGAAGGAAAAAACATGAACAGGCCCCAGGCTCTGCGTCGCCAGCGGTTGCTGGCTGAGTTACCTGCCTCCTCGGTCGCGGTTATCGCCGCCGGCTACGAGCAGATCCGTAGCCGCGATACCGATTACCCCTTTCGCAACAACAGTGATTTTTGGTACCTGACCGGCTTTCCAGAGCCGGAAGCACTGCTGATTTTAACCAAAGACGAAGCCGGACAGTGTAGTGAGCTGTTGCTGTGTCGAGATAAAGATGCCGAGAAAGAAGTCTGGCAGGGCAGGCGGTTTGGCCCGGAGCAGGCACAGCAGCAGTTTGGCATTACTGCAGCCTCGCTCAGTGCGCAGCAAGCACAATTAGCTGCCGCGCTCAAAGGCAAGCAACAGCTGTGGTTTTGCTTCGGCGAAGATGAAACCTTGCACCATCTGCTGCATCAGTGCCAACAGCAGATCCGCAGGACGCCACGCCAAAGCGAATTAGCCCCGCAGCAGCAGTGCAATCTGCGGCCGCTGCTAAGTGAGCTGCGCCTTTTTAAAGATGAACACGAAATCACCCTGATGCAGCAGGCAGCTACTATCAGTGCTCAGGCTCATAAAGCGGCCATGCAGCTGTGCCAGCCCGGTATGCAGGAATACCAGCTGGAAGCGTGCATTCAGTACCACTGTGCCATGCAAGGCGCCCGCTATGCCGCCTACAACCCCATTGTTGGCGGGGGGGAGAATGCCTGCATTTTGCATTACACCGAAAATAACGCCGGGCTGCGCGATGGCGATCTGGTGCTGATTGATGCTGGCTGCGAGCTTATGGGCTATGCCGCCGATATCACCCGGACCTTTCCGGTCAATGGCCGCTTTAGTAAGGAGCAGGCTGCGCTCTATCAGCTGGTGCTGGATGCACAGCTGGCGGCGCTGGCTGAAATCAAACCTGGCAGCAGCTTTGCGCTTGCCACCCAAGCCTGTTACCGGGTGCTGACCGAAGGTTTGCATCAGCTTGGCATCCTGCAAGGGGAGCTGAGCGCCTTAATCGAAGCCGAAGCAGCCAAACCCTGGATGATCCACAGTTTAGGTCATTGGCTGGGGCTGGATGTGCACGATGTCGGTGCTTATCAGCCCAAAGGCAGCCCGCCAGAGCCAGGCGCAAAAAACCGTCCCTTTGAGCCCGGAATGGTACTGACGGTAGAGCCCGGTCTTTATATTCCCAAAGGCAGTGATACTGATCCCAAATGGTGGGGCATCGGTATTCGTATTGAAGACGATGTGTTGGTGACTGCAGAGGGCCATCGCAATCTGACTGCGGCTGTGCCTAAAACCATCGCTGAGATTGAAGCTCTGATGGCAGCGGGCAAAGGAACAGGGGATGGCCAGTTTGACTGAAATTGCTGTGTCTGAAGGTGCGGTGCCTGAGGTAGATATTGCCATTGCCGGTGGCGGCATGGCAGGACTGACTCTGGCCTGGGCCTTGCTGCGGGCCAGGCCGACGCTGCGACTTGCCGTGATTGAGCAGCAGGGCGCGGTGGAGCGCTCGGTTAGCTTCGACAGTCGCAGCATTGCGCTGGCCGCGGCCAGTGTGCAGCAATTGCAAGCCTGGCAGCTGTGGCCGGAACTGGCTGCCAAAGCTTGTCCTATTCGCCATATTCATGTGTCCGATCGTGGTCATTTCGGTAAATGTTACCTTACAGCCGAACAGTTTGGCCTGACCGAGTTTGGCGCTGTGCTCGAAGTCGAACACCTTGGCCAGTTGCTGCAGCAGCGCTTGCAAAATGTGCCGCAGGAACAACTCTTGATGCTGCAACCGGATCACATTGTGGCCTTGCAGCAACAACAGGATCAGGTACAGTTGCAACTGGCCAGTGGCAAGCAGCTGTCCGCTTCGCTGTTAGTGGTGTGCGAAGGCGGCCTATCGCCAACCCGGCAACTGGCTGGCTTTGCTCTTAGCACCGAACACTACCAACAAACCGCAGTTATTGCCAACCTGGCGCTGGCTGAACCGCATCAGGAGCGCGCGTATGAGCGCTTTACTGCCGATGGCCCCATTGCGCTGTTGCCACTGCCTGGCAAGCGCTATTCTCTGGTCTGGACTACCAGCCCGGAGCAGGCAGCCAGGTTGATGCAGCTGGGCGATAGCGAATTCACCGCCGCCGCCCAGCAGGCTTTTGGTTACCGGGCCGGTGTTTTTGTCAAGAGCGGTGCTCGTGCCAGTTACCCGCTGACGCTTCGTCGCAGCGCCAGTCCGGTGCTGCATCGGATCGCGCTGGCTGGCAATAGCCTGCACAGCCTGCACCCCATTGCTGGCCAGGGCTTTAACCTGGCACTTCGGGATATTGCTGCTCTGGTGCAGTTAGTCGAGAACCATACCCAAAATCAACCTACCGATAAGAACAGCGCTGCCGAGATTGGCGGCTATGCCATGCTGCGCCAGTACCAGTTGGCGCGGGAAGCCGATATGCAGCAGGTCATGACCTTGACCGATGGGCTGGTGCGGCTGTTTTCTAACCGTTCGCGGCTGGTAGCGCTGGGCCGCAATCTGGGCTTGCTTGGCATGCTGCTGTGCGATGATTTAAAACAACCGCTGGCCCATCAGGCCATGGGCTACAACGCCATGCAGCGCCTGCAGGCTCAGCTTAAGGAGTTCTCAAACCATGCAGCATTGTGATATCACCATCGTTGGCGCTGGCAGTGCCGGTTTGACGCTGGCGCTGCTGCTGGCTCCATTGAAACTGTCCATCCAATTGGTGGAAAAGGGCCCGGCTCCAGAGCCAGCAAAAGCTGAGTTTAAGCGGGTCAGCGCACTGAATTTGGCATCGCAGCGGTTGTTTGCGCAACTGGGGATCTGGTCTGGGCTATCGGAGCAACTGGCCGCCTATCAGCAGATGGAGGTGTGGCAAGCCGACAGTTTTGGCCGTATTGGTTTTTCCGCGCCGGAGCAGCAGTTACCGGCCCTTGGCTGGATCTGCGATAACGAGCAAATTCGTCAGCAACTGTATCAAGCCTTACAACAAGCGCCCAATGTGCACTGCCACTTTAACGCTGGCATTCAGCGCATCAGTCAGGGCGAGCAGAATGTCGCCTTGCAACTCGATAATGGCGAGCTGCTGCTAAGCCGCTTATTGGTTGCAGCCGATGGCGCCAATTCCTATGTGCGTGAACAGCTGCAGTTGCCACTCACCCATTGGGATTACCAGCACCATGCCCTGGTCACGACCTTGCATTGCCAGCAAGCGCACCAGGCCACCGCTCGTCAGGTATTCTGGCCCGATGGTCCTTTGGCTTTGTTGCCACTGCCGGACAGTCAGCAGGTTTCTATTGTCTGGAGTGTACCGCCTGAGCGGGCTAAAGCGCTGCAGGCATTGCCGGGGGAAGACTTTGCCAAGGCTATCACTGCTGCCAGTCAGTCGGTACTGGGGCCACTCAAGCTTACCGGCGAGCGGCAGCTGATCCCGCTGCGCATGCGCTACGCCAATCAGTGGGTGCAGGGGCGGGTGCTGCTGGTGGCCGATGCGGCGCACAGCATTCACCCGCTAGCCGGCCAGGGCATGAACTTGGGGTTGATGGATGTTGCTGCATTAGCAGAACTAATCTCAGAGCAGCTGGAGCAACAGCTGGATATCGATTGCCCGCGCATGCTGGCCCGTTATCAGCGCTGGCGTAAATCCGAGGCGCAGAGCCTGATCTTGGCGATGGAAGCCTTTAAACGGGGCTTTAGCGGTGGTGCTCTGCTACCGAAATTACTGCGCTCTGTTGGCATGAAGCTGCTGGATCAACAAGGCGGTCTGAAACAACGCATGATGGCGCTGGCCCTTGGTAATCAAGGCGATCTGCCCAAATGCGTCCGGCCAGGCTTGCGCCCGGCCAGTGGTGCCGTCGAACAAAGCAGAGTGGTTTGAGTCATTGCATTATAAAATCTAATTAAAAAGGGGCTGTTGGCACCCGGCTGCATCCGCTATAATCGGTGCATTCTTAGTCGGTCTGGCTGCATAAGTGGTTGCTTTGCCGCCTGAATACCGCCGCTGCGCTACAAAGCACTGGGAGCATCGAATGTCACAACAAGCTGCATCACAACACACCGTATTACACGCCAAGCATCTGGAAGCTGGTGCCAAGATGGTGGATTTTTTTGGCTGGCATATGCCAATCAACTACGGCTCTCAGATTGAAGAGCACCATGCCGTGCGCCAGGATGCCGGTATGTTTGATGTATCGCACATGACCATCGTCGATTTAACCGGCGCCCGCACCCGCGACTTCCTGCGCTTTTTGCTGGCCAATGATGTCGCCAAGCTGACAGTGCCTGGCAAAGCGCTGTACACCGCCATGTTAAACGAAGCCGGTGGTGTGATTGACGACCTGATTGTCTACTTCCTGCAAGAAGATTACTTCCGCATTGTGGTGAACTCCGCCACCCGTGAAAAAGATTTGGCCTGGCTAAACCAGCATGCACCTACGTTTGAGGTGACGGTGACCGAGCGGCCGGAGCTGGCGCTGATTGCCGTGCAGGGCCCGAATGCCAAAGCCAAAGTCGCCATCTTACTGGATGCCGACCAACAGGCCGCGGTGGCAGGCATGAAGCCTTTCTTTGGCGTACAAAGCGGTGATTTATTTATCGCCACCACTGGCTACACTGGCGAAGATGGTTACGAAATTGCCATGCCTGAAGCCAAAGCCGCCGATTTCTGGCAAAAACTGCTGGATGCTGGCGTGAAACCGGCCGGCCTGGGTGCCCGTGATACGTTGCGCCTTGAAGCGGGCATGAATTTGTACGGCCAGGACATGGATGAAAGCGTCTCGCCACTGGCTGCCAATATGGGCTGGACCATTGCTTTTGAACCAGCCGATCGCAATTTTATTGGCCGCGCTGCGCTGGAGCAACAAAAAGCCGCCGGTACCGATAAGCTGGTTGGTCTGGTGATGGAACAAAAAGGCGTGTTGCGTCATGGCCAGCGGGTTGTGGTAGCCGGCGGTGAAGGCATCATTACTTCTGGCACCTTCTCTCCGACGCTGGGCTTTAGCATCGCGATGGCACGAGTTCCGGCCAGTACTGGCGATAGCGCTGAGGTAGATATCCGTGGCAAGCTGGTGCCGGTCAAGGTGATAAAACCGGCTTTTGTTCGCATGGGCAAAAAACTTATCTAAACTAACAAATGGTTGGCTGTACAAAAGTTGCACACTGGCTGTGTGAAAGCTTTGCAGCGGACCACTTGCTGTATCACAATAAACTGAAACCGTCTGTGCACGCGGACAAACGACTAAAAGAACAACGTCAGGTAAGGAATAAAACATGAGCTCTATCCCTACAGAATTAAAGTACGCTTCTTCGCATGAGTGGGTGCGTCACGAAGGCGACGGCATCTACAGCGTTGGCATTTCCGAACATGCACAGGAGCTGCTGGGTGATATGGTGTTTGTGGAGTTGCCGGAAGTCGGTGATACCGTTTCTCAGGGTGACGACTGCGCGGTAGCCGAGTCGGTCAAAGCGGCTTCGGATATTTATGCGCCGCTGTCCGGTGAAATCGTTGAGGTGAATGAATCACTGGCCGATGCACCGGAGCAAGTGAACTCCAGCCCTTACCACGATGGCTGGATGTTTAAAATTAAGGCGTCGGATCTGGCCGAGCTGGACGAGTTGCTGGACGCCGAAGGCTACCAGAACGTCATCGACGAAGATTAATTGTCATCCGGAACTGCTTAAGCCCCGTATTTATCGGGGCTTACTTTATACGTCGTACATTTTTCGCCATTGTATTAATAGGACACATCAAGCATGAGCAACCCTGCTGCTAAAACGCTGTCGCAACTTGCGAATCACCAGGAATTTATTCAACGCCATATTGGCCCGGATGCCAATGAAACCGCTGCCATGCTGGCCGAGCTAAACCTGGGTTCTGTCGAAGAGCTGATCGCGCAAACCATTCCGGCCGATATCCGTTTACCAGAGCCTTTGGCCATTGGTGACAGCCGCAGTGAGGCTGAAGCGCTTGCTTATCTTAAGTCCGTTGCCTCAAAAAACAAAATCTTCAAATCTTACATTGGCATGGGCTATCACCCAACGCTGACACCGAACGTGATCCTGCGCAATGTGCTTGAAAACCCAGGCTGGTACACCGCTTACACCCCTTATCAGCCAGAAATCGCTCAGGGCCGCTTAGAAGCATTGCTGAATTTCCAGCACCTGACGCTGGATTTAACCGGCCTGGAGCTGGCCAGCGCTTCGTTGCTGGATGAAGCCACCGCCGCTGCCGAAGCCATGGCGCTGGCCAAGCGGGTGTCGAAAAACAAAAAGTCCAACAGCTACTTTATTGCCACTGATGTGCACCCGCAAACGCTGGATGTGGTGAAAACTCGTGCTGAGATGTTTGGCTTTGATATCGTCACCGGCCCGGCCAGCGATGCCGATAAGCACGATGTGTTCGGTGCCTTGTTGCAATACCCAAGCAGCAGCGGCGAAGTGCGCGACGACAGCGATTTGATCGCCGCGCTGCAAGCCAATAAAGCCATCGTCGCCGTAGCGACCGATATTATGGCGCTGGTGCTGATGAAATCCCCTGGCCAGCTGGGCGCCGATGTGGTGCTGGGCTCGGCGCAGCGCTTTGGTGTGCCTATGGGCTACGGTGGCCCGCATGCGGCCTTCTTTGCTACCCGCGATGCTTACAAACGCTCGATGCCAGGCCGTATTATCGGTGTGTCGAAAGACCGTCTCGATAACAATGCGCTGCGCATGGCAATGCAAACCCGCGAGCAGCATATCCGCCGCGAAAAAGCCAACTCCAACATCTGTACGGCTCAGGTGCTACTGGCCAATATGGCGTCGTTCTATGCTGTGTACCATGGCCCGGACGGCCTGAAAACCATTGCCGAGCGCATTCACCGCTCGGCCGATATTTTTGCCGCTGGCTTAAAAGCCAAAGGTGTTGAGCTGCTGCACAACCACTGGTTCGATACCATCAGCTTTAAAGTGGCCGACCGCGCCGCTGTGATTGCCCGCGCGCTGGCCAAAGAAGTGAACCTGCGCACTGACCTGAGCGATAGCCTGTCGGTCAGCTTCCACGAACTGACCACAGCAGCCGATATCGCCGAGCTGTTTGCCATAGTGCTGGGAGATGATCATGGCCTGAGTATCGACGCGCTGGATGCTGAGCTGGTGAAAAACGGCTCTGGTTCTATCCCGGCCAGCCTGCTGCGCCACGATGCGATTTTGCAACACCCGGTGTTTAACCAGTACCACTCGGAAACCGAGATGCTGCGTTACATCAAAAAGCTGGAAAACAAAGACTTAGCGTTGAATCATTCGATGATTTCGCTGGGCTCTTGCACCATGAAACTGAACGCCACCGCCGAGATGATCCCGGTCACCT
>NZ_JAFIFQ010000070.1 GCF_020831925.1 Alkalimonas sp.
AGATACGGCAGCATGACTCAAACAAATCCGCCTCCGAATTTACCGGTACGATTCAGAGAAAGACGTAATGCTGCTTTCGGATGGTTAAGTTTAATGATGTATTGTACTAGCTCAGAGTAAAGCTGATACTTGTTTCCAACGGCTGTTAAAATTATCTGCTACCCTTACAAAGGATAAGTTGAAGGGAATAGCCAATGCGCCTCTCCATAAAATCAAACTGCATTATTTCCAGAATATTGACTATATCCATTGTCTTTTTTCTTTTTGCTTGTAGTGACAGAGAGCCATCTGTAGCAAGCTTTAGTGTTATACCGTCAGCCGATATGAATGGCAGTATTAGTCCTGAGACAACTCAGTCTATTAATTGGGGAGGCACCACCAGCTTTACCATAACACCTGACGAAGGTTTTAAGATTGCCGGGGTAGTAGGCACTTGCCCAGGATCTTTAAATGATCATGTATTTACTACTGATTTTATTACCAATGACTGCTCTGTTGTGGCTACATTCTCGCCCATCATCGTGAGCGAACCCGAGCGGGTCAGTGTGATCCCATCCGTTGTTGGTCATGGCACTATCTCTCTACCTACAACCCAACGTATTGCGAAAGGGGAGTTTATTCGTTTTACCCTCACACCGGCCAGTGGGCATAGCATTGCCAATGTGCACGGTACTTGTGCAGGTACACTGGATGGTAATGTCTTTACCACCGATAATATTCATGAAGATTGTGCAGTAATCGCCATCTTTACGCCTAATAGTGGTGAAGTAGCACAAACTTTCAATGTTATCCCATCGGTTGTAGGTCAGGGCATTATCACACCCTCCATAACTCAAACCATTGAACCAGGTGAAAGTGTAAACTTTACCCTTTCACCTGCTAATGGTTATGAGCTATCAGACGTCATCGGCACCTGTAACGGCTCTTTGGATGGGAATACATACCAAACTGATCAGGTAAATGATGATTGTGCAGTGGTTGCCGTCTTTACTCCTTCAGCCGGAACCACAGCACCAACGTACAGCGTGATCCCCTCGGTTATCGGTAATGGAAGCATGACTCCGGATAGTACTCAACCGGTGTCACAAGGAGATAGTGTTCAATTTAGCCTAACACCCGCTGATGGATTTAGCATTGGAAGTATCAAAGGGACCTGTAGAGGCAGCCTCATCGGCACAACTTATACTACAGATGCTATTTTCTCAGACTGCTCAGTAGTTGCTACCTTCATACCCGATGCAGGCTTCATCCTTTCATCCTTCAGTGTCATCCCGGTGGCCATAGACCATGGCACTATCAGTCCTGCAACGACGCAAACCATCAATCAATGGGCACGCGCCAGTTTTACCATCACACCAGACCCGGGCTACTCTATCGCTAGTGTTGGCGGTACCTGCAAGGGGACCTTAACAGGTACAACCTATACCACCGATGCCATCGTTGCAGATTGCTCAGTGGTCGCTACCTTTATTGCAGACACCAATCTTATTAATGTGAATGTTATCCCAATCGCACTGGATAATGGCAGTATCGACCCTGCAAGCAACCAAACCGTTCGCTTAGGAGAAACTCTCAGTCTTAGTATTCTGCCGGACGATGGCTATGGCATTGCAACTGTTATGGGGACCTGCCAAGGTACTTTAACCGGTACTACTTTTACCACGGCCCCCGTTCAAGAAACATGCTTGGTGATCGCAAGCTTCACCCGTACCGATGCAATCCCCTCTGTTTTTAGTGTTATTCCATCCATTATCGGAAGCGGAAGCATCACTCCAAATACCACGCAAACCATAACCGAAGGCACAAGCACCAGCTTTAATCTCACCCCAGACATTGGCTTTCGTATTGCAGGTATCAGTGGAACTTGTAGCGGAACATTAGACAGTAACACCTTTACTACCGCAGAGATTCATTCCGATTGCTCCGTAGTCGCCAGCTTTGAGCCTACCCCTGTAACATTACCGACTACATTCCGTGTATTTCCTGTAGCAGCATCAAATGGCAGTATCAGCCCGGCAGCTACGCAAACCATTAATGAGGGGGACAGTACCAGTTTTACCATTACACCAGACCCCGGCTACACCATCGCCAGCGTCAATGGCACCTGTGGTGGCAATTTAGACGGCACCACCTATACCACGTCAGCAATTAGCACCAACTGCTCCGTGGTCGCCAATTTCAGCATGCAAGCTCCTTCAGCTCCGTCATTAACCATGACACCTCAGCAAAGCAAGACCTTTGCCTTTACCTGGCAAGATGTTGCAAATGAAACCGAATATCGACTACTGGAAAACTCGGATGGAAACTCAGGGTATAGTGAAATTGCAACGATTGCTGCCAATGAAACCAGCTACCAGCTAGAAGTGTTTTTACCTGGCCGTATTAATGCCAGCTATATTCTTGCAGCCTGCAATAGCAGTGGCTGCTCTGATTCAGCCCCCTACTTCGTTACAAGCTCCCTAGCAGAAGCAACCGCTTACGTGAAAGCATCAAACTCACAAACCAATATTGAGTTCGGTTATTCTGTCACATTGTCGGCTGATGGGTTGACTATGGCCGTTGGTGCTCCCTCTGAAAGTAGCAACGCTGCTGGCATTAACGGAGATCAAACCGATACCTCGGCGCCAACAAGCGGTGCTGTGTATGTTTTTACCCGAAACAGCAGTCATAACGATTGGCAACAGCAAGCTTATCTTAAGGCTTCTAACAGCAACTCAGACGCTTTTTTCGGACATAGCCTCACTCTGTCCGCAGACGGAAATACACTAGCGGTTGGCGCAATAGGCGAGAGTAGCAACGCAACCGGCATCAATGGTGACCAGAATGATACTTCTTTAGTGAATAGTGGTGCGGTGTATGTATTTATCCGAAGCAGTGAAACCTGGAGCCAGCAATCGTATGTAAAAGCTTCAAATACAGATGCAAATGACCGCTTTGGCTGGAGCCTTGCGCTTACCACCGATGGCAATACGTTGGCAGTTGGAGCCATTGGCGAAAGCAGCAATGCCACTGGGATCGATGGAGATCAAACGGATAACTCTTTGAGTGAAAGTGGTGCTGTGTATGTTTTTCAACGCAACGCCAGTAGCATCTGGAGCCAGCAAGCTTATGTGAAAGCCTCTAATACTGGCAGTTCTGACCAGTTTGGTTATAGCGTTGCGTTATCAGGAGACGGTGATACCATGAGTGTTGGTGCACGTTACGAAGATAGTAGCGCTACCGGAATCAATGGTGATCAATCAGATAACTCAGCACAAGCCAGCGGGGCTGTCTATATATTTACCCGTAGTGGCAACAGCTGGAGCCAGCAAGAGTTCATCAAGGCTTCTAACACTAATTTTTTTGATTCATTTGGCTCGGATGTAGCCTTATCTGAAGATGGCAATACTTTAGTGGTTGGAGCACCGCTTGAAAGTAGTAATGCCACAGGCATTGATGGTGATCAAGTAAACAACCTGGCAACCAATAGCGGCGCAGTGTATGTTTTTACTCGAGTTGGCACGACCTGGAGCCAGCAAGCTTATATCAAAGCATCAAATACCGATGAAGAAAATGTATTCGGTTGGAATATAGCGCTTTCAGCCGATGGCGATATCTTGGCAGTTGGTTCAGTAGGCGACAGCAGTAATGCTTCAGGGATTAATGGTGATCAATCCGATAGGTCCGCTGAAGACAGTGGCGCTGTCTATCTTTTTAAACGTAATGGCAGCAACTGGGAGCAGCTTGCCTATGTAAAAGCGTCTAATACACGTGAATTCAAATTGTTTGGTTTTGCTGTTTCTCTTAGCGGGGATGGAAAAACTATGGCAATTGGAGCACGCACTGAAAGCAGTAATGCCATTGGAGTTAATGGTGATCAGACTGACACCTCAGCGACAAGAAGTGGTGCAGTTTATATATTTTGATTCACTTATATAGCCTGGAACTTTAAAGCATTCATGTTCATAAAATCTTTGGCAGCAAGCGAGCCTTTGATTTTTCTGGTTCAAGTCAGGGCTATCCATTTCCAGATACAAGCCCCTTACTTAACCCTGTTTCTTCATGATAATAAAGTTACAGCCTTGGATTACTGAAGCAGTGCCAAGGCTGTCTGAGGCCATTGGTTCGCGTGTGCAAGCAGAGTTATACTCTACTGCTGCAATATCTTCGTCCTAACTTAGCTCCGCAGCCTCTTTGGCAAAGTCGGTATCTCGAATTCGCATGCGCGCTGCTGAAACGTTTTCTTCGATGTTGTTCAGATTACGAATAGTGCCTTGCAGTCTGTGCTGGATTGCACCAAGTTTTGACTTGGAACCAACGATGGTTTGGATAGCCTCATCAATAATCTGAAGGTTTAAAGTCGTGATCAGCTCTTCATCCTCCGGCGGTGAAATATTGTACTTCTGTAAGCCAATTTGATCCGTACTCAGGCCAGTTAATGCCGCTATAAAAGCTTGATTGGCAAGTGCCATTGCTTCGTCAGTTACTGTAACGACAATGCTTAATTAAAGGGTTGTATTATTGAACAGAGTGAAAGTGTTTCCACTAATCCATTTTTTCCAAGCGGGTTCGAACGTTCGTCATCAGGTTGAGCCATTCAACCCGGTAGCTGCTGGTATCCACGGTTTCTACTGTAATTTGGATACAGCCAAACTTCTCGATCCGTCTATCTATCACAGGGCCCGGGGTGACACCACTTTCTTCACTGCCAGGCATTGGCGCAGTCATCTCGGATGCCAAGGAAATGAGCATAGCGATATCCTTTATCAGCCAACGCAACAGCATCAGGCTTGCACTTATTCCAATCTTTTAATGGTAATGTGCAAGAGGCAAGATTAACTTAGGATAATGCTGGTGGCAGGTAGGAAAATGTCTTAGATCGTTCTCTGAAGGGATGACACCTTTTTATCGCCAAAAGCATTCCAAGGCCCATAGAGAGCTTGCTGTAAGGTGGCTTTAAATATTGACATGAGCTATTGATGAAAATAGATGGTGCCTAGGGTCGGACTCGAACCGACACGTTGTTTCCAACGGTGGATTTTGAATCCACTGCGTCTACCAATTTCGCCACCCAGGCACGGGGGGATGTTGATTTGCCCTTGCATTATACGAATCCATTTCGTACGTGCAAGTGAAATTATGGCACTTTGTTTTAGCTGCTGTTTTTTACAGCAGCCAATGGTGATTCTGTCATCAGTTTTCTAACTGACTTTTAATCTGCTCCACAATCGCCTGCTGACACACCGGGCAAAAATGATTGTCGCCCATATCCAGCAACATAATGCAGGCCAGTGCCGGTCGGTAGTAGTGCTCGGCGCTGTAGTTAGCGCCCTGAAAGGCCCCGACCACACCCTGGTACGGCTCTACCGCTAAGGTCGACATCTGTCGGTTTTGCACAAAGGCCTGCTGGCTCCAGGGGGTGGGGATTGGGGTATCGTCTGCCACCAGATGCTGCCATTTCAAATCCTGTAAGCCCGACTTGCTGGTAATATTCGGCTGGTAAGGCTCAATGATACCAGCACTGGCTGCATAGCCTGGCGTACTATGAAAGTACTCATCCGCCAGGCCAGCCAGCGAGTGCCCAAGTTCATGCAGCACTAAAAACTCCCGCCTTGGGTGAAACGCCGGGGCAATGGCATAGGTTTGGAAAATACCACTGCCGTGATACTCATGTGAATTGGTCAGGATCACAATGCTGTGATACGGCACCACCATAGCGGCGTTACGAATTGCATGCACTTCCATACTCAGTGCATAGCGCGGCATGCCCAGGGCATTGGGGTTAACGGCAAAACGAGTATCAAGCGGCAGCCCGTCCTTGTTTGCGCCGATGCCACTGTCGTTCGAAGGTGTCATCACGGCATGCACCTGCATGTACGGCCGCAAACGATCAAAAGGTGCGTACCGAAACAGCGCTTGGCTTAGTTCGGTGGCCGCCTGAAAAAATGCCTCGGCTTCATCGGCTTGAAACCCTTCGGCCAGAAACACCAGGCCATAGGCTTGATCTGCTGTCTCTGGCGCCTGCAACAGCCGGATGCTATCTGTGGCAGCTGGCGTCGGCGCAGGCTCCGCTTGCAAGGGTAAATCCAACTGCCAGACCGCTTGAAGAGGTTGGCCGGGCTTATCCAGCTGCCGACGGAGTATTTGCAAACGAGCCGGCATAGCAGGAGCCGGGAAACGCAGTGATTCCTCAAAGTAACGCTCGTTGTGGCTAGCATCCGAGCTAAGCGACCAGTCGGAAAATAAAGATGAATAGCTTTGAGCATAGAGCAGCTCCCCGGTCCCGGACTGCGTGATTTCGAAACGGTAATCACCTCGATTCAGCTCATCCTGTAAATCCACCGGGCCTTGCCATAACAGGGGTTCTTGCCATAAACCGCTTTTTCGGAACTGTTCCTTGTCATCCTCAAGGCCATGCAGCAGATCCAATCTCCAGGTGGCTGGCACAGCTGCATGCAGTTGTCCTGCCAGGCACAATAAACCCACCAAAAACCAAAATCTCATCAATGCATCATCCCACACTGGCTATCGTTCATCTGTACCCAAGCTAGCCTGCTTTTTTAGCAGCGCCAGCTACAAAGTCATCGGTTGCCGCCTCAGGTGCATAAGCGAAAAAAATCCCAGCAAAACCGTTTATAGCAAGAATACCGCGGTTGATACCTTATTCTGAGCAAGCCAAACCCATGCTGCTGGTCGGCATTCCATCACTTTGGTATCAAGCTACGGTTGCTGAAAAAAACAACACCAAACAGCACCAATAAAAATACAATAACAACACCATAAGGAAGGAACACCGATGCCCGCTTTCATCCAGCCATCCCCACTCGTCCCTGCTAAGCTTCGCTACCAACCTTTAACACTGGCCTGTCTGTCTGCCTTGCTGACCTTGCCTGCACTTGCGCTTGAGAATGAAGGGAGGCGCGACAGCGAAGCAAAACCGGAAGTCATTACCATTACCGGCAGCCGCATCCGCCGGACTGATCTGGAAACCCATACCCCAGTGGTCAGCATCAGTGCGGAAGAAATTCGTCTGTCCGGTGCCGTGGATGTCAATCAGTTGCTGAATCAATTACCGGCGATGGTCCCTGCCAGCGGGGCTGAAACCAGCAACGCCAGAGGCTATGCAGGTACCAGCACCCAGGACTTGCGGGGTATGGGCGCCATTCGCACCCTGGTACTGGTCAATGGTCGCCGTCATGTACCCTCCATTCCCGGCACCAGTACCGTGGATGTATCGTCCATCCCGACCGCTCTGATTGAACGGGTGGATGTGCTAACCGGGGGTGCCTCCTCGGTTTATGGCGCCGATGCAGTATCTGGTGTGGTGAATATTATTTTAAAACAGGATTTTACCGGCACACAAATGAATGCTTCCTATGGCGCCACCACCAAGGGTGATGCCAATCGCTGGTACGGCACTCTGACTCATGGTCAGGCCTTTGCTGATCAGGCAGGCTTTTTTAATCTGCATGTGAGTTATCACACATCCAGGCCAGTGGAAGGCCGGGATCGCCGTTACATTGCCAATGATTTAACCTACATCGACAACCCACTGGCGGGGCAAGAGGGAGAGTACGATTTTATTCTGGGCCGACGCACCCCGCTGTATTCCAGCAGTTATCGCACTTTTTTACTGGACGGCCGCCCCTACCGGCTGGATAGTTCAGCTCAACCTCAGCCGCTGTTACCAGACTCCGCCGATGTGTTTGGCAGCAGCACTACCCAGTTGGCCGCTTTATCGGTAGATGACACCTACGGCTCTTTCTATTCACGTTATGAGTGGGCACGCCTGGCCGTGCCATTGCAAAAACTGAACCTGAGCAGCAATTTCAACCGTGAACTCAGTGCCAATACCACCCTAACAGGTGAATTGAAGTATGTTCGCTCCAATTCAGAAAGCCGGCTCAGCCCCCTGGTGGAGTTCGGAGTGGCGCGACTGCCGGTTGATTATGCGTTTTACACACCAGAGCAGCAGGCAGCAGTTTCACAGAGCGGACAGGGGTTATTGTTTGGTGGTTACTTTCCGGAAATGGGCCGGATGGGCAGCGACCTTCAGTACGATTTGTATCAGGCCGTATTGGCAATCGAGGGCTATACAAGCAACCAACATCGCTGGCAACTCAGCGCCCAGCATGGTGCCACCCGATTACAAAGCACACACCTGAACTCCTACCGGGAAGAGCATTGGCGTAAAGGCGTTTGGGGCAGCTTTCGGGATCCTCAAAGCGGTGAAATCCGCAGTTGCGATAGCGGTTGTGTCCCTATCAACGTGTTTCAGCCGCTGACAGAGGAAGCGATGAACTACCTGAAACTGGATCCGCACCAGAGCAGCGCCAAACTACAACAAAGCATCCTGGCAGCCAACCTGGATGGCGACTTATGGCAGTTACCTGCAGGTTACATTAGTTACGCAGCTGGCGTGGAGCATCGTCGCGAGCAAAGCCGCAGCACCCCATCGGATGTGCAATTGACTGGCATTGGTCCCAGTAGCATGCGCAGTGAACCGCTGATAGGTAAATACCATGTCAGTGAGGCCTATGCCGAACTACGCCTGCCGCTGCTTGATGGCCTGCCCGCAGCAGAACGACTGAGTCTGGATACCGCATGGCGCACCGCCCGTTACAACCTGGCGGGTACCAACCACAGCTGGAGTCTGGGCCTGGACTGGATGCCGTTCGAAACCTTAAAAGTGCGGGCATCGCGCGCTAAAGCAGTGCGGGCCCCGAACATCAATGAAATTTTCCAGCCGCAAAGCCAGTTCCGCAACTATGTGTTTGAAGTCTGTTATTCTGCCTATCGCCAATTGGGTTCCGAGTACCGTGAAGCCAACTGCGATGCCCTTGGTTTAACCGATCCGGCCAACTACTACTGGGATGCGCTGATCGTCACCACAGGCAATGATCAGCTCCGCGCAGAACGCGCCTATACCTTTACCGGCGGCCTGGTGTACTCACCCGGCTTTATCGACAATCTTAACCTGACAGTGGATTACTGGGACATCAATCTGGTAGATAAAATAGGTACTTTGCCCTGGGGTGAAGTCTACCCAAACTGCATGGACAGCAGCAGCCTGGATAATATTTTCTGCCAGTTGATTGAGCGGCGCGATAACCTGATGGTGCTGAGTCTGTCTTATCTGAACCTGGCCCGCCACCAAACCCGCGGCATTGATTATGCGTTGGATTACCATTACCCCATCCAACAGCTCGGGCTCACACTGGGCTTTAACAGCAATTGGGGCCGTCTGATTGAACGCAAACTGCAATCCGATCCGGTAGCCTCGGTTCTGGAAACCGTCGGCGGCATGGCCTTTCCAAAATGGCGTGGCCGCAATCGCCTTAGCCTGAGCACCCAACAAAGCAGCCTGAGCCTGACGGCTCATTACATTGGCCGGCAAAAGCCCAGCATTTCCCGCGATCCGTCCCGTTATGAGGTCACGGAAACCGGCCGGGTTTGGTACCTTGATCTGGCACTTAGCCACCGCCTGACAGAGCAGCTGTCACTTTCGGCTTCAGCTTTCAACCTGACGGACCGGCAAACACCGCAGGTACCAGGTGCCAGCACAGGGGGCGCCAGCTGGGAAATGGGCTACACCGCAGGACTGTATAATACGCTGGGGCGCTACTACAGCCTTGGCATTCATTACAGTTTCTGATACATCTGACCGGGGCTCTGATGCGCAGAGCCCTTATCTGATGAGAAAACATGAAAACTATTGCCATCCAGCAACCGATCAAACAATTACGCCAGCGTTTGCGCCTGCTCGGCCCGACAGATATGCTGGTGATCGCGCTTCTAAGTACCAGCTGTGCTGTACTCAGCGCCCTGCATCAGCAAGTGTATCAGCCAACCATTAGTCTGAGTTATCTGCTGGCCAGCTTTACCGAATACGCTAAAGTTTTTAACCTGATTGGGTTTTGTCTGGTCTTCATTTACCTGCTTCTGATGCCAGCTCCCAGCCAGTCAGTATCCTTTTGCCGCATGGCAGCTATCGGAACGCTGACCTTTTTTCTCAGCTGGGTACTGAGCATGCTGCTGTTTCCCTGGGATAAAACCTTGCTGCCCCCGCTTTGGGAGGCGGCCACTTACCTGCTACGCATTCTGCTGTCCTCCGTTTGGGTGATTTTTGTATTGCTGTATCTGAAAAACCGCTTTACCCAACCGCAGTTTCAGCAGCTGCAACAGCAGATTCACGAAACCGCTCAACAACGGGATCAAGCGGAAATGGAGCTGCACCTGCTGCAGGCCCAGCTGGAGCCACACTTTTTCTTCAATACTCTGGCCAATATGCACAACCTGATTGACCTCGATCCGGAAAAAGCCAAGTTATTGCTAGAAGAGCTGACCAGCTACCTGCGGGCCAGCATTCCGCAATTTCGTCAGCCTTTTATTCCACTGGCCGAAGAGGTCAACATCATTGAGCGCTATCTGGCCATTCAGCAAATCCGCTTTGGCAACCGCCTGGAGTACCAGCTGGATATCAGCCCGGATGCAGCGAAGGCAATGGTACTGCCGATGTCAGTACTAACGCTGGTGGAAAATGCCATCAAGCATGGTATAGAAAAAGTCACCGGCACAGGCAAGATCCAGATGAGTGCTCGTATCGCACAGCAACAACTTCAGATTGAAGTCAGTGACAGTGCCGCCCAGCCGCTGCAATCTCAGCAAGGCACTGGCCTGAATAATTTGCAAGCCCGCCTGCTGGCAGCTTATGGCCAGGCCGGACATTTTTCCATCCGGGTGCAACCAGGGCAATGCACCATTGCTCAATTAGGAGTGCCGCTGCATGGTTAGGCTGCTGATTGCAGAAGATGAAGAGATTTTACGGCTAAGCCTGCGCAAAAAACTGGCCAGGTTCTGGCCCGACGCCGAACTGGTGGCCGAGTGCAGCAATGGAGAGGAAGCACTGGCAGCACTGGAGCAATTACAACCCGATGTGGCCTTTTTGGATGTACAAATGGGCAGCCTGTCCGGGCTGGATGTGGCCTGCTTAAGTGCCCATCTGTGCCACCTGGTGTTTGTCACCGCCTATGATCAGTACGCGGTAAAAGCCTTTGAAGCCGGTGCCATTGATTACCTGTTAAAGCCCTATTCCGATACCCGCCTGCAGCAATGCATTACCCGGCTGCTGCAGCGGCTGCATCAGGCTCCGATACGATTGGATAGGGCCTTGCTTCAGCCAACCGTAGGCACTTATCTGAGCCAGTTAAAGTTGCAGTTGGGCAATAAAATCTGGCTGCAAAAAACCGAAGATATTTTGTATTTCCATGCCAGTGGCCGTTACGTCGAAGTGGTGACCACCGAGCGCGAATTTGTGGTACGCACACCGCTCAAAGAGCTGGAGAGACAGCTGGATCCTCAATTGTTTTGGCGGATCCACCGCAGCACGCTGATCAATATTCAGCAACTGGATCATGTCAAAACTCTGGACTCAGAGCAAATGCAAGCCTGGATAAAAGGTTGCAATAAGCCACTGGCTATCAGCCGCAGTGCGCAGCACCTGTTTAAACCAACCGAATGGTCCCATGGATGAAAGCTTGCATCCGGCTTATAGTCGCTCTGCTGCTGTGCGTCCTACTTAGCCATTGCAGTCAGTTACCAACGCCCCCGACACCAGAGCTGCTGCCCCACACCGCAGCAGCCGTTCAGCAGTTCAATCAAGGTTTTCGCGTACAGCTGACGTTAAACAGCAAGGAAGTGCAGTTGGCGCCCTGGGCGTTGCAGTTTGATGCTGTCTCGTTACATGATCAGGATCTATTGCCCTACCTACGCATGCTCAAGCAGGAGCTGGGCAAATACCCGACCGAGCTGCTTGAGCTGTCCGGGCTGCAGCAGATCCTGCTGGTGCGAAATCTTTCGGTCGCCGGCCAGCCCAGATTGGCTGTGCCGGACTATGTGCACGAAGTGCTGATATACGACATTGGTCACCACGATATGGCCTTCAACCGCCATGTGCTGCACCACGAGTTTTACCATATGCTGGAAGAAGAGCTCTATGGCTCGGCGTATTACCGCGATCCACTCTGGCTACCGCTAAAGCCGGATGATTTTCGCTACGGCAAAGGCGGGGCCTTCGCCAGAGCCAGTGAGGATGCTGCTTTCTCCCATCCCATGCAGGGCTTTATCAACCGTTATGCCATGAGCGGTCTGGAAGAAGACAAAGCGGAGCTTTGGACCATATTGTGGGCCGATGCCAGCTGGCGGCAGGTAAAACCTTTACTGCAGCAGGACCAGCTGCTGCGCGAAAAGTTACAGCTGCTGGTTTATCAAATTGGTTGTTTGGCACCAGAGATCCGCCCCAGACTAGCGCACCGGCTAAACTCCCTCGACGTGCCGCTCATTGCCTGCGCTCAAAGTCAGTAGCACAGGACCAGGCATGCTTTGCATGCCCTAGCACCAAGAAAACAGCCCGTAAGCTTAGGCCATGGCTGGTGGCAAATGAATACCTGCAATCATACAGCGCGCTGAACCACCAGCCGATTCGATCGTTGGCACCTGAATAGGCAGCAGGCGGGCACTTTGTTCAATGCGGTGTATTTGTTTGGCCGTTAACGCATTGCTTGCCGTTTCGGACAAGACCAGCAAAGGGCCATGGCTGCCAGTGAGCTCAATGGCATTGGCGCAAAACGATTGGATCTGCTGATAGCTCAGATCAATCACCTCACGGCCACTTTGCTGAAAATAGGCCAGCAGTTCGGTACGCTCTGGCTCAGGCACCATCTGCAGGCAAATAAGCACAAACTGGCTTGCCAAGCACATCATCACATTGGTGTGGTACACCGCCACCCCCTGCTGATCAAAGGCATTAAAAATCACCGGCTTCAGGTTAAGCTGCTGACACACCGTGCTCACCAAAGCCGGGCTGGTGCGTTTTGAAACAGCGGCAAAAGCAAGACAATTGAGGTGATCAATCACCAGTGAACCGGTTCCCTCCAGAAACAGCTGCTGTTGCACCAACCCCGAATAATCAACCACTTCTGTTACCTGGTACTCTGCCTTTAACAACTCGATAATATCCGGCCGGTACTCCAGCCTGCGGTTGTGAGCAAACATAGGATAAATGATCACCCGGCCATCGGCATGGGTGGAAAACCAGTTGTTTGGAAACACCGAGTCCGGTGTTATCTGCTGCTCATCCTCAAATAAATGCACCAGCACCCCATGCCGTTCAAGCTGACTGGCTGCCGCAGTCACTTCCGCATACGCCTGCTGTTTGGCATCGTGCTGACTATCGCGGGTTT
>NZ_JAFIFQ010000071.1 GCF_020831925.1 Alkalimonas sp.
AGTTGTGTACATAGGTCTGCATTACAGGCCAGACATCATCATATCAGCTATTTAGGGAATGTATAGTTATTTTTTGCTTTTTTGCTTTTTTGCTTTTGCATTTTTAGTAATTTTCTTCTTAAAAAATCTGGTGTTAAACGCATCTAGCGTAGTCAACGAAGAAAAGGTATGTTAATTTTAATTCACGTTTAAAATTAACATAAAAATAAAAGGCTCATATATGACCTTAAAAATTTCATCTTCATTTCTTAGCCTGGTCGTCGTATCGGTCATGGCACAAGCTCAGGCCGAACAGGATCCATACCTTTGGTTAGAAGAGGTTCATGGCGAGCGCGCTATGGCGTGGGTTGAACAACAAAATAAGCATGCCAAGCAACAACTGGCAGAATCTGAACTGTATCAAAAGCTATTTGATCAAACCCTTGAGGTCCTAGATTCAGATGATCGTATCGATTTTCCCAGCCGTCAAGGCAATTACCTTTATAACTTTTGGCGTGATGCCAACCACCAGCGAGGCTTGTATCGTCGTACCACGGTAGAAAGTTATGCCAGTGGTGAGCCTGAGTGGCAAGTTGTTTTAGATATCGATGCGTTGGCGGCAGCTGAAGATGAAAACTGGGTTTACAAAGGCATGTCATGCCTTTACCCCGAGTATCAACGCTGCTTGGTCAACTTATCCCGTGGTGGTGCCGACGCTACTGTGGTACGTGAGTTTGATAAAAACAGCATGAGTTTTGTTAAGGGTGGCTTTAGCCTGCCTGAGGCAAAGAGCCGGGTTGGTTGGATTGACCAGGATAGCCTGTATGTCGCAACTGATTTTGGTGAGGGAAGCCTCACTACCTCTGGTTATCCCAGAGAAGTCAGGGTGTGGCAGCGTGGAGCGGCATTATCAGAAGCACCAGCGCTTTTTAGCGGGAATGTAGACTCTGTTGCAGCTGGTGCCTACCGAATTTTTACTCAGGCAGCCAACTATGATGTGGTGTATGAATCCCCAAACTTTTATAGCAATAAGATGTGGCTGCGTCATGATGATAAGCTACTGGCTATACCCAAGCCAGATAGCGCTACACTTCGTACCATCTTTAATGATCAACTGATTCTGATGCTGCGGGAGGATTGGCCAGAACATGGTTTTGCGCAGGGTTCTTTGATCGCAATGCCGATTTCATCTGTGAAACAAGGCAAGGCAGAGCCGACTTTAGTGATGGCACCCACCGAGACCATGAGCATTCAAGGTGTCACCCGAACGAAAGATCATTTGATGATTTCGGTATTGCAAGATGTGAACAGCAAAGTGTTCCGCTTGCAAAATACCGACAAAGGTTGGCAGGCTGAGGATTTACAACTGGCAGAGAATGCCAGCATTTCTGTTTTTAATACGGACGAAACTGACAATGTCTTTCATTACATCGTGAATGGATTTTTAACACCAACTACTTTGATGCAAGGCGATACAGTCACGCGGGAAACTCATCAGTTACGGCAGGCACCCAGTTGGTTCGATGAAGCTCGCTTTGATGTTCGGCAGTATAAAGCCACCTCAGCAGATGGCACTGAGGTCCCATATTTTGTGGTGAAAGCCAAAGACATTGAGCTCAATGGCAAGAACCCAACCTTGTTGTATGGCTATGGAGGCTTCGAAGTGTCGATGCGACCTTCTTATTCAGCCGTCATGGGGCGTAACTGGCTGGAGCAAGGTGGCGTATACGTGCTTGGCAATATCCGTGGCGGTGGCGAGTATGGCCCGGCCTGGCACCAGGCGGCATTGCAAAAAAACCGTATGCGGGCTTTTGAAGACTTTTTTGCCATTGCCGAGGATTTGATCGAGCGAAAGATTACTTCTCCCCGTCATTTGGGCATTAAAGGTGGCTCTAATGGAGGCTTATTAACCGGCGCGGCTATGGTACTTCGACCAGAACTATTTAATGCAGTGATCAGCCAGGTCCCTTTGCTGGATATGAAGCGTTATCACAAGCTGTTAGCTGGCGCGTCCTGGATGGCTGAATATGGCAACCCGGACGATGCTGAGATGTGGGAGGTGATTAAAACCTATTCTCCGTACCATAACCTGCATCAAAAGCGCACTTATCCTCGCGCGTTTTTCTATACGTCAACCCGTGATGATCGTGTGCATCCGGCGCATGCGCGGAAAATGGTTGCTCGTATGCTTGAGCAGGAGCACCCAGTGGTGTATTTCGAGAACATTGAAGGTGGCCATGCCGGTGCTAGTGATAACCGACAGACTGCCCGGATGTCCGCTTTGGAGTATAGCTACTTGTGGCAGCAGCTTAGGTAGTAGAAAACTATTTTGATGTAAAAGGCCCGGCTCACTGAGCCGGGCTTTTTTATAGGTACGTATACAAATTAAGCTTGCAGTGCGACGGTTGGATCAACAAAGTCAAATTTCAGTGCTTCAGCAACAAACTCGTTAGTCACCAGACCACGGTAGACGTTCAAACCGTTGCGCAGGTGCACATCGTCCAGCAAGGCCTGCTTGTAGCCTTTGTTCGCCAGGCGGATGATGTAGGGCAGCGTCACGTTGTTCAGCGCGAAAGTCGAGGTACGTGGCACGGCACCTGGCATATTGGCAACACAGTAATGCACCACATCATCCACAATGTAAGTAGGCTCAGCATGAGTGGTTGGCTTGGACGTTTCAACACAGCCGCCCTGATCGATGGCCACATCGACAATGGCCGCACCAGGCTTCATCCGTTTGATGTGATCTGCGGTAACCAACTTAGGTGCTGCCGCGCCAGGAACCAGTACACCACCAATCACCAGATCGGCAGCCAATACTTCTTTTTCCAGTGCATCAGCGGTGGAGTACACGGCTTTCACTGCACCATTGAACTGGGCATTGATCCGACGCAGGACATCAACGCTGCGATCCAGCACGGTCACATCAGCACCCAGGCCAACGGCCATCTGCGCTGCATTGGTGCCCACCATACCGCCACCAATGACAACGACCTTGGCAGGAGCAACACCTGGCACACCGCCAAGCAGCATACCTAAGCCGCCGCAGGACTTTTCCAGTGCACGGGCTCCGGCTTGAATCGACATCCGGCCAGCCACTTCCGACATGGGCGCCAGCAGGGGCAAACCACCTTTGTTATCGGTAACGGTTTCATAGGCAATGCAGACCGCTTTGCTTTTGATCAGATCTTCAGTTTGTGGCAAATCAGGTGCCAGGTGCAGGTAAGTAAAGAGGATCTGGCCTTCGCGCAGCATGGCTCGTTCAACAGCCTGAGGCTCTTTTACTTTCACAATCATCTCAGCCTTGGCAAACACTTCTGCAGCAGTGCTCAGAACTTCGGCACCGGCTTGCTGGTAATCGTCGTCGGTAAAACCAATACCGATACCTGCGTTGTGCTCGACGCAAACCTGATGGCCGTGCTGAATGACTTCACGCACGCTTGCCGGGGTCATTCCAACGCGGTACTCGTGGTTTTTAATTTCTTTTGGGATACCAATTAACATAACTGAATCGCCTTTTTGTAGGGTGATGAAATTTGGTGCTAGTATATAGCGAATTTTGCGGAATTAATGCCTGTTTTAAAGTTCTGGCTTGGTGCATAATTCTATTTTACTAGCTAAAAACAGAGTTTTTGACTGCATGTTTTCACAGAGTAAGAGCATTAAAAAGCTCGACAGAACCGATCGTAAGATTTTAGCTGAACTTCAGCGCGATGGCCGTGTTTCCAATGTTGAATTGGCCAGGCGAGTCGGCCTAAGCCCAACGCCTTGTCTGGAACGGGTGCGTAAACTGGAAGCTGAACAGTACATTCTTGGTTATACCGCCCTGGTCGATCCGGTCAAGGTGGGAGCTGCGCTCTTGGTGTTTGTCGAAATCACCTTAAGCAAAACCTCGCCGGAAGATTTTGATGAATTCAGTAAAGCGGTGCAAAAGTTGGATGAAATTCAGGAGTGTCATCTGGTGTCGGGCAGTTTTGATTTTTTATTAAAAACCCGGGTGACTAATATGGCTGCTTATCGTGAGCTGTTAGGGGAAACCTTGCTGCGTTTGCCCAGTGTGCGCGAAAGCCGTACCTATGTGGTGATGGAAGAAGTGAAGCAAAGCAGTTTTGTGAGGCCATAAAACAGGCACTTTTGATGCTTGATCCAGCTTGGATTCAGCAAGGAGCCACTAAACTTGCTGTCAGGTGAATAAAACTGGTCGGAATGCCGGATTTTTCTGCGGCTAACCTGCCAAACAGATGCACGAAAGGTTGCAGTCTGGTATCTTTCACAGAAGGTTATTATGCAGCAAAGTCAAGCGATGGCAGATAACAACATAATACAGATAAGTGAGGCGCACTTTTGCCACGGATATCCTTTTTTAATTTAAACGGCATCCAGCGATTGCTGGAGGTTGGCCTGATTTTATGTTGTGGCCTGGCGTTGTTTTTATTGCTGGCGCTGATTTCGTTTAATCCGGCAGATCCCAGCTGGTCACAAACCGGTTATCAGCAGGGTGTATCGAACTATGCCGGACCTGTCGGTGCCTGGCTGGCCGATTTACTGTTGTTCAGTTTTGGCTGGATTGCCTATCTGATCCCAGTGTTGGTCGCCGGGCTGGGTTATTTGCTGTTCAAACGCTTCCACCATGTGTTGCAACTGGACTATCTGATTCTTGGGCTGCGGCTGATTGGCCTGGTACTGACCATGATCAGTGCCACCGCAATCAGTAGCATGAACTTTAACGACATCTATTACTTCTCCTCCGGTGGCGTGGTGGGGGATATTTTCAGTGGGCTGTTATTGCCTTATCTGAACTTTGTTGGCACCACCTTGTTGCTGTTGTGCTTTTTTGCTACAGGTCTGACATTGATGACCGGTATCTCCTGGTTTACGGTGATGGATGCACTGGGCGCCTGGGTTTGGCAGGCCGGGTGCTGGCTGCTGCAATTGCCATCCTGGTTGCAAGATAAGTGGCAGCAAAATCAGCAGGAAGTGGATGATAGCCGGGATCATAAGCAAGATGCGATCGACGATAATTGGGCAACCGAACCTAAAGTAAGTAGCCAACCGGCCAGCAAGGCATTGGCCAACAAAGCAGAGCGCAGTGAATTTACGTTGCCGGTACAGCCGCTGGAAGAGCGGGATGCACGTGCGTTTTACAGTGTGGATGACCTCGCCGATGAGTCGCTTTCATTCAGTGCGGTGGATGAACCCGAACTGCCAGAACAAATTGAAAAAACGCTGCGTCATACCGAGTTAAAGCAAAAAGCGGTACGACTACCAGAGCCCGAGCTGGATGATGATGACTCACCGGAATCGGAGCCCCATGCCATCACTGAACTGCCCGGGCTGGAATTGCTGGATCGGCCGGATAAAGCGCAAAACCCGATTGACCCGGCTGATTTGGAGCGGGTGTCGCGATTGGTTGAAGCCAAGCTGTTGGACTTTAATGTGGAAGCCAAGGTGGTGGGGGTGCATCCTGGCCCTGTGGTTACTCGTTTCGAGCTCGACTTAGCACCAGGCGTGAAGGTCAGCAAAATTACTGGTTTAGCCAAAGATTTGGCGCGTTCGTTGTCGGCCATCAGTGTGCGGGTGGTGGAAGTGATACCCGGCAAGTCGTTTATTGGTTTGGAGCTGCCCAACAAGCACCGTGAAATCGTGCGTTTGTCGGAAGTGATTGGCGACAGCACCTTTGAGCAGTCGCGCTCGCCATTAACCATGGTGCTGGGCAAAGACATCGCGGGTAAAGCCATGGTTGCCGACTTGGCCAAGATGCCACATTTGCTGGTGGCAGGTACCACCGGCTCGGGTAAGTCGGTCGGTGTCAATGTGATGATCTGTAGTATTTTGTACAAATCGACGCCGGATGAAGTGCGCTTTTTGATGATTGACCCGAAAATGCTGGAGTTGTCGATCTACGAGGGCATTCCGCATCTGTTGACTGAAGTGGTCACTGATATGAAAGATGCGGCCAATGGTCTGCGCTGGTGCGTTGGCGAGATGGAGCGTCGTTACAAACTGATGTCTGCGCTGGGTGTACGTAACCTGAAAGGCTACAACGCCAAAGTCAAAGAAGCCATTGCTGCCGGTCAGCCCTTGATTGACCCGCTTTGGAAGCCTTCCGATGATATGCGCGATGAAGCACCGAGGCTGGAGAAGTTACCCGCCATCGTGGTGGTGATTGATGAATTTGCCGACATGATGATGATTGTGGGTAAAAAAGTGGAAGAGCTGATTGCCCGTATTGCGCAAAAAGCCAGGGCGGCAGGTATTCACTTGATTTTGGCGACTCAGCGGCCTTCTGTGGATGTGATCACCGGCTTGATTAAAGCCAATATTCCAACCCGTATTGCCTTTCAGGTCAGCTCGAAAATCGATTCACGGACTATTTTGGACCAGCAAGGTGCCGAGAGCCTGTTGGGGCAGGGCGATATGCTTTATTTACCCCCCGGCTCTGGCGTGCCGAACCGGGTGCATGGTGCCTTTGTGGATGATCATGAAGTGCATGCTGTGGTTGCCGACTGGAAACGCCGTGGCCAGCCGAAATACATTGCTGAAATCTTAAGCGGTGAAACCACCGAAGAGAACTTATTGCCTGGCGAGACGCTCGAAGGGGATGAAGGCGAAGCGGATCCGCTGTATGACCAGGCCGTGGCCTTTGTTACCGAAAGCCGCCGTGCTTCGGTCTCCGGCGTGCAGCGTCGTTTTCGCATTGGATACAACCGGGCTGCTCGTTTGGTTGAGCAAATGGAACACAGTGGTGTGGTCAGCGGTCCGGGCCACAATGGCAATCGTGAAGTACTGGCGCCTCCGCCACCCAAGGGGAATTGATGAAATCATTGTTTTTAGCCGCCAGTTTGCTGCTGAGTCCGGCGTGTCTGGTCAGTGCTCCGGCAACGGCTGATGTTGCTTCCGAGCACGTCAGTTCTAAACAGGCAACCCAAACTTTGCAGCAACAACTGGCTGCGATGCCGCGTTTTTATGCCCGCTTTGAGCAGCAGGTGTTTGATATGCAGCAGCAGTTAGTGCAACAAGGCGAAGGCGAGCTTTGGTTGCAACAGCCGGGTAAATTCCGCTATCAGATGGAACTGCCTGAGCCTATTTTGTTCGTCGGTGATGGCGAAACGCTGTGGTACTACCATGAGTTGTTGGAGCAGGTCACCATCTATGATGCCAAAGCTGAGCTGGAACGCACGCCCTTTACCTTGTTGATGTCGAACGATGCCAGTTTGTGGCAACAATACCAGATTAGCCAGCTGGAGGATGGCTATCGCATCCAGGCTGATGATCCGGCTAGTCCGGTGCAGTACTTGCAATTGCACTTTAGCGGTGATGCCCTTAGCCGGATGCAGGTGCTGGATTTAAACGGCCAGCGCAGTATCTTTTATTTTCAGCCAATGCCTGATTCCGACTCGGACTTCGCAGCCGACTTGTTTCAGTTTCAACCGCCGGCTGATGTTGATATCGACGATCAAAGGTAAAGCCGGGTGTCGACGCTGAACTTCGATTTTAGCGATGATATCAGGCCGTTGGCGGCAAGGCTTCGGCCGCAAACGCTGGCCGATTATGTCGGTCAGCAGCACCTGTTGGCACCGGGCTTACCGCTGCGTCAGGCCATTGAGCAAGGCAAGGTATTTTCCCTGATCCTCTGGGGCCCACCTGGTACCGGTAAAACCACGCTGGCGGAAATCATTGCCCGTCATGCCGATGCCGAGTTGTGCAAGTTATCGGCGGTCACCGCTGGCATCAAAGAAATTCGTGATGCTATCCAACAAGCCAAAGAGCGCCAGCTGCAATGGCAAAAGCGCACCTTGCTGTTTGTTGACGAGGTGCATCGCTTTAATAAAAGCCAGCAGGATGCGTTTTTACCGCACATCGAAGATGGCACCATTGTCTTTATCGGTGCTACCACCGAGAACCCATCGTTTGCCCTGAACAATGCTATTTTATCCAGGGCCCGGGTCTGCGTGCTAAACAAGCTGACCGACGAGGAATTAAAACCACTGATCGAGCGCGCTTTAACCGATAACGAGCTGGGTTTGGGCCGATTGCAACTAACGCTAAGTGACGAGGCGCAAGCGTTGTTGCTGCTGCTGGCAGGTGGCGATGCCCGCCAATTGCTGAACTTGCTGGAGCTGATAGCCGAGTACAGTGCCGCATCCGGTGTACAGCAGCCGGTCAGCGCAGAACTGGTGCGACAGCTGGTACCCCGCAAGCTGCCAGGTTTTGATAACCAGGGCGATCAGTTCTACGATTTGATTTCTGCCTTTCATAAATCGGTACGGGGTTCTGCGCCGGATGCCGCTTTGTACTGGTATTGCCGTATTCTGGAAGGCGGTGGCGATCCGCTCTATGTTGCCCGGCGCTTGCTGGCGATAGCCAGTGAGGACATTGGCAATGCCGATCCCAGAGCTTTAACTCTGGCATTGAATGCCTGGGATACCTTTCAGCGGGTAGGCCCGGCTGAAGGAGAACGTGCCATTGCCCAGGCTGCGGTCTATTTAGCACTGGCACCCAAAAGCAATGCCTTGTATTCGGCCTTTAAGCAAATGCGTCAGCTGGTTCGCGAGCAGCCGGATCATGCGGTGCCTCCTCATCTGCGCAATGCGCCCACCAAGCTGATGAAAGAGCTGGGTTTTGGCGCTGAATACCGCTATGCGCACCATGAAGAGGGGGCTTATGCCGCTGGCGAGAACTACTTGCCAGAGGCGCTCTGTGAGCTGCAACTTTATCAGCCAACTGAACGCGGTCTGGAAAAGCAACTTGCTGAAAAAATGCGCTATTTGCAGCAATTGGACGCACAAAGTCCGAACAAACGCTATCGGCAATGATACACTATTGCCAGTTATTATCTGATTGGCCTCAATGGCCCTTTACCGGGAAGTTTGAACCCTTATGTTGGATGCAAAGTTTTTACGTGCCGAATTACCTCAAACTGCAGAGCGCCTTGCCAGCCGTGGTTTTACACTGGATGTGGCGAGCTTAAGCCAACTTGAAGAGCGTCGGCGCGATCTGCAGGTACGAACCCAGGAATTACAAAATCAGCGCAATAGCCGTTCGAAAGAAATTGGCCAGGCCAAAGCGCGGGGTGAAGATATTGCACCTTTGCTGCAGGAAGTCTCGGGTCTTGGTGAGCAGCTGGATGCGGCCAAAACCGAGCTGGACCAATTGCTGGCCGAGCTGGAGCAAATCAGCCTGAGCATCCCCAACCTGCCGGATGCTTCAGTGCCAGTGGGGGCTGACGAAGCGGCCAATGTCGAGGTACGTCGTCACCTGGAGCCTAGCCGCTTTGATTTTGAGCCAAAAGATCATGTTGATTTAGGCGAAGCGCTGGATAAAGGCCTGGATTTTGAAAGCGCAGTCAAAGTATCCGGCTCGCGTTTTGTGGTGATGCGTGGCCAACTGGCCCGGCTGCACCGGGCTTTGGCGCAATTTATGCTGGATTTGCATACCAATGAGCACGGTTACACCGAGATGTACGTGCCTTATCTGGTGAACCATGACAGCCTTTATGGTACTGGTCAGCTGCCAAAGTTTGGTGGTGACTTGTTTCATACCAAGCCTGCTACCGAAGAAGGTCAGGGCATGGCCTTGATCCCAACGGCGGAAGTGCCGCTGACGAATTTAGCGCGCGATACTATTTTTGATTTGGCTGAGCTGCCGGTCAAAATGACGGCTCATACCCCCTGTTTTCGCAGTGAAGCCGGCTCCTATGGTCGTGATACCCGAGGCCTTATTCGCCAGCATCAGTTCGATAAAGTCGAGCTGGTGCAGTTGGTGCATCCGGATCACTCGATGCAGGCACTGGAAGACTTAACTGGCCATGCCGAGCGGGTGTTGCAGTTGCTGGAGCTGCCTTACCGGGTGATGCTGCTTTGTACTGGCGATATGGGCTTTGGGGCCTGCAAAACGTACGATCTTGAAGTTTGGTTACCGGCGCAAAAAACCTACCGTGAGATATCATCCTGCAGCAATATGGGCGATTTTCAGGCCCGCCGCATGCAAGCCCGTTTCCGGCTGGCAGAAGGGAAAAAGCCGGAGCTGCTGCATACCTTAAATGGCTCAGGCCTGGCGGTAGGCCGGACCTTGGTGGCCATTTTGGAAAACTACCAGCAGGCCGATGGCTCCATTCGGGTACCGGCAGCGCTGCAGCCTTATATGCAAGGGCAGGCGGTACTGAAGGCTAAAGGTCAGTAGGACCACCGGTATGTCCCCAAAAAACGGCAAAGAGCGCGGCAAAGTGCCCGCGCAAGCAGCTGATAAGGCCAGCAGCGCAAAGCGACTGCGGCCGACAGCGCCGGATGTGCAAACGCCAGCCCGGATCCGGCGCTGGCTGTATCGCTTGTTGTTGCTTGGGGTGGTATTGATTGCAGTCCTGTTCTTTTTTGAGGCGGTGCTGGGCATAGTACGCGATAGCGTGTAACGCGACACGACACCTGCAAGCGAGCAAGATGCAGTCTGTTCACTGGATCCTTATAAACAGCGCGCTGGCTTAGGTAAGCCGGCAATGCGGGTGGCCTGCTTGGCAGGGCCATCCGGAAACAGTAGAAACAAGTACTTGCTGCTGCCTTTTTCCGGCCCATAGTGCTGCGCCATGGCTTTGACCAGCAACCGGATGGCAGGTGAGGTCTGATGTTCATGGTAAAAATCCCGCACAAAGTTCACTACTTCCCAATGCGCTTCGGTCAGTTCAATGCCTTCTTGCCGGGCAAAGTACTCAGCCAGCTCGGTGCTCCACAGCGATAAGTCCGCCAGATAGCCGTGTTTATCCAGCGGGATGCGCTGGTTATTGACTAGTACTTCGGCCATAGCACCACCTGCGAGGCCTGTGCCGCCAGCTCGACCCAGCTCGTATCATCAATGGCGAGCCAGGGTGTTTGCAGGCTCAGGCCGCGTGCGTTTAAATCCGTTGTCAGCACCAATAAACGACAGGCTAGTTCAGGCCAGGGCAGTATCAGGCTGTAGCAGCCATCCTGGCGCAACAGCAATACATCCTGCGGTTGCAACTGCGTTTGCAGATCCTGAGAAGGCAGTTCGGGGTAGATCCAGTGTACTAATTTCATTGGAGCAACCGTCCTTACAAAGTAGCCACATGCCGGAACCTGGCCAGCTGTTCAGTCAATTGCTGTTTTGAAAGCCGTGTGATCGCCTGATTGAGTTGGCCCGGCTCTGGCTGATATCGATTCAGACTTTCTTGACAGACCAGCGGCGCTGGCAAATCGTAAAGCTCGAATAACCCGAGCAATTTACTGCAGTCTTTTAATTGCAGGGCACTGCTAAAATCGGTATGAGGCTGCAGCAGGCAAACAGCCGGGCCACTTAACAGCAACTGCGCCGGGCAATCCACTGCAGCTAGTGCCAGGATATAATCCAGTGCTTCACGGGCAGCGCTGCTGTTGTAGGGGCTGCTCTGCAACCAGATTAAGGTGGCGTGGCTCATCAGAATTGCACCAGTTTATCGCACTTACTTAGTCGCATGGCATGCTCGGCCAGGCCAGCCAACTGATAGCCAGCGCCAAGCTGCTCCGCCTCCAGGTTCACACCACGTTTTTCTGCCGCTGTGCTGCAAAACAGCAAGGGGATTTGTTGTTGTTGGCAAAAGTCCGCCAGCAAAGCCGCTGCATTGGGTTCATCAGAGGGCAGATCGATGGCCGCACTGGCTGCCAGCACCGCATCCTGGTACAAAAAGATATGCTCTACCTGATGCTTTGCCTGCACGGCTGCTTTGGCAAAGCGCAGGCAGCTTTGAAAGGCCTGGCCGGCAAAAGGCGATTGGGTCAGCAACAGGGCAAAGATGGTCATCATGGCCTCAAAAAAAATGCCTCACACAAAGGAGGCATTTTACCGGAAAACAAGCCAGCGACAAAGTGTCTGTGCTGGCTGTGATTTAATCGTTGTTCAACACGCCCAGCAGGCTTAGCAGATGAACAAAAATATTAAAGATGTTCAGGTAGAGTGCTACCGTTGCACGGATGTAGTTGGTTTCACCGCCATGAATAATACGGCTGGTATCAAACAGAATCAGACCAGACATGATCAGGATCACGGCTGAGCTGATGGCCAGCGACATTGCCGGAATTTGCAGGAACAGATTCGCCAGAATCGCCAGCAGTACCACAATCAGGCCAACAAACAGGAAGCCGCCCATAAAGGAAAAGTCTTTACGGGTGGTCAAGGCGTAGGCCGACAGTGAGAAGAAGATCACAGCGGTGCCGGCTAACGCCTGCATAATCAGGCTTGGGCCGTTGGCCAGGCCAACGTAGTAATTCAACATGGGGCCTAAAGAGGCACCAAACAGGGCAGTAAAGGCAAATACCCAGAAAATACCACTGGCTTTATCGGCTTGCTTGTTCACCACAAACAACAACACAAAACCAGCAATCATGCAGACCAGAGACGCCATGGGCGAAATATTTAATGCCATGGCAAAAACGGCCGCAATGGCGCTGACAGCCAGTGTCATACCCAGCAGGAAATAGGTATTACGGAGTACTTTATTAATTTCTACACCACGGCTCACCGAGCTGATGGTTTGGGTTTCTCTGTACGACATACAGGTCTCCTTGTACATTGGTTTCGTAATCTACAGAACCAGAGCTTAGTTAATGCTTTGATAACTATCATACCTGCTAAGTTCCCTGAGCTCTAGTGATTCCGTAGCAAAACTGAGGTAGAAAAACCAAATTGATGAAAAATTGGCTGGCTGAACCGAAGAATGATAAAAAGGACTTTTCTTTCAGCAGCAAACTGATTAGTATACGCCTCGCTGGAGGGATGGCAGAGCGGTTGAATGCACC
>NZ_JAFIFQ010000072.1 GCF_020831925.1 Alkalimonas sp.
CCCTTCTCGCCTAACTTTTTGTTTTAACTAGCCCATTTGTGGGGATACCTCAGGTGACTTGCAGACCTAACCTCAAAACTCATATACGTAAGCGTTTGTTTCCTACCCTGTCAGATAAAAACTCCCAAAAAAGCCGAATAAACCAGTAAAAAAACACCAAGAATCTGAGACTTTATACCACTTAAGGTTAGTTCCTCTATGCTTTGCGTTAACGACTTAACATCTGATTTTACTAAGTTACTTTCTGCAAATAGCTCACTTTTCATATCAAGAATATGAGACTCTACATTAGCCATTGACTGGGTTTGTTGTTGTCGAATCTCGTCAATCTGCTTCTGGAGATATTCAAGGTGTTCTTTTGTTGTTTTAAACGAATCGTTACGGACCGATATTCCAACGCCAAACATAGGCATACTAATATCATATTTGCCTTCTGCCAGAGTAAGCTTATGCACTTGCTTAAATTTCGGGAAAGCTTTCATCCACTGGCTAAAAGCCTGTTTAAGCCCAAAATCTTTAAAGTGAGAAAGGTTTGAGTCAATCGAAAACAGAATCAGACAACCACCGAAAACCTGCAGAATAAAGATAATTAACTTATTCAGAAAATGTTCATCTAAGTCGAAGGTCTGAAAGATTAAATAATGAAACGAAATCACTGAAATGATTATGATCAGAGGCCATGCTTTACACAACCAACTTACTACTCTTTTGAAGTAGCTCCAAACAGCCAAGATGCGTTTTATCATCCTTACAAAGTCCTTTTTTCTGCATAGCTATGAGCGTAGCCGAGTAAATTTAAAGTATGGAATTTTATTCTCAGTTACAACCAAAAAATGAAAAATCACCAAAACTCTCATTTTTTCCTCAAAACCCTAATTCACTGTTTTTCATGCTGGATTATCTCCTTGTTCATCAACGCACAGGAGATACCACATGCACACACTGAACAAGAAGGCTTTATCTGAAATCGAAACCGCTGAGTACATCGGCATGAGCCGTTCCTTTCTGCGACAGTCACGAATGGAAGGCAACCGCAAATACCGTACCCCTGCCCCACCGTTTGTAAAAATTGGCCGCTCTGTTCGCTACCTGAAAGATGACCTTGATCGCTGGCTTGATGGTCTACACCGGCTGGAACACCTTAGCGAAAGCAAGGAGGCCCACTAATGGCAAAATTAACTCCCTCAGTCATCAGGCTGGTGAAATGGCTTGCTAAAGGGTATTCCATCGCTCAATGCACTTCGCCAGGCCGCACAATTGGCAGGATTGATTTTCCAGATGGCAAACCTGAATTTCCTGTTAAAGCAGCCTTTAACACCCTCTATCAATACACCCGCATGAACGAGCATGAGTTTGTTATGTTTGGCATGCGCTGGTGCATTTTCACGCTCAGCAAAGAACAAGCTGCCGAGCTGCTGGAGACTAACCATGATCCCGAATGACTACCGGCAGCATGCTATCTCACAGCACATCCAGTCAATAAATGCTGAGTTCGCCCCATTATTTCAGGTTCTTGATAAAGCTGATCAGATTTTTGTCGAGCAACAGGTTCAGGATTTACCCTTGATGATTCAACGGTTGCTGCTTCAACAATACCAAAAGGAAAAAAATCAGTTCGATGCCAATAGCTATCTGAGAAAGGCAGTGACGCAAATACGACAAATATTGCCTGATCCGTTAAAGGCGCACTTCGATTCAAACGAAGATGAGCTTAGGGATTTGGCTCGGATCTATGCCCATAGTTGCAGCAACCAGTTACGCCAAATTCGTCAGCGTTCGCTGGCGAATTTTCAAAAAGGTTCGCTACTGGTGCGGAGTTCAGCCGAGCTGATTTCAGAAACGAGTTTAAAAATCGCTTTAGAAAATTTAGACTGGCTGTTTAACTTTTTTAGAATCGATTCTGAAATCATTTCAAAAACGGTTTTTGAACAATGCTTCGCAAACAGGGACAGAAATTCAGAATTTCTGGACGTTAACCTTAATTCCGTTAACGCACTGCTTCGGAATACTTCGGAACAAGGCGAACGATTACGGGCAGAAAATTCCGTTAACGGAGTCTTCCGCCTTATTGCAGAATTAGCCGCATATGAAAAAGCCCGAAGTTTCGTTAACGGAAAAGGGCTAATCGCACCGGAACCAGACAAAACAATGACAATACCTGGCTGCATAGAGCGGATGATCTGCGAACGATGGTGGCTCCGAAAATTACGGGTGCTACAAAACCGTACCTTGGAAACGGTAATGATTCATTTAGGGCGGGTTCACCGCTTCGCTGGTATCTATTGCAGTGATCTCACAGCTAAAAACCGCAAGCACCAAAAACAGCGTCAATTAGAAATGCTTGAACGGATCAGCATCGTTAACGAACTAGAGCAAAAATACACCTTGCGCGAGTTATACGAACTGAATGTTTCTAACCCCGTGAACCGCAGAAATGAGTTAATGACCAGAATGCGTGGGTTTGAAGATGCCGCTAAACAGCTAGAACATATCTGCGACTTTGTTACCCTAACCTGCCCTTCCAAATACCACAATGCTTACGCGATTAGCGGTGATCGAAATCCCAAGTGGCAGCAGCTTACCCCACAGCAAGCGCAGAAATACCTTTGTGGTGTTTGGGCAAAGATACGTGCCGAAATGGATAGACAAGGTATTCGCGTCTATGGCCTGCGTGTAGCCGAGCCACAGCATGACGGTACACCACATTGGCACCTTGCTTTGTTTTTAGAACCTGATCAACTGGATGCGTTTCGGCAAGTATTCCGGCACTATGCATTGCAGGAGGATGGTGACGAAGCAGGCGCACAAGAAAACCGTGTGAAGTTTGTAGCTATCGATCCCAGCAAAGGCTCTGCTACCGGCTATATTGCCAAGTACATTGCTAAGAATATCGATGGTACCAATCTGGATGAAGATATTCACGGCGGTGATCCGATAGTGGCAGCGCAACGGGTAGAAGCATGGGCAAGTTGTTGGGGTATACGTCAGTTTCAGCAAATCGGTGGTGTATCTGTAACGGTATGGCGTGAGCTGCGCAGGTTAAAGGCAGACAAAGACCATGATATGACGTTAAAGGCTGTGCATAATGCTGCTGATACCGGCGACTGGAAACGCTTTGTACTGCTAATGGGTGGCGTATTCTGCAAGCGTAAAGACCAGCTGATCAGGCCACACTACGAGCAGGAAGTTAATCAGGAAACCGGTGAAGTCTCTGCAAGCCGCTACGATTGTAGCTTACTCAGCAAGCTAAAGGGTATTTGCTACCAAGGCAAAGCCATAATCACCCGCTGGCACCAATGGCGGCTTGAAATCGATCTAAGCGCTGCTTGCTCTAACTTGGAGTTCTGTAAATAAGTGTACTAAACTTGTGATCTAAGGGCTGGATTGGATTCAGACTCAAAGTTGACAATAACATGGCTAATATGTTCAACTGAAATTGTTGCTGATACAATGCACAAATTAACTCTCCATATGTTGTAAACGCATATCCTTTCATTTTTATAAAATATATAATAATGCCCTAAAAAATAAGAGTGGCACTAGATGACAACGACTGTATGCGATTTAACTAATCAGATTATTACTGCGGATACACGGTGGTCATGCGGCTCACAAGGGGAGCTCAAGCTATCTGATGGGAAACATTACCTTGTTTATTGTGATGAGACTGGATTTGACAAAATTTCGATAGTTGGTAAAACCGCCTTAGTAACTGCTGGCCATGGTATGTTAATTGCCGAGTGGAAAAAGTGGTGGTCAGGTGCAGCTAATCCAGAAGAACGACCAATGGTTGAAATTGATGGGTATAATGTTGTTAACTTGGCGATTATCGATTTAGAAAAGAATGAAGTTATTTTTGATGCCGGCCAAAAACAAGCTCTTTTCTGTACAGTAACAAACAAGATTAAAGCGTTCACTTCTGGCTCAGGCGGCGCACATGCTGCGAGTCATTTACTAATAGAGGGCTGCGCTAAAAGAGCGGTTAGTTACGCCGCGCAGTACGATTACTGCACAGGCGACTTTGTTAGCTTTGCTTGCTATAAGACAAGCCAGAATAACTTGAATGCACAAGTCAATGACTATAATGACATTGTAAATGGAATAACACAAAGGGGGTTCGTCATGGCACTAGAAATGAACAAACCAAGTGATAAAGGTTTAGAAGTTGCCCAGCATCCTTTAGCAGTTGAAATTAAAGCTCTTTTTACATCAGGCAAAGCTGTTGCCTCAGCTCCTGTTCCAGGTCTTCGAGAATATAAATGGACCGGCGAAACTGAGACACGTTTCGTGGCAGCAATGGAGCGCGTTCACGAGTTAAGAAAAGCTAAGTAAGCTGCTCGGCTGTAAAAGAAAAGCATCTCATACGAGGTGCTTTTTTTGTATGAGAAAACCATCTTAATATACCCAATCAAAGCGCTACTGGACTTCACACCAATATTTTCATCTAAATTTGCTATAAATGCGCTATAAAAGTTTATTTCAGACACAAAAAAAGGTCTCGCCGTTAAGCTAAGACCTTGATTTATATGGCGCACCCGAGAGGATTCGAACCTCTGACCTCTGCCTCCGGAGGGCAGCGCTCTATCCAGCTGAGCTACGGGTGCTTTGCAACGCTGGGTTACAAGCAGCGCATTATAGACAGGCTTTGGGACGAAGTCTATTGCTGGGCTGCGCATTTTTCAGGCGATCAGTTCCCAGTGTGCTTCCAAAAGGATTTATGCGGTAAAATAAGGGCTGTACTTTGCGAAGTAGCGGCAAACCGTTATGCTATAAAACAGTATCTTATCGGAGCCTGCATGGAACCCTCTGGAAAACTGCTGTCTTACTGGCAATGGCTGTTACTACTGCTTTGCTTAGTGTCTTGCGTGCTGATTACCGAGAATTTGGTGCGGCAGGATGTTGCTTATGCCAAAGGCCAGCAGCTGGAACAGCAAGTGGCCAATGCCGGCCATCTGCGTTCATTTCTGGAAACCGAGCTCAACCGGGCTTTGTACCTTACCTTTGGTTTATCCGCTTATGTACAGGCCAATAAAGGTGAGGTCTCTGCTGCTGAGTTTAATGTGCTGCTGCCAGAGCTGGTGGAGCTGGGGCAGTACATCCGTAATATTGGCGTCGCCCCCGGCAATCGGCTGTCGTATGTCTACCCTATTGAAGGCAACGAAGCCGCTGTTGGTCTTTATTACCCCGACCTGCCAGAACAATGGCCAGCAGTACAAGCGATTATCGAAAGCAGGAAAGCAAAGCTGGTAGGCCCGGTACAGCTGTTGCAGGGCGGTATTGGCTTTATCCACCGCTTACCGGTGTTTATTGATGGCCAGTACTGGGGCATTATCAGCATCGTGGTAGAGCCTACCGATCTGTGGCAAGAGCTGCAGCTGATCATGGATCGTTATGGCATTGAAGCGGCACTTCGCACCCGGCTGGAAAATGGTCGTGTTAGTGAAAGCTTTGTCGGCAATAATGCGCTGTTTTATGACGACAGTTTATTGTTGGATCTCACCATTCGAGGTGCCAACTGGCAGATGGCCATTCGTTCGACCGATCCGCTCAAAGGCCGCACCATGGAAATCCGGCTGGTCGGTTACTCCGTGACCTTGCTGTTGTTTGCGCTGATTAGCTGGCTTACCTTTTCCCGTCAGCAATTGCAGCAATCCAGCCGTGAACTGCAGTTGCAACAACAGTATCTTAGTACTGTAATGGACAATGTGGCCGATGCCATCATCACCACCGATGCTCATGGTCATATTGAGCGCATTAATCAGGCAGCGGCGGATATTTTTGGCCTGAGCATGCATCAGCTTGAAGGGGTGCATTGGTCGTCTTTGCTGGATGACCCGCTGCAGCAACAGCAACTGCTGCTGGCCACCAATACACCCAACAAAATAGCCAAAACCCAGGGGCGCAACCGCTTCGACTTGCCGTTCCCACTGGAGCTGTCACGCTCTGAAATTGAGTTTAACCAGCTGATCAAAAAAGTTATTTTATTGCGGGACATGACAGAGCGACATAAAGTGGATCGTCTGAAAAATGAGTTTGTTTCAACCGTCAGCCACGAGCTACGCACACCGCTGACTGCCATTAATGGCAGCATTGGCCTGGTGCTCGGCGGGGTGATGGGTTCTGTCAGTCCGCAAGTGCAGCAATTGCTGCAAACGGCTTATGACAACTGCAATCAGCTTACCCACCTGATTAATGATTTGTTGGATATGGAACGGCTGGAAGCTGGCAAAATGCGCTTCCAGCTGCAACCCATCGTACTGGCAGAGCTTATTGAGCAATGTTTGCAACAAAACCGACCGTTGGCGGCAGAAAACCGACTGCAGCTGCAGCTGGAGACCAAGGAGCATGGCCTGCAGGTACGGGCAGATCCGCTGCGTTTGCAACAGGTCATCACCAACTTGCTATCCAATGCCATCAAATACGCACCGCGCGATAGCACCGTCGTGCTGCGGCTGAGTTTGGACGCGAACAAAGTCCGGCTTGAAGTGATGGATCAGGGCCCTGGTGTGCCAGAACATTTTCAACCTTCCCTGTTTCAGAAGTTCGCCCAGGCCGACAGCGCCGATAACAAGCTGCAGCAAGGTTCTGGCCTTGGCCTTGCCATTGCTCGCTCCCTGATGCTGGCAATGGATGGTGACATTGGCTATCAGCCGTTACAGCCCCATGGTAGCTGCTTTTATCTCACCATGCCGTTAAGCGGCTACGCTAAAAAAGCCGTTAACCTCGCCGCACCTGCTGATTGACGGTAAAACATGATTTCTGCCATTTTTTTTGGCATACTCGACCAGATCACCTGCTCGTCTTGTCGTGCATTCACGAACAGGTACCTTAAAAAAATAAAACGATGCATTCACAGACTTCGCCCCGAAGGAGAACAATTATGCGCAAGACCCTAATTGCTACTGCAATTGGTGCAGCACTGGCTTTAAGTGCCTGCTCTGAACAACCAAGTACCCCAGCCGACTTATCTGCCGATACTGCTGTTGAAGCCATGGTAGATGTGGCTAGCGATAATCCTTTCTTCCAGCCGTTTGCGTTGCAATACGAAGCACCAGATTTTCGCCTGATTGATGACGCCCACTTTATTCCAGCCTTTGAAGAAGGTATGGCGCGCCACATGGCTGAAATCGAAGCCATCGCCAACAACCCAGAACCAGCAACCTTTGAAAACACCATTGTCGCCATGGAGCGCAGCGGTGATATGCTGACACGGGTATCACGGGTTTTCTTCAACTTGTCGGGTACTGACAGCAATGAAAAGCGCCGGGAAATTGCCCGCGAACTGTCGCCTAAATTATCGGCTCACTCCGACAACATCAACCTGAACCCAGCACTGTTTGCCCGGGTAGAGGCCATCTACAACCAGCGCCAAGCGCTGGGACTGGATGCCGAGTCAGCCCGTTTGCTGGATGTGTACTACGATCGCTTCGTGCGCTCTGGTGCCACCCTGACCGAAGAGCAGCAGGTGAAAATCCGCGCGCTGAATGAAGAGCACTCCAACCTGACCACCCAATTCTCACAAAACCAGCTGGCGATCACCCGCGCTATCGCTGTGATTGTGGATAGCGCCGAAGAGCTGGATGGTTTATCCGACAGCCAAATTCGCAGTGCAGCCAATGCAGCCACTGCTGCCGGCCATGAAGGCAAGTACCTGCTCAGCATCACCAACACCACCCGTCAGCCGATTTTAACCTCACTGAACAATCGCGAGCTACGCCAGCGAGTGTGGGAAGCCTCTGCTTTCCGTGGCACCTCAGGCGAGCTGGATGTACGCCCTATCGTATCGCGTCTGGCCCAAATCCGCGCCGAGCGGGCCCAGTTGCTGGGCTACGGCAACTGGGCTGAGTACCAGTTGGAAAACACCATGGCGCAAACGTCGCAAAATGTATTGGATATGCTCACCAGCATGGTGCCTGCTGTGGTCGCCAACACCAAGCAAGAGCAAGCCGATATTCAGGAAATGATCCGTCGTCATGGTGGTGACTTCGAAGTACAGCCGTGGGATTGGGAATACTATGCCGAGCTGGTGCGCCAGGAAAAATACGATCTGGATGAAAACGAAGTGAAACAGTACTTCGAGTTCAACCGCGTATTGCACGACGGCGTCTTCTACACCATGAACCGCTTGTACGGCATCCGCTTTGAGCCACGGCCAGACTTGCCAACCTACCACCCGGATGTAGAAGCCTACGAGGTGTTTGATCACGACGGCACCAGCCTGGCGATTTTCTACGCCGATTACTTTGCCCGTGAAGGCAAACGGGGCGGCGCCTGGATGAGTGCCTTCGTGAGTCAGTCCAACCTGCTTGGTTCTAAACCTGTGGTGGTGAATGTGATGAACATTCCAAAGGCACCGGACGGCGAGCCAACCCTGATCAGCTACGATCACACCACCACCATCTTCCACGAGCTGGGCCATGGTATCCACGGCATGTTCTCCAATGTGAAGTACCCTAGCCTGGCAGGTACTGCCGTATCACGTGACTTCGTGGAATTCCCGTCTACCTTTGAAGAAGACTGGGCCGCCCATCCGGAAGTACTGGCTAACTATGCCAAGCATCATGAAACCGGTGAGCCTATTCCGGACGAGCTGCTGGAAAAAATCATGCAGTCACGCAGCTTCAACCAGGGTTTTGATACGCTGGAGTACATCGCTGCCTCCTTCCTGGATATGGAGTGGCACACCCTAAGTGCCGATGCCCCACTGCAGGATGTCGAGCAGTTTGAAGCCGCCGCCTTGGCCAAATATGGTGTGGATTTGCCAGCAGTACCGCCACGCTATAAGTCCACTTACTTCAATCATTCGATTGGTGGTGGCTACTCAGCCGGTTACTACGCCTATATGTGGAGTGAGATTCTGGCCGCTGATGCCTTTGCCTATGTGCAAAGCCGGGGCGGTCTGACCCGTGAAAACGGCGACCATTACCGGAAAAACATTCTGGAAGTGGGCAACTCACGGCCACCGATGGAATCTTACATCAAGTTCCGTGGTCAGGAGCCAACCACCGAGGCACTGTTAATTCGTCGCGGCCTGAAAACCCAACTGGATTAATGGTTCTCTGCTAGCAAACGGCGCCTGAGGGCGCCGTTTTTTTGTCCTAACCGCAGGCATAAAAAAACGCAGCCCGCGGGCTGCGTTTTTTCCATCTGTACTAAGGTTTACAACTGCGGGCCGGCGGCGACCAAGGCTTTGCCTTCGTCGTTGTCGGTGAATTTCTCGAAGTTGTTGATAAAACGCTGGGCCAAATCTTTGGCCTTGGCATCCCACTCTGCCGCATCGGCGTAGGTGTTGCGTGGGTCCAGAATGCCATCTTCCACATCGTGCAGATGAGTCGGCACTGCCAGATTAAAGTATGGCAGCTGCATAAACTCAGCGTTTTCAATGCTGCCATCTAAAATGGCATCAATGATGGCACGGGTTGCCTTGATGGAAATGCGCTTGCCGGTACCGTTCCAGCCGGTATTCACCAGGTAAGCTTCAGCACCAGCAGCTTCCATCCGTTTCACCAATACTTCGGCATACTTGGTTGGGTGCAGGCTTAAGAAAGCCGCACCAAAACAGCTGGAGAAAGTAGGTGTTGGCTCGGTGATGCCACGCTCGGTACCCGCCAGTTTGGCAGTAAAGCCAGACAGGAAGTGGTACTTGGTTTGTTCTTTGGTCAGCTTTGAGACTGGCGGCAAGACACCAAAGGCATCGGCCGTCAGGAAGATCACCTTCTTGGCATGACCTGCCTTGGATACAGGCTTGACGATGTTGTCGATGTGGTAAATCGGGTACGACACCCGGGTATTCTCGGTTTTCGAGCCATCGTCAAAATCAACGCTGCCATCGTCACGTACCGTGACGTTTTCCAGCAGGGCATCACGGCGAATGGCCTGGTAGATATCTGGTTCGTTTTCCTGCGACAGGTTGATGGTTTTGGCGTAGCAGCCGCCTTCAAAGTTGAAGATGCCATCGTCGTCCCAGCCGTGCTCATCATCACCAATCAGCTTACGCTTCGGATCGGTTGACAGCGTGGTTTTGCCGGTACCAGATAAACCGAAGAACACCGCCACGTTGCCGTCTTCACAGACATTGGCAGAGCAGTGCATCGAGGCAATGCCTTTCAGTGGCAGATAGTAGTTCATCAGGGAGAACATGCCTTTTTTCATCTCACCACCGTACCAGGTACCACCAATCAGCTGGATACGTTCGGTCAGGTTAAAGGCAATAAAGTTCTCGGAATTCAGGCCATGCTGCTGCCAGTTCGGGTTGGTGCACTTGGCACCGTTCATCACCACAAAGTCCGGCGTATAGCTTTTCAGCTCGTCGTCGCTTGGGCGAATAAACATGTTTTTGACGAAATGCGCCTGCCAGGCCACTTCAGTGATAAAACGCACCGATAAACGGGTGTCCGGGTTGGCACCGCAGAAGGTATCTACCACGAACAAACGCTTGCCAGACAACTGCTGGGTAACCAGGCCTTTTAAATCGGCCCAAACGTCTGGCGAAATCGGCTTGTTGTCGTTTTTGCCTTGATCGGCCCACCACAGGGTATCGCGGGTGGTGTCGTCACGGACGATGTATTTGTCTTTCGGGGAACGGCCGGTAAAGATACCGGTATCCACGGCTACGGCGCCCAGGGTGGTGACTTTCCCCTGCTCATAACCTTCGAGATCCGCACGCGTCTCTTCCGCAAACAACTGGTCGTAACTGGGGTTATATACGACTTCCGTGACATCGGTGATGCCGTATTGGCTCAGATCCAAATCGGACATGATGTAGGCTCCTAAGGGTACTGTAGGTGTAGGGTGCAGTCTCTAGGCGGACTTCAACGTTCATCTTTCAAGGTGCCGGCAGCTCCGCTGCCTAAAAAACACCCGCGCATGATACCGTTTTTGCTGCCAAAAAGATAGGTTTTGATCGCAGCCAAATCGGCGCTAACCAAGGCAGGCCGCGGCCTATGCGGATTTACTGCATAAGCATGCGCGTTTTTTTGTTGTGAGGGTTGAAAGTTTACTGGGGTTGTATCAATTGTGGCCAGGGTAAATCGGCCTGCCCCATCACCACAAAGTTCGGATTGGCCAGACTTTCGCGCTGATTGTAACTGAGTGGTGCGAAGCTGCTATCGAGGATTTTGCCGCCAGCTTCTTCGACGATAATATGCACAGCGCCGGTATCCCATTCACCCGTTGGTCCCAGCCGGACATAACAATCGGCACCCCCTTCGGCCACCAGACAGCTTTTTAGCGAGCAGCTGCCAAGCGGAATGTAGTGCACCTGCTGGCCATGCGGCAACAATTGCTCAATGGGTTCGCGCGCCTGGCGCCGACTCACAGCAACCCGCAAAGGATCAGGCTGCTGATGCTGGTGCACCTGAATGCGGCGGATTTTAGAACCCTGCTGTTTAAAAGCACCATGACCACGGGTGGCGTAATACAGCACGTGCTCCTTCGGCCAGTAAATCACCCCAAGCGCCGGCCAGCCATGCTCCACCAGCGCAATACTGACGGCAAAATCACCACTACGGGCAACAAACTCCTGGGTGCCATCCATCGGATCTATCAGCCAGTAACGCGGCCAGTGCTGACGCTGCGCCAGTGGCAACAGCTGCACTTCTTCAGAAATAATGGGAATATCTGGGGTCAGCTCCTGCAGGTGCTGCATAATGATGTCATTGGCAGCCAGATCGGCGCTGGTCACCGGGCTCTGATCGTCTTTGGTTTCTTGCTGATAATCGCCGCTTTGATACAGCTGCCAGAGCCGATCGCCAGCCTGTTTGGCTGCCGTTTTGATCGGTTCAAGCAGTGAGCTCAAAAACATCGGGATTCCTTGCCAGGTAAGCGTCTGCCAGAAAAAGAGCGGCTACACTGCGGGCTTCCGTAAAATCAACCTGCTGCAGCAGCTCGTCCAGATGGTGCCGGGGCCAACTGACCCGTTCCAGCGGTTCGGGTTCATCGCCAGTCAGTTGCTCTGGGAATAAATCCAGCGCCAACACTATATGCATTGTAGCATTAAAATAGCCCGGAGCCAGTGCCACCGACTTCAATGGGATCAAACGCCTGGCACCAAAACCTATCTCTTCTTTCAATTCCCGATTGGCCGCAACCAAAGGATCTTCGCCCGGGTCGATCAGGCCTTTCGGAAAGCCTAATTGGTAATCATGGGTACCGGCACAGTATTCTCGCACCAGATAAAAATGCTCCGGATCCGGCATGGCCACCACCATCACGGCGCCACGACCACTGCCTCGCATGCGTTCGTACAGCCGCTCTTCACCGTTGCTAAAGCGCAGTTGCAATTGCTCAATTTTAAACAGCCGGCTTTGCGCCACCACTTCCTGCTGAAGGATCTCTGGTGCTTGTTTTGTCTGCTTGGATTCAGCCATCCGCTTCCCTCTGTTACAATAGCGCCGCCAGGCGGGTGTTGCCTACGCAACGATGCGCTTTGCCCCATGATAAAACGAATGACAGGAAAAAACGATGCTGAACTGGGATCAAATTGATACCGTCTTGCTGGATATG